>CAISBR010000175.1 GCA_903883645.1 uncultured Myxococcales bacterium | reverse complement strand
GGGTCTGACAGTTGAGGCAGCACTAAACGCAGCGATTGCAGACATGTACGGGGCGATGACGCCAGCACCTAAGAAAGGGGGACGCTAGCCATGAATTTGAAACACGTTGCCAAACTCTGGCTGGTTCCCCTTGCGGCCGTCATGCTTGCGACCGGTTGCGGCGCCTCGTGGCAGTTTACCGAGACCGCGCCGCAGATCCCGCCGCCGCCTGAGTCGCTGCGCAAGGTTCCGGAGCCGCCCGCTGGCCGCTGGGATGCCAAGGCCGACGACTCGACGCAACTGGAAGCGATTGCGCCCAAGGCGCTGCCCGACCTGCGCAACCAGGCGGTGGCGATGGCGACACTGGCTGCGATGCCCGACGCGGTGCGCAAGGTGTTTGAGCGGGAATGGAGCGTTGCGGCGCTGCGGCGCGGGGCGGCGTACTTCTTGGACCCGCGCACGCTGCAGCGGCTTGAGGTGCGCCGAGAACGAGCTGAAACAAAGGGCGCTGTAAAAGAAACGACGCAGTGGAGTGGCGGTATCGATCAGATGGCCACGCTGGCCAAAGTGTCAGCCGCTAACCTGTTGCTTCAGCTTGAAGTGCGCGACGTTGCCCAGGTTCAGCGCACTGTGGAGTGGGCATTTGTGGTGGGCGCGAAAGAAGTTGCAGCCTACGGTGAGCAGCTCAAGGCGTTTCGGGACCAGCAAGAGGAGTACGCCAAGCAGCTGCGGACGCGCGGCGGTGGTTATGCGCAGCGCTTCCTGGAGGCGAAAGAGGCCTATGAGGGCAGCGGCGGGCGCTACGACGAATCGGCCGGCGGGCAGAGGGCCGGTGCGGCGGTAGAAGCACACGCGCGGTGGGCCAGTCTGTACAAGCAATACATGGCGTTGGCTACAGCTGGGGCCACGTTGCCCAAGGCGACTGAGCAGGCGCTGCAGGCTGCGGCTGAGCGCGAGCGGGGCAGCGTCAAGGCGGCTGCGGCCACGCAGCTTGTGCTAGAGGCCAAGTTGCAGCAGGTCGAAACGGGCGAACTGCTTTGGGCGGGGCGGCTAACGGCGGTGGGCACGGATGCGACTGGGGCGGCGGCGATTGCGCTGGACCGACTGCTGGCGGCGCTGGTTCCTGCCGCAAAGGCGACCGCGCCGGCTACAAGTGGGGCAGCAGGGGTGCCGTAGCCCGCTTAGCCACTGGTGTGGGCGCGCTAGTCGGCAACTGGGTAGAAAAGGTCACGAATGCGACTGCGAGTCCATAGCTCAACTGCAGGGCCGCGCTGTGGAGCTTCCAATGAGCAACTACGTACCTGCCTGCCCCCACTGCGGAGCCGACGCCAGCGACATCGGCTGGTCCAGCTCGTACTTCGAGATCTTCCGCTGCAGCGAGTGTGGCGAGGAGTACTGCTGTAAATGCCGCAACAGCAACAACGGCAGGCAGTGCCCTGAGTGCGGCGACGAAGAAGGGCACCATCCCGCGGTAGCTCAGGTCAGCAAGGGCTAGCGGGCCGCGCGCAGAGTCGCCATCCGGTCCTGGCGCCCCACGCCCGCAAATCGGCCCACCTAGAGGCAGCCAGACGCCTCGGCGAGCCTGCTTGGGCCCCGACTAACGCCGCAAGAAAGTCGGCACCGGAGCATGCCGCTCGCCCGCCACCTTCTTGCGCAGATTCAGCGTCAGTCGCGCGGGGTTGTAGACCAGCAAGTTGTGCGTGGTGGGCGTGGTGATGATGAACTGCGCCCGCGTCACGCCCAAGAAGCGCGCCACTTCGTCGATACGCTCGACCGAAAGGTGGGCAAAGGGCTCGTCGAGAATAAAGAAACCGCTCGCGTCGCCGCCTTCTTCCATTGTCAGCGCCATCAGCAGAATCAGCGATGCCACCACCGACTGGCCGCCCGACAGCTTGGGATCGTCGACCGCCACTGGCTTTTTGCCGTCAAAACCGATGCGCACTTCGAGCCCGGCCTTGGCCAGCAGCTCGTCGCTCTCTTCGCGCAGCACTTCGGAGCCCGGCACTTTGACCTGCACATCGACGCGGCATAGCTCGCCGAGGCGCATGACATTATTGCGGTAACGGCGAATCGTCTCTTGCACGACGCGTTTGTAGGCTTGGCGCGCCAGCTGCAACTCCTCGGCACCCTTGCCCAAACGACCGCGGTGGGTCGCCATCGCCCGGGTGTGCTCGGCCAGCTCGGCGCCGGCGCGGTCAAAGATCTGCACGGCCCGCGCATCCCGGTTGCCGTCGAACTTCTGGACACGCCCGCGCACCATGTTCAAACGCTCGATCAGCTGCAGCTCTGGCTCCAAAAGCTCTTGCGCGGCAGGGGTTTGCAGATCGGGCGGCACCTGTTGCGCCAAGTCTTCGCGCTCGCTCGCCAGCCGACCGAGCTTGGCCTGCGCCGAGGTATGCTGCGTGCGGGCCCGGTCGCGCTCGATGATCGCCTCGCGGTGTCTATATTCTAGCTGAGAGATACGCCGTTCGCGATCAACTACTTGCACATTGCTCGCGTCGATCTCGGTCAGCAGCCCCATCAGCCGGTCGGTCGTGGCGCGGCGTTGCTCGCCCAGTTCGACCACCCGCTCGGGCAGGGTAGTGGCATCGCCGATGCGTACCATCAAGCGATCCTTGACCTTTTCGGCCACCAGCATCTCGTCGATCTGCCCCACGCGCCGCGAGGTGGGCGCCAAAGTGGCCTCGACACTGTCGCGCATCTGCCGCAACCGCCCAAGTTCATTCTCAATCTGCGTCTTGCGATGCCCACCCGCCGTCGAGCCGCAATACAGCTCGTGCACGCCCACAAAGATGCCGCCGCGGGTATCTTGGCGGTAACCATCGGGAGTAATGCTGGTTTGCCGCCCCAGCTTGTGGCCATCATCGACCGACTCGACCAGCTGCACCGAGCCCAGCTGCGACACAATGTGCTCGGGCAGGCGGTTGTCGGCAATCTGCACCACCGACAGCGCCGATCCGGGCCGGCTGGCATGGCGACGTGCCGGTTCAAACGCTGTGATATAGTTGCGATACTTCAGGCGCTGACCGATCTTGCGCCCCGTCAGCTCGTGCTCGGGGTCGACCAGGATGGTAAAGCGCGCCGAGCCCAGTACCGACTCGACCGCCACCTGCCAGCGCGGCTCCATGATCTCGATTACATCCGAAACTAGCGTACCTTCAATGCCTTCGCGCCGCAGCTCGCGCAGCACGTGCGCCGTAGCTTCGGGCGGCGGTCGCCGCGAGCTACCCGAGTCCATGGTCGAGAGTTCGGCGCGCAGGTCACTGATCTGCTCCAAAACCTTGGCCATTTCTTGCCGGGCCTGGGCCTCGCCGGCCACCAATCGGCTGCGCTCTTGCCGCAACTTCTCGGCTTCGTCGGCGGTAAGCAGGCCGCCAGCGGTGCGCAACTCCGCAAGCTCCGTCTCAAAACGCTTCAGATCTCGGTAGTTGCCGTCGAGCCGCTCCTTCTCTTTCATGAGCAGGTCGTACTGGGCGCGCTTATCGCCAATGCCGCGCTGCAGCGCCGTGACCTCGTCGCGCAACCCCGTATTCTCGCCCGAAAAACCTGACAGGGTCGCCTCGGCCGTGCGCACCACACTCTCGGCCCGGCCGACATCGGCGCGCAGGTCCTCGAGCTCGAGCGTCAGGCCCTTTAGCCGCGACGCCGGAATGCGCACATCGCGAATTTCCGTTTCACTTGTCAGCAGTTCTTGCAGCTCGCGGTACTGCTCGGCATCGCGGCGCAGCACATCGACATGCAGGGCCTGGGTCTGCAGCCGCCGCTCAAATTCTTCGAGGTCGCGCTGGCCGGCTAGGTACTCGGAGCGGGCATCGCCATAGCGATCAAGGACTTGCTTGTCACCCTGCAATTCCAGCACGTACTCGAGCAACTGCTCGGGCGTGCGCGAGGCCAGCTTGTGGGTCTCGCCTTGCTCAAGCGCCAAGATTTTTAGCAGCGTTCTAGGGACTTGCGCCTCTTCGAGCGCGCGGGCGTACTCTTCAGGCCCCATGCCGTGCGGCGCAGCCTTCAGCGTCTCGATCGAGGCATCGCCGGGCAAAATGTGGTAGCGTCGCTGCCATTGTCCTTGTTTTCGCTCAAGAATAACGGCAATCGTCGCTTCGTCGTCAAACACCCCGCGCGACGAAAACGGTCGCTTGCCCGTGCCGCGCTTCAGCGGATTCGTCACCACCGCCTTGATGATGGCCACGCCCGTATCTTCGCGCAAGTACTGGGGCATTTTGCGCGAGGTCGAGAGCTTGCGGGCCCCCAGCAGCACCCGCGCCGCATCGAGCAGTGTGGTCTTGCCCGAGCCATTGGGCCCAGCAATCAGCACCACCTGCTCGTCCATCGGCAAGCGAACATGGGCCCAAAAGTCCCAGTTCATCATTTCTAGCACTTTAAACGTGAACATAGGCAGTCCTGGTGCGGTCTGGGTAGCGAACTGCGCGTCTACCCTTCAAAGTCGTCGTCGTCGCTGCTGCTGTCTTCGCCGCCCTCGGCCACGGCGCCAAGGCCCTTGTCGAGCAGGTCCCACAGCACCGAATCGCGAAGCTTTTGCGACATTTGTACGCCGTCGATCAAAAGATCAAGCAACGGCCCCTCGCGCAAATTGCCGGCGCGGTCCTCGTACACAAAGCCTGCCGACTTCAGCTGGCCCAAGTAGCGCGCAAACGCCGTCTTGCCAAATTTGCGCCCGAATTCAGCGTAGAGTTGATCGCGGGTCACTGTAGGCGGCGCAATCGGCTCGGGCTTGGGCTCTGCGCTCGCCGGCGTGTCGGGCTCTAGGCGCCGCGGCAAAATCAGCTTGGCCCACAGTACCACCAAGAGCGCGACCACGCCCCGCGACCAGCGCGTATTGGTGGCCCAGTCAAAGCTGATGTCGCCCTCGACGGCGCGCTTCAGCCGTAAGGCAAAGTAATCCGAAGTAAAACTTTCGACGAGCTCGAGGCCCACCATGCCGACCCGCCGCTGCACCGCCGCCCGGAGCTCGTCGTCGAGCAGCAGGTCGCGGTACACGCGCTTGCTCAGCCAGCGCTCGATCAGCAAGTGGCTGGCGATCTCTTCGGCGCGGGCCTCGCGCTCGGCATCGGCGCGCAGTGTCGTCGCGCTAGGTTCATTCGCCGGATGGTTTTGAATTTCGCGTTCTTCCATGGTCCTGCCGGGCTGATCGAGGCGCCGCAGGGCACCGGTCAGCATCGAGTAATTGGCGTGCCGCGCGGTATGCGGCAGCGGGGGCGGGCATTGATCAGCCGCGAATATCAGCCGACAGATCACCGAGTTGCGAGGCCAGGTCCTCCCACTCGTTGGCAAAGCGGCCGCGCACCGCCACTAGCTCGGCCTGGGCAGCCAGGTTGGCGGCTTCGGCGGCGTGCAGTCGCGCGGCAAGGGCGCGGTTCTCAGCCTGCAAGCGGTCGAGGACCAAGCTACTTTCGTCGAGCCGTGCCATCGTTTCGGCCAGTACTGCCGCAGGTACGCCTGTCGCGACCGCAGGCATGACCTCGGTCGCTGCCGTTGCCGCAGGGGCTTGCGTGGCGGCCTCGGCCAGCGCCCGCTTGGCGCCCGCGATCGTGTAGCCCTGCTCGTACAGCAATTGCCGCACCTTGAGCAAACGCTCCGCAGCGGGCCGGCTAAACAGCAACCGGCCAGAATCACTGCGTTCTGCCCGTATCCCGCGAAACTGCTGCAGCCAAAACCGCAGCACATGCGTCTGCACGCCTAACAGGTCAGCCAACTCGCCAATTCGCAGCAGCTTCTTGTCGGGCCACTGCTGTAGCGGCACCGCCGGCTGTACAGCGCTAGGCGAAGTATCCAACGATATAGCGGACTTCTCGGCCACGGAGTCCTCACTGAGGGGCGTCAGACCGCGCCTGCATGGGCGCTAGCGAGGCAAGGATGCGCAGAACCCCCGCGCAAAGCAAGCGTCTGTGGGCAGTCGCCGTGCACTCGCCAGTGGGTTGGTGGCAAAAACGACTGAGGCAGGTCGAGCGGCGATGCCCGGCCTGCCTCAGCACGTGTTCTGCAGCGACTAGCCGTTGTTCAACTGGCTCTTCAGGACCTGCGAGGGCTTGAAGGTCAGGACGCGGCGCGCCGAGATCTCGATCGGCTGACGGGTCTGCGGATTGCGACCCATGCGCGACTTCTTCTCGCGAACCACGAAGTTGCCGAAGCCCGAGATCTTGACTTTCTCTTGCTTGGCGAGGGTTTCCTTCAGGACCTCGAAAACCATCTCGACCAGGTCAGCCGCTTCGCGCTTGCTGAATCCGCCGAGCTTGTCGTACACCGCTTCGATGATATCTGCCTTGGTCATTGCTTGCTCCAGAAAGCGTCTTGCGACGCATGTAACGACGCCCGAGTTGAGTTTTGCGCTCGCGCGCGGGGCGTTCTAATCGCCATTGCCATTGCCCAGTTACTGGTGCTTACGCGCCGGCAGCTGTGCGAACCTGCTGAAATACGGTCTTGAAGGCCTCGAAATCGTTCAGGGCGAGATCGGCCAACGCCTTGCGATCGAGCCCGACGCCCGACTTGCCCAACCAGTTGATGAACACCGAGTACTTGCTGCCCAGACTGCGGACGGCGGCATTGATACGGGTGATCCACAGGGCCCGAAATTCGCGCTTCTTGCGGCGACGCTCGACGAAAGCGATTTTCAGACCGCGGTACACCTGCTCGCGGGCGGTACGAAACAGACGCGACCGCGCTGCCCGCATGCCCTTAGCCATCTTCAGAATCTTTTTGTGACGCCGATGGGTTTTAAATCCACCCTTAGAACGAGGCATAGCTCTCTCCCGGTTGGAACGCCGTTTGCTGCTGGAAGACCACTGCGGAATTCCCTACAGCGAACCGTTGCTTGCGCGACAACCTCAGAACATCCCAGGATTACTCTGGGAAAATCAGACAAACTCTTGATACTCGCCGAAACCTCTGGAACAACTGGCGAAGTGCCGGCTGCGTCCAGGTAGGCGTAGGATAATCAGGTTTTGTGGAATGTCACTACCCCACAAGCCCTGAAAACGAAATTTCTTCGCGGCGGTGCGGTTTTTTTCCCAAAGGGACCCGGGCGCGCAGCCCAGAGCTTACCGCTGCCACAGGGGCCAAATCCCTACGCGTAGGGAATCATGCCGCGCACGAACGCCTGTAGCGTCGACGGGGCCTCGTTCATGTTGCGCAGGTGGCGCTTGCGCTTGGTGGTCTTGTGGACCAGCAGGTGGCGCTTGCCGGTGTGGCCGCACTTGATCCGGCCGCTGCCGGTCACCTTGAACCGCTTGGCCGTGGCGCGGCGGGTCTTTTGCTTGTTCTTGGGCATGACGTACTCCGTAGACGGTCTGGTTCCGTACTCAGTTCAACAGAAATCAAGAATAAAATCAACAACGAATGGGCTGCGTGCCTAGCTTGGTGTAGCAGACCCTTGGGGAGGCAGCCAGCCGTATTCCGGCGGACTGCCAAACTAGTTACGTGGGACGGCTGCTCGAGCCGCGGGTCTGCACCGACGGGCCGGTGGGGGCCGGAGGCGCGACAGGAGCGGGCGGGGCCACCGGGGCCGCAGGCGCGGCTTCAGCGGGCTTGGGTGCCGCAGGCTGGGCAATGCCGCCACGCTTGGGGTTCAGCATCATCGACATGTTGCGGCCTTCGACCTTGGGCAGGACGTCGACAGCAGCGATATCGGCGAGAATCGTGGCGATCTCCATCAGGCGCTCTTGCTGCGCCTTGGCGTAGGCCATCTCGCGGCCACGGAACATGATCGTCATCTTGACGCGATCGCCGTCGGTCAAGAAGCGCCGCGCCTGGTTGATCTTGGTGTGGAAGTCGTGCTCGTCGGTCTTCGGCCGCAGCTTGACTTCTTTAACCTCGACGTGGGTCGACGAGCGCTTCTGCTCTCCGGCCTTTTTCTTCTGTGTATACTTGAACTTGCCGTAGTCCATCAGCTTGCAGACGGGCGGACGGGCGGTGGCCGCGACCTCGACCAAGTCGATAGACAGGTCCTGCGCCATCCGCATAGCGTCTTCGATGCTGACAATGCCCAGCTGCTCACCTTCGACGCCGACCAGCCGAACCTCGGGCACGCGAATACGATGATTCACGCGAGGTTCGCGGTTGCGGGCATTGTCTTGAGCGTTCGGGGGCGGAGTCGGTGCGGCCATGCAGTTCTGGTTCTCGCTGTGCGCGGGGATTCGCGCGGGGCGCGCTGAGCGGCGTACACCGGTCAGGCCGGCGGCGCAGGGCAGGGCAGGTTCAAATGCGGGCAGAAAATCAGGAGGTTGGCTACTCCGACTTTCGAGTTTCGCGCAAACTGAGCGCCATGCCCAGGCCGCGCAATCGCGGGAGTCTGCCGGAACGGCGCGGGTTTTTCAAGCGCAATTGCTGCATAAAGGCTGCGCAAGGCTCGTTTGACCGCGCGAGGTGGAGCGCAGCTAGAACTTGAACATGGCGCCGCCGCCGCTGCTGGCACCGAGTTGGTCGCGCCGGCCTGCCGCGCCGCCGGTGGCCTGGAGCTCGACATGGCTGCCCAGGTCGACTTCGAGGCCGAGGACCAAGCGAATGGCCTTGGGTGCATCGGTTAAGACCCGCTCTTGCGCTGCCGTGGCCGAGAGGCGCCAGCTGTCGCCCAGGGGCACGATGAGGGAGCCGCGGCGCACGTCGTACACCCGGTCGCCAGCGTCGACATCCCAGTGTTGTTCGATGCCTAGGTCGATGCTGGCCACGCGCTCGTCGCCGATGTGCACCACCGCCCGGTAGCCCGCGCCCGAGCCGCCGTGGTACGACGACATGGCGAAATCACCCGAAAGCGACATATAATCGCCGATATGGAAGTCGAGGCCGGCGCGGCCCATGTAGTAGCGCATGGTCTGCATCTGCAGTTCAACGGAGTCTTTGTTGTCTACCTTGATAGTGGCATTGCGCTGGCTGTGGCCAAAGTAGCCCGAGGCAGATAACCGCGCGATTAAGAAGCCGAAAAACAGCCGCTCGAGGCTCATTTCGCCGTTGTGGTAGCTGTCGTCTTTGAGGCCGTGGTCGGTAAAGCCGTAGCGCAGGCCGATGCGGTTGCGGTTTTCGTCTTCGCTCAGGATCTGCGCCTGCAGCACGGTCACGGTTTGCGGCGAGCGCGGCGAGGCAAAGCCGTTGCGGGCAATGCCTTTTTCGTCGGATACCGCGATGTAGTACGCCAAACCCGGTGTCACAACTTCGCGGGCGGGGATGACGGCGCGAAACTGCTCGGGCCCCATCGGCAGCATCGGCAGCGAGCGGTACGAGCCCGAGCCGCGCGGACGGTAAAACAGCATCGGCTTGCTAAACCGCTTGTTAATTTGCGCCAAGATCTCAAGTGGTTCGTGGTGAGCGGCGCGGTCGACGGGCCCATGCACCACAAGTTGATCTTCGTCTTGCTGGGGCGCGGCGTCGAGCTGCAGCGTATGCGGCTCGGCCGGGTGGGCGAACACCAGCGTACGGCCAGCAGATCCTTGAGCAATCAGGTAATATTGCACCAGCGTGGCCGCCGGATCGCTCTGCGGCACCAGCAGCGCGGCACCAAAAAGACCGTCGCCTTTGGCCTCGAGCGCCAGTTCTTGGTACGGCCCCACTTGCCCCGGACGCCACAGCGCGAACAGCTTGTCGGCCGGCCCCTCGAGCACCGCTTCGAGCCAAATCGGCTTGCCCCACGGCGCGTTATTCGGCGGCCGATGGCGGGCGCGCACGGGGATCTCCGCCGGCTTGTCGCTCGCAGCCTTGTCTGCGGCCTTTTCGGCATCACTGGCCGGAACTTGATGAAAAGCGCGGGCTTCAGCGATCCAGCGCGGCTCGCACACCGAGCCCTCGCGCAGCAAATCAGCCTCGTCGCCGACCACCTCGATCGCCGCCGAAGTGCCCAAAACACTTACGACTTCGGCGTGGAAAAGCAACAGCCCCAGTTCTTCGCCCCGGGGTTCAAAACACCACAGCGGCACGTGCGGCTGCCACTTGGCCACGCCGGCCCCCTCGACCACGGCGCGATGGCCGGAGTGCCGCACCACCACCGCCCGCACATCGGTGAGACGGCGCGGATCGGCATGGGCAAATGTGCTCCAGCTAGCTAGAAGTACAGTGCAAAATAGGGTCAGGCGGTGCATGAGCGACATGGCAACCTCGCAAAGCAGACGCAGCTGGGCTCGCCCGATTAGGTGCACTTGGCGGCGACGCAATCGCGTAGTGCCGTGAATTTCTTTAGGGAGTCGCCGGTCAGCTTGGCGCCGCAGTTGTCGACGCAGCTCATGTCTTTGCAGCCGCCGACGCACATGCCGGCCGACAAGCACGCCTGCCAATCGCCCGCGCACGCTAGGCTTTCTTGGCTGCAGTTCTGGGCGACGCACACCGTGGCGCTGCCGCCCGTAATCGGCTTGCCGGTGGCGGTTAGGCAGTCGGCGGCGCATGTGTACTGGTTTTCGAACAAGGGGTCGCAGAGCTTGTCGCCGCATTTGGGCGCGGGGCAGTCTTTGCTGCACGTATAGGCGTTTTCTAGGGGCGCGGTGCACGTGTTGTCGCCGCAAGTGCCGCTGCTGGGCAGGCTGCCGCAGTCGGCGGGGCAGGTGAGCGTGGCCTCAAAGGGTAGATCGCACAGGCCGTTGCCGCAGACCGGGATGGGGCAATCTGCCTTGCAGGTCATGGGGTTTTCTGTGGGGCTGTCGCACTTGCCGTCGCCGCACGCCGCCGTAGTGGGGCCGCAGTCTTTGTCGCAGCTGAGGCCGGTTTCGTAGGGGAAGTCGCACTTGTTGTCGCCACACACCGGCGCGGCGCAGTCTTTGGGGCAAATGAAGGAATTTTCGTAGGTTGCATCGCACTTGCCGTCGCCGCACGGGCTTGTCACGGGGCAGTCATCCGGGCAGTTGACGCTCGACTCGTACGGCGTGGTGCAGGTCTTGTCGCCGCAGGTGGGGGCAGGGCAGTCCTTGGCGCAAACAAAGGGGTTTTCGAGCGGATCGTCGCACTTGCCGTCGCCGCAGGTGGGGGCGGCCGGGCCGCAGTCCTTGGCGCATGTAAGCTTTTCGCCCAGATCGCACTTGCCGTCGCCGCAGGTCGAGCCGCCGCCGCAGTCTTGCTGGCAGGTGAACTGCTCGCCCAGGTCGCACTTGCCGTTGCCACAATCCTTATTCATTCCAAGGATGTTGACACAGCCCTTGGAGCCCGCGCACGTGGCCACGGTGGTCAGATCGCTCTGGGCCGTGGGCGACAAGCCGCTGCCGCAGCCGGCCATGCAGGTCCAGTCGCCGTTGCAGCCGGCCAAACAACCGATGGCGGCTTGGCAATCCTTGTCTTTGAAGCAGCCGGTGAGCTCGGTCATGCAGTTCTTGGTAAGGCAGCCGAGGAGGGCGGCGGTGGGATCGGGCGCGGTCTCCGCTTTGACTGCGTCGGGCGGTAGGGTGTCGCTCGAGGTCGAATCGGCTGGCGCATCGGGCAAACTGCCTGTATCAACTAAAGAATCGGCGAGTGCGCTGTCGTTTGCCGCGTCGAGGCCGGTGCCGCTCGCGTCGTCGAGGTAGGCACCGTCTAACTTGCTAGCATCTTGGGCACTTGCGTCGGCGCCGGCGGTGGCGGTCGCTTTGGCGCTGCCGTCGTCGCCTGAGCAGCCGTACAGCAGGGCGGCAGTTAAAAGTACAAAGGGGATTGAGAAAGTAGTGCGCATCGGGCCCTCCATCCAGGCTGCCGACACGATAGCGACAGCGCCGCCGCCTGCCAAGCTGTCTTGCAAGATGGCGAGCAGGATGCCGCAGTGCGTCAATTGTGCTACCCTGACGCGGCCGGGCGGGCCTTTGCATCTGCCCGGGCGGGTGGCGCCGCAGGCTCAGCGGGGAGTGCGCGGCGGTCACCCAAAAAGGCTCGTTATGTCGATGCGTTCGGAGCACCACGACCTTGTTTTGCTGGGCCATGCTCAGCCGTCTGACGCCAGCATTTTGACGCAGGGCGCCTTGGCTTTTGTAGCCGCGCTGAATCGCCGATTTCGGCCACTTCGCAACGCACTGTTGGCGGCGCGGGTCGATCGCCAGGCGCGCTTTGATCGCGGAGAACTGCCGGCGTTCTTGGCCGAGACCGAGCACATTCGCGAGGCGGCGTGGCAGGTTGCGCCCATTGTGCCGGACCTGCGCGATCGCCGGGTCGAGATTACGGGGCCCGTTGACCGTAAGATGGTGATTAATGCACTGAATTCGGGTGCAAAAGTGTTCATGGCCGACTTTGAGGACGCCACTGCCCCGACCTGGGCCAACCTGATCGACGGGCAGCAGAGCCTGTACGACGCGGTGCGGCGCACGATCGAGCTGAAAACCCACGAGAAAACGTATCGATTGCACGAGCACACGGCGACGCTGATGGTCCGACCGCGCGGCTGGCACCTGCCCGAGAGCCATGTGCTGCAAGATGGCGAGCCGATCGTGGGTGCGCTGCTCGATTTTGGGCTGTTTTTCTACCACAACGCGGTCGAGCTGGTGGCGCGTGGCTCGGGGCCGTACTTCTACCTGCCAAAGCTGCAGTCGCATTTAGAAGCGCGGCTGTGGAACGATATCTTTGTATTTGCGCAGGCTTGGATAGGGTTGCCCGTGGGCACGATTCGGGCGACCGTGCTGATCGAGACGCTGCCGGCCGCGTTTGAGATGGACGAGATCCTGTGGGAGCTGCGCGAGCACTCGGCCGGCCTGAACTGCGGGCGGTGGGATTATATCTTTAGTTATATCAAGACTCTGCGTGCCCATGCGGAGTGCGTGACGCCCGACCGGCGCCAGATGACCATGACGCAGCCGAACATGGCGGGCTATGCGCGGCGGCTCATTCAGATCTGCCACCGGCGCGGCATTCATGCGATGGGCGGGATGGCGGCGCAGATTCCGATAAAGGGCGATGCGGCGGCGAACGAGGCGGCGCTGACGAAGGTGCGGGCCGATAAGTTGCGCGAGGTGCTGGCCGGGCACGATGGCACGTGGGTGGCGCACCCCGCGCTGGTGCCGATTGCGATGGCGATCTTTGACGAGCACATGCCGGCGGCGAATCAGATCGAGGGGGTGTTCGATGCGGCGCCGGTACAAGTGGCTGAACTGCTTGCTGTTCCTGCGGGCGAGCGGAGCGAAGAGGGGCTGCGCGAGAATATTCGGGTAGGCGTGCAGTACTTGGAGGCGTGGCTGCGGGGTAACGGCTGCGTGCCCCTGTATCATCTGATGGAAGACGCGGCGACGGCAGAGATTTCGCGCACGCAGGTGTGGCAGTGGGTCTGGCATCGGGCGAAGCTGGTCGATGGGCGGCTGGTCGATGGTGAGCTATTTCGGCAAGTATTACACGACGAAATGCTGAATATGCGCAACGAGTTGGGCGAGCAGCGCTTTGCGAGTGGGCGGTATGAGGAGGCGGCCGTGCTGTTTAGCGAGTGGTCGATGGCGGTGAAACTGGCTGATTTCTTGACGCTTTGTGCCTATCCGTTCCTGGTGCAGCTGAAGTACGTGGGGAAGTAGCGCGCAGGGTGCTTGCAGCGGCGTCGCGGGTTGCGTAGACTGCCGCGCGCTGGATGGCGGGCCGAGAGGCTGCTGCCCGGTTAGGTCGCCAACATAGCTCAGTTGGTAGAGCAGCTGATTCGTAATCAGCAGGTCCCGGGTTCAAGTCCCGGTGTTGGCTCCAAGAAAATCATACAGTTGCAGCCCAGTGCTTCGGGTCGGATTCTCCCGGGGTCGGAATTGGGGTCGGAATTCGCAAAGACGTGCGGCCGGCGAACACTTATCGCGGCCGTTGGAGGGTGCCAAGTGTCGAGCGGGGACGTTGTTTTAGCGATCGGCAGTTCGCTGGCGGCGTCCTCGGTCGTTGGAGCCCTTATCGGCTGGCTCAGTGCAAACCAAATCAAATTGCTTGAGCTACGGCTGGCCAAAGAGGCCCAGCGCGAGTTGGCTGCGTTGAACAGGGGTAACGCGGAAGCGCTCGCCGCACTTCAAGCGAATCTGTCCCGTGACAACTCGCTCGAACTAGCACGGCTTGCCGTCACTCATTCTCAAACCCTGGAGAAGTTCAAAGCAGAACTCGCCGCGGACCGACTTGGCACCGATACCGGGGTGGCGATCCTAACGGCTGGGCAGAAAGCGCTCCACGACCTGCGGCTTCGGGGGTTGGATTGCACGTGGGCAGCGGTGCTCGAACTGCGCCGGCATACGGCGCCGTTCCAGAACTGGCTGGACAACCAGGTAGTCGACCGCGACGGGGCGCTAGATATGCCGCAACGTGAGCAGTTGAAGCAACTCGCGCCGCAGGACGCCCTGGACAGAACAGACCAGGTCAAAGCTGTCGAGCAATATCGGCCAGTTGTAGGTGATCGCGTCTGGGTTGCGGTGACTGCTTATGGACGATTCTGCCAATGTATCATTAGGTTAGCGCACGCAAGCGCAGCCAGCGGAGTCCTGAGTGACTGGCACACTGACGGGCGGATCGCGGCGGCAGTTGGGGCACTGAACGGCAAGCTCGATTCGGCCAACGTTCTCGCCAAACCATACTTGTTCTATGTCGTCGACGACTTCGAGAGTTCGGTGCTGGCTGAGATTATTGAATCTGCTTCGGCAGTTCCATCGTCGCAAGATGTGGCGCTCATGGCAGATCGACTCGCCGCTTTGAACCTGGGCGTGCGCCGGGATCCGCAGCGCTTGTGACGTCCCGTTCCGCTGGCCATGAAGATCAGACTGGCCGCATTGGCCGATAAGAGGTACTCCGAATGACACGCAAGCAACCTGAGCCTCCGGCGCTTACTGTGCTGAGAATTTCAGCCGAAGAGGCCGGCGCTAAACTCGACGCTTTGTCGAAGTCACTCGAACTGCTACAGGCGGCGGAGATCCGTCAGCCTGCTGCGCTTACAGCTG
>CAISBR010000174.1 GCA_903883645.1 uncultured Myxococcales bacterium | reverse complement strand
GTCGCGCTCGGTACCCAAGACGGATATTGCCGCGTCGGTGCTGCACGCAGTCGCCTTGCAGACGGTGAATGCCCTGGCGCGCGCTACCACGCCTCGAGCCAAATTACTGATGAGCGGCGGGCCGTTGACCTTCTTGCCCAGTCTGCGCCAGGCTACTGTCGAGCGCTTTGGCTTTACCACCGCCGATGTGGTTGATGTTGAACATGCTGAGTTGTTTTCAGCACTTGGGTCGGCGCTGTCGCCCGAGGGCGATGGACATCGGGTGCAGCTCGCGACCCTGGTCGAGCGACTCTTTACCGACGTGGTCGACACGACCCTGGTGAGCAACCGCGAGCGCCCGCTGTTTCGCGACGCGCAGCATCTGCAACAGTGGAAATCGACACGCTTTACTACAATTGACCGGGTCAACCTGCAGAGCCTGACCGATCAGCCGTGCTTCTTGGGCATCGACTCGGGCTCGACGACCACCAAGATGGTGCTGATCGATGCCAAGGGCCGAATTGCGCTCGAGAATTACGCGTTCAACCACGGCGATCCGGTGGGCGCGGTGCAGCGCGGTCTGCGGCAGCTGGCGCAACAGCTTGAAGATGCAGGTAGTTTCCCGCGCATCGTGGGCAGTGCTGCCACGGGCTACGGCGAAGACCTGGTGCGCAACGTTTTTGGCCTAGACCTTGGACTCGTTGAGACGATTGCGCATTTGCGCGCAGCCCGCGAGGTAGCGCCCGACGTCAGCTTTGTGCTCGACATCGGCGGCCAAGACATGAAGGCCATGTACATCGACCAGGGCGAGATCGCCAACATCGAGATTAACGAGGCGTGCTCGTCGGGCTGCGGCAGTTTTCTGCAGACGTTTGCCGAAGTTCTGGGCATGACGGTCGCCGATTTCGCCGAGCAGGCGTGCGACTCGCAAGCGCCGTGCAAGCTGGGTTCGCGCTGCACCGTGTTCATGAATTCGCGCGTGAAGCAGTTCTTGCGCGAGGGTGCGCCGGTAGGCGACATCGCCGCGGGGCTGGCCTACTCGGTGATTCGCAACTGCCTAGAAAAAGTGTTGCGAATTCATGACATGGATGTGATGGGCCCGACCATCGTGGTGCAGGGCGGCACCTTCTTGAATCCGGCGATCCAGCGCGCTTTTGAGGTGCTCAGTGGCAAACGGGTAATATGCCCAGATATCGCAGGCGTAATTGGTGCTTGGGGCGCGGCGCTCGTGGCGATGGACCACTCGGCGCTGGGGCAGCTGGCGCGCGACCGCAGCGGTGCGGGGCTCGACCTTCGCGGCGCAGCAGAGATCGGTCTTTGCACAAAAAACGACTTTGTTTGCCAAGGTTGCGAGAATTTGTGCCACATCACTCGCCTGCGGTTTGGCAGCAAGCGCACCTATTTTTCGGGCAACCGCTGCGAGCGCATGCAGAGTAACCGCGGCAAGCAGGTGCCGCACGGCGTGAACCTGGCCAAGCGCCGCGAAGAGCTCGTGTTTACGGCCAAGACGGAGCCCAAGCCGACCGGCACGCGCACCAAGGTGGGCCTGCCCAGGGCTCTGAACCTGTTCGAAAGCTTGCCGTTTTGGCGCACGCTGCTCAGCGAATTGGGGTTCGAGGTCGAGTTGTCGTCGCCGTCGACCGTGCGGCTGTACAACAAGGGCATCGGCACAATCATGAGCGATAGCTTGTGCTTACCGGCCAAGATGGTGCACGGGCATGTGCTTGACTTGGTCGAGCGCAAGGTCGATGCGATCTTTTATCCGCAGGTGGTCTACGAACTGCCCGAAGGTAAAGCACTTTCAAGCTTTAACTGCCCGATTGTCACCGGCTATCCCGAAGTGATTCGCTCGTCGATCGACCCCAAGCGCACCTACGGCATCGACCTGCACTCGCCGGTACTTACCTTTGCAAACAAAGAGTTGCTGGCCAAGGGTGTGTGGAGCGCGGTCAAGGACCTGGGCGCCAAGAAAGACAACTTTGCCCATGCCTTTGAGGCGGCGCTGGCCGAACTGGGTCGCGTGCGCACCGCCCAACAGCGCGAGGGCGAGCAGCTCGTGCAGGCTGCTAAGGCCGCGGGTCGGCGCGTGATTTTGCTTGCGGGTCGGCCCTATCACCTCGACCGCTACATCAACCACGGCATCCCCGAGATGCTGAGCGAGCTGGGTGTCGACGTCATCACCACCGAGATGGTGCCGACCGATGGGCCGCTCGATGGCCTGCAAGTGCTGACGCAGTGGGCGTTTCCTAATCGTCTGTACCACGCGGTGCGTTACGCGGCGCAGCACGAGCACATCGAAGTCGTGCAGATCAACTCGTTTGGTTGTGGGCCCGATGCGATGGCTAGCGACGAGATGGCGGCGATTCTGAAGCAGTCGGGCAAGAAGCTGACAGTGGTGCGCGTCGACGAGACGGCGAGTCCAGGTTCAATTCGCTTGCGATTGCGCACTCTTATCGAGACTTTGGCGATCCGTGGTCTGCGCGCGACCCAACTAGAGGAGCGCGCGGCGCCGCCGCCCTTTACCGATGCCGACCGCGATCGGCTGCTGATTGGGCCCAGCTGGTTCCCGATGCTCGACAAGTTCACCGAGGATGCCTTTGCGGATCAAGGCTATCGGCTAAAGATTCTGCCGCCGCCGAGCGAAGAAAGTCGCGCGCTGGGGCTGAAGTATGTGAACAACGAGGTCTGCTATCCGGCGATCTTGGTGGCTGGCGACGTGCTTTTGGGCTTGCAATCTGGGCAGTTTGGCGACCGCGTCGGCGTGGTGATCTCGCAGACGGGCGGCCAGTGTCGCGCTAGCTGCTACGCGAGCCTCCTTGGAAAAGCCTTGATTAACGCGGGCTATCCCGATGTGCCCGTGGTGACGCTGCACATGGACGACGCGAGTTTGCACCACCAGCCGGGCTTTGTGCTCGACCGGCTGCGGCTGGCCACGCGCGGAATTTTCTCGATTCTAGTCGCGGATGTACTGGCCATGCTCGAGCGGACGATGCTGCCGCGCGAGCTCGAAAAGGGCGCGGCGAGCCGGCTGGCGCAGCAGTTTGTCGACAAGTGGGTGGCCACCAGCGATCGCTCGCACAAGCGGGCTCTGGCGCTGATTGGCGAGGCGGCGCGGGCCTTTGCGGCGCTTCCTGCCAAGACCGGGCTCCTGCCCAAGATCGGCATGGTGGGCGAAATCTACGTAAAATACTGCGATTACGGCAACGGCAGTGTGGTGCGCTGGCTGGCCGACCGCGGCGTCGAGACGGTCGTGCCCAATGTGACCACCTTCTTTATCCAAAGTGTCATCAACTTGCAGGCCGATACCGAGATGGGCTTGGCTCCGCTCGATATCAAGTGGCTCGCCTCGCACCTGCTCGACGATCAGACCGACCGATTGATCAAGCGTATCAACAAGGTACTTGAGGTCTATCCGCATGCTGTGCCTCTTTCGCGACCGCGCGAGCTGGCCGAGGCGGCGCGGCCCATCGTGGCGCTGAGCAATCAGTACGGCGAGGGCTGGCTGCTCACCGGCGAGATGATCGAGCTGGCGCAGCGCGGTGCCGATAATATCCTGTGTGTTCAGCCGTTTGGCTGCATTGCCAACCAGGTGGTGGCCAAGGGTATCGAGAAGCGTTTGCGCGAGCTGCACCCGACCATCAACGTGCTTTTCATCGATATGGACCACAATGTGAGCGAGGCGAACCTGTTCAATCGCCTACACTTCTTGGTGCGCGGCGCCGAAGAGTCGCTCAAGGCCGCCCAGGGCACGCTGCTGCCGCCTGACCCGCATACCTCGCCGCGCAAGCGGGATGCCGCCAAGCGCAGTCTGGCTGCGGTGTTGCACCACCTGAGCGATCCGTTGGGCCAGAGCCCGCTCGCCAAAATACTCGAAACTACATCACTTGGCTTGGCTTGGCGCGCCACATCGCAGGCTCTAAAGTCGGATTCGCCAGACCGCGCCAAGGTCGCGCCGACCATCGACTAGAGTTCGAAAGTGAGCGCGGTTGCGGCGGTTTCGGTCCTCCTAGACAGGGCTCCGGGTGTCGCCTATTCTTCGGCAGCCTAGGACGGTGGCCCTTTGGCCCGGTCCACTGCGCAAGGACAGTAGATGAGTCATTTCAAAGGGATATTGCTGGCCGGTGGCAAGGGTACGCGCCTCTATCCGGTGACGCAGGTGGCCAGCAAGCAGCTGCAGCCCATCTACAACAAGCCGATGATCTACTATCCGCTGACCACGTTGCTGGTGGCGGGGGTGCGCGAGGTGCTGATTATCTCGTCGCCCGAAGACATTGGCCGCTTCGAGTCGCTGCTCGGCGATGGCCGGCGTTGGGGCATTTCGCTACAGTATGCGGTTCAGCCTGAGCCCAAGGGTATTGCGCAAGCCCTTCAAATTGGTCGCGAATTTATCGGCAACGACTCCGTGTTCTTGATGCTGGGCGATAACCTAATCTACGGCCGCCTCGACTTTTTGCGCGCGGCCATGGCCAGCAACGGCGATGGCGCCACGGTGTTCGCCTACCACGTGCACAATCCGGGCGAGTACGGTGTGGTCGAGTTCGGGCCCGATGGCAAGGCGCGATCGCTCGAAGAGAAGCCCAAGATTCCTAAGTCGAATTGGGCAGTTCCCGGGCTATACCTTTACGGGCCTGGCGCAGCTGCAGAGGCGGATCGCGTAACTCCCTCGGCGCGCGGCGAGCTCGAAATCACGGACCTGAATCGGCGTTTCCTCGATCGCGGCCATCTGACTGTGATGCCCATGGGGCGCGGCATTGCTTGGCTCGACACGGGTACGCCCGAAAGTCTGCTCGAGGCTTCGAATTTCGTGCACACGCTCGAGACGCGACAGGGCCTGTTCGTGGGCTCGCCCGAAGAGGCGGCGTTCCACATGGGCTTCTTGGACCAAGTGGGCCTGGCTGCGTGCGTCGCGGCGACTCCAGACGGGCCTTATCGTGCGTACTTGCAGCGGATTCTCGACGGGGCGAGCCGTGACCAAGCGATGGGGTTGCGCGGGTGACCGGCGCGGTCGCGTGCGATGTCAGCGTTGTCGTACCGGTGTACGGCGGCGAGGCGACCGTTGCTGAACTGGCCCACGGCTTGGCTGCGGCGCTTGAGGGGCGCGACTGGGAGTTGCTGTTTGTGTGCGACCGTCCGCGCGACGCCTCGTGGGCGCAAGTGCAGGCGCTGGCAGCAGAAAATCCGCGGGTGCGCGCGCTGCTGTTTCGGCGCAATTACGGTCAGCATCCCGCGCTGCTGTGTGGCATTCGCCTGGCGCGCGGCCGCACTGTGGTGACCATGGACGAAGATCTGCAGCACAATCCGGCCGATCTGCCCGCCTTGATCGACCTGTGCGAGGCCGAAGGGGCGCTGGTCTACGGCGTATCGGCCGAGCTGCACCACGGCGGTTTTCGTAACTTGTCGACGCGCTTGCTCAAGCGCTTCTTGGCGGGCTACCTGGGCGTCGATTTTGGCCGTAACATGAGTGCATTTAGGGCCTTTCCAACCCAGGCGCGCGAGGCCTTTGCCGATTATCGTTCCGCCATGGTCGCGATCGACGTGCTGCTTAGCTGGTCGGCGCTTCCCGTGCGCGCCCTGGCCTGTGCCCACGCCCCGCGCCGTGCCGGCACTTCGGGCTATACGCTTAGTAAGTTAATGAAATTAATGGGTGATGTGGTGCTTGGCTTCTCGGTTGCGCCGCTGCGCTTGGCCACTTGGGCCGGCCTGGCCGCCATGTTCGGGGCCTTTGCGCTGTCTGGCTATGTGTTGCTGACTTGGCTGCTGCACGGCTCGGCGGTGCCCGGGTTTGCGTTCTTGGGGCTCGCCGTCACGCTGCTGGGCGGCGTGCAACTTCTCGCACTGGGGCTGCTGGGCGAGTACCTGGGCCGACTCTACGGCAGCACGCTGGGGCGCCCCCAATACCTAGTGGCCGAGCGAACGTGGCGTGAGCCCCACCTTCCGTGACCTTGGTTGCGCACTGACAGGCATCGTATGTTGCGTTTTCATGAACCTTTCTTGACTGGTCGCGAGCAGGGCTATCTGGCCGAAGTGCTGGCCGGCGGCAGTTTTGCGGGCAATGGGCCCTTTGGCAAACGCGTACAGGCTTGGCTCGAGCAGCATACAGGCTGCCCGCACGTGCTGATGACGCATTCGTGCACCGGCGCGCTCGAGATGGCGGCGCTGCTGAGCGACCTGCAGCCGGGCGACGAGGTGCTGCTACCCTCGTTTACCTTTGTGAGCACGGCCACGGCGTTCTTGCGCGCGGGTGCGAAGCTCGTGTTTTGCGAGATCGATCCCGCGACCATGACGCTGGATCTGGCGGATGTGCGGCGCCGGCTAACTCCGCGGAGCAAGGTCGTGGTGCCGGTGCATTACGCGGGCCTGAGCTGCGACATGGTTGCCCTGCAGCAGCTTGCCACGCAACACGGGCTGAAGATTGTTGAAGATGCCGCCCAGGGGCTCGACGCTTGGCGCGATGCCCGGCACCTCGGCACTTGGGGCACGCTGGGCACGCTGTCGTTCCACGAGACCAAAAATGTGCATTGCGGTCTGGGTGGTGCGCTGCTTATCAACGACCCCGCGCTGCTTGAGCGGGCCGAGATCATCTGGGAGCGGGGCACCAATCGCCAAAGGATGTTCAAGGGCTTGGTCGACAAGTACAGCTGGGTCGATTTGGGATCGAGCTTCTACATGACCGAGCTGCAGGCGGCGTTTCTGCTCGCCCAGCTCGAGGCCTTGGCTGACAACACCGCGTTGCGCCTGAGTCAATGGCAGCGGTACACCGAGTTGTTGGCGCCTTTGGCCGCGGTCGGCAAGCTGCAACTTGCGCAAGTGCCGGCAGGTAGCAAGGCCAACGGACACTGCTTCTTCTTGTTGGCGCAGACGGGCACGCAGGGCGATGCGCTGCGCGAGTACTTGGTCGGACGCGGTTTTCAGGCCACTATCCACTATGTGCCGCTGCACGCGTCGGAGATGGGCACGCG
>CAISBR010000173.1 GCA_903883645.1 uncultured Myxococcales bacterium | reverse complement strand
GTGCATCGCCTGGGTGCGGCCGACGACGGCACCGTGCGGATTTTGCAAACGGATTGTACGGCGCTGCGGCTTGCGGGCGGAGTTTGGCAGACCGAGATTGTGGGCACAGCCTGCGACGCCGATGGCCCAGTGGTGCGGCGCGGCCAAGAGCTGCTGCTGTGGCACCCCGACAAGCCGGCGCAGCCTCTTACGCTGCCAAAGGGGTCTAAGCCTACGTCGCAACAAGTGATCGACGCCGTGCACGCCCGGGCACTGCCCATCGATCACAGCTGTACGCCCGACGTCGCGGCGTTTTCGTTCGACGGCAAGTACCTGGCCACGCTGGGCGAACAGCAGCGCCTGTGTACGTACGAGCCGGCGACTGGCCTTGCGCTGGCCTGTACCGAGCTGGTCGACCAAGGCAGGCCCACTCTGCGGATTGCCAACGACGACGACAACGAAGATACGACCAAGAAATCAAAAGGTCTGCTCTGGGCGACCGGGCAGCCGACCGTGCTGGTGCGACTGGGCACGGCGTTTCAGCTGCGCGACGCGACGACGCTGCGGCTCGTGCTGCGGGGCCATGATCCTGCCAACTTGCTCGAAGAGGCGGCGGCGCTGCGTGGCAAGCAGGTGGTGCTCCGGCACGGCGACGTTGTCGATTTGCTGACAGGTCGCGCGCTGTTGCCAGGGCAGGTCGACCCCGTGCTGGCGCCCATTGCCGCGCGGCAAAAGGCCGACAACGAGCCGAGCAACGACAGGGCCATCGCGTCGATCTTCACGCGCCTAGAAGAACAGGAACGCCACGAGCCGGCGCCGCTCGTCGAAGATGGCGAAGGCCCGGTAAGGGGCGATCCGCAGCTGGTGGGGCCTTGGGTCGTTCTAATCGACGGCCGCGGCGCGGGGCGGACGGTGGTGCGCAAACAGAGCGATTTGTCGATAGTTCTGCGCCTGCGCACCGCGTCTGTGACCGTCGATCCCACGAGCCGCTACTTGCTCGCAACGGGGGTGGAGGCGGGCGTGTGGAACCTGCAGACCGGCAAGCGGACGCTCGACCTGGCGCGGCCCTACTGCGGCTGGGCAGAGGTCGTGCTCGACCCGCAAGGTGGGGCAATTGGCTTGCAAGAGCATAGTATGTATCGACTTTCTCCGGACGGGCTTGGGCTCGGGCGGCACCTGCTGCATGTCGCCGACAGCCCGCAATGGTCGCTGGACCACCACTACTTTGCCGTGCCGAGCGACGAGCGGCCGCTGCGGTACGATGTGATGGCCGAGAAAGCGCTACCGGCCTCGCCGCGTTTGGGTACTTGGCTGGGGACGCGTGGCGCGTGGGCGACGGCCAGCGATGCGGCGGTGTCGATTCTGCCGGTGGCGGGGCCGCCAGAGCGGATTGCGCTGCCGGTAGGGGCCAAAGAGCTTGAAACGCGAACTATTTTTGCCATTAGCGAAGACGCGTTTGTGCTGACCGGCTCGCGGCATCACCTGCGGCGGGCTTGGTTGTGGCGGCGTGGCCCCCAGGGCTGGCTGGCACTGCAACTACCTAAACAAGCAGAGCTATTTGGCTATCCCAACGTGTGCAACCTGTCTGGCGATGTGCTGTCTTGCGCGGACAACGACGTCGCCTGGCCCGTGCATGACGGTCAGTCGGCTTGGTCGTGTCTGAAAGCCAAGCACTTGGTCGGCGGCCTGCTGGCGTGCGAGCGCAACGGCGGCATCGACTTCTTTAACACTAGCAGCGCCTTGAGCACCCCTAGCCTGCGCGGCGCTCCGTCGGCACAGGGGTGGCAGACCGGCTGGTTCGCCCGGCCCGCGCCCTAAGTCGCCCGCCTTAGCAGCAGCCCGGCGCACAGCCACAGCCCGCCGCCTCCGGCTTGCGCCCCGTGACCGTAACGCTCGCAACCTTGCCCGACACCTGGCCAATCAGGCTGTTCCACAGCGTTGGCTCTAGGCCCGCGTCAGCAAAATCGGTCTCGACCAGCGCGCGGATCTGCTCGGGGTCGTACACCAGCCGCGAGACCACGGCCACATCGACCAAGCCGGCATCACGTAAACCTTGCAAATACAAGGACTCGGGCAGCGCGCCGGCCACGCACGCGGCGTAAGCGATGGGGCTAGCTTTGAGCCACGCGGGCAGATCTTCGGCCACAATGTCCGAAATGCGGAACTGGCCGCCGGTCTTGAGCACGCGAGCGATCTCGGCAAAAACTTTGGGCTTATCGGGGCTCAGGTTGATGACGCAATTGCTGATGACCCAGTCGGCCTGCTCGGCCGCGACCGGCATGGCTTCGATAAGCCCTTTGCGCAGTTGCACTTGATGGGCACCCGCGGCCTTGGCGTGGTTGCGGGCCGCTTCGAGCATGGCGTCGGTCATGTCGATGCCGATGACGCGCCCCTCGGGCCCCACTTTTTGCGCCGCAAGCAGCAGGTCGTAGCCCGCGCCCGAGCCCAGGTCGATTACGGTCTGACCGGGCAGAACTTCGGCAAACGACAGGGGATTGCCACAGCCAAACGACGCCGCTGCCGCCTGCTCGGCACCCTCGCTGGGCGCTTCGTAGCCGGCCAACGCCGCCGAGGCGCCACACGCACTCGAACCGCCACAACAGCCGGCACCTTGGCGTTTTTGTGCGCGTTCTAGCGCCGCGGCGTACTGTTCGGCCACCAAGCGGTGCACGGGATCTTGCGAAGCATTTTCGGGCAAAGTCATGGATTCTCCTTTGGTTGTGCGATGCAGCACGGCGCGCCGCCTTCGATCCAATCGGCGGTTTCGCGCAAAAGCTGCACCAGCGCTCGGCGGCGCAGGGTATGCAGCACTCGCCGGCCGTCTTTGCGCGCGTCGACCAGACCCGCGTCGACAAGGCGGCTCAAGTGCCTAGAAACACCAGATAAATGTACGCCGCAACAGGCAGAGGCCTGCGTCAGCGTCACCGGTTCGCGGCGCGCCGCCAGGCTACAGACCAGCCACAGCCGCTGCGGGTCGCCAAGGGTCTGCAAGACATCAGAAAGCTTGCGCAAATCTTCGACCGAGCGGGGCATGGGCGGCAGCGAGCAGCAGTTGTGCGACATGATCCTCCGGTGTGGCGCCCCTTGATGCAACGTTTGCATTATTGCGCAAGCGTGCAACTGTTGTCAAGCGGGGCCGCGGTTACTACGCTGCGACGCGCGCCTTGCGCCACGGACCCTGCCGGCATGACCGCCCTGACCCAGCAGCTCGATACACTTGGCCATCTGCTGCGTCAGCACGCTAACCTTTGGCGGCCGCAGCCTTTTACCCAGCTTGAGCTGCCGTGGCAACGCGAGCACCCCGAGCTGGCGGCGTGGCTCGACGGGCTGCCCGAGGCGGCACTGAGCGCCCCCAAGCAGGCATGGCTGGGCGGCAGTCCGCAGTGGTTGCAAGAGCTTGCGCGCGAACTGGCTGCTGCAAGTGCGCTGCCCGACTGGACGAACACTGCGCCAACGCCGCTGGGAGCCCATGCCGCGCGGGGGATGCCAGGGCGCAAGGTCAAGCAAATCGAGCACTTTTGTGCCGCGGTGCTGCCGCGCCTGCCCTTTGCCGGCGGCGAGGTGGTTGACTGGTGCGCGGGTAAGGGCCACCTGGGTCGCACGCTGATTCGCCAGACGGGGGGCCAGCTTACCGCCCTTGAGCGCGACGAACAGCTGGTGGCGGCCGGGCAAAAAGCCTGCGATCACCTGGGTCTGCCGGCCCGGTTTGTAGCGTGCGATGTGCTGGGCGAAGATGTGCCGAATAGGCTGAATCCGCAACAGATTGTTGTGGCGCTGCACGCGTGTGGCGACCTGCACGCGGCCCTGTTGGCGGCGGCGACTTCGCGGCATGTGGCCGGTCTGGCGCTGGCGCCGTGCTGCTACAATCTGGCTACAGCTGCGACCGGTTTTGCCCTTTCTGCTCATGGGCGTAAGGCCCAGCTGCAGCTGACGGCCAGCGACCTCGACCTGCTGCATCGCGATCCACAAGTGGCCAATGGTACTGACATTTCGCGCGCCCACTGCGAGCAGGCTTGGCGACTGGCGCTCGACCTGCTGCAGCGCGACGTGACGGGGGTTGACCAGTACCGCACGCTGCCGCCGTTTCCGCGGCCGTGGCTGCGCCTGGAGTTCGCCGAGTTCTGTCGGCGTTTGGCGGCGCAGGATGGCTTGCAAATTCCTAATAATACTCAATTTAGTGCCTACGAGCTCTTGGGCTGGCAACGCTTTGAGCAGGTTCGGCGGCGCGACCTGTTGCGCGGGCTGTTTCGTGCGCCGCTCGAGTCGTGGCTGGTGCTCGACCGGGCACAGGTGCTGGCTGAGGCTGGCTATCAGGTTGAATTCGGTTACTTCTGTGCCCGGGAAGTGACGCCCCGGCGCGCGCTGATTGTGGCTCGGCACGCCACTTAGCCCGCCGCATTCTCGGAAACTGTGGCGTCCTTTGGTCGGTATAACAGTTAATTCCCCTCTGAATACAGGCCTATATCGCGCAGCTTGGCCACCCGGTAGCGCATCTGGTCGCGGGTCATGCCCAGGAGTTCTGCGGCGAGCGCCTGGTTGCCATGGGTACGCTGCATCGCCTGCACCACCAAATCTTGCTCAAGCGACGCCATATCAAGACCTTGCATCGGCAGTTCGAGCAAATGGTCGCGCGGCTGTTCGACCGCGTACAGCGTTCGGTCGGCAGGCTCGCGGTCGCCGCCCCGCGCCAGCGCTGGCAAGCCGCCGGTCGTCTGCCCCTGATGGGGGTGGGGCAACTGCGTGTGCCTGCCCTGCACGCAGGGTTGCATGAGATGGAAGTCGTCGGGTCCTAACTGTGTATTTTCGCAAAGTAATACTGCTCGTTCTACCGCGTTGCGCAACTCGCGCACGTTGCCTGGCCACAGGTGGGCATTGAGCTTGGCCAGGGCGTCCTTCGTAACGCTCCGTATCGCCCGGTGCTCCTCAGAAGCAAAGATCATTTGGAAATAGTCGGTTAATACAGATATATCGCCGTGGCGGTCGCGCAAGGGTGGAATCTCGACCGGCACTGCGCATAGCCGAAAGTACAGGTCTTCGCGAAAGGTTCCCGCCTCGATGGCCGCTTGCAGGTCGCGGTGGGTGGCTGCGACGACCCGAACATCGACGCGCACATCTTGGCCGCCGCCGACCCGCATAAAAGTATGATCCTCTAGAAATCGCAGCAGCTTAGCTTGCATGCCGGGCGACATTTCGCCCACTTCGTCCAGGAACACGGTGCCACCGTCGGCGAGTTCGAGGAGGCCCCGCTTCTGCGCCTTTGCGTCGGTGAAAGAGCCTCGTTCGTGGCCAAAGAGCTCACTGTCGAGCAGCGATTCTTGAAGCGCAGTGCACGTGATGGTCAAGAACGGCTGCGTGCGCCGCTCGCTTTGTTGGTGGAGCATCTTAGCGGCCAGGTCCTTGCCGGTACCACTTTCGCCAGTGAGCAGCACGGTGGTTGCGTGCGACTTGGCGACTTTAGCCAATAAAACGCGCAGGTTTAGCATGGCTACTGACTGGCCGATCATTTCGCGAATGGGGTGGACGGGGTGGAGCTGGGCGATGGCGCTCATGGAGCCCTCCGAACAGGGTGTGGTAGGCACAAATGCAATAGGAATATCGATTAGTTGCCAAGCTTGGAACCGCGCATGCTGAGCCTATGCAGTCGCACCGCACGACCTCGGCCACGGCGCTCGAACGAGTGTTATGCTACTTCTTGCAGTAGCCAGAGTAGGCGGCCGCGCGGTGACATTGAACTGGCCGCAATGCCGCAGTGACAAACATGTGACTAGAAGGGGCGCCATCCGCCCTCACCCGGCACCGCGAGGCCTGTGCAGAGTCGCTCATTTTCTAAGTATACGGATTAAATACAGCAAGATAACCGTGCAACACAGCGTGTTGAGTAGGGCGCACGCAACGGCGCGGCGGGCAATGGTGCGGCGCGGTGTGGGAAGATTGCGGGTGATCGCGGAAAATTCCCAGCGGAGATGCTGGCAATGCGCGTCGGGTAGTGGTGCGCGCTCAAAAGGGCACTGAAAACTCGCTGTTTTCCGATTGGCCTGACTCTTGCACAGCAGAGAGCCGTCCACGCCGCGCGGGCTCTTTCGCCCACGGTGCGGCAAGCAGCGGGCAAGATATTGCCGTGGAGTCCGCGCGGTCGCCGCCGGGTTTCACCGCTACCGGAGGGAACTATGTCTGTAGAAAACCCAATCATCAAGCCAGAACGGCACGGCCTTTGGATCGCTGCGGCGTTTACCGTCGCGTTACTTGGCCTGGTCGCGGCGATGGCCGGCGTGTTCCGTGTGTACGAGCTCACCTATCTGACGCAGGCAGAGTTTGTGCTGCTGAATCAGAAGATTGCGGACCTCGAGGCTCACCGTGTCGTGGCTCCGGGCGGACCGGCGGCGCCGACGGCTCCCGCTAAGTAAGCGCTGGGCGAGGTCGGACGCAGCAAGCCGGGGGTGACCCGCGCGCGCGATCACGCTGCCCCTAGCGAATCACGAATGCACCATCGTTCTACTCGTTGAAAGTAAAGGGGACAGTCGGCGCCCGCGCCATGTAATCCGGGTAAGACCAACTTTCTTTGGCGAAAACCGCGGCAAAACTTGGTGCGGAATCGATCACCCTAGTGTGGGCGTGCATTGCCCGCACCTGAGGGATGCGATGCGCCGATGGTACGACCCGAGTTTGCTGCACGAAGTCGCAATGCGGACGATTGAAGGCGCGTGGTGGTTTGACCCGGAGGACTCTGACCAGCGCGCGGCGATTCTTGGCGCGATGGCAGCGTCGCAAAAGAAATTTCACGTTCGTATTCATGCATTTACGTTCATGTCGAACCACTACCACGCCATCTACGGATTCGATGACCCCAAGACGTTCATCCGGTTTCTTGGGCATTTCCACGCGGCCGTTGCCCGGCTAGTCAATGACCGCTTGCGGCGCGTCGGTCCCGTGTGGGCAAATCGACCGCACGCCGTGCCGATTCTGGATGAGCCCGAGGCCCAGGTGCGCCGCCTGCGCTACGTGCTGGGTCAAGGGGTGCGCGCGGGAGTTGCGGCGCATCCACTTGAATGGAAAGGGGCTTCTAGCACGGGGTGGCTCTTGAGCGGGAGCGAGCCGAGGGGTCGGCATCTGGACCGCACGGCTCGGGCCCTCTGCAACCGCAATCTGCATGAAAAGCTAGCCGAAGCCGAGTTTGTCCAGAGCTTGGCGCCGGAGCTTACGGTGCTACCGTGCTTTGCTCACCTGCCACAAGACCAATGGCGTCTGCATGTGTCTGCCATTGCAGACGAAATTGCGGTGGAGGCCGTGGATTGTCTCGCGCCGGATACGTGTCGCGCTCCTGGGGACGGAGCGGTGTCTAAGTCGCCGCCCCCAAAGCGAAAACGACCGGCTCGTGTGCACGCAGCTGGGCCCGCTTCGGCGATGGCCTATCGTGCGGCGCGCAAAGAGTTCGATAGGGCCTGCGCGGATGCGCGCCTGCAACAAGTGGCAGCGGCCCAGCGCGCGGCACTCGGCAAGCGGGCGGCCTACGTCGTCTTTCCGCACTGGGCGTTTCCTCCCGCGCCGCCATGGGTGCTTCAAGTCGAAGTGCGCGATAGAAAAGATAATAATATTAATGAGTAGAACGATGGTGCACTTGTGTGTCGGGTTGACGATGGACGCTTGGCGGGGTACCGTAGTGCGCGTGGCCCGGTGGCGTCACAGCTTGCACGCATCGACGCCGTGCGCTGGAATCTGCATGAAGCGTGCACCGCCAATCTTGTTGCTGTGTGCGGCGTTGGTGCTTGTCGCCGCCCTGGCCCAGGCGGAGGGTGCGCCGCCGGTAGGTGTGCCGCCGGTAGGTGCGCGTTCCCACGGTCCAGCCCTGCAGGGTGTTTCCGAAACTATTGCAATTCCAATAGGTCGCGAAGCTCGTACGATGGCGCTGCTTGGCGATGTCGGCTTCGACCGGCCGACCGGCGACGGGCTTGTGTGGCGCAACATCGCGATCGCTCAGGCGCAGGTCACATTTGCCTTGTCGCGGGTGCAAACCAAGCAGCGCGTGGGCGAAATCGTGGTCAAGCATCGCGACATGGCCGCACCTGGGGACCGCTTGGGCCGTGAGTTCGCATTAAAGATTCGAGTGTTAGACCCGAACCCAGCGGTGGTCGTCGCGCTCGACGCCGGCGCGGCCAGCATCCTAAGTCGTGATACTGGAGGCTACTTCGCTGTTGTTGGTCAGCCATCGCCAGCCCCGCTGCTGTGGACAGCGTTCGGCGCCATGGTCGCGTGGGCGGGTCTGCTGCTGGCCTCGCAACTGCGCAATCGGCAGCAAAAACGGGTGAATTTGCGCTTTAAGCCGACCCATCTGCTGCCCGCCCTGATTCAGCTGGTGCTCTACGGCTACTGGTCCTCGCAAGTCTCCGAAGTGTATGGACAACTTCCCAGGATTGCCATTCAGCTCGTCTTCGCGTTTGCCCTGGATGCTTTGCTCGGCTTGACGCTGCGTCGCCAGTGGGACCTTACCTTTGGCCCCGTTCCCATCGTGCTTTCGACCAATTTGTTCGTTTGGTTTCCGCCAGGTGCGTTCCATCTATCCCTCGCCGTGATCGCGCTGGCGATCGCTTCAAAGTGGCTGTTGCAGCGGCAGGGTCGCCATGTGTTTAACCCGTCGGCATTTGGCATCGCGGTCGTGGGCGCCGCCTGCATTGCCATGCCCAATGTTGCGCGTTTTCAAGATATTGCCCACCTGATCAGCGAACCGCGCTGGATGCTCGCGCTCATCGTCGGCCTGGGACTTATTGCCCAGCTGCGCGTGCCCATCGTGCTGATTACCCTTTCTTCAAGCGCGGTTTTATTAGGTCTCAAGGCCGTTGGCGCGTACCATGTGGTCTACCCGTTCTGGCCGGCCATTCTGCTGGCGCTGACGCTTTTGGCTACGGATCCGGCCACCGTTCCGCAGACGAGTCTCGGCAAGTTGTTCTATGGTCTCAGCTTTGGTCTGCTCGTCTGGGCCACCTCGGCGGTGCTGACGCTGTGCGGCGAGAGCGATTTTTTCGGCAAAGTCCTACCGATGCCGTTGGTTAATATGCTTGTGCCCCAGTTCGACCGTGCGGGCGACTGGTTGGCTGCGAGGCTGGTGCGGCGCGCCCAATGGCTCGTCCAGGCCCTTGAACCCCGGTGGAATTGGGCGCACGTGGCGATTTGGGCTGCGCTTGCCGGCGCGCACGCGGTTAGATAGGGGGGGCTGGAATGCCTCAAAATCATCTAAAATCATAGGTATCTGTCTATGCCAGTTTTCGAGCGCTGCACAGAACTGCCGGTAACCGCTGCGGTGGCGTATGCCTGGCACGCGCGCGACGGGGCGCTGACGCGGTTGGCCCCTCCAGGGCTGCAGGTGCTCTGGTCGCGAGGTGCGTTCGAAGAGCGACACTTGGCGATGCGGCCAGGCTTTGGTCAGCCGCTTTGGCATATTATTCACGAAGACGCGGTGATAGGTCGCAAGTTCGTCGACCGGCAAGTGCGCGGGCCGATGCGGCACTGGCGCCACGAGCACATGTTCGAGCCCCACGGGCCCGACCGTTGCCTATTAGTAGACCGTATCGAGTGGGAATTTCCCGTTCCACCCGTGGGGCGTTGGCTCGCCGGCCGCTGGCTGGGCGGGATGCTGCATCGGATGTTCGTGGACCGCCACCGCATCACCCGCGACGACTTGGCGCAGCACGCGCAGTGGGAGCACGTCCCTCGACGCAGCGTTGTGCTACTGGGATGCGGGAGTTGGATTGGCGACGCCGTGTGGGCGTATTTGAGCACAGCCGGCCATCGCGTCTGCCGCTACACCGGCCTTGAACCTGCTGGCACGCAACGATTAGAGCCCGCGGATGTAGTTCTAGATATGCGGGCACTGGCGTCGAAGCCAGGCAAAGGGCACAACTCGGAGGGGCTTGACGACGTGATGCGTACCGTGCGCCCCGCTGTTCACGTCGTCGCGACCCAATGGCCTCCGCAACTTCAGCGCGAGCTGCCGCAATCGGACACAATTCGCCGCGTTTGTCTGTGTGTGGGCGTGGTCGTGCCGGACCGGGCCGGGCTGCAGCCTTCCCTGCCGCAGGTGCGGGGTCCGCAGCCTTGGATAGCGCTTCAGGACCTACTTGGCATTGTCGAGGCCGCCATGTGTGACGCGCAGTGGCGCGGGTCCGTCGATGTCGCCGCCCCGCAGCGGATGGACCCTCGCGAGCTACCCGCCCTTTGGGCTCGGCCGCGCTGGCCGGTTGGGCCGCGCCTTGGGTTACTCTCGCACGTTGCGAGCGAGTCCTCGCCGGAGGGGCAGGCCTTGCAGCGTTTCGGCTACCGCTACCGTTATCCCGATCTTGCGGGGGCGCTGACGTGCCTAGCCTCTCCTGCCGCTAATCTGTATAATTTCAATGAGTAGAACGATGGTGCATCGGTGTCTGCATCGGTGTCTGCATCGGGTCTACTTCACCGAGACCGTCGCCGCCCCGCCCTCCGGCAGGCCAATCCACAGCAAGCCCCCGCTGGACAGCAGGTAGCCCTGGAGTCGGCCGTTGGCAACCGCACCTGTCTCGAGCAGCTTTCCGTCGACTGTCACGCTCGCGACAGGCCCCGGCGCCCGCACAGCCACCACCGTAGCCCGCGGCCGATGCGTCAGCGACAAGCTGACAACCCCTTGCTTGACTTGCAGTTGCGCGGTGACCGTGGTCTCGCCCTCTAGCACAAAGCTCCGCTCACCGTCCGACGCCGCCAGCACAAGCCAGCCATCGTGCGCGCTGAGCCCAGCCGGAGCCAGGCCCGTGAGCGGATTTCCATCGGCGAACGGTTGCACGCTGCACGCCTCGACAAAGAGCGGCACTCGCATGAGATCGTTTGCAAAATCGGCAGTAACTGTACTACCGCCTGCAACCGGCGCATCGCCGAGAGCCCACCAGTTCAACCACGGCTTACCCGCGGGCAGCATCACCTGGCGCTGGCCAGTCGCGTCGGTCAGCGGCGCCACCAGCCACCGGTCGCCCAGCAAATACCGCCAATCCTTCGCCCAGTTGGCCTGGCTCGGCACCGGCTGCATCACCAGCGGCTGCCCGGGCTGGGTCTGCGAGCGGTGCACCACCGAGTACAGCATCGGCGCCAGCTGGTGGTGCCAGTGAGCCCAGTAAGTATAGATACTTAGCACCTCGTCGCTGTGGTCGGGGGCCGTCCAAGGCGTCAGATTTGCCCGGCCGTGCAGCTGCATGAACGGTCCCAGGGCGCCAATTGCCGTCCATCGGGCAAAAACGCTGGCATCAAAAGGAATTTTCTTGGTGAGGTCCTTGTCATCGCGGTCTAGATAGCCGCCGACGTCCGACCCCAACATGGTGTAGCCCGCGGTAGCTGACCGGAACATCTCGTCGAGCGCATCGACCAACCCCACCCAATCCCGCCTGTTATCGCCGACCCAGGCCACGGGCGCGTGCTCGGGCTTGGCAAAAAAGCGCCCGGCGAATTGGTAGCTCTGGTCCCACGGCCGCACCATAGTCAAGAATTGCGGATTTCGCGCGAGGCCAAACGCAAGCATTTCGCGGTAATAGGCCTGGGAGTAGGCGTCCAGTCCCTGCACACCCGCGGCAGTCTGCATCGGCACGGTCGCGATATACATCTCGCCAAAGTCTAACTTGTAACCGTCGACATGCTGCAACAGTTCAATTTGCTGGCGGTTCCACCACGTTCGCGCCGCCGGCGAAAAGAAGTCGAGTCCAGCGCCCTTGCCCTTCCACCAGGTCGACAACTCGCCGTCATTGACAAAGTGGCCACACTTTAAGCCTTCCGACAGGTTAGGCGACGGGCCGTCGTAGGTGTCGCCGCCCGCCTCCAAATCGAAGCTGGCTGAGTTCACCATCTGCGTCAACCACACCACCACGCGCACTTGCTTACCGTGAAGTTCGTCGACTAGGGCATTGAACCCAGGATAACGCTTCGGATTTGCAGCGAACGTGTGGTAGTTTGTCTCCCACGGGCTGTCGAGCACCACGACGCCGACAGGAATGCCTCGATCCACAAAACCCTGTACAAACATGCGAGTATCATCCGCAGTCGAGATGTCCTTGCTGATCCACGGCTCAAAGGCCCAGCGCGGTGTCACAGCGGTCGGCGTCGGCGGGTAGGCCAGCGCTGCATCCACGGCACAGGGGTCGATGGCCACAGACGAAACCTCCGCGGGCGCGTCAACAGCCATCGCAGTGTCCGCACCGGTCGCGCCCACATCCGACGGAACTGCGGCTGGGCTCGAGCAGGCCGCCAGCAGCAGTGCTGCCGCCAGAGCTGTCGCAAAGGGCAGGGCGGCGCGCTTCGGCCGCTCACTCTTCGGGGTCGCCATTATGATATTCCTTATATTTCAGAAGGTAGAACGATGGTGCATCGGTTTGTCGCCCCCATCGGTTTGTCACCCCCAGGAGCCAGCGGGAGGTGGCGGCTCGGCAAGCCCGAGCAGGTAGCCCACACAGGCCGGCGCCCCGTCGACCACATGCACCAACTGGGCCACGCCGGGGGCCATGAGACCGGCGCCGACCGCCCGCTCCAGCTGTTCAAGCAGCGGCTTCCAGTAGCCCCCCAGGTCGATGAGCACGATGGGCCACTGGTGCATCCCCAACTGCCGCCACGTGACCACCTCGCAGAGCTCATCGAGCGTGCCCCAGCCGCCGGGCAGGGCGACAAAGGCCTTGCTGCACGCGAACATTTTGGCTTTGCGGGCGTGCATTGTAGCCACCTCGTGGTGCTCGCTCAGGCCGCGGTGGGCAATCTCGCGCTCGACCAGGCGGGTGGGCATGACACCGATGACTTGACCGCCCGCCGCCAGCGCCCCGTCGGCCAGCGCGCCCATGCAGCCAATCGCCGCGCCGCCATACACCACTGCCGCGCCCGCCTCGGCAAGCAGCCGCCCAAGGTCGCTCGCCGCTTGCAGATAGCCAGGATCCGTGCCGCGTTGCGACCCAAGGAACACTGCGACTCCACTGCCGACCAGATTCATGAATGGCCCCTGCCCGGCACCACGCCAGCTTGCTCGGGAGCATACGGGCATTTCGGCCGTGCCGCATCCCCGCTTTCGCCCCAGTCGGCAACGGTCAACCGCGTGCCCGTGCCGGACGCCGCACCTTGCCCGCCGCGTCGTGCATCTTAGCTTGGCCGGCCCCAGCGTCGAACGGCTGTGGGCACCATCCCCCCAAACACCGCACCGGAGCTCGCCACAATGGACATCATCGAAAGCCTCAACTGGCGCTATGCCACGAAGAAAATGGACCCAACCCGTGCCGTGCCCGAAGCGACGGTGCAACGCATTATCGAGGCGATTCGCCTGACGCCCACCTCAAGCGGCCTGCAACCATTTGAATTGCTTGTCGTTACTAACCCCGAATTGCGCCAGCAGCTCAAAGCGGCGGCCTGGGGGCAGAGCCAAGTCGCCGACTGCTCGCACCTCCTCGTCTTTGCCGCCTGGGACGACTACACCCCCGAGCGCATCAACCAGTTCTTCGACCTGACCATTGCCGAGCGCGGCGGCACCAACGACGGCTGGGAAAGCTATCGAACTCGCTTGCTTACCACCTATCCCGCCCGTGGGGCCGAGACCAACTTCGTGCACGCGGCCAAGCAGACTTATATCGCATTGGGCGTGGCCCTGGTCGCCGCGGCGGCCGAAGGTGTTGACAGCACGCCGATGGAGGGCTTTGACCCCGACAAAGCCGACGAGATTCTTGGACTTCGTGCCCGTGGCCTGCGCAGCGTGACTCTGCTGCCGCTGGGCTATCGCGACGCTGCGGGCGATTGGCTCGTGGCACAAAAGAAGGTACGGCAGCCCACCGCGCGGTTTGTGACCGAGTTGCCGTAACCCCGTCTGCGTTCTGGGCTGGCACGTAGCCGCCCAAGCCGACTCGGCGCCCGCCCGCACGGTCCCATGCTGGCCAGGTGCCCAGCCGGCTTGACGAATTGCACTGTCCGGTGTATTCGCACGGTGTGCGTGCTTGATGTGCGCCACAGCAACACCCTAGTGCCGGCTGTTATTCGGCGGTCCCAGAGGCAGACATGCACAACGTTCCTAACCGCGCTCGAAGCGCGAAACAGGCATTCCTTGGCCTGACCGTGGCGATTTCGTTGGCCGTCGTCGGCAGCAGCGTGGCGGTCGCGGCCGTCCCAACCACCATCCCCGTCGAAGGCGCGCTCCTCTCGAGCGGCGGTGGCGCGGCGGCCGACGGCTTCTACGATGTCACCTTCGCCATCTACCCCGACGCCAGCTCGAACAATCCCGTTTGGGTCGAAGGGCCGACCAAAATCGGCATCAAGTCCGGCCAGTTCTCCTACGTGTTGGGCAGCAGCAAGGCGCTATCGGCCACGATCCTCAACGGCAGCGGCCTCTATCTGGGAATGCAGGTCGCGACCGACCCCGAGCTGCCTCGCAAGCCTCTGAGTTCTGTAGCATTTGCTGTTCGCGCGGCGGTGGCCGAAGGTCTCGAGTGCTCAGGCTGCGTCGGCGCCAGCGCGCTAGACCCACAAGCCCTTGCAGCCTATGCCAAAACAACCGACCTGTCGGGTTACGCCAAGTCGGCATCGCTCGCCAAAGTGGCCACCTCGGGCGCGTTTGCGGACCTGACGGGCGGCCCTGACCTGTCGGGTTACGCCAAGTCGGCAAATCTGGCCAAGGTTGCGACCTCGGGCGCTTTTGCCGACCTGAGCGGCGGCCCCGACCTGACCGCTTACGCCAAGTCCTCGGATCTCAGTGCTTATGTCAAGGCTTCCTCGCTCGCCAAGGTTGCCGGCACGGGCGCCTATGCCGACCTCAGCGGCCTGCCCGTCGAAGCCCAGTTGGGCAAGACCTGCGGCACCGGCCTCGTCATGAACGGCATCAACGCCGACGGCTCGTACGCTTGCATCGCCTCGGCCATCGCCGGCGACATGATCGACGAGATCAGCAACGGCTTGATTTGGAACCAGTTC
>CAISBR010000172.1 GCA_903883645.1 uncultured Myxococcales bacterium | reverse complement strand
GCGCCGCACCACTGGGCCATCGGCGTCGCAGGCTGTGCCCACAATCTCGGTCTGCCAAACTCCGCCCGCAAGCCGCAGCGCCGTACAATCCGTTTGCAAAATCCGCACGGTGCCGTCGTCGGCCGCACCCAGGCGATGCACCACACCGGGCACGCGCGGCAAGACCGTGGCGGCCCCCTGCGGCTGTCCATCCGCGCCCAAGTGATGCAGCGTAGCTGGCCCATTGCTCCAGCTTACAACCAGGTTGTTCCCACTTGGAGATGCGGCCAATTCAGCCACCTCGCCCAGCTCAGGCCAGGTAAAGGGCTGCGGCCACGGCACAAACTGGTCGCCCGCCGCGGCGTGGATAGTCAGCCCGCTGAAGTTGCCCTCGACGAGCTGACCGGTTTGCGGCAGCTGCACCCCTGAGACGGCGCTCGCTGTACACTGCAACGGCGCAGCCGGTGTCGGCGGCGCCCAACAGCTACCTTCGCCGGGCTCGTCGGCCACATGCGCGGCGACAGAGGGGCTAAAGTGCCAGTGTTGCAGGCTTTTTGTACCCGTTGCGAGCCACATGTCGTCGCCACGGGCCGCCGCAACCCTCTGCACACTAGCCGGCAGGCGCTGCATGGCACCCACGAGCGGCCACATCGCCACGTTCGCGCCATCCGTGCCCAGTACGGCGCCGCAATCCGCCACACCGTACAGCAACCTGGGCACCAAAGTGCTTGTCAGCGTGCGGACTTGCGGCGTACCATCGCCACCTAACACCACAAGATGCTGGCCCACCACCACGGCCACCGCGGCACCACTGGGCGACACCTTGAGGTCGCTAATCTCGCCGCTGAACGGCAGGTTAACAGGCCTCGCGGTCCATGTTGCGGCGTCGTATACCGTCAAGTCGTGCTCGGTCGCCACCCACAGGCGCGGCGCGAGGCCCGAGGCCAGCCACACCAGAGTCGGCTCGCGCGGACTATCCGAACCACCCGTCAGCGGCAGCTTGGCGTGCAGCCGCCCCTGCAGGTCAACCACGCGCACATCGGCCCTTCCAGCCAGCGCCAGCAGCGGACCAAAGCCCATTGGCCACACGCTCACCGCAGCAGAGGCCTGGCTCGCCCACAACAGCGCAAGCGCGCACGCGATTTTACCGAGCTGCCGCACAGTCCGCAACGTGAGATTCATGGAAACACCTCGTTTTCGTTGCCCAAGAGAATGCCTTTGGTTTCGTACTTCGCGCTCTCAACGGTCGGCACCGCACCGGCGCGCACGAGCAATTTCGCGTGCGTACCTTCGAGTGCCACGTGCCACAGCTCGCGGCCAAGCTGCCACAACTGCAGCCTGGGCAGGCCATCGTCGCGCGGCGGCAGCAGCGGGCCACCCAAGGTCGCCACATCGGCGCAGGGCACGCCGGCCGGCAGTCGCACGGGCTCGGGGCGAGTCGACAGGCGATTCCACATGGCCAGCGCGGTCGCCGTGGCCGGTTGCGCGCTGCGCGGGCACATCGGCGCCGGGTCCATGGCGTCGGGGGTGCCATCGCCGTCGCTGTCGGCCTTGCTCGGGTCTGTGCCCAGGCGCCGCTCGAGCAGGTCCGTCCAGCCATCGCCGTCGCTATCGCGCACCACATCGGCAAGCGTAATGGGATCGGGCAGAGCCACGGGTTCCGCCTCTGCGCCGGGCGCGGGGCACGGAGCGTCGTCGCCCTTGGTCCACACCAAGCGACTGCCGCGCTCTTCGGGCTCAAAAGGCAGCTGCCAGCCCGCGAGCCTGGTGTCGTGCCAAGCCCGACCCGCCGGTGCAAACCAAGCCAAGCCAGCGTAATACGGCCCTTGCCACGTCGCGCCGTCCCAACGCCAAAGCCACAGGTCGGGCTGACCCAGCGCATCGTTCACATCGACAAACCAGCCGTGTTCGCCGCCCGACCACGCCCCCTGCCCCGGCTGCCGCTGACAAACCCCTTCGAATCTTGGGCAAATCTTCGCCGGACCGCGCGCACGCATCTCGCTATCCAGTGCCTGCCACGCGCCCGCTAGGCCCGGCCACTCGGTCAAAAGCGGTGCACTCGTCACCAACCAGGCGTGCGCGGGCCCGCCAGTGCCAGGGTGGTTGCGGTCCTGCGGCCAGCTCTCGCGCCACAGAGCGACAATTGCGGCGAACCACTTGGCCGCCAGCTCGGGCGGCAGCGGTTGCGCCACGCTTTGCACAAACTTGGTGCGCATTTGCAGCCACGTGCCGAGCGGCGGACGCCCAAGCAAGTCGCTCACCATCGGCAGCCACCCCTGCGGCAGGTGGGCCGGCTCGCTACAGCGCACTGCGGCCTCTAGCAGCGGTTGCCACTGTTCAGCCGAGCTGCCGCGCGCCGCCACGGGCAATCGCTCGAGCCAAGCGCGCGCCACGGCGTCGGGTTGCTCGCCCGCCGGGTGGCTACAGACCAGGCCAGCCAGCAGCAGCAGCTCGCGCGCCATCGCCCCACGCACCGCCGGCAGCAGCGACCGCTCGACCGCCGGCCCCCACAGCAGCGCTAGCCGGACCGCCGCAACATTGCGACTAGCCGACGTATCCCGGCACCCTGGGTCACTGGGATTGCTGGGCCGCAGCACCTCGGCCAGCCAGCGCTGGATGTCGATCTCGAGCGGCACACTCGCCCGCCGCGGCGGCTCGCGCGGACCGTCGGGGTCAAAGAACTCGAGCTTGCGCGGGTAGTCGCCCCCTCCCTCTTCGACCGAATCGCACACCACAAAGTGCCCAGCCCATGCGTAGCGGCCCGAGCACGAGCTCGCCACCACCACCTGGGTACGCGCCCTGCTCGGCCAGTCGACCACCACCGCGGACGTGCGCTCTGGGTCGCGAACCGGGTCTACCCGAATCAGCGCGCGGGTATGCGCGGGGTTTAGGTGGCAGCCATTCCAGAAATCGGGCACTTTGCTCCACTGCTGCAAGCGCCCGTCGCGGTCGATGTACAGGTCGCAAGTCGGCCAAGACTCGTCTAAGTCGGCAAAATCACCCGCGCGCTGCGGCAGAGTGGGCCCAGCATCCGGCCCGACGTCGGGTTGGCTACGGGTGGTAGGCTCGCCAGCGGCCTGGTGCGGACAGCCGCTAACCTCGTACACCAACTGGCCATTTACATCGACCATAACCTCGCACGCGCCAGTGCCGGCCAAAATCAGGGATTGGCTCTTGGGCGTCACACCCACGGCGCGCCCCTGCCACACAACCTTGCCGGTCTCCGCGTCGCGCAGGCTCCACTTGCCGTGGCCGTGGTCCATGATTACCCGACCCGGCGGCCCCGCCGTATCGCTCACCCCCCGTTCGGTCCAGCGCAGCTTGCCGGTCAGCGGATCGAGGACCTGCACCGTCCCGCCCGAAACGACCAGCAGCAGGTTGCCCTGCCGCATCACCTTGGCCACGCCTTGCACCGGCCGCGACCACAGCACCTGACCGCTGGGCAGTGCCAGCGCCTGCAGCTGAGGCTTGCCCGCCACAACCACGGTCGCGACCACCACATCGCCAAACACCAGCTGCGTGTCGCCCTTTACGTGCTGCAGCTTCGCGATGGGCTTGCTATTCGGCAGTTCGTCGATATCGCTGGGCATCTCGGGCGGCGGCGCAGCCAAGGCACTCGCACCCATCCCAAGCAGCAAGAACAGCATCGCTCCGGTAATCTTGAATGCCTGCAGCATGTTCTCTCCTATCGCCAGCGCGCACGGGCGTCGGTGCGATTGCGGCAGTGTGGCACGGCAACTGCGGCCGCAGCAAACGACTTTCGCGCCGGTCATGCCCTGCACGCTGCCCCTTGGCGAGCCGTTGGCGCCGGTGCTACCCTGGCGCGGTGCCCAGCGTTGAACAAACGCCGGCGTGGCGGGCACTCAATGCTGGCAGCGAGGCAACTCCGCCGGCCTGGAATTCCCGCATGAAATTCTGCAAATTCTCTATCGTTTTCGCGCTTGTACTCAACGCCTGCGACGCCAGCAGCACGGTGGCCCCCGCCGGCGCGGTCGATGCCGCCGATGCCGCACAGGCCAGCGACACTGCCTTAGGCGACACCACAACGGCCGATGTTGCAGCCAGCGATACCGCGGCCGCCGGCGGCAGTATCGCCATCTACCTGCAGGGCGACCAGCTGCCGGTCGTTTTTAGCGATGGGCTGCAAGGGCAGACGCCCACTGATTTTCAAGTGGCTTTGTCGCGCTATCACGTGCTAAAGGCCGCCGACGACCCCGCGCCGCAACCCTGCTTCGACCACGGCAACCAGCCCACGGTGGCCAACTTGGCGGGCGACACCCTGATGGGCCAGTGCCCTACCGCCGCTATCGCCACGGGCACGTATACGCACGGCCGGGTCAAGGTCGACTGGGTGCGCTACAGCGTGCTGGGGCAACTGCATTACAACGGCATGGTGCTGCCGGGCAAGTTCACATTCTTGCGGGCGTATTCTAACACCAGCGTCGATGGCAAGCCGCTGCAGGCCGGCGCGGGCACGCTGCACTTTCGCGATACGTCGGGTGCGGTCGATACCGAAATTCCGTACAGCTACCCGCCCGTTCAGCAGATGCCGGGGGTGGCGACGCAGCTGGTTGACGGCGAATTCCTAATGACTTTCGCGTATACCAAGCCCCTGCCCGTGCTGCAGAACGCGGCGGGCCAGTATTGGGCGCGCTTCCACTGGCAAGTGTGGCAGGCCTTTCGCTGGCAAGACTCAGATACTGCAGGCAATTCCGCCGGCGCGTGGGACGTGGCAGCGCCGCCTGCCCCAAGTGAATCGGTAATTTTTGCTGGAGCAACGGGATATTCTGTCACAACATCGCTGGATTAGGCCAAGTTGTCCGCTGCCGGCAGTTGGCACGCCGCCGCAGATCCCGCACCATACGCCGCCGCGGCCGCGCACGTGCCGCACTACGAGCTTTGATGAGCACTCGCCGCACCCTCTTGGGGCTTTCCTTCGTCTTCCCAATCGTTTTCGCCATCGCAACGCTGAGCTGCAGCTCGGGCGGCACCACGGCCAGCAGCGGCGACACGTTCAGCGACACGGGTATCGCCAACGTCGATCTCGCTGGAGTCAACTGGAGTTGCACCACCCCCGCCTGGACGCAGCCGACTTGTGCGCCCGGTACTGTGACCCATCCGCCGCTGCAAAAGGCCGACCATATCGACCTGCCGACACCGATTAGCTACACGGACGTGCCGCCGTCGTCGGGGCCGCATCGGCCGGTGTGGGGCAAGTGGGGCACCTACACGTTTTTGCCGCCACAGCGCTGGGTGCACAACCTAGAACATGGCGCGGTGGCACTGCTTTACCACCCGTGCCTGCCGGCCAGCGAGGTCGCCAAGCTCAAAGCCTGGGCTGAGACCGTGCAGGCCGACGCAGGTGGCGCTTTTCGCTGGGTGCTTACGCCGTACCCCGGCCTGCAGTCGGCGATGGCGCTGGTGGCGTGGGGGCACGTGTACCAGGCCTCGTGCTGGAACCCGAGTGAAGCCAACGACTTCGTCAAGAACTTCTACCGCCAAGCGCCCGAAGACGAGGCGGGCAGTGGTGGCTACAGCGAAATGTGGCTGGGCCTGTAGCTCGCCCAAGGGGAATTTCCCCCAGTCGCCGCAAGCTGCACAGCAACTACCCATAGAATTCAGGCGTAGTGTAGGCATGGCCCGGCTCTTGCACACCCAAGTGCGCGAAGGGCGGTGGATTGCCCTGATCGCGAGCGCCGCACCATGTCGTACGCTTACATGACCACATTATGCAGTGGCGACGCTTACTTGCCTGGCGTCGAAGTGCTCGGCCGTTCGCTCGACGCCAGCGGCACCCAGATTCCCAAAGTCGTACTCGCAACGCGCGATGTGACCGAGTCGGCGCGCAAGCGACTAGCGGCCCTGGCGTGGCAGGTGCGCCCCATCGAGCCCATCGCCAATCCGTCGGCGAGCAATCCGCTTTTCGCGCGGTTCGGTCCCGTATTCGCCAAGTTGCGCGCCTGGGAACAGACTGACTTTGACCGCATCGTCGCCCTCGACGCCGACACCTTGGTGTTGCAAAACATCGACGACCTCTTCGCGCGCCCAGGGTTTGCCGCCGCACCCGACTTCTTTCTGCCCGACCGCTTCAATTCGGGCGTGATGGTGCTAGAACCGAGCCTCGAGGTCGCCCGGAAGATGCGCGACTCGCTCGCTGTATCAGGCAGTTACGACGGTGGCGACCAAGGCTTCCTCAACGAGTTCTACCCCGACTGGTACACCATGCCGGTCGAACATCGCCTGCCGGTTGGCTACAACATGGCCAATTTTATTTACCAATTTCTGCGGGCTCACCCGACTCTTAAAGCGCGACTCGAGAGTGAGACAAAGGTCGTGCACTACTTGGTACAAAAGCCGTGGCAGGCGCGCGCCGTGCTCACGGGCGGTGCGGCGGCGTGGTGGCAGCGCTATTTCGAAGTCCACCCCGCGGCGAACTGGCCGGGCGGCGACGCGCTACACGCTGCAGAAGACTGGGCATTTGAGCACTTAGCAGCCTTGGCGCTGGAGTGACCCGGGCCACTTGGCACAGCCGCCCCCGCCGGGGCAGAACATGTTGCCCGCAGTTCGGCCTCTGCATTTGCTGACAAGCTTTTGGAGGATGTAAGGGGCATGTCGTGGCTCCAGTCGATGGGCCCCAACGTCGAAACGAGTCTACACACGCCGGCCCTTTCGCCGGCTACGCGGTGTGCCGCCATCGGCGTTTCGGACGGCTCGGGCCAACTGGCACAAGCAGTAATAGGCTGGATTATTGGCCTTTTCTTGTCGTTTCGTACAGGTCGCGCAGCAGGCCGTCGAGGCGCGCGCGCTGCCGAACATCAAGCCACGCCTCGCCAACCCCGGGCTGTGGCGCCATAGCATTGCCGGGTCGCTGGTCGTGGGGCAGGCCGGCCGCGTGGCCCAATTCGTGCAGCACGAGGCGCCTTTGCTCGGCCGGCGTCTGGCTGGTCCATGCTTTCCAACTAAGCATTGCAACAGGAAAATCGCTCACCAGACCGGCGCCATCGGCACTCGCTTGCGCCGGCAGGCCCAGGCCCGCCAGCTCGGGGAGCATCAGGGCCGCCGCCCGGTCCGCCGGCGCGAGCTCGGGCACCAGGGCCAGCGGAAGCCCCTGCCCAGTGCGCAATATGCCAAGAGTGTGGCGCCAGGGCTCGCGCAAGGCCCGCCGCTGCAACTCGGGTGTCATAGATTGCAACTCTTCGAGTTTACTTGGAAATGGCTCAAGCGATTCTTGGAGCGGCACCACAGCCACCGCGCCGGCCGGCAGGTCGAGCACCGCACGCACCACCTCGGCCACCCGCACACCAGCCTGCGCCGGCAACCGCGGATCGACGGACACACGCACCGCCACGGGCTGGCGACAACCAGCCAAAAGTAGCAGCATAATCAGGGTATTACGGTACAGCGAGCGCCGTCGCATCGTGCGCCAATTCCGCGGTGCGGTTATGCGGCAGCAGCGTCTCGAGACCAACCAAGCGCAGCAAGAACGGCGGGGCCGCACGCAGCCGCAGGCGCGCCGTCACGGCAATCGCACCATGGAAGTCTTTGGCAATGGGAGCAAAATAGGTAAACGTCTTGGTTTCGCCCGCTCGCAGCGCATTGCGGTGATGCTCGGCCGCGAGCCAAGGGAACAGCGTGGGCGCGCCCGACGCGTCGATGAGCTCAGAACTAAACGAGATCAGGTCCGAATCACCAAAGGGGTCCAGCTGACTCCAGCGGTTGCGCAGGTCGCCGTTGGCGTCGAGGTCGCCGCTTTGATACAGCACCTTGCCGCTGGCGTCGCGCACCGTGACTTCGAGCCAGCATTGCCGCAAAAACGTAGTCCCCGTGGGCAGGCTGTGCCCCTGGATGTGGTTGGCGACGCTGACGGTCAGGTTGGCCACGCCGGTCGCATCCGGCACCTCGGCGAGCACCGTGAGACTCGCGGCATCACCTAACAACATCGCAAGATCGTTGTCAAACCCTGCCTTTAACCCCGCCTCAGTGCCGGTCGCCGCCCCTGGCGGGTCAAAGCCTACAAACCGGTGGTGATGCAACCCCGTGCGCTGCGGCCCGCCCACCGCCGCCTGCCCGTCGTACGTGGGCATGTGGCAGGTCTGGCAGGTCTGTTGCTGATCGGGCGCGGGCGAGTCTTGCCACTCTTGGAACGGCCGCTCGAGCGAAAGCCCTTTTAGTTCATACACATCGTGACACGCGGCGCAAAACTCGGCCGACTGCAGCAGCGGCCCCGGCGCTACCTTATGCGCAGCCGCAGCCTTGGGATCCGCCAGGTTGCCATGCAGCGGCCCCGCGAAATCGACCTTTAGGCCCGCATTATGCGTCCGCAGCACCTCGGTCGCACCGTGGCACACCGCGCACGACACAGCATCGACGCTAGCTTGCTGCAAGTCGCTGAATGCAAAGCCAGGATGAATGTCGCCCGAGCGCACGCCCACGATACTGTGGCACTGCGTACAGAAGCGATCCTCTTTGCCCGCGCGCTGTTTTTGCCGCACACCCACAAGGGCTTGGAACAGCTGGTCGGTCACCGCGGCGGCATGGCGCGAGCCGCTCCACTCGGCAAAGTGCTGGGGATGACAGGCCTTGCAAGCCGAAGCCGGCGCGACCTTCGCAGCATTGACCGTCGCCACCGCCGGCATCGACACGTCGTCGACAATTCCGCCGATCGCATCGACCGAGGCCGGCGCGGGGTCGCTCTCGCAGCCAATTAGCCACAACATCAAGGTAACAAACAGCAATCGCCGCATTACAGGCTCCCCAAGAAGGCGAGCAGGGCCTTGCGGTCGGCAGCGCTGAGAGCCTGATAATTACCTTTGCTTTTAAGAGCTTCGCCATCGTGCAGCAGCAGCGCTTGCTCGATCGTGTCGGCCTCGCCGGTGTGCCAATACGGCCCGGTCGTGGCCAGGCCCCACAGCGGCGCCGTGCGAAAATCGCGCATACCCGCCGAAAACTCTTCGATACCCTTGCTATCTTTGGGCAGGATGGCGTGCAGGAGCAGGTCCGTATAGGCCGGCACCGGACCCAGCGCGCTCTGCAGCTGCGGCGTGTGGCATGTCGCACAACCCGCGCTAGCAAATAGCTTTTCGCCCGCAGCCTCGGCAACGGGGTCGGTCGAGGTACGCGGCGGCGGCGCCAGCTCGCGCAAGAAGAAGGCCACATCGTCAGCGTCGCCTTGCGCGGCCTCGGGGTCGGCGACACCGTCGTCGTCTTGCAGCACACCGTAGGTAAAGCCCTTAACATACGGCACAGTTAGACCGATCTCGGTCGAGAATGCATCGCGCACAAACTCGGCGATCGAGGGCACCTGCGCCTTCCACCCCAAGCGCCCCACGCGTCCGCCGTCGACCCAGCTGACCCGGCCAGCAATGCCGTCGCCGTTGCTATCGGTGGGGTCGGCGCGGCTGGCGATCTCGGCGTCGGGCACCGCATCGAGCAGGCCCATGCCAAAAAGATGAGGCGTCTGGCGCATTTCAAAGATCTTGGCCGCCGGCTCCGGCGCGTTGGCGCTGCCCACCAAGGCCGTGGTGCGGTGCAGTACCGTGCCGATCGCCGGCACCAAGAACTGGCCGTTGGCGCCAAGTAGGCCGTGCCGCATCACATTTACATCGCGCGGCCCCGAGCCACCCAAGATGGGCTCAAAGTGGCAAGCGCGGCACGAGTCGCCGTTCAGGCGGGGCGCACCGGCCCCCACAGCAAAGCCGTGATCGCGGTCAAAAGCGGCGCGGCCACGCACAAATTGCTGCTGCTCCTCGGCCAAAAGCTGCCGCCGCGGACCGCCAAGAACCCCCACCGCAGGCACCTGAGCGTTAGGGGGCAGCATGCCCGCGCTGGCCTGGCTGCGTCCGCCCAAAGAACGCATAAATTCAAGCAGATCTTCAAACTGCGCATCGCTCAGCTTGCCCGCCTGGTCGCGCGACTTGGCCGCCTCGCCGGCGTGCATCAGCACCGCCTCGCGCAGCGTCGTCGCCCGACCGTCGTGCAGATAGGGCCCATCGGCAACAATACCCCACAGCGGTTGTGTGCGAAATTCATTACCTTTCGCCAAATTCATCTCGACGCCATCGGCCAATTCGGGCCCCATGTCGTGCAAAAGCAGGTCCGAGTACACCGGCAGCGGCCCGTGCGGCCCCACCAGCCGCGGCGTGTGGCAGGCGCTGCAGCCCAGCACGTCAAAGTGGTTGCGACCCCTGATAATCTGCGCGGTTTCAGCCTCTGGCAGCGGCCCAGCCATCAGCATCGCGAAGCTGACGAGGTCGTATAGCTGCGCGGTCGTCATCTCAGGGTCGGGCGCGCCATCGTCGTCGAGCGTGGGGCCATCGGGCGCAGCGGCCTGGGCATGGGTCTGCAACCATGCAAGTTCACTACGCAATACCTGGCCCACCTTCTTGGCTGACGAGTCGACCGGCAGCTTGGCCCGCTGCTCCTCGCTTAGAGGATCTGTCGTGATACCGACATGGTTGAACAGAGGACCGCGAATAAACCCTTCGATACTGACAGTTTGGCTTTTGCGGCCAAAGCGACCCACAAAGCCGCGGTCGTAGTTGGCGCGGCCCGAGATACCGTCGTGGTTGCGGTCGTCGGGGTCGGCGCGCTTGGCGATCTCGGCGCCGGGGAGCTCGGCTAGCAGGCCAGCGCCAAAAAACGGAATACTATTGCGCTGCGCCAGCACGTTGATCTTGGGGTCGACCGGCGGCCGCGACGGCTGACCCGGCAAATAACTGTAAAGACGCAGCACGCCGCCACTTTTGCCCGCGGAGGTCGCCGCTGTGTACGAGCCGTCGCTGCCCTTGATGCCGGCCAAGAAGAAGTTGCGATACAGCCCCGAACTACCGCCAAATACAGGCTTTTCGTGGCAGCCACCGCAAAATGTCAGATTGAACGACGGGCCCAGGCCCTCAGCGCGACTCCAGCGATGCTTGGCCACCTCAAGTCCGCGTTCAAACGTCTTTTTCTGCTCATCGGTGGCGGCCGGCCAAGGCGTGCCGAGTGGCCCCAAGACGCTGGTCGCAAACGGCCCATGCGTAGCGGGCGGCGCAAAGGGCGACTCGGCAGGGCTGCTACAGGCAGCGAACCCGAACAAAGCGGCGACAATGGCGGTAGTGGCGCGACAGTCCATGTCGGTAGGAGCCCAGCGCGGTGCAACAGTTTCGGCCCGCGTGTCAAGAATAGCAAAGCTGGGCAGACGGGCAAGAGAGGGTTGCCGGCCGCAAAGCTCCTAACTAGCACATTCGGCTCGCCGGGGCGGGATAGCGCCAAACCAGCGCGCACTTGACCATGCGTGCAGTTGCTGTGTAACGTGCCTGATGGGCCATAGGGGTCCAGGCCCCATTCTTCGCTATGAAATACCTTGCGTTCCCCACTGCTGCCGCGGGCGGCGCCGTCGACATAACGGCGCAATGGCCGATCTTTGCCCGCAGGATCATGTGGTTGCGCAACATCACCATGGCCGCATTCATCGCCGCGCTGGCCGGCTGCGCCACCGAGAACGAGCCGCGGCAGTGGGCCAAGGTCGACCGCCAGGCCTTTGAGTGCGCGGTGCAGCCGATCTTTGACCGCGAGTGCTCGATGCCCGCGTGCCACGGCAACCCCTTGCGCCGACTGCGCGTTTTGGCACCTGGCCGCATGCGCATGCCCGCCGAACTGAGTAAAGCGCTGGCCGCGCAAAGCCATGAGAGTCGCGAGGCGGGCGACCACCCTGCCCTGACCGCGGTCGAGCTCGACTTCAATTTCGCCCAGGCGCGCAGCATGATCGCACCCGGTCAGGCGGTGGCGGACTGCCCGCTGTTGAATCGGCCGTTGGCGGTGGCAGCCGGCGGCATGTACCACGCAGAAGGTGGTGATATCTTTGCTAATAGTGCCGACGCCGACTACCTGACACTCGAGGCCTGGGTCACGGGCATGGGCAAGGAGCAGCTGTGCAAGTAGCCGCAGTCCTCCGTGCCGGTGCAGTGCTAAGCTTGCTGGCCTGTGCCCCCATTCTGGCAGGATTTTCAGCGACATCAGCCTTCGAGTCGTCCGCCGAAGTGGGCGGCGGCGGCGGCATGGCGTTCACGGGTTCTGCATCGTCGCACGGCCTTTCGTGCAAAAACTGCCACCAAGGCACGGGCGCCGCGGGCGGCGTAGGCTTAGCCAGCGTTCCCCCTGGCCTTTTTAGCACCGGCTACGTTCCTGATACCGTATACCGCATCGCCGTACGCCTTCAACCCGAACGCAAGGGCTTGGATCGCAACGGAAAGTGCGTAGGACACTTGGGCGGCTGCAACCGCAATGCCTTTGTTGCAGAGTTCTTGGGCAAAAATGCCATCCCGGTCGGTCAGTTGTGCACCGACAGCGGCGTGTTGGGCGCGAGCGGCTGCGACAACGAGTCGGGCACGCAGACCACCCTGTTCAGCTATGGCCGAGCGGTGGGCGGTATTTCGCTAAAAGATCCAGCTATTTGCGGCGGACCGGTTACCGCCGACTGCGTCGATGTCGCCGGGCTAAGCTACGACCAAGCCGCGACGGCAATTGGCGCTGCGGTAACCGGTCGAACTGCATGGGAATTTCAGTGGCGCTCCCCCTCAGACGGCCAACCGGTCGGCTTTTGGCTTGGGGTGGTCGATGGCGACGGTGGCACGCGGGTAACGACCGACCACAACGACTATTACGGCGACGATACCTACCTAATATCAAGGACCTTGTGGCAAAATGGCCACTTGCCCGCGGCGACGGCTGGGGGCTGCGAAGCCGAACGCACCGCTAGGTGGCCAGCTGTAGCAGTCGCGGGCTGGGCGTTCGCATTTCTGGCTTGGCGGCGCCGCTCGCTGCGGTCGACCGCGGGCCACGGCGCGGCTACCCCGATCAACCGGAGACAATTATGAGCCTTTATCGATACCTGGGCGCACTTTTTGTGGCGTTGCTGCTGACGGCGCCGGCGGCCCAAGCATGGGCGGGCAACACATCGTGCGATATCGTGACCGGCGCGTCGTGCTGGAAGGGCGAGGGCTGCGACTGCGACCACGACGGCTACGTCATCTCGACAGGAAAGGCCAGTAAATACTGCCATTTTGACAAGTGCCCGCAAGATGCCAACGACAAGGATGCCACGGTCCTTGGCAAGGTCTCGACATACAATGCCGATGGCGACGGCTGGACCAAAAACTACGACTGCGACGACAACGATCCGTGCGTCGGCAAGACTTGCGGCGTCAACACCTGCCCCGCGCCCGACCCCGACGTCGACAAAGATGGGTCGCCAGCCAGCAAAGACTGCAATGACAACGATCCCAACATCCATCCCGGCGCCGGCATCGCCTGCTGCGACTGCAATGTGCTCGCCGACCCAGCCAAAGTCGCGGCGCTGGGTTGCAAGGGCTGCCCGCTGAGCAACCCACCGGCGGATGCGGGCAGCACCGACGCCGGCAGCGCCGACGCTGGCTCGACAACGCCCGATACCGCAGCACCCGACACTACTTCGCCCGACACGTCGGTACCCGATATCTCGACGCCGGACACGGGGCCGGACACGACGCCGGCCGACACGGCGACAGATGGCGGAAAAGACGCAACGACGCCTACAAAGCCCGATGTAAATACTGTAGAAACAACAACTGGAGCCGATGCCGGCGCCCAGCCAGAAGACGGCGCTGGGGCGTTGACCGACGCGGGGTCTGTTACGGGCCAGCCGAACGAGCTGTATGTAGGTGCTGGTGGGGTGTCGACGGGCGCGCCGCCCGCTCCCGGTTGCGCAGCTAGCCCCGTTGCCCCGCGCGGCGCTTTGGCCGCCGTAGTCGTGGTGATGGCACTCGCTTTGTTGCGTGCTTTTCGCCGCCGTGCCGCCGCGCTTGCTCTAGTGGCGGTGGGGTTGACTTCGTGTGCGACGGTGCAGCCATGGCAACGCCAGCAACTGGCGCATCGCTGCATGGTGATTGGCCGCAATGCCGGCGAGTTAACGCTAGAGCAGCACGCGTTTCAATACCGCGAAGGTGCGGCCGGTGGCTTTGGCGGCGGCGGCGGAGGCTGCGGTTGCAACTGATCCGACTCGCCCCCCCTATGCCAGCTTGGACACGCGGCGTAATTTCGCGGCTGGTCTGGATTTTTGCGCTATTTTTGGCTTGGGCTGTGCTCGCCGCTGAGCCGCTGCAGGCCGCTCCGCTGCGGGTGCTGGTGCTGCCGCTGCTGCGCGGTACAGGCATCTCGGCGCCACAGGCAGCCCAACTGCAAGACGCTATAACTGTTGAGCTTATTAGCCATACCGATGCGACGATTCTGCCGATGTCGCGGCTTGAGGGCGAGGCCAATCAGGCGAAGCTGGCCAGCGCCATGGCGAATCTGGCACAGCCACTAGGGCCGGCGACCGCGCTGTCGATTGGAGCGCTGGCGAAGGCCGCAGGTGCGACGCGCGTGCTGGTGGCGCGGCTGGAGGCCCTGCCCGGCGGTGGTCGGCTGTTGCTGGTGGCGGCCCACGCCGATGCGTCGCAGCTGACACTGGCAGCCGAGTTGCGCTGGACTGGAGCATTGCCTAGCCATGTCGCGAACCTACAGGCCGCTGTGCAGCGCTGGGCGGGCGCCAAGCTGGCGGGCCCCGCGCTTGCGGCAAACCAGTGGACCGCTGGCGCCGCATCAGACGAAGCCCTATCTACTGAACCTGTTGAAAATGTAACGTTTGAGCCGAGTGCGGCACCGGCCGAGCCGACTGAGCCACCCACGCCAATGGGGGTCGCCGCCGAGACCCGTACCAACTACTACTCCGATAACGACGGCAACCGCATCGTGACCCCCACCGTCACCGCCTCGGGCAGTATCGGCGAGCATGTGGCCATCGCCGGCCATGCCGCACTCGACATGATGACCTGTGCCTCGGTCGACGTGGTCAGCGCGGCCACTTCGCGCGGCTATTTTCAAGAAACACGCAAAGAATACGGCGGGGCTGTGACCCTTAAGCGCGAGCAACTGGGTCTAACCCTGGGCGCCGTGCGGTCGCAAGAAAACGACTACTCGTCCGTTACGGGCTCGATAGCTATCGTCGACGAATTCGCCAAGCGCAACGCCACAGTATCGCTCGCCTACAGCTTTACGGGGTCGAATGTAGGCCGCTCGCACGACCCCAATTTCTCGCGCCGACTCGACAGCCATGCACTGACCCTGAGCTACTCGCAAGTGCTGGGCCGCGGCTGGATTGCTCAGCTTTCGGGCTTTGTGGGCGTTCTCGATGGCTTTCAGTCGAGCGTTTACCGTTTTGTCCACTTTGCGAACGGCACCAATGGCCCCGAAGTGGCGCCCGATTTTCGCCTGCGCGAGGCCGTCGCGGTAGAGTTGCGGGGCACGTTGGCGGCCAACTGGTTCAGCGGCGGCAGCTACCGCGTATACAGCGACTCTTGGGGCGTACTGTCACATACCGGCGAAGTTACGCTGACTTGGTCGCCCACCGACTGGCTCAGCTTGCGATTGCGCGACCGGGCCTACACCCAGCGCGGCTCTACGTTCTACAAAAGCGTGTACACCCAGCCGATGCGCTACATGAGCATAGACCGCGAACTTGGCGATATGCATGGCAATTTGGTCGGCGCCAAGATCGCTGTCGACCTGGGCAGCCCTGCGCGCACCTCGGCGTGGCAGTTCGACATCAAGTACGACTGGATGTGGCAACATTTCGACGATTTTCGCTGGCTTACCGATCGCTATATGGCGATGGTCGAGGCAGGGCTGGGTTGCTCGTTCTAGCGGCGCGGCTTTGACCGCAATGAATTTGAGGAGGTAGCGATGGTTACGACGCTCGTTTCGACCCTAACTCTGCTGTGGACGCTGTGGCTGGCCCCGGCCCAAGCGACGCAGTGGCTGCCCATGACCACCCCCGCGGTGAATCAGCAGGCACCAGTGATTCGCGGAAAGCTGATGAGTGGAGCGGAGTTCGACCTGGCGCAAAAGCGTGGCGAGGTGGTGCTCGTCGACTTCTGGGCGACTTGGTGCGAGCCGTGCAAGCTGAGCCTGCCGCGGTACGCGCAGCTTGAGAAGAAGCTGGCGGGCAAGGGCTTTTCGATTCTGACCGTCAGCGTCGACGAAGATGCCGACGTGCTCAAGCGGTTTATCGCCACGGTGAAACTGGGGCTGCAGGTGCTGCACGATGCCGACTCCAAGGTCGTGGAGCGCTACGCCCCGCCCAAGATGCCCACGGCGTTCTTGGTGGGTCGCGACGGCAAAATCGCCTGGGTTCACGAGAGCTTTGTACCCGGCGACGAGGCCAAGGTCGAGGCGGCTGTGCTGCAAGCGTTGGCCAAGGCCGCGCCGTGATCCTGCGACGTGCGGGCTGGATGGGGCTGGTGCTCGCTGCGCTGCTGGCGGGGACGGTGCAGGCCGAAGAGCCCAAGCCCGCGTGCCCTGGCCTGTTGCGCTACGATGGGCCGGCGATGGGCTCGTCGCTGCGTTTGGCGGTGTGTCCGCGGCAAGTGGGGCCGGCTGGCGAGACGGAAGTCAAGGCCGCGATTGCCGAAGTGGCGGCGGAGTTCGACCGGCTCGAGAAGCTGTGGTCGACTTGGGTGCCGACGAGCGACCTGGCGCGCCTCAATCGCGCGGCGGGCAAGCCGGTGGCCATAGCACCTGAAACAATGGCGCTTTTGCAGCGCGCCTTGCAGGGTAGCCGGACCACGGGCGGCCTTTTCGATGTGACGTTTGCGCCGCTGGGCGAGCTGTGGAAGTTCGATACCCCGCCGGGCAGCCATACGCCAACGCGACTGCAAAAACTGCCTACAGAGAGCGAGGTTAAGACCCAGCTGCCGCATGTGGGCTACCGCAACCTAGTGCTGGATGCCAAGGCGGGTACGGCGCAGCTACTCGACCCGGCCGCGGCGGTGCATGTGGGCGGCATTGGCAAGGGCGCGGCGGTGGACCGGGCGGTGGCGCTGCTAAAAGCCAAGGGTTTTAAGTCGTTTGCCGTGCAGGCGGGCGGCGACCTGTATCTGGCAGGCAAGAATGGCCAGCGGCCCTGGCGGGTTGGCATCGCCCATCCCCGCAAACCGGGCGAAATCTTGGGCATGGTGCAGATCGAAGACGCGGCATTCTCGACCTCGGGCGACTATGAGCGCTATGCGCTGCTGGATGGAAAGCGCTATCACCACATCTTGGACCCGCGGACCGGTTGGCCGGCCACGGCGAGCCAGAGCGCCACCGTGCGGGCGCGTTCGGCCACGGATGCCGAGGTGCTGACCAAGGCGATCTTTATTCTGGGCGGCGAAGCGGGCGTGCGGATGGCGGAAAAGCTGGGCGCGCAGGCGGTCGTGGTCGACGCGGCTGGGCAGACGTTTAAGTCGCAGACCCTGGTTCTCGAGGCGCCTTAGGGCTTCGACAAACATCAGTCAACATCCGATCTTACGGAGCGGTGCGACGGACCCGATAGGGGACGTGCACTTGCGACCCACCCAGCAACGCATAGGGTGCCAACAAAATCGAGTTGGTTTTGTTGGGGCCCTTAGGCGTTAGCCCTGCTGCGGCCCCCACAGCGTCAGGCTCAGCAATTCGGGCTTGGCAGGCAACGGCTACAGTTGGCTCAGCCCACCCACGATAGGCGCACTTGACGGCAAGTGCTTGTAAGAGCATGGCGTATGCGACGGCAGGCTCGGGCGGGCGGCCAGCGCGCGACAAGCGTGATGCAGGCGATGCGGGCTAGCTAGTCGCTGCGAGGTAATACGTGCAAAAACACTGTATTCGTTCAGTTCTTGGTCTGTCATTCTTGGCAGTCCTCACCCTACTCCCCGCCTGCTCGCCCACCGCGACCGCCAGCGCCGCCAAGACGCCCGCGGCGCAAGCAGCCTCGCAAGTCATTGGGCCTAAAGGCGGATCGCTAACGTACAAAGCGCCGTCGGGCGCGCAGTTTGAGCTAGTGGTGCCCGCGGGTGCCCTGGCCGACGACGTCACCCTGACCATGCAGAATCAGCCCACCGTGACCGGCCAGCGCTTCAATGTGGCGATCTCGCCTAAGGGCCTGACTTTTAAGGATGGGCAGCGTGTTTTGGTGCAGATTACCCTGCCCGCGGGCCAGACCGCGACGGCGAGCGATGGCGCCATCTACAACAGCAGTCCGATTGTGCTCAAGCACTTAGCGGATGGTCGTCTGCAAGTGAGCCTGGCGCGGCTGGCGGGCGAGTCGAACTTACCGGCGAATACCCAGTTGGGCGCGCTGTCGAGTTCGGCGTGCGCGGTGCCGGTGCTGCAGACCCAGGGCGGCCTGTCGATGACCAACATTTTGGACGTTGAGCTGTACGGGCAGTGCATGGTCGATGCGATTAACAACATGCTGATCAACGAGTTATTTATCGATGCCGTCAAAGCGTCTGAGGCGACTGCCGCCTACGTCTGTAGCGGCGGGCTATTCATCGAAGGTTCGGGCCGCGCGACCACACTACCTCTAGTACACCACCTTTAGGCAGCCCGGCCGCAGCTAGAAAACCGTAGTCCTTTGCTGGTATCCTGGCCCCCAAGCGCCGCCGCGGCGCCATCTGGACATGACCATGCGCCATTCCCTTCTCGCTGTGCTCGCCGCGTTTTGCGTGGCGCTACCCGCTGTTGCCCACGCTGTCCCTGCCGGACTTGCGGTACAAGGCGCACTCACCTCGGCTGGCGGTGGGCCGTCTGCGGACGGTGCGTACGTGCTTTCGGTCGCTCTGTACAAAGATGCCGTGGGTGGCGCCGCGGTGTGGAACGAAGGCCCCTTGCTGGCAGTGTCAAAGAATGGTGTGTTTTCAATCACTCTAGGCGACCAGGCCGCGCTGACGGCGAACGTGATGAGCCAGCTGGGTAGTTCGGCGTGGCTGGGCGTTAAGGTCGAGCCCGACCCCGAATTGGCCCGCGTGCCGCTGCGGTCCGTCGCTTTTGCCCTGCGAGCGAGTGTGGCTGAGGGGCTGGATTGCAGCGGGTGCATCGGCGCCGCCCAGGTGGACGCCAAGCTGCTCGCACCCTTTGCCAAGGCGGCGGATCTCGCCCCATTGGCGACGTCGGGGGCCTACAAAGACCTTGTCGGCGCTCCCGATTTGGCCCCCTATGCCAAGACGGCAGACCTTGGGCCCTATGCGAAATCGGCGGACCTTGCGGCCTATGCCAAAGCCGCTGACCTCGGTGCATTTGCCAAGGCTGCCGAGCTGGCTGCCGTAGCAAAAACCGGTGCATACAAAGACTTAGCAGGCGTGCCCGACCTGAGCAACTATGTCTCGGCGGCATCGCTCGCGGCCGTGGCCGGCTCGGGCAAGTACAGCGATCTTGTGGGCGCTCCGGTACTTGCCAAGCTGGGCGCCAGCTGCGGCTCGGGCTTGGTGCTGCGAGGCCTAAAGGCCGACGGCTCGTACGACTGCATCGCCGGCTTCGACCCCGCCAACCTGCCCAAAGACGCGTTGGCCCAGGTGTCGAATGGCCTTTTGACCGACCAGTTCAGCGAAGTCGCGGTCAGCGCCAAGGCGCCCATCGACATCCCCGATGCCCTGCCCGCCGGCATCAGCGACGCCATCGATGTGCCCGACCTGGGCACCGTGCAAAACGTAAAGGTCTCCGTCAAGTTGAGCAATTCGGACATCGCCAAGGTGCGCGTCACGGTCTACGACCCGGCCGGCGTCGCGTACAAGCTCTACGACCAGAACGGCACCGGCACGGCGCTCGACAGCACCTGGCCCGCCCCCAGCGCGATCATTGCCGGCGACCTAGGCACATGGAACGGCCTGAATCCCAAGGGAACGTGGTCGATCAACGTCGCCGACTTGAGCGGCACTTCGGGCAAAACGGACGGCAAGCTGGTCAGCTGGTCTGTGCAACTGGGTATTTTGTCGAGCAAAAAGGTCGCTGCCACGGGCGCGTTCCAGCTCGGCCAGTTCACCGCCGCGCCGATTCCGTGCAACGCCAGCAACGCCGGCAGCATGTGGTTCAACACCAGCAATTCGACGCTGCAAGTATGCAATGGCTCTCAGTATTTTCCGCTCACCCTGGCCTACCCCGGCACCGTGGGCAACCCGGCGGTCACGTGCAAAGACTTGCTGACCAAAATGCCCACCACGACCTCGGGCACCTACTGGGTCGACCCCGATGGCCTGGGCGGCCTCAACCCTTTCCAGGTGTTTTGCGATATGACCACCCTGGGCGGCGGCTGGACGCGTATCGACGAAACTACGGACTATACCTACAAGATTTACACCGAAGCAGTGGGCGAGCAGCCGTATGCGTACCTATTTAGCGACGCCCAGATCGATGCCCTCAAGGCCAAGTCGACCGAGGCGCGGCAGGCCTGGCAGTGCCACACGGTGGGCGTGGGCGTGGCGTACGACCTGCGCTGGTGGCCCAAGCAGCTGACCGACACCTATGCCGGCTGCTGGGACCCGGGCAACGCCGCAGAAAAGCAGGCAAGTGGCACCGAGACGACCTTTGCCAACTTGCCGCAGCGGGCGTGGCTATCCGAGGATTGCGGCGACCCCACCGAGTCGTGCCAGCACAACGTCGACCACGCTTGGTTCCGCTAAATTAGCTGTAAAATTAGCTATTTCTTGACGAGCTTAGCTATTTCTTCACGAGCTTAGCTATTTCTTAACGAGCGGTGTGCACTGCAGCTGCAGCATGTGCGGGTACTGGCCGGCGTAGCCATTGATACCGGTGACCACCGCGCCTGCTGGGCAAGACACGTCGTAATAGCTGCCGCCACCAGCGGTAAAGCCCTGGGCCGCCTGCGCCGCGTTCGTGCCGGTCTTGGCCAAGATCTCGGCCGGGGTCAGGCAGTAGCCGGTAATGCCTTGCACTTGGTCGCCCACCCATAACACCGCGCGCACCATGGCTTTGCCCGATGGGCACGACAACGGGCCGAAGGCATTGGGGCCCGGGCTGCTGCCAAACCACGGCGTGGCGCTGACCATATTGCCCAGGCTGCCGTCGCTGTTTAGGGCTTGGCAGGTGAACTGGAGGTGGTCGAGCCACGCGCCATACGTGCCCTGGTAGCCGACCGCGACCGAGCCTGCCGGGCAGGTGGGCGCCGCTGTGCACGCGCCGCACGAGTTGTCGTACGAGTTGCCGCCGGCCCAGCCAGAATAGCTGACGCCAGCGCCGTCGAGCTGCCAAGTGTTGCAATTTTCGTCGGTTTGCCCGTTGCAGTTGTCGTCGACGCCGTTGCCGCACACTTCGCTGCCCGCTGGTGCGACGGGGGTAAACACGCACTTGCCCGAGCTGGGGTCGCAACTGTCGCTGGTGCAGACGTTGCCGTCGTCGCAGACCACCGCTTGCGCGCCACACTTGCCGCCGCTGCAGGTATCGCCACTGGTGCAGGCCGAGCCGTCGCTGCACGGCAAGCTGTTGTCGGCAAAGCTGCAGCCGCTGCTCGGGTTGCAGCTATCGTTTGTACATGGATTTATGTCGTTACACACCACTGGGGTCCCCACGCAGCCGCCGCTTGTGCACGCATCGCTGCCGGTGCAGGCGTTGCCGTCGTTGCAGCCGCCGCTGGCCACGGGGTGGTCGCAGCCGAGCACGGGGTCGCACAGGTCTAGGGTGCACAGGTTGCCGTCGCTGCAGTCGAGCACCTTGCCGGCCGCGCACTTGCCGCCGCTGCACTGGTCGCCCACGGTGCAGACGCTGCCGTCGCTGTCGCACAGCTTGCCTTGTACACCTATGGAATCAAAGACGCATTTTCCGGTTGCGCCGTTGCAGCTGTCGGCGGTGCAGGGGTTGCCGTCGCTGCAGCCGCCTGGGGGCAGACTGCACTTGCCCGCGCTGCACGTTCCGCTGGCACAGGCGCTGGCGTCGCTGCACGAGCCGGCAACATTGCTAAATACACAGCCATTCAACTGGTTACAGCTATCGGCGGTGCAGACATTGCCGTCGCTGCACACAGCGGGGCCGCCAGCCATGCAGACTTTGCCCTGGCAGCTGTCGCCGCTGGTGCAGGCGTCGCCGTCGTCGCACAAACCGCTGGCGGCGAAGTACATGCAACCAACTGTCGGCACACATGATTCGCTGGTGCACGGGTTGCCGTCGTCGCAGCTGGCCGCATCGGTTGCGACGCACGCCCCGCCTGCGCAGCTGTCGCCCAGCGTGCACACGTTGCCGTCGCTGCAGGGCGCCTTGCCGGGCACATGGCCGCAGCCGATGCCGGGGGTGCAGCTATCGTCGGTGCAGGGATTGCCGTCGGCACAACTGTCGTACGCACCGCCTTTGCATATGGTTTTCTTGCAGATGTCGCCCACCGTGCAGCTGTTGCCGTCTTCGCACGGGGCGCTGTTCTCGGCGTGGACGCAGCCGCCGGGCGCCACGCAACTGTCTGTTGTACAAGGATTCTTGTCGTCGCAGCCACTGGCGAGGCCTGCGCAAACGCCGTCGCTGCAGCCGTCTTGTTCGGTACAAACGTCGCCGTCGTCGCAGACACTACCGGCTTTCTTGTTTACATACTTGCACTTGCCGTCTGTTTGCGAACAGCTACCCTCGACGCAGGCGTTGTTGCCGGTGCAGGTCTTGGGGCCGCCAGCTAGGCAGGCCTTGTCTTGGCACACATCGCCCACGGTGCACGGGTCGTCGTCGTCGCAGGCGGCCCCGTTGCTGGCCGTGTGCTGGCAACCGGCGCTGGGGTCGCAGGTATCGGCGGTGCACGGGTTGCCGTCGTCGCAGTTCAAAGCGGCGGCGGCCACGCAGAAGCCGCTTTTGCACGTGTCGGTTGGGGTGCACAGGCTGCCGTCGGCGTCGCACCCCAGCGCTTCGATATTGTTGTGTTTACAACCACCTACACCCTCGCACAAGTCTTGGGTGCACGGGTTGCTGTCGTCGCAGCCGGCTTCGTCGGTCTGGCCGTCGCAGTCGTCGTCTTGGCCGTTGCAGACCTCGGGGGCGGTGGCGGGCGACTGGCACACGCCGTCGGCGCCGCTGCCGCACTTCATCGCCCCCTGGCACTTGCCGATGATGGTGCCGTCGCTGCCTTTGACGGCATTCCAGCACGAGGTGCTCAGCAGTTTCTTCTTGGCGGCCGGCGTGCAACCGCATTGGCCGTAAATCGCGCTCGAGTCGGTCGCATTCTTGACGCATTGCTTTGACTTGCCGCCCTCGGCCGTGCTGGCTTCTAGGCACAAGTAGCCCTGCGGGCAGTCGATGTCGCCGCCGCACGCCGAGCCGCAGAACTTGCCAAACTGCCCATCGGCCATCACCAAGCACGCCCCGTCTTTAAAGCCCAGGGATTCACAGTCTTTGCTCGCCGCGCACGGGTCGCACAGGCGCAGGTGCTTGGGCACGCAAATGCTAAAAATGTCGCCGCCCGACCCGGTTACGTTGGCACAGGCGAAGCCGTCTGGGCAGTTGCCCTCGCATTTCTTGGCGCAGGCCTTGCCGCCCTCGGCGTTGTTGTCTTCGATGCACATGCCGCTTTGGCAGTCGACGTTGCTTTTGCAGGTGCAGCCGGGGCTGCCGGGGCAGAGGACGCCGGGCCCCGTGTCGCTCGCGTCGCTGACGTCGGCAACAATGGTCTCGGCCGCGGTGGTGCCGTCGAGCTGCGATGTCACTTCGATGTTGAGGCCGCCGCTGTCGTAAGCTGCCGTATCTGCGCCAGTTGGTGTGGCAGTTGGGTCGCTACACGCCAAGGCGATGAGCACCAGTGGTGCGAGGCAAGCGAACCGAAACATCGGGCTAGTCATTGGCAGGAACCCTCAGCCGGGTCCGGTGCTAACCCCAGACACCAGCTTGGAAGCTAGCATGTTCGCCGGGCTCCGACAAATTGACGGCGTCGCAGATGGTGGTGGCGAACTCGGTGCGGGGGTGGCTGCAGCTCAGGTAGCCAAGCAGGGCAATGGCGGCAAGGAAGCGGATACGCGTGAAACGACGAAAACCGTGCATAACGCCTAGGCAACGATGCAATCAGCTAGTCTGGACTACTTGCCGTCGAGATGGATGACCCCCCAGTCGTGCGACTGGATGCTATTGGCCAAGTCGTGGCGCATGTGGGCCAGCCACCACGCCACGGGGCCGTCGTCGGGGCAGCACTCATTTAGCTCAAGCACAATGGCCAGAGCCTCGTTCAGTTCGCCGCGGCCATAGTGTCGCAGTGCGCGGGCAAAGGACTCACGGCTCGCCACCTTCGCCAAGCGCAGATCTACCGGGTCGGTCGCAAAAACCTCGAACACCCGCGCCGCCTGCAACTTGCCCTTGACGGCGAACGAACCGAGCTCGCGCGCATGGGCCCGCGTCGCCGCATCCAGATGCGCAAACACCGCCGCTGACACCAGCATTGTGCAGCCAAGTTGCTTGGTTAACGTCTCTAGGCGTGCAGTCAGATTCACTGCGTCGGAGATGACCGTAGCCTCAAAGCGCTCGCGCTCGCCGATGGTGCACATCATCACATCGCCCGTGTGCACCCCCACGCCGATCAAGACGGACTGCAGTGAATGCGCCTTGCCAAACTGCGCGCGAGTAGGCGTTTCGACTAGGGTTTGAGCGATATCGGCTTGCATGTCGAGGGCGGCGCGCACGGCATCGCTAGGCGAACCCGGGAACAGTGCCATAATGGCGTCGCCGATGAACTTGTCGATAAAGCCGCCGTGGGCGCGGATATGGGGGCCCATGCGCGACAGGCACGAGTTCAAGAACGCCGCCGTTTCGGCCGGACTCATGCGCTCGCTGATCGAGGTGAAGTTGCGAATATCGGCAAATACTATGGTAATTTCGCGAAGCACCGCGTCGCCGAGCCGGGCGGTGGTCACGTCGGCGTGGCCGAGGGCCTGCAAAAACTCTTGCGGCACAAAATGCTGAGTCGCCCGCACCAGATTCAGCGTAGCCGCCCGCCCACGCAAGTGCTGCTGCAGCGCGCCCACGTGGTGCAAGAAGGCTTCGTAGAGCGGCGTAAGACCGGCATCAAAGCGAGGATAAAACGGCGCTTTCGACTGCGACACGGTGGCAATAACGGCATACGTGGCGGCGGCATCGCTGGCATCGTAGTACGTGCCGGCAAGGGCTACAGCAGTGGCACGCCCCCGCAGCTGCGGCAAGTCGGAGCCGGTCAGCACACACGCCCGTGTCGACTGAATCCCTTGAAAATAGGCGCTAAATGCCCGAATCTCGGCCACAGAGGCATCGTCGGCACAGCAGGTCGCGCACACCGTGGTGCCTTCGGGCCCAATGCGCAACACCACGGCATTTTCGGTGCCAAAAGTCGCCACGACTTCTTCTGCCGCAATTTCGAAAAGCGCGGCCAGGTGGTCGACTTGGATCGCGCGCTCGCCAAGCCGCCGAAAGCCCTCGCCCGCCAAGTGCTCGCGGTCGATCTGGCCTTTCAGGTCAATAACTTGCTGCTGAGCGGACAGCAACCTACCTAGGACTTCGCGCTGTTCGATGGGCTGCAGGACCACAACACCGTCCGTCTTGGCTCAGGCTTCAGCCCGGGTAAAAACATACAGCGATGTCGTGTAGTTATGAAACAGGTTGCGACCACCAAGCACAGTAATCTCGCCGAAGCCGTACATGCCGAGCCACGGCCCGCACGTGTCGCCGAAAAGCGGCCCCTGCATGTCGGCCACGATTTCGTCTTTTGAGACGCGGTCGAGCATGAGGCGGCCGCGCGCACCGCAGTCTGTGTGGAAGACCGCCACAGGTCGCAACCCGCCGGTACGGCTAACCAATTCGTTCATGGTCACGCCGAGATTGGCGAAGATCCGGCCTTCGTCGCGGCGCATGAGCGACAGCCGCGTGCCGACCGGGCAGGTGACAGGCATCAAGAACGTGCCGTCCGGCTCGCAATGGGTCACCACACGCAAGATGTGCGAGTCGCCGTACTCTGCAGCTAATTCAGGGCTTAGCGCGACGCCCAGCGCCCCGGGCGGAATCGTGTCGCCGGGCGTGGCCGTAGGCGCAAGACCCAGCCCGTGGGTATAGACCTGCCAGGCGGGCTTGCCGTCGAGCTCGTGAACGCGGTGGCCCGTCGCCCGCGTCACCTCGAACTCGATGCCGGCCGGCACAAAACCGTGGGTCGCCTGCGTCGTGATCGACAGCGTGGGGTCGGCAAAACCAATCAGATACGCCGCGTGCTCGTAGACCTTGTCGTCGATGCACTGGTAGGTTGCGATACCCTTCATGTTGTCGCTTGCCGTGCCGCCGAACAAGACGGTTTCGGTGCCGAACACAGCCTCGAAGCCGGCTACCACTTCGTCCATATCGATGTCGATACCTGGGCCGATGTACATCGCCGACTGCACCGGCCCAAGCTGATGCCGAACTTCTTCGGCGAGCTTCTGGGTGGTCGCGCGCGAAGTCTCGCCGTACACGCCGTCGCATGAAACGACTGCAATTTCGCTACTTGGGCCGGCAATCGCCGCCAGCGCCAAGGCGCGCATCGACTCGTTGGCACCGTCGCGGCCGATGATGCCGGCGCAGGAATTGCCCACGACCCGCGCGTGCGGAACCACGGCTTTGATAGCGCGCAAGGCGACTTCGGGGTCGTGGCCCATAGTGACGTGGAAGACCACGACTTGGCAACGGGCCGCGTCGAGGGTGGTCAGCGCCTCGCGAATGGCCGTGGTCGCTGCTTTGTGGGTATCGGGGATGGCCGATGTGGCCGAGGCGAAGTCAAGCATTGCGAATCGTCTCCTGTTCTCGCTCTAGGGCGGGCGTGAACCCCGCGGCGAGAGCGGCGCGGAGGCTACCCGAGCGTCCAAAGTGGTCAATGCGTCTTTGGCTCAAGGCGAGTAGCCAAAACCGTAGGCTGGCTTACCTACCCGAGCCGTTTGTCGACCGCGGCGAGCTGTGGCCGCAGCCCAGCCACCGCCGTACGCAACCGGCCAACCTGGGCCTTGCTCAGCACTTTGGGGTCGATCTGCGCGAATTCTCCGTGGTTTGGCTCGCGGCGGGGGACAAGCCCTCACCCTAGTTTTGTTGAAATTACGAATAGTTGCTAATAGCGTCTGAGCCGCACCGGCACCGCTCGCGTTGGGCGCAGGCTTGCCCTATGCCGCAACTGCCCCATGTCGGAGATGTCTTGTAAACACAACGGTTTCAATCTGCACCTGCCAACGCGTCGAGCACGGCGTAACCATCGCTGTCGCTAACCGGTAAGGCAGGGGGGCTAGCTTGGGTTGGCAAGGCTGTATAGGGGCCCGCCGTGGCCGCGGTAAACGCCCCGCTTGCGTGGCGCAATCAGGCCTCAGGCACGAGCCAAGCCAAGGCCGGCCCCGCCACATCGATCAGCCGCTGCAGACCTGCGTCGGGCGTTTGGGCAAAGAAGTCCGCTAGTGCATCGAGGGTGGCGGCGTGCCCGAGCACCGCATCGCCTGCCACCCGCTCTGCCACATGCGAGCAGAAGTAGCCTTGCTTAAAGCGCGAGGGCGCATCGAGAAGCCGTTGCCAAACCTGGTCGAACGGCTCGGTAAGGAGGTTGCCGAACGACGCGCTGCTGACACAGGCGCAGAGATTGCCGCGAATATCGACAAAGACCTGGCGGTGGGCCGAGCCGACGCAGCCGACAAGGCGGTCGATGGGTGTCGCGTAGAAGACCCCGGCGCGGTGGCCTCCGTCGCGGACGGCGCGCGTGAGGCGTTCGCCCATCTGCGCGTACTCGCCGGGGGTGCGAAACCCCTGGTCGGCGCCGCGGCCCGTGGCAAAGGCGGGGATAAAATTGACGACCGCACCGGGATGCAGCGTGTGCACATGCCGCAAGAAGCGGTCGACGTCGCGCTCGCTGGCAAAGGCGTCGCGGGCAACTACACTTGTGACCAGCGTGAAGATCCCGGCTTGTGCGCTCGCGGCGATGGCGCGCGTGGCCGTGGCAAAGGCGCCCGGGCCGCGTTGTGCGTCGACGGCGGCGCGGTTGTCGGAGTCGAGGCTGATGGCCAAGACGCGCAGGCCGGCGTGCTGCAGCTGGCGGGCGCGCTCGACGGTAAAGCCAGAACCCGAGGTGGCGAGCCGAACTTCGCTGCCCGTGGCAAGGATTTCGACATGGCGCAGGGCCCGCTCAAAGCGGACGAGCGGCTCGCCGCCGCCAAGAATCACGATGGGCACGCGCCGGCTTGCGAGCTGAGCTGCGATTTGCTCGAGCGCCTGGTCGCCTTGATCGGGCGCGCCCGACCCGCCCGCTGACGAAAAACAGTACTGGCACTGCCACGGGCAAGCACCGGTCAGCGCGAAATGCACCACAAACGGCCCCAGCGCAGGCACCAGCAGCCGTCGCAGCGCCGTATGAAAGTGCGGGCCGTGCAGGTCGGGCAGAAAGGTCAGCGGGTAGAAAGCGCCGTGCTGCCCGGCCATGCCGCCGCGCCCAAAGGCCTGACGCACGCCGGCGGTCACAGCCATCGCCGCGGCAGCTCGGCGCCACGGGTGCGGTGCGTTCCGACCCAGCCAGCTCGCGGCGAAAACGTGGCCGGCCATGGCCAGCTCGCTCCGGCCGCCATCGCCACCGACGGGCTGCCGGCGCGCGCGCTCGGCAAGGCGGTCGAAGGTGGCACCGATGCGCTGCGAAAGATGAGGTTTTCTATTCATGATAACGGCCAGGTGGCGTCGTCTCCGAGCGCGCGAAACAACATGCGGAGCGCACCATCGAGGTCGCTGCGGGCGGGACTGTTACCCGAAGCCATCTCGTCTAGCAGCAACAGTGCCTCGCTTGCCGAAGCCGCCACTTTGATCCGCTCGGACTGGCCCAGCAGCGCGAGCCCGGCCCGCATTACGCCGCGGACGACCGACTGCCAGGTCGCGCTACCGAGCGGCACGACGATAAGCCTGCGGGCGTGCGGCGCAATGGCGCGCAGGGCGACACGGACCTCGCCCACCTCGCCGAGCCCTGGCGGAGTCGCCGAGGGTAAAAGGAACTGTGCCGCGGCGATCCCTTGAGGATACTTGGCAATTAGCGCAAGTGCGCGCTCATTAACCCAGCGAATGCGCGCAGCCTTTGCCCCGGACTGCCACAGCACGAGCATAACGTCGCCCGCGGCCGCGGTCGCAACGCCGTCAAAGACCTGAACCTGCACAGAATGACCGAGCTCTGGCGCGTCGTCTTCAACCCGGACAGGAACTCCAAGCACGATACGCCCCGTATGTCGCAGCCGCCAGACCCGCCGGCCACGCCAACTGCGCCACCATGCGCTGGCAGCCCCCTACCGTCAAGTGCGCAGACGCTTGGTGCGGGCCGGCGTCGAGAATACCAGTGGCCGTTGACTGCGGGGCCGGCGGCGATGCAGGCGGGTCGCCTCCGCGGCTCGCCTTGCCATGGCGCAAGAGGCTAGGCGCACAGCAGGCGTATACTTATGAAAATGCTGATATACGACAGCAAGGTCGCATACGAATACTTCTTGCAGAGCGTGCGCACCGATACCGAGCCCGACCAGGCCAAGGTGAAGCGCAACATCAAGGCCAAGAAGCTGATTTTTGACGCGGAGCTGTATGCCTCGATTCTCGCGGTGCGGCTGCGGCTGTTGGACGAGATTGGCAGTATGGAGTCGTCGCGCTATTTTGCTAGAGGTATCAGCGGTTACTGCACGTTTGGGGATTGGGATGTGGCCGCGCTTGTCGGCGAGTTGTGCGGCGAATTCGCTGAATTTGAGAGCCAAGCCCTGCGCAACATGACGCTGCTGGCGATGAACCTGTGTTAGCTGCGGTAGCGCTGGGCGGGATGACGGTTGGGTAGCGTCTACACCGAAACCGGGTACGATGGCACGGTGCGCAACGGCGGGTGGTCGTGAGCGGGCACGGGCAGTGGGCAATGGGCAATGGGCAATGGGCAATGGGGGAATAACATCATGAAGCGTCTCTTGATTCTGGCACTGCTTGGGCTGGCGGCGTGTGCGACGACCGAAGTGAGTACGCCCGTTGTCGCCGGCCAGAGCGTGTGCGCCGCGCACTTGGGCGCAGGTACAACGCACAATGGCGACATTACTGCGGATGAGACCTGGACGGCGGCCGGCAGTCCGCACCTCGTCGCGGCCGATAAGTCGATCACGGCTGGCGCGACCCTGACGCTGGAGCCGTGTGCGGAGGTGCGGATGGGCGCCGGCACCTCGCTCCTCGCCTTTGGCAAGTTGCTTGCGCTGGGCGATGCTACGCATCCGATCACCATTGCGGCCGAGAACCCCACAAAACCATTTGATTTCGTAACAGTGCGCCCAGGCGGCTGGCTCGACTTTGCCTATGTGCGGGTCGCGGGCGGCGCCGCGGGCACCGTGAACGGCAGCGGCGTTATCGACGTGTGGGGGCCGGGCGCCGAGGACGGGGTCGCGCCAACAGCTGCCGCCCGCTTACGCCATGTAACCATCGACGGCTCGGACCATTTTGGCCTGACCCTTGAGCGCGCCGGCACGCTGACGCCCGACTCCGACGACCTGACCATCAGCCACTGCGCGCTTGGCGCCATTAGCACGCGGCCGGCACTCGCCAGCGCCATTCCAGCCGGCAAGTACACGGGCAACGCGGTCGACGGCATCGTGGTCATTAGCAGCGACATCATGACCACCGACACGACCTGGCATGACCGCGGAGTGCCCTACATCATTGGCGAAGCCAACGGCAACGGCCACGATTTTCGCGTGGGACTGGGCGGTGGCACGCGCGTGCGCTGGACCATCGACCCGGGCGTAGTCATCCGCGTGCAGCCCGCCGGCCGAGTCCTGATGCAGGCGGCGGCGACCGGCAAAGTGAGCAACGGCGTCGTGATAGCAACAGGCACGGCGGCCAAACCCATTGTCTTTACGTCGGCTGCGGCCGCGGCGGCCCCCGGCGATTGGCGCGGTTTGGTTTGGGACGGCGCGCCAGACTCCGCGAACACACTGGATTTTGTCCATGTCGAATACGCTGGCGGCGACTCACAGGCCAACAGCTTCCATTGCGACCCCAACGGCAGCTTCAGCAACAACGAAAATGCGGCGATTGCGTTCTTTGGCGAACCGGCAGCGCCCTTTGTGCAAAATTCGACGATTTTGGCGAGCGCCGGCGCGGGCATCGATCTCGCCTATTCAGGCAACGCCTTAGACTTCTTGAGCGGCAACACCTTTAGCCAAGTCGCCGGCTGCAAAGTGACCACGCCGCGCGACGCCAAAGGCAGCTGCCCGGCGACGGCGCCCTGCCCGTAGAGGGTGTGCCGGTGCTCACACTGGCGCTCACACTGGCGCTCGCACTGGCGCTCGCAACTCTGGAGCGTAGACGGAATCTGCGGCGCGGCGAGTCGGCGGCACGGACCCGTGCTTGCGCCCCACCACAAAGGACAGGGCCGCCCACAGAAAACCCAATGTGATCGGATCGTTCGTTCTGGTCGACACTGTCAAACCACTTGCCCCGCCGCCCAGCCCGACGACCACGCCCACTGAAAATTGTAGCCACCTAGATGCCCCGTTACGTCGACCACTTCGCCGATAAAGTAGAGTCCGGCCCGCAGCTTACTCTCCATGGTCCGCGACGAAAGCTCCTTGGTATCCACGCCGCCCACCGTCACCTCGGCGGTGCGATAGCCCTCGGTGCTGGCGGGCCGAAGCGTCCAGTTTCCAAGCTCTTGCGCAAGGCGAGCCAGGGCGGCATCGGGGATCGCCGCAAGCGCCGTCTGGGCATAGCTGGGCCACAGCAGCGGTTCCAGCTCATCCGCAAGCTTCTTGGGCATGTGGTCGCTCAGCAGCGTGCGCAATAGGGACCGCGGCTGCGCCTGCTTGCGGTCGTGCAGCCAGGCGGCAATATCGAGGCCCGGCAATAAGTTGACCTGCACCGCCTCGCCCGGCAGCCAATAGCTCGACAGCTGCAGCACCGCCGGGCCCGACAGACCGCGATGGGTAAACAGCAGACTTTCGGCAAAGTGGGCGCGGGCGTTGCCAATCCTCGCCTCGTGCGCCACGCCGGCCAGACGCTCGGTCAGGGCCTTAAAACTGTCGCTAAACATAAAAGGCGCAAGCCCAGCGCGGGTTTGCACGATGGTGTGACCAAACTGCCGCGCCAGCTCGTAGCCAAAGCCGCTGGCACCCAGCACGGGGACCGACAGGCCCCCCGTAGCCACCACCAGCGACGGCGCGACAAACTCACCTTGATCTGTATCTACATGAAATAAATGCGGATTACTCGTGCTGCTGCGCACCGTAGCCGGCCCACAGCTGGCCTGCAGCGTCACGCCGGCGCGGTCACACTCGGCCAGCAGCATCGCCAAGATTTCTTTAGCCGAGCCCACGCAGAAAAGCTGACCGTGCTTGCGTTCGTGCCAGGCGATGGCGTGCTTGTCGACCAGGGCCAAGAAGTCCCATTGCGTAAAGCGCCGCAGGGCCGAGATGCAGAAGTGGGGATTGTTCGAGATGAAATTGGCCGGCTCGACGCTCATGTTGGTGAAGTTGCAGCGCCCGCCGCCCGACATCAGAATCTTTTTGCCCAACTTGTCGCTGTGGTCGAGCACCACCACGCGGCGGCCGCGCTGGCCGGCTTGCAGGGCGCACATGAGGCCAGAGGCCCCGCCGCCTACGATAATGACGTCGAATTGGCGCACTTTCGCTCCACGGCGGCGTCTTCGCGACCGCGCGTGGCGGAGTGTAGGCGGGCTTGTGCGCGCTGGCGAGCGGAGGGTAGAAGTGCCAAAGGCGCACTGCGACGGCGTGCCGCCTGGTGGCCGGTCGAATGCGCTAGCGTGCGCTAGGCCGCGACCGGGCAGCTACTCCCGCTTAAGCGTACGCGAATACCCGGCGTTATCCGTAAGCGTAAGGACGTTGGGCGTGGCCGAAGTGTCCAGCGCAAAGGTTTACGCCGCCGTATAGGCTGCCTTGGGCGTGGTCGTGCGGGAATGTATTTTGGCTCGTCGCCGGGCGAGCTGGGTGGCACGGTTTCGCTGGGCGTGCCACTGCCTGTGATCGACCGTGGCCAAGGCAGCATCGCCGCCGCCCTGGCGCGGAGCGAGGCCGCAGAGGCAAGCCGCAGCGCTCAACAACTGCAGGCACAACAAACGGTTTCGGCCACTTGGCGCGAAGCGGTCGCCCGGCAACAGGCCTTTGTCGATAATAGCGAAAACCTGTTGCGACCCGGCATGTTTGTGCAGGCCCTGGTCGAGACCAAGCTGGCGGCGGCGGTCGATGTGCCGGTGAGCGCGGTGCTGGCCCGCCGCGACCAGTTCTTTGTGTTTATTCAAGCCGCGGACGGTAGCTACCAGCAGCGCGAGGTCAAGGTTGGCGAGCAAGAGGGGTCGCATATCACTCTGATCGATGGCGTGAAGGCGGGCGACCGACTGGTGACGCAAGGCGCGATTCTGCTCGATGCGGAAGCCAATGAGTCCCTGTAGTCTATTGAAATACTTTGACTCCTCGCTGCGAGGCGCCCGATGATTCGCCACTTGGTCGACTTTGCCCTGCGTCAGCGCACGGTAATCCTAATTTGTGCATTAATTCTAACCGGTTTAGGCATCAACTCGTTCTACAACGTGCCCATCGAGGCCTATCCCGATGTGGCCGACACGTGGGTGCAGGTCATCACCCAGTGGCCAGGGCACGCCGCCGAAGAGGTCGAGCGGCAGATTACGGTGCCCACCGAGCGCGAGATGAACGGGGTGCCCAAGCAGACGGCGCTGACGAATGCCAATGCCAACGCGGGTGGCGGCGGTGGTGACGCACCTGGAGCCGGTGGAGCCGCAGCCGGCGATGGTCGCGCTTGTGGATTGAGATGCCCGCGTACTACGCTTGAAGCGCGGTGTACAACCCAGGTTTAAGCCGAGAAGTCGCGATTTTCGCCTGCGTTTCGTTGCCCAACTTCGTGGCCGGGTCGACGCGGAGCGGCGCTGCGCCTTGGCGGATACCCGGGCAGTCTCAAGCCAGTCTCACTTGGTACCGCAGATACCGCTCCGATCCCACACAACCACTGATTTCTACAACGCCTCGCTACTGGCACCCCCCTTGCTCAGCTGCCACTCAGACCCTATGCTGGCGCATGCGACCACGGCGGGCGGCGAGGCGAGCATGGCAGAAAACCTGTTGACCTGGGGGGACATCATGCATGGCGCGGGCAAAGGGCCGCCCGTCAATGAGTTCGGGCTGCTCGCTCTCGGGCAGGTGTTCGTGTTGGGGTTGGTGTGGCCAGTTCGCCGGCCGCGCCCACGCAACTACCTGCCGTCACGCCGCAAAACCCCGTTTGACTCATTGGGCCGCCGCCCACCCGTCGCTGCCCCCTACCCCTTCGTCGCATTCGGCGCCGTCGACTGCCGCCTGCCCCCCAGTTTCAGCCGCGCGCTCGTCGCCAGCCCCGCCGTCCGCGGCTCGTCGCCTGGCGCAAACCGCACCCGCCGCGCACTCGGCAGCGCCACCGGCAGCGCCTGCGCCAGCGCCTCGTACGGCAGTCGCCCCACCCTTCTCTCGCGGTATACCAGCTGCTCCCAAATCGCCGCCTCGTTGGCATCGCTCGCCGCAGCCAGTGCCACCACGTCGTAACGCGCCGCCGCGACTCGACTCTCGGCCCCCGCGATCGCCACCTCGGGCCGTGCCACCGCCGTGCGAAACACCGACTTGCCGTGGTGCGCGTACCAAAGCAGCGTGTGCGCCGTCGACAGCGCGCCCGCCCACGGGTACCGATGCAACCGCCACTGCGCCGCCAGCTCGCCCACCGCCACCTCGAGCTTGGCCTGCTGCGCCCCCGTCTTGGCTGGCCGCCGCTCGGCAAAAAATAGCCCGGTGCCCAGCCGATCGCCCTCGACCTGCCACACCTCTTTGATGCCGAATTCGCCTGGCTTTTGCGCCACCAGCGCGCCGTGCGTCAGGTCGAAGCGCCCCAGGATAAACAGCGCCAGGTCGTCGCGCAGCTCGCTCACAAACTGCACGCTTTGCATCGCCTCGCGGTAGCTCTCGGTCGGAAAGTCGGTGAAGCACATCGCCTCGACCGCGATCCCCGCGCCCGACAGGCTGCGCACCGCCTGGGCCACATCGTCGGGCGGAATCCCCTTGTCAATCAGCTTTAGCACGCGCGGGCTCGCCGACTCGACCCCCAGCGCCGCGCTCAGCTGGCCACCGGCCGCCAATTCGGCGCACTTGTCGGGCGTCAGCGACTTCTCGGGCCGCATGTCGGTACCCCAGCGGATTTTCAGACCGCGCTCGACGATGCCGCGGGCGATACGCAGGGCAATCTTGGGCGAAAACACATCTTGCGACAGGTAGAACACCCGCGTGCCGTACTTTTTCTGCAGCGCTTCTAGGTGGTTCAAGATCGTGTCGGTCGGCCGCTCGCGGTAGCGCGCCGTGCCCACCTCGGCCAGACCATAGTGGCAAAACGTGCACACGCCCCAATAGCAGCCGCGGGTCGGGTCGTAGGGCAGCACCAGCTCGGGCGTCAGGTAGCGGTCCAGCGGCAGACCGTCGAAATCGGGCGCCGGCAGCACACTCATGTCTTCGATGGTGGTACCGCGGATAAGTCTGGTATTCGCCGCCGGATCTTCGCCTCGCTCAAGGGCGCGGACCATGGCCAGCAGCGCGATCTCGCCCTCGTACAGCACCGCCGAGTGGAACGGCCCCAGCACCTCGCTCACATCGCCACGCTCCACAGCCGACGGCCCATTTTTGCTTGCTGAACAGGGGTCGAGCCGCAGCAGCATCTGCGTCAGCGCCGGCCCACCCACAGTGATGTGCACCCCCGGCAAGTGTTCGCGCAGCACATGGGCCAGACCATAAGCCGGCTGAATTTGGCTAGGAAACGCCACCGAGATGCCGACCAGCGCCACCTTGGCCTCGGACAAACGGGCCGCCAGCTCGACGAACTGCGCGTAGAAGGGATTGCGCTCGGGCGCCGCGTCGCGGGCAATCTCGGCGCCGTCGAGCAGCGAAAACGGCGTGCGATATGCCACAAAATCCACCGAAAGCTGGGCGTGGGCCGCGCTGACCACCCGCTGCGCCGCCTCGATGGTCGCCACCGCTTGCTCGTAAGCCTGCTCGTCGTAAAAGCGTTGCCCCGACCGGTCGCGCAGCACCGCCAGCGCCCCCTCGACCGCCGCTGGCACACAGGCCGCCTCGCCGCGCGCCCGCCACAGCGCCACGTATTCAAGCTGTTCGGCATGGTCTAGCGCGGGCTGGGCATCGAGCTCGGCCAGACGCCGTTCAAGCCTTTCGGCCAGGCTGGTCAGCGCGGTGGGGCTCAAAAGGGCTTCCCAACACTCGAGATTGGCGTCGATCGGCAGCACCTCGACCCCGTGCTGGCGCAACCAGGCAGCCAGCGTGGGCACGGCGAGATACGGCGCGGTCGGGTCGACGCTGGGCGGGTAGATAAGGGCGATTTTCACAGGGATACCTTGCGCCCGGGTCGGCCGAGCGAGGGGGCGCTACCTTGCCCGCGCAACCTGGGGCCGTCAAGCGGGTTTTTGCGGTGGCACACGGTAAGCCAAGCGGCCTGTAGCCGGCCCGGCCACCCGAATTTGCCCATAACTATTAAACCTTTGCACCTGCCCTTGCTTCTAACCAGGTGCGCCCCGCCCCACCATCGACGCGCCACGCCGCACGGGTTAGACTGCCGGCCGCAACCCTGCGGAGCTGTCATGAAGTTCGTACCCTTGCAGCAGGCGATGGCCTTGCCGGTGGTGGCTGGCCTTACCCTCGAGTTTCCAAGCGGTCGGGGCTCGCTCGACCTGCACCGCCAGCCACCGCCCACCCTGCTGCAGGCCCGCGATTGGACCCCCAAGGGCGGAAAAAAGCTGCGCAAAGACAGTGGAGTGCGACCCAGTGCCCTAGTGCTCGCGGTATTTCGCTCCGAGCTGGCGCTGCGCCGCACGCTGATCGAGCCGCTGCTGCAGAAGTACGGCGCGACGGGCGACGTCGACCTGGTGCCCATTGTGTTGAACGACGAACTGGGGCCGCTCGAGTGCGATTTTGTGTGGGTCAATCCCAAGCAGCGCCTGCCGCTCGACCGCGATGCCGCGCTGGCCGAGTACGAAAATCCGCAAAATCGCCACGGTTCGCGCTGTGTTCGCGTGCAAGAGCTGCTCTGGGGCCCGGGTCGCGAGCCTCGCGCCGTGCTGTTCCGCCTGGGGGAACACCCCGATGTAGTGGTCGCGCGCGAAGATTTTGCGCTCGATCTGGCCAAAGTGACCATGCAAGGCCTCGCGCCGCACCCTGCCCCCTACCGGAGCGACACCAAGGGCGCCGACATGGACTTCCGCAAGGGCTATCAAATGCACTTGGGAATGAATGACTTCTACCCATATGCCGACGCAGTGGCCATGCCCGAGACGGCGCCTGCCGAGGTCAGTTCGCGTGCTGCAGCCGGGTATTTTCGCCTGTATGCCGGCGCGGGTGAACCGGGCGACCGCGAGGCGGTGCTGGCCTGTCCGCACTATGCGCATTACTTGGCGGCGGCGGTCGATTGCGATGCCAACGATGATACGGGGGCTGCCACCCTGCGCCACCCGATGTACGCGTTTTTATATGCAAGTCAGGTGGATCACAGCCCTCGCGACGATACCCGCCTAGCGGCCGCCCAGCACCCCCTGTCGGCCCTGGCCTATGCGCGCTATGTCGACGGAGGGCCGCATCCCGTGACGGAGCGGGGCGCCAATCACCCGGCCATCGAGGGGTCGTATGCCCAAGACATGCTTGCCGCAGCCAAGTGGGCGACGTGGCGGGCGGCGGGCGAGCCGGTTTTAGACATGATGGCGGCCTATGCTCCAGCACCCGTGGCAGCGCGGCCCGTGCCCACGATTGCCGTTGCGCCCACCCTTGCGGTCGAGGTGCCGCGCTATGCCGACGACGCTACGGCTGCCGACGCCAAGCCGGGTCACGCCCCCGTCGCTGCCGAAGTGCGGTCCGATATCGACGAATTCATTGGTAAGGGCCTAGAGTTAGTGGGCCTAGATGCCAATGCTACCCCGCAAGCGGTGGTCGCCGCGCTGCACACGTGGGTCGACCAGCTGCAGCTAGGCCAGCACAAAATCACCAAGAAGCAGCAGGTGCAGATGGCACTGGGCTGTGCTTTGGGCGAGCAGCTGCACCGGGCACTGGGTTACCAGTGGGCGCAAGTGGCGGATAAGCAACAGGGTGGCGGTGTGGCCCTGGTTGATCCGCAGCGGGCGGTGGCGGTGTACGTGTTCGTTATCGCCGAGCGAATGCTGGCCGCTAAGGCGAAACACAATGGCATTGCGCTGACTTACAACATGCTGGTGGCGGGTACGCTGCCGCCTGGGGCCAAGCCTGGGGCGTATGCGGCGCTGACTTAGATATCGCTGAAATTCACCACTAATTCGATGATTGACGGTGCCCAGCCGCGGGCCTATGCTGCCGCGCCACGGCCGGAGCATTCTTGGCCGAAGGGCGGCGCAGTGATGGCTGGCGAGTCGAACGGGCCAGGAACAGAATTGAAAGCGTTGAATTTGGTACACAATCCCGCTCATTCGGGCCCGCAGCTGGCGGCCTGGGGGCGGCTGTCGGCCCCCGGCACCGAGCTCGTGTCCGAGAACTTTGAGCAGCTTACCCGCGGTGCCCGTCTGTCGCGCGGTCTGGGGCGGTCGTACGGCGACTCGTCGCTGCCCGCCACCGCCACCGACAAAGTCGCCGCCTCGCGCAATGCCGACCGAATCCTGCAATTCGACAACGAAACCGGAGTCATCCGCGTCGAGGCGGGCGTATGCCTGGCCGACCTCAACCGCATCTTCATGCCGCGCGGCTGGTTCACCCCCGTGACCCCGGGCACCAAGTTCGTGACCGTGGGCGGCATGGTCGGCAGCGACATCCACGGCAAAAATCACCATGTGGCAGGCTGCTTTGGCGCCCATGTCCGCGAACTGAAGATCCGCCTCGCCAGCGACGACATCGTCTCTTGCACGCCCACCATTCTAAGTGAGCTATTCTACGGCAGTATTGGCGGCATGGGCCTGTTGGGCCACATCCTCGAGGTCGAGTTCGCGCTGCAGCGCATCCCCAGCGCCTGGGTGTGGATGCAGAGCGAGCGGATGCCCGATATCGACAGTTTTCTTGAGGGTTTGGGCCGCACGGCGCCGCTGTGGCCGATGACGATGGGCTGGATCGACTGCTTGAGCCGCGGCCGCTCGCTGGGGCGCGGGCACTTGATCGCCGGTCGCTGGGCCGAGCCGAACGAGGCGCCGAGTGCCCAGCCGGCCAGTAAGCCCATGTTTACACTGCCCTTTGAGTTGCCGAACCTGGCAGTCAACCCACTGACGGTGTCGGCCTTTAACATGGCGTATTACCACAAGCACTATCGCCAGAAGATTCAGAAGGTTGTGAGCCCCGAGCCGTTCTTTTATCCGCTCGACGCCGTGCTCGACTGGAACAAGGTCTACGGCCCGCGCGGCTTTACCCAGTACCAGTGCGTAGTGCCGCGGGCGGCGGGCGCGCCGGCAGTCCGCGAATTTATGGATCTTTTGACCAAGCTGGGCGGCGCCTCGCCCCTGTGTGTCATCAAAGACTGCGGGCCGCAAGGCCATGGAATGCTGTCGTTTCCGCTCGAAGGCACCTCGATCGCCGTCGACATGGCGGTGTCGGCCGCTACCCAGCGCATCGTTGACCGCCTGAACGAGTTTGTGATCGCCGCCGGTGGTCGTATCTACTTGACCAAAGACCGTTTTACTCGGCCCGAGCATTTTGCCGCCATGGAGCCGCGCCTGGACGCCTTCTTGGCCGTCCGCGAAAAATTCGATCCGCAACGGCGGCTGCGCAGCGCCCAATCCGTGCGATTATTTGGAGATCCCGTATGAAAATCGTGTTGTTAGGTGCTGCCACCGGCATGGGGCGCGCCATCGCCCGCCAGTTGGTCGAACGCGGCGACTCTGTATTTGTCATGGGTATTGGCGCCGACGATTTGGCTAAAACTGCTGCAGATCTCGCCGCACGGGCCCCTAAAGGTGGCGCGGTGGGGCACGCCGTTTGCGATCTAGAACAGCCCGAAACCTTTGCCCAAGCCCTTGATGCAGCCGACGCGGCATTGGGCGGCTTCGACAGCGTGGTGGTCACGGCCGCCATGTTTGCGAGTCAAGAGGCGCTAGAGGCCGATACCGAGCTCGCGCGGCGGCTGGTGACGGTAAACTACGCCAATACCGTGGTCTTTTGCGAGCACGTGCGCAAGCGGCTGCTGGCCCGCGGCGGTGGCCGGCTCACGGTGTTCTCGTCGGTGGCGGGCGATCGCGGTCGCAAGCCCGTGGGCATCTATGGCTCGAGTAAGGCAGGGATTTCGCACTATTTAGAGTCGCTCGACCACAAGTACCACGCCGCCGGCCTGCGCGTGCTGTGCGTCAAACCCGGCTTTATCAAGACCGGCATGACCGCGGGCCTAAAGCCGCCGCCGTTTGCGGGCGAGCCCGAGCAGGTGGCCACCGCGGTGATTCGCGCCATGGATGCGGGGTTGCCGCTGATCTATACGCCGGCGATTTGGCGGCTAGTCATGTTAGTTATTCGGCACTTGCCGCGGTTTGTGATGCGCAAGATCGGCTTTTAGCCCACAATTTCACAGCCGCAGACGGCGGGCGCGAGGTGGCGGGTGAATCCAAAGATCGATGCCTATCTGGCCAGAAATCCGCGGTGGCAAGCCGAGTTGACCGAGCTGCGCCGCATCGCGCTGCAGAGCGGGCTGGTCGAAGAGCTGAAGTGGGGTGTGCCCTGCTATACGCTGCTGGGTGCCAACGTCGCGCTACTGCATGTTTTTAAAGAGTATTGCGCCATTCTGTTTCATAAGGGCGCGCTGCTCGGCGACCCGGCCGGCGTGCTGGTGATTCAGACCGCGAATGTGCAGGCGGCGCGGCAGATCCGCTTTAGCAACGTGCAAGAAGTGCTTAAAAAAGAAGCGATTCTGCACGCCTACTTGGCCGAAGCGACCGAGCTCGAGCGGTCGGGGGCCAAGGTCGAGTTCAAGAAAACCAGCGCGTTTGTGGTGGTCGACGAGTTCCAGGCACGGCTAGGCAGCGATCCCCAGCTGAATTCAGCGTTTACGGCCCTTACCCCGGGTCGCCAGCGCGCCTATCTGCTGTATTTTGCCGGCGCCAAGCAGGCCAAGACCCGCGAGCAGCGCATCGACAAGTGCGTGCCCGCGATTCTGGCCGGCAAGGGGCTCGACGATTAGCGGCGATTACACTGCACAAACACTCGGCTTTCTGCCGATCCACGGCTGCGCCGCCTCGAGCTGGGCCGCCAACTGCACCAGCAAGCCGTCTTGGCCATACGCCGCCGAAAACTGCACACCGATCGGCAGCCCCGCCGGGCTCATGTGCAGCGGCAGCGACACCGCTGGCTGCCCAGTTTGATTAAAGATCTGAGTATTGGGCGTCTTCTCGAAGTTGTTGGCGGCCAGCTGCGCCAGCGCCGCGCGAATCGCCGGCCGCAGCGGTAGCGCCCGCAGCAGCGCCAACCCCAGCTTATCACCTGACTTCAGACCCAATTCGCCTAGCCGCACCGGTGGATGCGCCAGGGTCGGACTCACCAGGATGTCGTAACGCTGATGAAACACCGCCATTTGCCGGCCGGCCAGCTGCACGGCGTCGCGGGCGTGCTGCAGGTCCACGCCGCCCATCGCCTGGCCAACTTGCCGCAAGAACCAAGTCGCGGGTTCAAAGTCTGCGGCACGCGGCGTCTTTTTGACCCAGCGCGCCATGTCGTCGATCTCGGCGGCCGTGCCCACGCCCACCTGCACTAGATAGGCCTGCACCAGCGCATCGCGGTCGAAGGCGGGCATGGCTTCTTCGACCTCGTGGCCCAGATTCCGCAGCAGCTGCGCGGTGTTGGTCACGGCCTCGGCGCACGCTGCGTCAGTGTCTTTGCCAAAGAACGACTGGGTGGTAAAGGCCACCCGCAGCTTGCCCGGATCGCGGCCCACTTCGGCCAGCAGCGGCCTCGCAAGTGGTGGCGCCGCATAGGGATCGCCCGGCATCGGCCCGCCCATCACGTCGAGCAGCGCCGCCGTATCGCGCACGCTGCGCGACAACACGCCGAATTGCACGTAACCGCCCCAACCTTCGCCCAAATCGGGCCCGGTGGGGATACGGCCGCGGCTCGCCTTGAAGCCCACCACACCGCACGCGCTGCCCGGGATGCGCAAGGAGCCGCCGCCATCGCCGCCGTGGGCAATCGGCACAGCGCGGGCCGCCACCAGCGCCGCCGAGCCGCCCGACGAGCCACCAGTAGTATGCTCTAGATTCCAAGGGTTATGCGCTGGTCCGCGCCATTGCGACTCGGTGGTGCCCAAGATCGCCAGCTCGGGCAAGTTCGTCTTGGCCACAAACACCAAGCCGGCGCGGCGCAAGCGGGCGATGGCCTCGGCGTCGTGGTCCGGCACAAAGCCGTCTAAGAAGCGCGTCGAGGCGGTAAAGGGCGCGTCTTTGACAAAGCCATCAAAGTCTTTGATTGCCATAGGAACGCCGGCGAACGGCCCCTGGGGCAACGGCCCGCGGGCCTGCGTGCGCGCCGCGTCGAAAAGCTTGCAAACCACGGCATTGAGCTGGGGATTGACGCGTTCGATGGCGTCGATGGCCGCGTCGACTAGCTCGGCGGAGGTCGTCTCGCCCTCGCGAATGCGGCGTGCAAGCTCGGTGGCGTCGGCATCGAGGAGGTGGCTCATGGCTGCCCTTTGCCGCACGCCAGGTCGCAAGCGCGCGACGAATCATCGGATTCAAAGACAATACAAGAAGATAGGGCCCCCGCCCCGAACCCATGCACCCCAGTTTTACGCTCCGGTCGCGGCCGCTACGAACCCGACTTCGACGCCTGCTTCTCTTTCTTCTTCTGCTGCTTCTCTTTGGTCGTCAGCTTGGGCTTGTTCGACTTGTCGGTCTTTTCTTGTCCTTTCGGCATCGTATCCTCCTGTTGGCGCTGCGGCTCGGGGCGCTGGCCGCGCTCGGCCAAGCCGCCACAGAATGCGCTCTGCCGCGCAAGTGCGCTAGGGGGTGCGGTCATTTCGCGAAATTGCTGCGAAGTTTGGCGCTGTTGGGCGATTTGCGGCGGCCCCGGACGCGCAGCGGCCGGTCTGCGCAACGGACACGGACCCGCAGGGCGGCGCGGCGCGCCGGTTTGGGCCAGGTCGTGTCGATTTTAGCAGGGATCTTCTTGCCCAAACTCGTGGCCGGGTCGACGCCTTGGCGGCGATGCGCCCTAATGGTGCTACAATAAAGGGCTTTGCAGCTTGCAGAACTTCGGAAATGATAAAAGAGCAATACCTGACACCCTACTGGCAGGCTTGACGGCGGGGTTCGGTCGAGGCATTCTAGGCGCTCATATCGGCGCAAGTGGTCCATAGTGTCCGTCAAAGCTGCAAAGCGGGTGCACGCGCGCCCGAGTTGGCACCACCGCAGCACGACAGCAACCATGGCGACGGCGTCGCGGCGCAAGCGTACCGTAGTGCAAAAGCCAAGTTTCAACGTCGCCGCGCCGACTTTGCACCTGCACAGACCGTCAGTTGACCGGAGTTCACCATGTTTCGTAGCAGCACACGCAAGTCGTTCTTTGGGTTAGGCACCGGCCGCATCTACACCGTTTGGCTCAGTGCGGTTGTAAGCGCCGCCCTTGTCTTGACCTCGTGTGGCGACGACACCAGCACCACCGGCACCGCGCAAGGCGATGGATCCAGCATAACCGACGGACTTGTTGGGGATCTTGCCGGGCTAGACGGTCTGGCTCTCGACGCGCCAGCGGTAGCCGACACCAGCAGCGGCTGCACGAGCGCCGACACCTGCCCCGCAGCCACCGAGCCGTGTAAGGTCGCCACCTGCGAGCAAGGCACCTGTGGCATCGCGCTGGCCGGCGACGGCACCCCATGCGACGACAAAGACAGCTGCACGCAAGAAGATAGCTGCAAACAGGGCCAATGCGTCGGCGCCAAGGCCCTGGACTGCGACGATAAGAACCTATGCACAACAGACAGTTGCACAAGTGGCGCGTGCAGCCACACGCCCAGCACCGCGCCCTGCGACGACGGCAGCGCGTGCACGAGCGGTGACACCTGCCAAAGCGGCGCGTGCAAGGCTGGGAGCGCGATCGACTGCGACGACAAGAATCTCTGCACGACCGATACTTGCGACGATAAGGCCGGCTGCACACACCTCAGCAACAGCGCGGGGTGCAGCGACGGCTCGGCTTGCACCCTGGGCGACGCCTGCAAAGACGGCGCTTGCCTCCCCGGTGCAGCAACCAACTGCGACGACCAAAATGGATGCACCTCAGATACTTGCGACCCATTGCAAGGCTGCGTCTTCGTGCCCAGCACGGCGCCGTGCGACGACGGCAGCGCTTGCACGGTAGCCGACGTGTGCAAAGACGGCGCGTGCATCGCCGGGGCCGCGCCCAAATGCGACGACGGCAACCCGTGCACGGCCGACAGCTGCGACGGCGCCGCCGGCTGCCAGAATAAGACCGACAATACGCTACCTTGTACCGACGACAACGCCTGCACAGTGGCCGATGCGTGCAAAGAGGGCGCGTGCTTGGCCGGCGACGTCACCACCTGCGACGACAAAAACCCGTGCACCACTGACTCGTGCGACCCGAAGTTGGGCTGCGCTAACGCCAACAACGCGGTGCAGTGCAACGACGGCGACGCTTGCACCCTTGGCGACTTTTGCGACAAAGGCCTGTGCGGCCACGCCATGGTGCTGCCGTGCAACGATGGCAACCTGTGCACCGACGATACGTGCGACAAGTCGAGCGGTTGCGTGTTCACCAACAACAGCGCGGCGTGCGACGACTTCAACCAGTGCACCGACGGCGACACCTGCACCAAGGGCGTCTGCAAGCCGCAGAAAGCCAGCCCGTGCGACGATCAAAACCCATGCACTACAGAGGTTTGCGACGCGACGGGCGGCTGCACCAAGACCGACAACACCGCGCCCTGCAGCGACGGCACGGTCTGCACCAGTGGCGACACCTGCGCAGCCGGCAAGTGCGTAGCCGGCGCGGTAATTGCCTGCAACGACGGCAATCCGTGCACCGACGACAGCTGCGACGCGCAAAAAGGCTGCGTCGTGGCCAACAACGCGGCGCCCTGCTCCGACAGCAACGCGTGCACCGCAGACGACGCCTGCAAAGAGGGCGCTTGCCTGCCCGGCGCCGCCACCCCATGCGACGACGGCAACCTGTGCACCACCGACGCGTGCGACCCGCAAAAAGGCTGCGCCAACAGCGCCAACAGCCTGCCGTGCACCGACAACGACATGTGCAGCGTGGGCGACCAGTGCAAGAACGGCGTGTGTGCGGTGCAAGGCGCGTTGAAGTGCGACGATGGCAACGCCTGCACCGACGATTCGTGTGGCGCAGACCAGGGTTGCGTCCACATCAAGTCGGTGGCGGGTTGCGACGATGGCAACCCCTGCTCGGTGGCCGACCTCTGCGCCGATGGCAAGTGCCTGCCCGGCAAGCCGATGGCCTGCGACGACGACAACCCGTGCACCAACGACGCCTGCAGCGTCGCCGTGGCCGGCTGCACCCACACGGCCAACTCCCTGCCCTGCGACGACGGCAGCGCCTGCACCGCCGGCGATACCTGCGCCGACAGCAAGTGCGTGCCCGGCAAGGGCTTGGTCTGCGACGACGGCAACCCGTGCACCGACGACAACTGCGCCAGCGTAGGCGGCTGCACGTTCGGCAACAACGCCGCGCCCTGCACCGACAACAACATCTGCACCGACAGCGATGCCTGCAACGGCGGCAAGTGCCTGCCCGGCAAGGCATTGGCCTGCGACGACGGCAACCTGTGCACCGACGATGCGTGCGACCCCGCCAAGGGCTGCGTGCATCTGGCCAACACGGTCGCGTGCGACGACGCGGACACGTGCACCAGCGGCGATGTGTGCAAGGGCAGCAAGTGCGCGCCGGGCAAGGCGATTGCGTGCGACGACGGCAATGTGTGCACCGACGACGCGTGCGACCCCAAGAATGGCTGCACCGTGACCAACAACACCGCCGCGTGCACCGACAGCAATGCGTGCACCGACAACGACAAATGCGACGGTGGCAAGTGCCAGCCCGGCGCGCCGATCGACTGCGACGACAAAAACCTTTGCACCAACGATGCGTGCGACCCCAAGGTCGGCTGTGCCCATGTGGCCAACGTGCTGGCTTGCGACGACGAGTCGGCGTGCACGACGGGCGACGTGTGCAAAGACTCGACCTGCCAGCCCGGCAAGTCGCTGGTCTGTAACGACGGCAATGTCTGCACCGACGACAGCTGCGACAAGTCGACCGGCTGCGTGTACACCCCCAACACCGCAGATTGCACCGACAATAGCGCGTGTACCAGCGGCGACGTGTGCAAGGCCGGCCAGTGCGCGGCGGGCAGCCAGATCGACTGTAATGACAGCAAGTTGTGCACCGACGATGCGTGCGATGCGAGCAAGGGCTGCGTCCACCTCGACAACACCCAGCCGTGCGACGACAACACAGTGTGCACCCAGGGCGACGTGTGCGGCGGCGGCGTGTGCCAGGCGGGCAAGACCGTGGTATGCGACGACGGCAACCCCTGCACCGACGACAGCTGCAATGCGCAAAAGGGCTGCCTAACGCTGCCGAACACCGCGACCTGCACCGATGCCAACGTGTGCACGACCGACGACACGTGCAAAGACACCGCGTGCATCCCGGGCGCAGCGCTGGGTTGCGACGATAATAACCCTTGCACAACCGACGTTTGCGACCCCAAGGGCGGCTGCGTGCACAGCAACAACACCTCGCCGTGCAGCGATGGCTCGGTGTGCACGACCGGCGACACCTGCGCGCTGGGCCTGTGCGTGGCCGGCACCAAGATCAACTGCGACGACGGCGCGGTCTGCACCGACGACAGCTGCGACGCCCTGCAAGGCTGCAAGAACGTGAACAATACCGCAGCGTGTACCGACAACAGCGTCTGCACCGTGGCGGACGTGTGCGCGGGCGGCAAGTGCGCAGCGGGCGCGGCCAAAGACTGCGACGACGGCAAGCTGTGCACGACCGACAGCTGTGACGCGACGACAGGCTGCAAAAACGTTGATAATACAGTTCCTTGCGACGACGGCTCGGTCTGCACCTCGGGCGATGTATGCGCCGGCGGCGTATGCAAAGCGGGCGCGGCCATCAGCTGCGACGACGGCAACCCCTGCACCGACGACGCGTGTGACGCTACCGGCGGCTGCGGTCACACCAACAACACCGCAACCTGCAACGACAACAATAGCTGCACCGTGGGCGATACCTGCAAATTGGGCGTGTGCACTCCGGCTGGGCCGAGCACGTGCGACGACAACAACCCCTGCACCACCGAGTCGTGCGACACGGTCGCCGGCTGCAAGTCGACGCCAAACACCGCACCGTGCAGCGATGGCAGCGTGTGCACCGTGGGCGATATGTGCGCCGCCGGCAAGTGCGTGGCGGGCACCGTGGCGAGCTGCGACGACGGCAACCCGTGCACGGACGACAGTTGCGACGCCAGCTCGGGCTGCCAATACGCTGCCAACACCGCAAATTGCAACGACAACAATGCCTGCACGGTGGGCGATGTGTGCGCGTCGAGCAAGTGCGTGCCCGGCTCACCCCTCAGCTGCGTAGACGGCAAGCTGTGCACCGACGACTCGTGCGCACCGACGACGGGCTGCGTGTACACCAACAATACCGTGGCCTGCAGCGACGCGAACGCCTGCACTGTCGGCGATGTCTGCGCAGCGGGCGTGTGCAAGCCGGGCACAGCCCCCAGCTGCGACGACAGCAACCCCTGCACCGACGATAGCTGCGCGCCCACCACGGGCTGCGTCCACAGCAACAATACGGGGGCGTGCACCGACAATAATGCTTGCACAGACAAAGACGTATGCTCTGCCGGCAGCTGCATTCCGGGCGCCCAGCTCAACTGCGACGACGGCAACGTCTGCACCAGCGACGCCTGCAGCGCCAAAGACGGCTGCACCCACAGCAACAACACGGCGTCGTGCTCCGACGGCAGCGTGTGTACGGGCGGCGACCAGTGCTCAAACGGCGCGTGCAAGCCGGGCGCGAACATCGCGTGCAACGACGGCAACCCCTGCACAGACGACTCGTGCAACGCGACCACCGGCTGCGTCTTTAGCAACAACACCGCGCCCTGCAACGACAATAACGGCTGCACCAGCGGCGACATCTGCTCAAGCGGCAAGTGCACCGGCCCCACCGGCTGCGATGCCAACGCCCTATGCACCCCTGGCGCGCAAAGTGTGGCCTGCAAGTGCAACGCGGGCTACACGGGCGACGGCTTTGCGTGCACCGACGTCAACGAATGCACCACCGGCGCCTTTACCTGCCCGACCAACACGGTGTGCCAGAACAAGCCCGGCAGCTATACGTGCATCTGCGCCGCGAATTTTGGCGATTGCGACAACAGCATGGTCAATGGCTGCGAGGTCAATCTGTTGACCGACGCCAACAACTGCAATGCGTGCGCAACCAAATGCAGCAACAGCGGAATTGCCTCGCCCACTTGCGGCGCCGGCGTCTGCAATGGCACGTGCAACACGGGCTTTGGCGACTGCGACGGCAACAAGCTGAGCAACGGCTGCGAGGTCAACATCAAGGGCGCAGACGCGGGCAACTGCGGCGGTTGCGGCACGGTGTGCTCGTCGGCCAACATTACCAAACAGTGCACGGCGGGCGTGTGCGACGGCGCGTGTGCCACCGGCTACGGCGACTGCGACGGCAACAAGCAAACCAACGGCTGCGAGGTCAACGTCAAGAGCACCGACGCCAACAACTGCGGCGGTTGCGGCACGGTGTGCTCGTCGGCCAACATCACCAAGCAGTGCACTGCGGGCGTGTGCGACGGGGCGTGCGCCACCGGCTACGGCGACTGCGATGGCAACAAGTTGACCAACGGCTGCGAAGTCAACGTAAAGGGCACCGACGGCAACAACTGCGGCGGCTGCGGCACGGTGTGTTCGTCGGCCAACATTACCAAGCAGTGCACGGCGGGCGTTTGCGACGGCGCGTGCAACACAGGCTACGGCGACTGCAACGGCAACAAGCTGACGGACGGCTGCGAGGTCAACGTCAAGGGTGCCGACGCGAGCAACTGCGGCAGCTGCGGCGCCTCGTGTGGCGCGGGCGGAACGTGCAGTGCCGGCGCTTGCTCCGCACCCTCGTGCGTCTATGTAGGCCAGAAGTATGGTAACGGCGCTTGCAACGGCTCCTGCACCACCACGGGCTGGACGTGCCCCACGGGCTACCGGATGCCTACGGCCAGCGAGTGGTCGGTCGTCAGCAAGTGCGTGGCTGCATCCACGGATTACTACCACGGCACGGCATACGCCGTAGGTGGTTGCAACTGCAAGTGGAACGGCGGATGGTGTGGACAGGCCTCGATCGACACCTTTGACCAGGGCCGCCTTTGTGGCGACTTCTGGGCCAATCACGTGTGCGTGAAGTAAAGGTTGGGGCTGCGGTCAGGGTTCGGGCTTGCTTCTTGCCGATTCCTGACCGCTCGATAGGCTAGCTACGGCGCAACACCGGCGAATTTCGAGCGTGAACCGTGGCGGCCAGCCCCTGCTAGCTGGACCGTTGCGTGCCCCACGAGCCACCCCATTGCATCGGCTTGTGACAGCACGGGGCGCGTGGTAATTCGGACGCCACGCCCGCACCAGGGCCAAGGGGGGGTAATCATGCAGGTGGTAAAAGGTATCGTGGCGTTTTCTTGTTCGGCGGGCCTGCTGTGGGCCGTATCGGGTCACGCGGCCGACCGCAGTCACCTCAACCGCTGCTCCGACGCAGCCCGGGAATTAAGTGGAGCAACCTCGCGCGTATACAAAGATCGCGACGTAGAGCCCGGCGAGGTCGAGGACGCGATTTCACATATCAATCAGCACACTGACCGCTACAACCGCGCCCAGCGGATGCTCGATTCGGCCGGACCGTGGGATGCCAAGGACCGCGACTTGGCCGAGTGCGTCGAGCTGCTGCACCGCACACGCGACTACATCGAGTCGACCCAGAAGAAGATCAAGGCCGCGCAAGAGGCGGGCACCCAGCAAGCCCCCGTACTTGAGGCGGCAAAGGGCGAGTCCAAGCGGCAAGCGCTGTTCTTGCTGGCTGCGGTGCACGTAGAGCCGACCACCCGGGCGTTCGAAAACCTGAGCGCGGCGGAGGCCAAAAGCTTGGTTGACTCGCTGGCCCCTGTCGACGCCGCCTGCCAGAAGGCCATGCCACAGGCGACCAAGACCCCGCCGCCACTGCCAAGCGGCAACGCGGGCAGCAACGAGCGACGGGTCGGCCAGCTTACGCTACCCGGCAACTTGAGCGACCGCGCGGCGTGGTGGTGCTGGATCGCCAGCCATCGCAGTCAGTTAGCTACCCGTGCCCTGGGCAATGTGTACGTGGTCGCCGAGTCGTTTGGCAACCACGAACTCGCCTTTTCGGAGATCTTGAAGGCCGGCGACAGCTGGAATGGCTCGGCCACCCCGTGGGTCTTTGAGGTGGCGCGCGACGACAAGCCATTCTTCGCCGGGCTAAAGAAGGCGATCAGCGCCTGGTACACCGCGTTTGGCCTGCCCATGCCCGAGCAACCCTTCCCCGGTCTGCAAGTCGAGGTGGGCAAGGTGCGCGAGGCCGTTATCGCCGCCGCGGCCCGCAATCCGATTGAGCCGACCAAGCAGCACGACAAGGCGCTCGAAGGGGCGGCCAAGACCGCGCTCGGCAAGATCTATCCCAAGGTCGCCGTGCCGGCGGCGTGGATGGACGATGCCGCCTGGACGATTGAGCAAAACGCGCTCGGTGTGCCGCTGCGGCGCTTTCGCAGTGGGCAGCTCGTTTACCGCGTGGCGAGCGATCCCTGGTGCCTGCAGCGCACCTTCAACTGGGTCGAAACGCACAAGGGCGGCGGCAAGTACCAGCCCCCTGGCGGCGCCGGCATTCTGAGCGGTACGCGCGCGGTCAAGTGCCCGTAACCCTGCCGGCTGCTTGAGTTGTTTACCGTGCGCAGACTGTGCGTCCACTGGCCGCTTCGGCAGCGGCGTCGCGGTTTTTCGCCTAGATGCTCTTGATTTGTCGTCAAAACCGTGAAAAGAAGCGGGTGTATTAGGCCGCACAACGGGTGGCCGCCAGGAGGGTGCATGTGGAGTCGCCGGCTGCTGCAATGTGGGCTCCTTGTGGCGCTGGCCCAGATGCCGTGGATGGCGAATGCCGTCGCCGAACCTGCGCCCCTTGTGCCGGTGGCGGTCGAGCCGCCCGCCGCGACCACGCCCAGTCAACCCTTGGCGCCGCCTAGCCAAAATCAAAATGTGCCTGGCACTTTCGAGGCCCATGTCGAGCTCGCCAACCTGCTGGTGCACCGCTCGGACTCGGATTTTGACGGCAGCGCGCCCAAGTACAACGCCAGCGGCCAGTCGATCGGCGCGGTGGCGACGGTCCTAAAGCCCAAGCTGTCGTGGCGCCTGGGCACAGACCTGCACATCTATTGGGAAAGCGAGGTCGGCCTCAACTACTGGTCGAAAAACAACCCCGACCAAGAGAACCCCACCGCGCCCGACTACTTTGTGGTCAAGCAGCGCGAAATCTTTGCCGAAGGTCGCGCCGCAAATGGCCAACTGGGCTACAAGGTGGGCTACCAGTACTTTAGCGACCCCACCGCGCTGTTCTTGGGCCACTGGATCGGCCTCGCCCAAGCCCGCACAACCGTGGGATTGAGCGGTACGGCTACGCTGTTCGCCGGCCAGATGCCCGACCAGACCTACGAAGGGCTGAATATTACCCAGAATAGTTTTCGTCGCGATAGCTACGTGTTCGGCGGCCGCTTCGACACGGAGCTTACGCCCACGCTGACGCTGCACGCCGGCCTGACCGACCTGTACGATACCTCGGTCGTGGGTCAGACACGCTGGGTGGCGTCGCCCAGTATGCGGCTCGAGCTGCACGGCGCGAAAATGAGCGGTTTTCTCGACGCGATTGTGCAGTACGGCGCCTCGCAGGGCTCGGGGCAGGCCGGCATCGACCAGACGATTCTTGCCTGGGCGGCGCAGGGCCACCTGCAAGTGCCTGTGGGGGCAGTCGATTTGGCCCTCAACGCCATGGCCCTGTCGGCCGACGACGCCCACGAGGGCAATAACCGCTCGGGCGGCTTTTTGTACTCGTCGAAATCTTCGAGCGCTACTGTGGTTTTGACGGAAGACGAGCACCGCAACTGGTACGACCAGCTCGATCGGCGCATGGCCCGCTACCAGGGCGGATTTTGGACGCACCGCGCCGGCCTGATGGTTGCGGATGCCAAGGCCACGTGGCGGATGAGCGAGACTTTTCGGCCCGCGCTCATCGCCGGCGTGTCGACCGTGCTGAACCCCGACAATGCGCTGGGCAATCGCCTAGTGGGTGTCGAGGGCGCCATCGACTTGGGCTGGCACGCCAGTGAAGCCCTCGCGGCGCACCTGCTGGGCGGCGTGCTGGTGCCGGGCGGAGCGGCCGCGGCGCTGACCAACACCATGAACCTCGCGGCGAAAGAGCCTATCTACACGGTCGAAGCGGCCCTCAAGACACGGTTTTAGGAGGCCACGATGTCCAAGCTTTTGTACACGCGGGCTGTGGTGATGGGACTGGTGCTTGGCTTTGTGGCGGGGCTCCTGCCGGCCTGTGCGGGCGATCCGCCGCCCAAGGCGCCGCTGCCGCTGACCCGCGCCGTGACCGATCGCAGCTACCTGCGCGATACGCACGGCCGCTACCTGATGTTTCGCGGCATCAACGTGTCGGGGTCGACCAAGGTGCCGGCGTCGATCGACGGCAAGCCGCTGACGATTGCCGACCTGAAGGTGCCGTACAACACGGGTAAGCCCAGCTACTTGGGCAAGCCGTTTGCCCCCGCCGACAACGACGCGGAGCTAAAGAAGCTGCGCGACGCGGGCTTTAACGTCATCCGCCTGCTGGTGAATTGGGAGGGGATCGAGCCCACCAAGCGCGGCGAGTACGACCAAGAGTACCTGAAATCGCTGCGGGCGGTGGTGCAAAAGGCCAACGAGTACGGCATCTACGTGCTGATGGACATGCACCAAGACATGTTCAGCCGCCACTTGGTGACGCAGTACAACGAGACGCCGACGTATCTGGACAAGAAGACGGGCCAAACGGTCGCGGCCGCGCCGGGCACGCTCGAAAACACCCTGCTGGCGCTGTTTCCGCCCTATACCGACACGGTGCGCGGTGAGGGGGCGCCGCGCTGGGTGGTGCAGGCCTGCTTGCCCGAAAAGCAGCTGGATTCGCCCAATTGGGGCAAGCCGCGCCTGATCTCGGGCCTCGACGGCGCTGGGCTGGTCACGATTGCCCAGCTGTACACCAAGCTGTTTGTGGCGCCGGGTGGCGCGCCGACCCTGCCCGACTGGGCCAGCTACATCATCGCCAACCTGCCCAAGCAGACGTTTTCGCCCTCAGAAACCAGCGACTTGCTGCCCTTTACCAACTGGGGCATCGCCGCGGCGCTCTCGCTCGACATGGCGCGGGTGTACGGGGCGTTTTTCGTGGGGCAAAAGGTCTTCCCCGGTCTAACCGTGCCGCAGTGCGCCGACAGCCCGCCGCCGGCGGATCTGAAGGACTGCAAGCAACTTACGGCGGTCGACGTGAAAGACTACCTGCAAGACGCCTACGCCGCGGCCTGGCGGCAGGTGGCGCTGCAAGTGGCCGATCTGCCCAATGTGATTGGCTACGACATCATGAACGAGCCCAACTCGAACTTCTTGGTGCTGACGGCGGTGGCGGCGCTGCTCAAGACGGGTACGGTCGAGGGCGCGCGCCAGGCGCTCGTGGGGCTTTTGGGCCAAGAAACGGGCGGTTTGCTGACGGATTCGCTGATTGCCCTGCGCGTGCTGCCCGTGTTCCCCACCAAGCCAGGCGCCAATGCCACGGCGGCCGAGCAGCAGGCCTACGACGACGCCAAGCAAAAGCTGCTGGTCGACTGGGGCTTGGATAAGCTCGATGTGCTGGCGGTGGCCGGGCTTAACCAGGGGTTTGACAAGAATTGGCTGCAGCCGTTCTACGAGCGCATCGGTGCCGAGATCCTCAAAGTCGACAAGAAGGCAGTGTTTTTTATCGAGCCTACGTCGAACATTGCGTCGATCTCGGGCGGCCAGCTGGGCGGGATGTGGGACATGAGTATGACCAAGCCCAAGGGCCTCGAGCACGTGGTCTACGCGCCGCATTACTACGCCGATGCCTATCCGTACCTGGGTTTTAACATGCCGGCGCGCGATTTTTCGGTCGAGGAAGTGCAGTACCGCGACTACCAGCCGGCGTTGCAAGGGGTCAAGGCGCTGGCGCAGTTCGCGATGGGCAATGTGCCGGTGGTGTTCGGCGAGTTTGGCACCTACTTCAACTTTGGCGGCATCGAGAAGTCGGTGGCGAGCCAGTACGCGGTGTCGTCGGCGCTGCTCGACAACTATTTCGAGGCGTTCGAGCGGATGTTCCAAAGCAACATGCTGTGGTGCTACACGCCCGACAACGACAAGCACTACGGCGACTGGTGGAACAAAGAAGACTTTTCGGTACAGGGCTTCGACAAGCAGTGGCGCTCGGCGACGGCCTGGATGCGGCCCTATGCGCGGGCGCTGGCGGGCAAGCCGATCTCGACACACTTCTACAGTCCGCATCACTACTTCGACCCCAACAAGGGCGAGGTGGATCCGCTGCGCGAGTTCGAGGTGCGCTACGCCGCCAAAGAGACGACGGCGCCGAGCGAGATTTATGTGCCGGCGCTGCAGTATCCCGATGGGTTCTATGTGTGGGCGTCGGATGGCCATTGCTACTACGACCCGGCGACGCAGGTGCTGTCGCATACGCCCAGCAACGATGCGCCGGGGGCCGAGCATTGGGTGCGGATTGCGCCGCCGCGGGCTGGCGAGCCGGCGGTGGGGTGGCGGTGGTTTTTTAAGGGGACGCAGACACTAACAGCCCATTAACACAGCGACAATGGGAGGCCCCATGACCCAAATCCACCTCAGCGCCATCGACTGGGCCATCATCGGCCTCTACTTCGTCTTCATCATCGGCATCGGCCTGTACTTGCGCGGTTTTACCAAGACCGGCGACGACTTCTTCTTGGCCGGCCGCAAAAACTCGTCGTGGGTCGCCGGCTTGGCCTTCTTGTCGGCCAACTTGGGCGCGCTCGAGATCCTGGGCTGGACCGGCGGCACCATGAAGTACGGCATGCTCGTGTCGCACTTCTACTGGATCGGCGCCATCCCAGCCATGTTGTTCTTGGGCCTGTACATGATGCCGTTCTACTACTCGAGCCGCATCCACAGTGTTCCCGGCTACTTACTGCTCCGCTACGACGAGCGCTCGCGCCTGCTCAACGCCGTGTCGTTCGCCGTGATGACCCTGCTCATGAGCGGCATCAACCTGTACCTCATGGCCTTGGTCTTCAATGTCCTCCTCGGCTGGGGCTGGGGCGTGTCGATGTGGGTCTCGGCGGCGTCGATCGCCTGCTACATCACCCTTGGCGGCCTGATGAGCGCCATCTTCACCGAAATCGTACAGTTTTTCTTGATCTGGGCCGGCCTGTTCTTGGTGTCGATCCTGGGCATTGTCGAGATGGGCGGCATCCACGAAGTCTTTGCCGGCCTGCCGCCCGCGATGGCCTCGCTTTGGTCAACTACGGGCAGCTCCTCGCAAAACGCCATGGGTGTCACCTGGCCCGCCATCGTCATGGGCCTGGGCTTTGTGCTGTCGTTTGGCTACTGGACCACCGACTTCTTGGTCGTGCAGCGCGCCTTTTCGTCGAAAGACCTGCGCTCGGCGCGCCTGACACCCATCACCGCCGCATTCTTCAAGATGGCGCTGCCCTTTATCGTCGTCATCGCCGGCATGGTGGCCTACAAGCTAAGTGTGCGCGGCGAAGGCAGTTTTGTAATGCCCGCCGACCCCACCGACGCTACCAAGACCTGGTACGACGCCGCCTTACCCCTGCTGATTGTGCGCTACTACCCCACCGGCCTCGTGGGCTTGGGCATCACCGCGCTGCTCGCCGGCTTTATGGCCGGGCAGGCGGGCAACGTCAGCGCCTTTAACACTGTGTTTACCTACGACATCTACCGCGCCGTCATCAAGAAAGACGCCAGCGATGCCCAGTTGCTTTGGGTCGGCCGCGTCACCACCATTGTCGGCATCTTGCTCAGCGTCGCCACCGCCTACTTGGCCATGCAATTCAACGCGATCATGGACTACATCCAGGCCATCTTCTCGTGGGTCAACGCGCCACTGTTCGCCACGATGTTGCTGGGCATGTTCTGGAAGCGCACCACCTCGCACGGCGCCTTCTACGGTTTGCTGGTGGGCATGGCCGTGTCGTTCTCGATTTTCTTGGGCTTTAAGCTCGGCCTGTTCTCGCCCGCTACCGCGCACCTCATCACTTTTGCCGACAACCCGTCGGACATGACCCGCAACCTGTGGCAAGCCATCTGGGCCTGGCTCGTATGCTTTGGCGTTACCGTAGCGATTTCGCTGGTCACCACGCCCAAGACCGACGCCGAATTGCAGGGCCTGGTCAAGGGCCTGACGCCCGACATCGACGACTCGCAAGTCGTGTGGTACGGCAAGCCAGCCTTTTGGGCGGCCGTGGCCTTTGTGGTGCTCGTGGCCCTCAACGTCGTGTTCCGCTAACCGAATCACCCGTGGAGATCGACCATGCAACCTAGCGAGCCCTCGCGCGAACCCTTGCCCATCTGGTTCTTTGTGGGCGTAATCTTGCTGGTTTATGGCGTGCTGGTGATTGCCGGCGGCACGCTGGGCCCGGTGCGACCCACTGTACTGGCCGAGACGAAACCCGCGCTGTGGTGGGGCGCGATCCTGTGCGTGTTTGGTGCGGTGTTTACGGCAGTGGGCTGGCTGGGCCGCGACCGGTAAGGAATGGCGCCCGTTGTAGAGCGTCGACTCCTGCCGAGAGCCACTCGACCCAATTCGGTGCGGACCTACCGGCATTTACTGTTTTTAAATTCAAGACTTTCAGGCGAGTCCTGCGTCAGTACGCGATGACCACCGCTCCGTGCGTGCCCGCGACAGACGGGCCGCCGCCGGGAGCGCCGCCACCGTTGCCGGTCGCGCCACCACTGACTGTCGAAGCCAGGTAGCCCGAGCCGCCGCCGCCGCCGCCCATGGTGTTCGACTCGGAATAGCCGCCGCCGCCGCCACCCCAGTAACCACCGCCGCCGCCGCCGCCATAGCTGTTGGTTCCCGAGTGTCCGCCTTGGTATTGCGTGCCGCCCTGGCCGCCGGTCGCAGTGCCGCCTGCCGTCTGGGTGCCGCCCGTGCCGCCGTACGAGGTCTTGCCGTCGTAGGGGCTTTGGCCCGTGCCGCCCGCTAAGCCGCCGCCCGCGCCGCCGGTATTGCCTGTGCCCGCCCGCGAGCTGCCGCCGCCGCCACCGCCGCCAGCAATGAGCAAGGGTGCCGCGCCGCGAAATACCGCCGATAGGCCGCCACCGCCGCCCGCGTACTGGTTGTCGGATCCGTTGTTGGTGGCGCTGGCACCGCCGCCGTAACCATAGCCATTACCTTGATTTGTATAGCCTTTTTCGCCAACCATCACCAGCAAAGTCTCGCCCGGCGTGACCGGAATGGTGCCCACGGTGTAGCCGCCCTCGCCGCCCGCTGCGCCGTAGTTCCAGCCGCCAGGGGTGCCGCCCGCGCCGCCCGCGCCCTTGACGGTGACCTTGATGCAGGTGACACCGGTCGGCACGGTCCAGTTCTGCCCGCCGCCGGTAAAGGCAAAATTCGCTACGGTTACGCCGGGTGTACAGGCCGGGCACAGGCTGCCCCACGTGGTGCCGTTGTGCATGTCGAGGCATTTGGTGTCGGTATTGTAGACAGTTAGGCCCGGCACCGGCCCGGTGATGGCGTTGCGCTGGACCGTCGTCATGCGCGGCGGCAAGAAGCCTTGGGTCGTCGAGGCGATGTCGAGCGCGGCACCGGGGCTAGTCCCCGCGCCGTCGACGATTAGATTACCTTTAATTTCGATCTTCTTGCTCGACATCGTCTGGGTATTGAGCGACCAGTTGAACTTGCCGTCGTTGATAGTAGCTTGATTCTTAATGGGATCGCGCACCGTAAGCGACCACGTGCCCTTTAAGCTTTTGCCCACCCAGTCCTTGGTCAGATCACCGCTGGCTAAGAGCGTGTCTTTATTAAACGAAACCTTAAGAAGCGTGCCCGTCTTGCCGCCGTCGTAGACCGTGTACGGCGTGACCATGCCCGGGCCAAACAGCTCGATCTTCAGCTTGGACACATCGGAGTTGAGCAAGTCGACATCGACCCAAACCGCCTGCGGGGTGCCGAAATCGACCATATCCAGCGTGGTAGTGACGCCAGCGCCAATGCCATCGGGGATGGGGGTGTCGGCCGCGCCCTGCACTTTATCGATAAACTGGTTAAAGATCAGATTATTCGAGATTTCGTCGATGTAATCGGCTGGAATCGCCAGCGGGCCACAGTCGAGCGCGCCGTCGACCTTAAAGCCGATGAGAACCAAGCCGGTACCGCACGACGCGCCCACCTTGGCAGCGACGGGCACATTGGTCAGGTCGGCGTACGCACCGCTGGTCGCAACCTTGGCAAGTGCTGGAGTATTCTTAAGATCGCCATAGCT
>CAISBR010000171.1 GCA_903883645.1 uncultured Myxococcales bacterium | reverse complement strand
GTGCTCAATTTCACGGCTACTCCCTCCATGCCAAACGCGAAGCGTAGGCGACGCCGCAGTATCGTTGCTTGCACTGCGTCGCCAACACGCGCGTGGGCGAATGTCAGCGCGACGAACTCTATCGGTTGGTCAAATACTTGGCGCGGCCGACCATCGCCGGACCACGCGTAACCGATTGCGACGACGGGCGTTTCTCCGTGGAGCTCAAGACTCCGTGGAAAGATGGCACGCAGGCTATCAAGCTCACGGCCGCCGAGCTCACGGGCCGGCTGCTGGCCGCGACACCCAAGCCGGGCCGGCCGTTTATCAGGTACTTCTGGGCATTTGGGCGGGTGCGATGTGGGCGATGGCGGTGTCGGTTTGTGGCGGAGCGGCTTGCGCACCCTTCTATGCCTTAAGGACGCGGCAGGACGCATTCGGCTGCGCTTTGTTGCCCAGGGCGCCAAGACCGAGACGCGCAACTGGGGCGTCGCGGCGATCGACTGCGCGCAGATATTTGGCAGATAATTCGGCGAGATCGTCGATCCGACTGGCGCAAACCACGGCGTCGGGAGAATCTAGAGCGGAATGATGCGCGCGCGGTTCTGACGCGGCCATTCTCGGAGTCCCGATGAAACGTTTCTTGCTCAGCGTCCTCGCCGTCGTTCTGCTCCTCGTGCTCGGCCTTGGCGGTTTGTTCGCGTCTGCCTTCATCGGCAACGCGCCGATCCAGCCTGGACTCGTCGACGGCTTTATCCACGTGGTGCCAGATAGTTACGTCACGGCCAACATCCTCGACTGCGGCGACGGCAAGGTCATGCTCATCGACGCCGGCGACGACAAAGCGGGCAAGGCCATTATCGCCGAGCTTGCCGCGATGCACCTCGACGTCCACGCCGTTGCCGCCATCTTCCTGACGCACGGCCACGGCGACCACGTAGGTGCCGTGCCGCTGTTTCCTGACGCCAAGACCTACGCGCTGCAGGCGGACGTCGCGCTGGCTGAAGGCCGGACCGGCGGACAGGGGCCGCTGGCGCGCGTGATGCCGGTGAAACCGACGGGTGTCCGGGTGACGCGCGGGCTTGTCGATGGCGAGGTTGTGCAGGTGGGCAACCGCGCGCTGCATGTGTTTGCGATACCGGGGCACACGGCGGGCAGCGCGGCGTTCTGGGTGGATGGCGCACTGTTCCTGGGCGACAGCGCCGGCGCGTCGAACGACGGCAAAGTGCGGCCCGCGCCCAAGGTGTTCAGCGACAACACCGACGAGAATCGTGCGTCCATCAAGGCACTGCCGGCGCGGTTGGCGGCCGCGCACTTGGATGTGAAGACGTTGATCTTTGCCCATACGGGGCGGCTGCAAGGGCTCAAGCCGCTCGTCGACTTCGCCGCTCAATACTGACGGCCGGCAGCCATCAGCCCTGCTGGCAGCTCCACGCCAGCTTGCCGATCTTCTGTGGCATCCGCCTGCGACCCCGCCGCCGGCTGCAGCCACACCAACCTGGGCACGGGCAGCTACTGCAGCGTCTAGAAGTCAGCCATCATCGCGCACGGATGAATGTCCGGCGCTTTCGCCGTAAACACATCGAGCTCCGGCTCAAGCTTGACCTGCTTGACAATGGCAAGCGAGACCGGGTCGCGGGCCTCAAGCGCAATGTACGCGTTGGTCGAGTAGAGCAGGCCGTCGGTCCCAAAGGTCAGGTGGCCAACGCGCGTGGGGCTGCTGATCTTGTTCAGAATAGTCTTGGTCTTGATATCGACGGCATAGATCCAGCCCCCCGAATCGAGCACCTCGTACGGCTTTTCGGGCGTGTCATTCATGCCAAGGACGTAGATCGTGCCACCGTGCGGCTCGGCGTCGTGGACCATCTTGTCCGCAAACTCCATGGACCACTGGGCGTCGGGGTTCTTGGGATCGATCGCTGTAAAGTTATGCTGTTGCGCGTTGGGCAGGTAGATGACCCCGTCGTCGCCAACGCGACCCCAGCCCGCGGCGTGCATGGCCATGCCCGACCCCGGACCGCCGCCCATACCGCCGACCTCAGCCGCCTTGTTGACAATCGTCTGCACCACGGTCAGCGTCTTGAGGTCGAACACTTGAATTTGCCCACCAGTTTTGGGCAGCAGGTAGGCGACGGTTGACTGCGCGTCAAACAACGGTCGACCAAAGGAGTCTGACGTCACGGTCGCGACAATAGCATCCGTCTTGACATCAATGACATACGCCACGGAGATCGCCTTGCCGTCTTTGCTGCCCATCGCGGTGGTGATGTAGTACTTGTCGTCGGGCGAGCTGGTGCCGAACACGGGCTTGGTGTCGAAGGTAAAAGTCTTGAGTTCTTTGAAAGACTTGCCGTCGGGGGCAACCAAGAACTTCTTCACCAAATTATGATTTGGATCAACTTTATAGATGGTGCGCTTGTCAGCCAAGATGCCCGAGCCGTGCTGGGGCACGTTGTCGGCGCAGTTGATGCAAGTGGGCAGCCCTGCGGGCCAGCTCTGAATCACCGACAGATCCTTCATTGTGGCAACATCAACAATGTGCAAGTTGCCTGTAAGTGTGCCGACATAGGCGATATTCTTGGGCGCGCCACCTTCGGTCGTCGAGACGTCGCCCCCCCCGTCAACGGCGACCGGCGCGTCGGTTGCAGTCGCGTCGGCAGCCGCGTCGGCAGCCGCGTCTAGAACAACGGGCACGTCGGACACCACCGCGCCGTCGGGCGTATCCTGAGCGCCGTTGTCGGTTATCGCGTCCACAGCGTCGCTCCCAACGGGCACATCGCCTTGGGTGTCGCCTACTTTGGCGGCATCGCTCGTCGCAGCGTCGGCCGCCTTGGTTTCAGAGGTGTCGCCACAGCCGCTGCCGAGGCCGACAGCCAAGCAGGCCATCAACAAAAACCTTATGTTACTGCGCATGATAGGTATCCTTGTGTGTAAGCCTTCGCACGGGTGGGTTGCGGTTGGTGGGAAGGCCGCAGTGGCGCGAAGTACAGGAGGTGGGGTGTTTCTAGTAGAATCAGGCACTTTGTCGGCGTGGAGACCTTTCGCGTCGGCCGGGTCATACCCGCTAGCCAAGCAGCGCTCGCGCGCCAAATTCTGTAATTTGACTAAGGAAAGTCGAATTTGGCGCCCAAGCAACCTGCACTTGGCTTGGTGCGCCTGTCAGTTCGTGCGCCACCGGCCTTCCAGCCGCGCCCCAACGGCGTCACCATGCGCCCCTATTCACATGCCGTCAAGCGAATACTGGTCGGGCCACGACGGACCCGAGCAAGGCTCCGCTGCCCGCGCTGGTGACACTCATTTACAATAAACTCTTGCATTTCGCGCAAGCAAATTCGCGGGGGGCCAGGCCGGCGGGGCAGGCGGCGGCGCTGCCGGTGGTGGCGCTGGTATTCGCCTGCGCACGGCTGTGAAGGTCGCTTAATTACAAACAGTATTTCGACAGACATGCCTGTAGAGCGGCCATGGTGCCCTTGGAGGCAATGCTCGTGGTGTCGGGCGCAGACGTCGCTAGATAACACAGTAGACGCGCAGACTTGCAACCTAGCCGGCCTCGTCGTGCGCAAGCGGGCGGGCAAAGCGTTCCAGGCGCGGCTGCGGTTCGATAACCAGAGCTTCGGGCGCCCGCGTTCGAGTTGGTTGTTTCTTGCCTGAAATGGCCGGATATTTGTGCCTTCTGACTGCGCGTGTAGGCGAATCTGGCAAGAGCCAATCAAAAAGCGGCACTACCTGCCCCGTTGTCCGCCCAGGCCTCGCAACTGCTCACCATTCTCTGTATCCTTCAGCCCGCTCCCCTTTTGGGGGCACGGGGGAGCCATGGGCTGGCAGGCGCGTTTGAGCATCTTGGTTGGATTGTCGTTGGCGGCCTGTGGCGAAACGGCGACAACGGCATCTTCTGTAACAATCACTTCGGATAGCGCGACTGCCGATAGCGGTCTCGATGCGGCCGCTGCCGACGCGGCGACGGATGCAGGCGACATCACGGCCGACACGAGCAGCGATAGCGTTGAACCCATTGGCGACCCCGCGTGTTGGAGCGCGTGCACGAAGCTGGGGGGCAGCGTCGCCGTGTGCGGGCAAGCCTGCGCATCGAACGATAGCTGCGACCAAGTGTGCGTCACCACCGCCACTACGCTGGGCGAGATGCGCGACTGTTTAGGCAATGGCTTGACAGGCAAGGCATTTTTGCCCGGCCCCTACGGCTCCGACTGGCGCTCGACGGCCGGCGACGTGATGTTTACCACCGAAGAAGGCGACTGGTCGCTGCAAGACCACTGGACCGGCCGCGATAACTACGTTTTCTTGTTTGAGGCCGCCGGGTTCACCTATGCCGACCAGCTGTGGAAGTCGAGCGTCAAGACGTGGCTAAAGGGCACGCCCGGCAATGTGCACTTCTTCTTTGCCACGCTGCTCGATAAGACGGGTAGTAATTCTGCACAGGTACGTGTCGATGCCATCCACACCGCGGTCGACAAGGCCCTGCAAACTCTAGACGAGCGCAGCAAGTGCCTGTGGCAGCGGCGCATTCATTACGGCAGCGTGTCGGCCAACGAAATGGGTGGCCCCCTGCTCGATGCGCTGAAAGCGTCGGGTGGGCAGGCGGCCATGGGCATCGATCAGCTGCAAAACTGGCGGCAAGTTGGGCTGTTGCAGACGGTCGGCGGCGCGCCGGAGCTCAAGATGCTGGGCTACCAAGTGCGCGGCTGGAACTTTGAGGCGGCCCGCGAGGCGCAGCTGGCCGCACAAAAAGCGGTGATTATCCCGCTGCACAGCTGGCTGAACGGGTCGCACTTTACCGCCGATTTCGAGCTGCCGGCCGGGGTCGATATCAGTCAATACGATACGTTGCAGTTCGACGTCGCCGGTTGGTGCAAGGACCACAAAGACGAAAATTGCTCCGAATGGGACTCGACGGCGTTTGCGCGCCTGTGCGAGATGCCCCTTGGCCCCAACGCGGACGCTGCGACAAAATGCCAGCAGCAGGTGGGCGAGGTCGTTGAAGTAAAGGAAGTGCTTGGCCTATGCGGAGATACGACGGCCACATGCAAGCTTGATGCCGAGTGTGCCGATGGCGGGGCCTGCAAGGGCTTCGTGGCCGCCGTCGCGCCGGTCAAGGGGATCGCCGCAGACACCAAGGTCTGCCAGTGCAGCGATGTAGATGGCAAACCCGTTGATCACAAGCGTACTTGCAAGGGTGATGGCAGTGGCTACGGCGACTGCGAGTGCCCGTGCCCGGTCGAGCTGGGCCGCTGGATCACCCCGTACCACCGCGAAGGCCGCTGGGTAAGCGACGCGACGCCCGCACTCACGTGGCTGGGAAAGCCCGGCAAGCATAGAATCAGCTTTGATGCCAGTAACTTGCCGATGGTCGACTTCTTCGTGCGCCTGTCGAACCAGGGCAGTGGCCTTCGCCCGGTGCAGAGCGTCGAGCTGTTTCACGGCGGCGGTTTCAATCAGGATTACAACAAGAAATACAAGCCGTTGACAGTCAATGTGCCGGCCGATGTCAAGAAGGTCGAGCTGTACGCCATCATCTCGGGCCACGGCTGGGGTGCTGAGGCCGCCAACTGCGCCGAGTTCTGCAATCATACCCACCACTTTGGCATCAACGGTACGGACTTCGTCAAGGAGCACCCGTTGGCAGGCACGGCCTGGGGCTGCGCCGATCAGATCGAACTGGGCGCGCTGCCAGATCAATTTGGCACCTGGCAGCTGGGTCGCGGCGGCTGGTGTCCGGGTATGGACGTTAAGCCCATGCGCGTAGATGTGACCGCGGCGGTGCAGCCAGGCAAGGACAACACCTTGACCTACAAGGCGTTGTTTAACGGCGCGGAGTACCAGCCGGCCTCGAGCGGCCAGCAGACCAACGGCTTTGGCGCGGTGATCGAGATGTCGAGCTGGCTGGTATTCTACAAGTAGTTGTTCCGAGTCGGTTTCTAGCTTGCCTTTCAGTCCGGCTGACCGCGATCGCGGCGGCGCTGGCCCACGGCTACGCGGCGCACTCCGGGCCCGCGAGGTCGTGCAAGAACATCTAGCATATCAAGCAGAACGGACCGCCGCCGTTGCCGTTTGCCGCGCCGTCCGCAAGCTGCAGGCAGGGCAGGGCGGAGGCAGCAGTGCAGACCAATCGACGCAAACTTTTGACGCAGTTGGCCGGCGCGGCGCTGCTGGCGGCCTGTGGCGACGTGGCCAAGGCGACAACCAAGCTAGCCGGGGCTGCGGATACTGCCGACGCCGGGGCTGTGGCCGATGGCAATTCCGCAGATGTTGCCCTCGACTCGGCCCCTGTCGACTCGGCCCCTGTCGATTCGGCCCCTGTCGATTCGGCAGTCGACGCCAGTGCCGCGGGCGATGCTGCCGCTACCGGGCTGGTGCAAGACCCGGCGGGGCCCACTGCGGCGATTACGCCCAATGCCCAGCATTATGTGACTTCGTGTTGCTCTTCGCCCACTTTCGACCCCAACGTGTGGGCGCTGCAGATCCTCGACCACGGCAAGGTGCTGCTGACGCTGTCGTGGGCCCAGCTCGATGCGCTGCCGGCCAAGATCAAAGAACATACGCTCGAGTGCATCGGTACCGGGCCTTTCTCGCAATCGGTCAGCAACGCGCTGTGGACCGGGCTGCCGCTGGCCGAGCTGCTCGCCCAGTTTGGCGTAGCCGTGCCAGTGGCGAAGTTCTTAAAAATCACAGGGATGGATGGCTATTCGACCGGTCTGCCCGCCACCGATGTGCAGCGACCGCTCTGGCTGGTGTGGCGCATGAACGGTGCCGAGCTGCCCCTTGAGCATGGTCGGCCGGCGCGGCTGCTAGTGCCGGGGCGCTATGGCATGAAGAATCCGAAGTGGTTGCAAGTTATTGAGTTTACAGACGATCCGTACAAAGGTTTTTGGGAGAGCCAGGGTTGGAGTGACACCGCCGTGTATCAGGCCCACACCTACATTCGCTGGCCGCGCGGCCCCGAGAACTTGGCGATCGGCACACTCCGCATCCACGGCATCGCCTACGCCGGCTCCGACCCGGTCGCCAAGGTCGAGATCCGCATCGATGGCGGCGACTGGCAACCCGCGACGATCGACTACGCCCCCGGACCCGACATCTGGACCCTATGGCACCTAGACTGGCCGAGCAGCCACGGCACCCACGTCGTCCAAGCGCGTTGCACCACCAGCGGCGGCGTGACCAGCTCGGCCAACCCCGACGGCAACGACTACAGCGACGGCTACGACGGCAGCATGATGGTTTCGTTCGCCGTGCAGTGAGATCAACAATTTCAAGCAGTAGAACGATGGTGCATCGTTACCGCTCGCGCGCAGGCCTCAGCGCCCTGCCGGGCAAAGTAGCGCAGAGTACCCCAGAAACGCGAGGAAAATTAGCCTCCAGGTTGACGCTGCCGCGGTGGGCAGTTAAGATTTGTGCTGATTTACCGGATCGGCCCGGGCCCCGTCGTGGCCTGCGGCGGCAGCAGGGGCAGCAAAGTCAGCGTCGCGAAGGCGGAATGCGTTCTGGAGTTCGAATTATGAAGCGTCTTGTACTTGGTCTGAGCTTGGCCGCACTACTGGCCCTCGGCACCGCGACAACAGCGGTGGCGGCTATCCCCACCACAATCGCCGTAGAGGGGATTCTGCAGTCGAGCGGCGGTGCTGCTGCGGCCGACGGTCTCTACAACGTCACGTTTGGCATCTACAGCGACCCGGTCAACGGCAATCCGCTGTGGAGCGAAGGCCCAGTGCAAGTCGCCGTCAAGTCGGGCGAATTTGCCTATATCTTGGGCAGCACCAAGGCGCTGAGCGCAGCGGTACTGAGCGGCACCGGCCTTTACATGAGCATGCAAATCGGCACCGACCCTGAGCTCCCGCGCAAGCCGCTGGGATCCGAGGCGTTTGCCTTTCGCGCCGCCGTGGCCGAAGGCCTAGAGTGCTCGGGCTGCGTCAAGGGCTCGATGCTCGACGCCGCGGCGCTGACCGCCTACGCCAAGACCACGGACCTGGCCGCGTATCCCAAGACGACGGACTTGGCCGCCTATGCCAAGACCACGGACTTGGGGGCGTATGCCAAGACCGCATCGCTGGCCAAAGTGGCCGGCAGCGGCGCTTACGCCGACCTTGCCGGTGCGCCCGACCTGACGGGTTACGCCAAGACCGCGGACCTGAGCGGGTATGTCAAAGCTGCCTCGCTGGCTAAGGTTGCGGGCACTGGCGCCTATGCCGACCTCAGCGGCCTGCCCGTACAGCCCGTGCTGGGCAAGACCTGCGGCACCGGCTTAGTCATGAACGGTATCAACGCCGACGGCTCGTACGCGTGCATCGCCTCGGCCATCGCCGCCGACATGATCGACGAAATCAGTAACGGCTTGATCTGGAACCAGTTCGTCGACTCGACCGCCGGTGCGGCCAGCACCAAGATCCCCGACGGACTGGGCGCCGGCGTCACCGACACCCTCACCTTCCCCGACATCGGCGTCACGCAGAAGATCTGGGTGAACGTGGCCCTGACCAGCTCGGACCTCAGCGGTGTGCGCATCGAGCTCTACGGCCCAGGCATTTCAACCCCTTACGTCCTATACAACGGCGGCAAGACCGGCACCAGCTACACCACCAACTTCAACACCGACACCGCGCTGGTCTCGGGCGACCTGAACGGCGACTGGGTGGGCAAGAACATCAAGGGCTCGTGGTCGATGACCGTCAAGGACTTAAAGGCCGGCGGCGGCAGCGGCAGCCCGGCGATGGACGGCGCCTTCACCTGGAACCTGAATATCCAGACCCTGTCGAGCAAGAAGATCGAGATCAAGGGCAATCTGATTGTCGACGGCTCGATCTCGCTGGCCTCGGGCAACACGGGTATGTCGGGCAACATGGTCTTCAACGACCTCGTCACCTTTAACAACAGCTGGTGCCCCACGCAGGCGAGCGGCGAAAAGTCGCTGGTCGTGGCCGGTGTTTGCACCCCCGGTGTCGCTGCCGGCCTGCAGTGGATTCCCGCGGTCGACTTCTGCACCGCCAAGCACGCCGACCTGTGCTCGGGCGCGCAGTCGATGATCCTGCGGCACGCGGGCGTCTTGTCCGACAACATCAACGCCAACAGCCAGGCGTACAGCGGCAACTGGATCGCCTCGTACTCCGACAACGACGGCCAGTGGCACCAAGAAACCGTGGGTTACGTCAGCGACGACCAGGGCGCCACCAACGCGATCGCGGCCCCGTGCTGCTACAACTACCAGACCCCGGCGCGCAGCACGGATCAGGTGGTCAAGGTCAACGCCGCCGAGAAGGGCATTCGCGTTACCCTGATCCACAACACCTCCGACGTCACGTTCCAGTACGCGGCCATGGCCTGCACGGCGCTGAACTCGGACCTGTGCGACAAGTCGCAGCTCGTCTACTTGCGCACGGCCGGCAAGATCACCGCCAGCACGTTCTGGGACCGCAGCGGCGAAGACTCCGACAGCATTAAAGAATACGGCGCAGGGCCTATGGCCGACGACAGCAGCTACCACGGCAACGCGTACGGCTTCGCCTGCTGCGCCACCGAGCTACCGTCGGCGACGAGCTGCCCGGCCGGCTACACCGACACCGCCGGCGTCTGCTGGAACAAAGTCAACAATGTTGGGGATCTCTGGGTCAACGCCGCTAAGGACTGCGCCGCCAACGGCTCGCACATCTGCTCGGTGTCGCAGAGCTCGGTGTTGCGCCGCAAGGCCATCATCGTCCACGCCGGCAACTGGACGGGCAGCTACAACGACTGCGACGGCCAGTGCGCCGGCAATAGCGGCATCGGCAACGTGGGCAACGACATCAACTCGGGCTGGTCCGAAGGCTACGCCTGCTGCCTGTAGTTCTGTAGATTCATAGACTTCGGAGCCCGCGACCGCGCGCCCACCCTACGCAACAGGGTGTGCTCGCGCCGCGGGCTTCGGCGTTTTTGCGGGCCCAGCCGCTACTGCGAGCAATGATGCTTGGCGGCCAGGGCCAAGGTCGCCGCTTGCTTCGGCGCGCGCTGCAGCACTTTGGCGGCAAAGGCGCACACGCAGGTACGGTCGCCCTTGGCATCGCAAATGGTGGCCGCAGTGCGCAGCCCGGGCAGCGACTCGGGTTTAATTTCAAGGGCTCGCATCGTGTTGGCCTGTGCGCCCGCCACATCGCCCAGCGCAAGCTGTGTCGTCGCCAGCACCACTAGCGGCAGCGAGGCCTGCGGGGCGTGGGCCACCAGTCGCTGCGCCTCGGTCTGCGCGGCCTGGGCCAGCGGGCGATCGGCCAGCCAGCGCGGCAATTCCTGGGCCAAATCAGCGGGGTGAATCGTCACGTAGCCATCGCGCTCCGCCAGCTGCGGATTGGCGCCGCGCTCGACGGCCACAAACGCGCGGTCGTCGAGGTAGACAAGCCGCCAGTTGGGCAGGGCTTGCACCTCGCGCAGGCGCTGATCATTGTAGACGACCGCGATACCACAATTGAATTCGCCAAGTAGCTGCACCAGACCACCCGGCGGCGGGTCGTAGACGCGGCTCACAAAGTCGATGCCATACAGCGCCATTGCGCGCCCATCGATCAGCACCGGGTACTGCCGCTGCAAGGCCCACAGCAGGTAGCCGCCGTCAAAAAAGTCGTTGTAAAGATGGCCCTTGGCCGGGTGGCTGCGCAGGTAACTCGCCGCCCCTTCGGGGAAATCGCCTGGATGCACCCCAAAGCCCAGCGGCCGTGCGTGCTGCCACGCAGCCACCGAACCCACGAGCCCGAGCGCGAGCGCGCCAGCCGAAAAAAGCCTATGCTGTACGCGGGTTTGCACCCAAGCGCCCAGCTCGCCCAGGCCCACAACGGCCAGCGGGCCCAGCGCCAGCGCGGTCAGGGGCACAAACCGCGCCGTGCGCACACCGACCAGCAAGAAGCCCAGGCCCAGCAGCCACCACGCGCTTGGCAATTGCGCGCGCAGCTTGCGAAACAGCGCCGACATCGCCGCCAGCAGAGTGAGCAGCCCCAGCGCCAGACCCCAGCCGCTGCGGGCGTGCACCCAGCCATTGTGCCATAAGGGCGCCCACTCCATCAGGATTGCCGGCACGCGGTCGTCGCCCAGGTGCAAGAAGCCCGCCGCCAGACGGTCGATTGGCCACGGCGCCAGCAGCAGCGCCAGCGCCCCCGCCAGTGTCTGCAGCCAGCGCGTGCGCAGCTCGGCCCGATCGGGCGCAAGTGCCGGCCGCCACAGGTAATCGATGGTCGCACCACCCGCCAGCGCCAGCAGCACTAGCCAGCCGAGCAGGGCGCTCGAGTGCAGATTCTGCCACAGCGCCAGCAGCGGCACCGTCCACCAGATGCGACGCAAATGACTCGATGTATTGCCTTTAATCGGCTGCACGGCCAGCGCCAGCACCGCCGCCATAGTCAGCAGAGTCAGCGTCTGCGGCCGCGGCGCCACGCGAAACACCGTCGCCGCGACCCCCAGCGGCGCCACCGCCAGCACGGGCCACGCGCTTGCGCTCAGCCGCCCCAGCCGCCAGGTCCACAGCGCCAGCGCCAGCCCCGCCGCAGCACAAAACACTGTAATTGTGCCAGCATGACCAAAGGCTGCATACAGCCCGGCCATCAGCAAGTCGGCCAGCCAGTCGACGTAGAGCCACAGCTTGCCCGCATAACTATGCGAAAACGGGTCAAGCCGCGGAATCTGCCGGTGCTCAAAAATCCACGAACCGGTCTCAAGATGCCAGAAGTAATCGGGATCGTAGATGGGCGTCGCCCGCGCCAGCGCCGTGCCAAGGCCCGCCAGCAGCGCCAGCCACCCCAGCAGAGGGCGATACGGGCGGTCGGCAGTGGCGGGTAGGTGCGTCATCGGCAGCACGGGCGAGCGTACGCTGGGGCTGGCATGGCTCGCAAGGCCCCGGCCATTGTTCGCAAGGGTGAACAGTCAATTTCTTTGTAGCGCCTTGCCGTCACAGAACTGTCGCTTACCCTGTGCTGCGCGGTATATGCCGCCGATCCCCCTCAGAACTCTATTTGCCAAGGACCTTGCCCATGTCGCAGTCGCTTTTTAGCTCGTTTCGCCTCGGCCGCATCGAACTCGCCAACCGCATCGTCATGGCGCCGATGACCCGCAATCGCGCCATCGGCAACGTGCCCGGCGACCTAGAAGCCACGTACTACAGCCAGCGGGCGAGCGCCGGTCTCATTGTGACCGAGGGCGTGGCGCCGTCGCCCAACGGCGTGGGCTACGCACGCATTCCGGGCCTCTACAGCGAGGCGCAAGTGGCGGGTTGGCGCAAGGTGACGAGCGCAGTTCACGCCGCGGGTGGTAAGCTTTTCGCGCAGTTGATGCACACGGGCCGCGCCTCGCATCAGGCCAATCTGCCGGCGGGCGCGACCGTGCTGGCCCCGTCGACCGTGGCGCTGGCCGAGGGCATCTACGTCGACGGCCAGGGCAATGTGCCGGCCACCCAGCCCGTCGCCATGAGTGAGTCGCAGATCGAAGCCACCATTGGCGAATACGTCGCGGCTGCGCAGAACGCGATCGCCGCCGGTTTCGACGGTGTCGAGATCCACGGCGCCAACGGCTACCTGATCGACCAGTTCTTGAACACCGCCAGCAACCTGCGCAGCGATGCGTGGGGTGGCAGCGTCGCCGGTCGCAGCCGCTTTGCCCTTGAGATCGCCCGCCGCACCGCGCAGGCCATCGGCGCCGACCGTGTGGGCATCCGGCTGTCGCCCTACGGCGCGTTTAACGGCATGGGCACCGACGCCGACACCGACGCGCTGTACCTGCACCTCGCCGCCGAATTGGCGAAGCTTGGCCTGGTGTATGTGCACATCGTCGACCACAGCCCGATGGGCGCGCCGCCGGTGCCGCAGAGCATCAAAGATGGGATTCGCGCTGCGTTTAAGGGTACGTACATCCTGTCGGGCGGTTACGATGCGGCCCGCGGCGAGGCCGATCTGCAGGCCGGCAAGGGCGAGTTGGTGGCGTTTGGCCGGCCGTTTATCAGCAATCCGACGCTGGTGGCCAAGCTGCAGAGCGGTGCCGAGCTCGCCCAGCCCGACTTTGGCACGTTCTATACGCCGGGCGCGCAGGGCTACAGCGACTACGTGTAGGTACGGGTCGGGCTGCTAGATCGCGAAGAATTCACGGATCTTCGATAGCATCGCCTTATTGCGTTCGTTGGGGAGCTGGTGCTGCCCACTCACCTTGGCCGACTCGCGCTCGAGCTCGCCTTGGCGCAGCACCAGCATCTCTGACATGCGCACCGCCACATCGGGCGACTGCTGCAGAACTGCCAAAAACGCTGTTTTATCGACAACTAACAAGGCCAAGTCGCTTACGGCGCGCACGGTGGCGGTGCGACTGGCGCCGGTCAAAAGACTCATTTCGCCGAAGAACTGGCCCTTGTGCAGGCGCGCGACCTCGGCCAGGCTGCCACCGGGCTGCTCGACCACCACCGCCACCTCGCCATGCTCCACGATGTACATCTCGCCGCCCGCGTCGCCCTTGCGCAGCACAAACTCGCCCGCGGCAAAGCGCCGGGTGTGCACCAGACCGGCCAGCACATCGACCGCCGAGTCGGGCAACACCTCGAACACCTCGACCTGCCGCAGGGTGGCGCGCCGCTCCGTCATCTTCGAAAGCCGGCTGTGTTCGCTATCTTCGGCGCTTACTGTGTGCATAAACACTTCGCGCTGTCCGCGCGGAAAGGGGATGCCCGCCCGCCGCAGCGCGTGCCAGATGCGCTCGCGCACGCGGCCATCAATGGGGTGCACAGTCTCGGCATCGTCGGTAAAGTAGCGAAGAACATACAGCAAGCCGTCAGATTCAAAATCGCCGACGATCACATTGGGCTTGGGCTCGGCCAGCACGCCCGGTGTACCCTCGACCGCGGCCTCGAGCAGGTTGCGCACGTGGGCCGGAGCAAAATCGTACGGCGCGCGCACGCGAATTTGCCGGCGCAACAGCACAGTCGGCTTCGAGAAATTGCGGATCGGCGCGCGCGCCAGGTTGGCATTGGGCACCACAATCTCGACGCGGTCGGTCGTCAAAAGCTTGGTCGCCCGCCAGTTGATCTCGACCACGCGCCCCAGCGGTTCGTTCGAGTCGCTCAGCTGCACCCAATCGCCCACTTCGAACGGTGTCTGCGCCTGAATCGCTAGGCCGGCGAACAGATTACCCAGCGTGTCTTGCAGCGACAGACCGATCACCGCGGTCAGCAAAGCCGATGTAGCAAGTAGGGAGCTCGGCTCAAACCCGACGCTGTGCAGCACCACCAGCGCCACGCCAAAATACACCAGCATCTGGACAATATCGCGAAAGATCTTCGGCAGTTTCCAGGCCAGCCGATGGCCGAGCAGCCCGTCGATTACCAGCATCGGTAGGGCCTGTGCCAGCGCCGCCCACACGAACAGCAGGCTGAAGAACTCCCACGGCCGCTCGGCCTGGGTTGGCAGCAGACGCACGGCCCCCAGAGCTGCCAAGTGTAGAACCATAAACAGAATAGGCAGCCGCAGCCGGCGGCGCTCGCTCTTTGGCAGGGCCAGCCACGTCAGCGCCACAGCCAGCACGCCCAGCAAAGTTGCGGCGCCGCCTTCGGCCCAAGTCGTCAGTATCTTCTCGAACTTGTCGCCCACCGCGCCCCCGGGTCGCTGCGATCGCAGGTGTCGCTGCGCCGCCTACAATGCCAGGGTATGCCTAGACTGCAAGGGCTGTGCGGTGCGCGGGTCCGTACTTCAGCGCAGCGGGCGGAAATTGGCAGCGATTGCCGGACCTTCGTGGCCAATCAACTCGACTTGGTTGCTCGCCGGCCGCTCCGTCGCTTGGGGGGCCGGCGCCACCACCCGGGTCATCCCCAGCTCAACCAAGTCGGCAGGCGCCAAGGTGCGCTTTTCGTTCGCTTTTTGCAGCCATGGCGCGGCGTGCAGCCCCAAGGCGGCGCTGATCTTGACCTGGCTGCGCAGCAAACCGCGGGTCAGCCGCACCGCCAACCCAAGGGGCAGATTGCGCAACCGGTCGACCTGCTCGCGGGGCAACTGCAGGGCACGGGTGTCGGTCAAGGCGCGCGCGCCCAAGAGGGCCGGCATGTTGTCGAACGCGGCCTCGGGCGCCAGCCAGTCACCCGGCCCGAGCACCGCCACAGCCAAGCCCATACCCTCGATTTCAAAAAGAAGTTGTACCTCGCCGCTGGCAATGAGCAGCGGTCCGGCGCACGCTCGGCCTGCCTCTACGGCAAGATGCCCGGCGCGAATCCAGCGGTCATTGCCGGCCTGCACAAGGGCCGTACCTTCGGCATCGCTGATCTGGCTCCAGCCGGCAAGCGCCCGCAACTGATTCAAATTCACGCGCCACCTCCGCGTCCGGTCAGCTTCGTGAACAGGCGCGAAATCGACGACACCTCGCCCTGCTCAGCCGGCAGTGTAGCCAAGCCTAGGGCGCTGTTGGCAATTTGCGTCATCTTGGCCGTTTGCAGGCGGCTGCGACGCAACGACTGCTCGGCAACGGCCATCGCCAGCCGCGCGGCCAGCACCGGCATGCGCTGCGATAGATTAAGTAAGTCGTTACGATCACAAGAAAATAGGACAACATCGCTCGCGGTGACCACATTGCTGTGGTGGTACTCGTCGCCGGTCACTGCAGCATCGCCTGCCACATCGCCCACGCGCAGGGCTGCCGCCCCAAGCGGGTGCTGGTCGGGCGCCATCTCGAGCCGGGCAAAGCCATTGGCAAGGATGAAAGCGGTCTGTGCCGGCTGGCCCTTTTTGGTAAGGACGCGACCCGAACGGCTGGATTCGCGGGTCAGCAGCGCCACCAACTGCGCCATCTCGATTTCGCTAATCGGTTCGCGGGCAAACAGCGCTGCCATCGCTTGTTGGGCATCGGCGTCATGGGGGTGCACCGTGGGGTCGAGGATGGCCGGCGCCGAGATCGTGGCCGCAGAAAGGAACGCGGGGTTCGAGCCCGGGCTCTGCACCCCGTGGGCACTGGCCTGGCTTGAGCTCGACCAGCCGCGCCGCGCAGCCATCCTTGCCGCCATTTGGCTGCTTGGCTCGCGGCCACCCAAGTCAAAGCTGGCGCTCGGCTCGCTGCCGCGTGACCAACTGCCCTCGGACTCGACCAGGCCGCTTGGGGCCGGTGTGAGCGGTAATGTATTGAAAGTAGATGAGTGTTCGCGAGTCCGCTCGTAGCTGGGGCTGGTGCCTTCGCGACTTAGCCGGGCGCCAGGGGCTGTCACGGCTGCCGCGCCGCTCAAGTGGCTGCTGCCCGTAGCGGGGCGGCGGTCTCCGGTGAACGGGTCGGCCACGGGCCGTACGGCGCCGGGGGTGGCTGCGCAAGCGGGTGACGCGATGGGGTGCGGGCCGACCGATTCCGCCGCGACCGTTTGGCTGCTATGGCTGCTGTCGATAGGGCTGGCTCCAGACACGCCGCGTCGCCCGCTGCCCGGTAGGTGCGCGCCGCTGGCGGGCCGGGCTGCTATGCCGCCGCTGCCGCGATTGGGCATGACGTCGTCTGTGATGGCCACGCCCGAGCTGGCCCGTGCCGTGCGGGGCAGGGTGGGGCGTTCGGGGCCGTTTGGCGAATTCGGGTTGCTAGTCAAGCTTTTGCACTACCTGGGGCTGCGCGCCGTGCCACTATGCTAGCAACTAGGCCCCTTGAGAGCAAATGCCGGAGATAGGCAATGTCGATAAATGCATTGAAATAATAGCGATATTCAGATAAACGTGCATCTGCCGCCGTGCGCCGGGTTGCAGGCAAGGGGGCGCTTGCCCGCAGCCCCAAGACACTACACGATCGCGACTGTACAGTTATGCGTGCGCCGCTGGCGCCGAGGTTGGCGATGCTGTTGCTCAAGGCCCCGCGTCTGCTAGTAGAGGTGACTCGCGTCGGGCGGTTGCGCGGTTGCTTGTCGCCCAACTGGCAGGCGGCCGGCGTGTTGGCGGTTCTTTTGGGGGCGCTGGTGGCGCAAGTGGCTGGGGCGGCCGAGCCCGAGCGCGTGGCGCTGCAGGGCTATGGCCTGCGTTCGGTCGAGCTAGCGCAAGGCCGCCTGTGGACCCCGTCGTCGGCGTCGCGGCCGCTGCCCCCGCTGCCGCCCGCGCAGGCTCAGGCTTTGCATCGGGCACTACAGCAAGCGGACCTGCCGCACCTGCCGCCGCCACTTCGCCCCGAGCCGCGCAGCATGGCCAAGCTGAGCGAGCCCTATACGGTTACGCTGATTTGGGCGGACCACCGCGCCGAGTACGCCTTCGACAGTCTGCAGCGCAATGCGGCCGATGCGGGGGGCGAGCAGGCGCGGCGCCTGTTGCCCTTGGTCCACGCCGTGATGGCCGCCGTGGCGTACCTCGACACGCCGCCAATGCAGGTGCGGCGCGGTCGCTTCGCGATCGAGTGGCACGACGGTCAGTTGGGGGTGGCGGTCGACGCCTGGAATTTGTATCGGCCGCTTGAGCCATCGCCGCTAGTCGAGGCCCTGCGACCCTACGTCGGGCGTAGGTTTCGGCTCGAAATTGGCCGCGACCGCGACCGCCCGGGGGTGTTTTTGTTGCTCCGGCTGCTGCAATCGCTGCCCAGTAACGCAAGAAAAGTGATGTAGAATAAGTACTTGCGGTTGTATACTGGACATTTGCAGTTCTTAACAATACTGAATGTGTTTCTCTACACAGTAAAAAAGAACATGAGTTTCATGGTCTTGTGTTGGTTGCTGGTTACCTGGCTGGGACGAGAGGGGCTGCGGCGATCAGCGGTCTGAGCAGCGCCGAGATCGCGACTTGATCCAAGTCAAGCGGGCCTTTCATAACATCCTGAAATTATAGGCACCCGAAACTGCCACCGTCATGTGGCTGTCACATGGCGGTGTTCGGCCGATTCGGCGTCTTGCGAGGGGAGTACACTTGCACTGTCAGCCTGCCGTGCGGAAATGGTTCCGTAAGGTGAGTTGAGCAGGAACCGACCCCCGATTGCCGTTGCGGCGCTTTCGTTCATCCAGGCCTGGACCCTCGCCGACCTGCCTCGATTCGAGCTCTGTACCCGCGTCCCGATTTCAGCCGACCCGGTTTCCGCCAACAGGAGAACAGCAATGAAATCAAATATTCAGAGAATGCTTGTAGGAGCTTCGTGGGTGGCGCTGGCGTGTAGCCTCGCTGCTTGCGAAGGGGCCAGTGGCGCCAATGGCGCCAAAGGCAAAGACGGTTCCGCGTGTACGTTAAAAGACAACACCGACGGCACCAAAACCTTGAACTGCACAGACGGCACGTCCGTTGTGATCAAAAGCGGCGATGCCGGTAAAGACGGCGGCAATTGCGTCGCTTCGGATGACGGCAAGGGCACCAAGACCATTACCTGTGCCGACGGCTCGAAAATCACCGTAGCCGATGGCGCGGCGGGCAAAGACGGCGCGGCTGGCAAAGACGGCACCGCCGGTGCGGCCGGCAGCAACGGCAAAAACTGCACCGTCAAAGACAACGGCGACAGCACCAAGACCATCAGCTGCGAAGACGGCACCACCGCAACGGTGGCCGACGGCGCGGCCGGTGCGAACGGCTCGAGCTGCACCGTCAAAGACAACGGCGATGGCAGCAAGGCCATCAACTGCCCCGGCAGCGACACCGTGACCGTCAACGACGGCGCCGCGGGCAAAAGCTGCACCGTCAAAGACAACGGCGATGGCACCAAGACCATCAGCTGCGAAGACGGCACCTCGGTGACCGTTGCCGACGGCAAGAACGGCGCCGACGCCAAGAACTGCACCGTCAAAGACAACGGCGACGGCACCAAGACCATCGACTGCCCCGGCTCGGCCACGGTCACGGTCGCGGACGGCACCAATGGTACCAACGGCACCAACGGCAGCAATGGCACCAATGGCACCAACGGCTTGAACGGCCTGTCGACGACCAGCACCGGCCTCGTCATCACCGTCAAGAGCGTCAGCACCGTCGCGACCGACCCGATCAAGGTCAACTTCACCATGACCGACGACAAGGGTTACGCGGTCGACGTGTGCGGCAACTACTCGCTGAACACTGTGATTCGCCCCACCTTTGGCCTGGCCTACATCACCAAGGACTCGGCGGGCAACATGCTGCCGTACAACGTGATGACCAAGTCGAACTCGGCGTCGGCGCTGACCGTGTTCAACCCCGGCATGCTCAATCCCCTGGGCACCGACTGCAAGCCTGCGGTTGACGCCACGGGTAAGTCGACGGGCGCGGGCACGTTTGTGCAGAACGCCCCCGGCGACTACACCTACACCTTCCCGGCAGTCGCCACGAGCCCCGGCCCGCAGGCTGTCAAGTACGACGCGACCAAGCTCGACAACAGCCACGCGCTGTGGATCGCCGCGACCCGCCAGACCGACACGGTCAACACGACCGCTTCGTCGACCTTCAAGGCCGTGAACAAAGAGTACGCGTTCATCCCCAGTGGCAAGGGCACGCCCGAGCGCCGCGAGCTGGTTGCCAGCGCGACCTGCAACAACTGCCACCGCGGCCACCTGCCCGAGGGCTCGACCGCAGCGGCTTTCCACGGCGGCGCACGCGTTGAGGCCAACTTCTGCAACATGTGCCACAACAACCGCCTGACCACGACCGGCGCGGCCAACGAGGCGGCCGATCACCGCGTGTACCTGCACCGCATCCACAACAGCGAGAACATCAACCCGGCCAATATCTACCAGGGCATCAGCTTCCCCTTCCCGCAAGACATTCGTAGCTGCAAGACCTGCCACGCCGGCTCGCAGCAGACTGACCAGTGGAAGACCCGCCCCAACCGCGAGGCGTGCACCTCGTGCCACGACAACGTGAGCATGACCGACACCACGCTAATCAAGTGCACCAACCCGCCCACGGTCGACGCCGTCACGGGCCTTAAGGTGCCCTGCTTGCACGTTGGCGGCGCCGGCAAGACCGACGACCAGTGCACGCTCTGCCACAGCGCCACCGACATCGAGGGTTACCACGTGCCGGTTCTGCCTGTGACCACCACCAAGACCGCTTCGATCCCCACCTCGGGTTACGTCCCCACGGGCGCCGACATCATCACCTACGATGTCTCGACCGCGGGCACCTGGCTCGACGGCACGGTGCGTCGCCCGTCGCTCACCTTTAAGTTCAAGAAGAACGGCACCGACGTGGTGTTCCTGCCCTTCCAGTCGACGGCGACCACGCCCGAGATGTTTGCCAACTTTGTCGGCGCCCCCACCGTGTACTTCGCCTGGGCCCAGCCGCAAGACAACATCGCCATGCCGGCCGACTACAATGCGTCGGGCAGCATGTACCTGAAGAATATCTGGAATGGCACGACGTCGAGCATCACCACCGGTACCTCGACCCTGGGCACCAAGGCTGGCGTGGCCTGCACCGTGGGCGCGCCCTGCACCTGCGCGGCAGCGCCGAACAACTGCGTCGTCCCCGCGGGCACGCTGACCTTCAACGCGGCCACGGGCTACTACACGGCCAACCTGAACACCGTGCTCATCCCCGACTCGGCTTCGCTGCTCGTCGGTGGCCTGGGCACCAACTCGGGCATCACCACCGCGCAGCCCCTGACCCAGACCAACCTGCCGGCGTACACATACGATGCCACCACCAAGGTTGGCGGCCTGCTCATCTACCCGACCATCGCCTGGGTTGCCGCCAAGAACACCGTCGTCACTGCCGGCACGCAGACCACCGGCTACCAGGGCACCGCCCTGTGCGCCAACACGGCCGCCAAGTTGTGCACCTGCACCACCGCCGCACCGTGCAACAGCTGGGCCGCTCGCCGCGTCATCGTCGACAACGCGGGCTGCCTCAAGTGCCACGGCACCTTGGGCGCCGAGCCGTACTTCCACTCGGGCGCCCGCAACAATGGCACGGTATGCATTTGGTGCCACACGCCGAACCGCACCAGCAGCGGCTGGGGCTCCGGCGCCAAGCAGTACATCCACGCCATCCACGGCGCCCGCAAGCGCACGGTGCCGTTCAACTGGGCAGCGGTTTCGGCAACGGACACCTTCGCCGACGTCGAGTTCCCGGGCGCGCTGTCGCAGTGCACGGCCTGCCACACGGCAAATGGCTTTGACTTCAGCAACTCGGCCGCTGTGGCCGCGGTGCCCTCGATGGTCAGCAGTGCGTCCGCGACCGGTATCTTCAGCTCGGTCTCGACCACGGCCTACCGCTTCTCGCCCTACATCGTTGTAGACACGGCGAACTACGGCGCGGGCTACGCCATCACCGCGGGCCTCCCCAACGATGTGTCGGGCACGGGCGCCACGGCGGCCAACTTGGTCACATCGCCCATTACCGCGATTTGCAGCTCATGCCACGACAGCGCTCCGGCGGTCGACCACATGCAGGCTGCGGGCGGTCACTTCTACGACACCCGCGCCAACACGGTGGCTGCCGGTGCGACCAAAGAGCAGTGCTTGCTCTGCCACGGCCCCGGCAAGATCGCCGCCATCGCCGTTGTGCACAAGTAAGGTTCTGACCTAGACCGCATGACTTCGTGCGGTAACCGATAGCATTCCTCGCGTCGCGCCCCTGCCTGGCTGTTCTGCAGGTGGCGCGACGGCGAGGAGGCCTCCTCCAGCACATCTAACACTATCTAACCCCTTTGAATCGGGCGCATTTTCGCCTTGTTCGGGGGCTGCACAAGCACAGACGCAGGCGCTTCCCTAAAACTAGGCGCCGGGCTCTGTCTGTCAGTCTGCCGAAAAAGGGTGTTCTAGATCGGATACATAGGTTGCGCACTCTGCCGGCGCACCCGCGCCACTTGCTCCGCCCACTCGCCCTTGAGGTGCGGCTGCAAGCGCACATCTGCTGCCGCCAGCAGCGCCACGGTCTGGGCACGCAGCTCAGGGCCTGCCAGCTCCCAGGCCTCGGGCGTCATCTTGCCCTTTTCGCCGCCCTCGACGCGGATGGCCGGGTTGCGCTGGCCCAAATCTTTGAGCACATTCACTAGATTATCGCGCGCCCGCTGCACCACCTGCTGGTAGATTTGCGCGTGAATGGCGTTTTCGGGCGCGTGCACCGTCACCCGCGTGTGCAAATTGGTCGAGCGCGGGTTCAGGTGGCCGTAACGAGTAAGGGTGACCTGCACGCCTACCGCTTTGCCCAGCTCGGCCAAGTCGCGGATGCGCATCTCGTAGGCATAGTAAGGTTGCAGAATCAGACGAAAAGCCGCGCGCAGTGCCTCGACATCCATCGCCCGCGCCGCCTGGGGATCGACGTAGCAATTGATGTCGGTCGATTCGGAGAACGGCTTGGCCTGGTCCGGCTCGCGGCGCTTGGCGTGCTGGCGCGAAATATCGGCAAACGACTCGCGCAGCAGGCGCATCTCTTCAAAAGCCCGCTCATCGTCGATGGTTTTTATACCGGCGGCGTGCAAGAAGCGCTCTTTGTGTTCGGAGTAGTCGACGAGCTGCGCCAGCGGACTGGTCGGATCGCTCAAGAACTCGTCGAGATCGGCAAATTCAGCGTTGCCCGTCAGATAGATGGCGAAGTCGCTGCTCGGCACCGGCGGCCCGCCGCGATCGCGAGCTTGCATCAGTTGCAGAATCTTTTGGGCCGCAATTCGGTTTGGCCCAGCCGGAAGCGTAGTTGTGGCCACCAGTTCTAAGGTGTCGCGGGCAAACACCTCGGCGCCGTCGATCAGGCCGCTCGGCCAATCGGAGCACAGCTCGCCGTCGCGCAGGTGCAGGGTGGTGGCGTCGCGCAAAAGTGCAAGCACAGCAGCCACTTGCTCGATCCAGCTGCCGTCGGCGCTGCGCGTCAGGGGCACAAAGAAGCCGAAGCGGTGCTTGGGGCGGCGAAACACCCGCAATTCCAGCTCGATCAGCGCGCCGGTCATGCCCCACAGGCCTTGGTGACCGGCTAGCTCGCTCGGCGTAGTCAGGTGCTGCAACTGCGCGCCCGTACACAGCGTTGCCGACTTGGCCACCTCGGCGACCCGCAGCCGCGACGGCCCTTGCGCGCCCGTGGCATACACCGCGCCGGCGTGGGCGATGTCGGTGGTCGTCAGATCGATGGGCACGCAGTAATCCCAGCGCGGGTCGTCGCCAAGCTCTTGCCGCACGAGGTCGTTTACCTGGCTAAAGGTGATGCCCGCTCCCAGGCGCACCGTATGTCGCCCCTCTCCCTCGCGATCGCGCAGCAATTGCAGCTGGTTACTGGGCAGTGGTCGCGAAAAATCGTGCTCTTGGCTCTGCGGCAGCGGCTCGTTCGGCGCCGTGTTCAGCGTCTGCGCTTGGATACCAATCACCGGCTCGGGGCTGGCCAACTCAGGCCGTTGCCGCAGCATGCGCCCGAAATTATTGGTCGCGCTGGTCTGGGCGCCAATCATCACCACGCTGCCGCCCTGGGCCAGGGCCGCGCCGATCGCCCCCGCCAAATCAGGCGTCCGCCATACCCAGTCGGTCGGGATGCGCACCCCGGCATTGTCGCGCATAGGCTCGTCGAGTCGGGTCAGCGACAGCGCATTTAAATCCAGGGGCTTAGCGGTATCGGCGTGGCTCACGGTCACCTTCGTGTGGCGGGCGGAGGGCAGGGTAACGTCTGCGCGGCGATTTGGCACAAACGGTCGGCGACGTCAATGCGAAGGCAGCTTCAGCTCTTGCGCACCACCACACGCCGCACCATTGGCCTGCAGCGCTCGCAACCGCAACGGCCCCCGCGGCGGCGCTGACAGCGCGTAACGCTGCAAAATACTAGCACCCATCGGCCAAGCGGGCGGCGGCAGCGGCCTGGGTTCCGCGAGCGGCGGCACCGCCTCGTCGGGCCGGCCCGGCACAGGTGCGGTCAGCTCGAGCCGCCGCGCCGCAGTAGCGGGCGCCACAGAGCGAAGATAAAGCTTAAGTTCGGGTGGTTGCGAGGCATTGTCCAGTTCTTGTGCCACCAGCCGCAGGCCGCATCCCAGGGCGAGTTCAAGCCGCTGCGCCGTCGCGGGCAGTTGTGGTAGTACCTGCGCATGTCCGATAAGCCCTTGGCGAGCCCAGACTTGCATGACTTCGTTGCGCCAGTTCAGCAGTCGCGTATGCGCGGCCTCGCGCTCGGCTTGGGCCACTTCTGCGCCGATGTCGCGGGTCTCGCTTGAGTCCTGCGCCAGATCAAACACTTCGGCCTCGCGGCGCCCCAGGTGGTCGATCAGCTTGCGCGCGTCAGACAGCTCGATAAGTGCGCGATCGCGCGGCCATACTGCCAAGTCAAGCCGCATATGCCCCTGCGCCGACAGCAGCGAAATGCCGGGGCGCGCGCCACTTTCGAACGAAATACCAAGCAGTTCAAGAACCGTGGGGGCTACATCCAGGTTTTGCCGCAGCCCCTTGGCGCGCTGCCCCGCCAGCACACCCGGCCCCGCCAGCACCAGCGGAATGCGCAGCGCCTCGTCGTACGGCACATCGTCGTGTTGCGCCTGGCCGTGCTCGCCAAAGGCCTCGCCGTGATCGCCCAGAACTAGCACCAGCGTGTCGTTGCCATGTCCTTGTTTCTGAAGGCCATCTAGGATTTCGCCCAGCACCGCGTCCGTCGACTGCACCGCCGCCAGATAATCGCCCAGGCTGCCCGGCGCCAAGTTGGGCCGCGGCCGATTGCCCGGCAGCTGGTACGGGTGGTGGGCGTTGAGCGTGAGCACCGTTGCGAAAAAGGGCTCAGTCTGCCGCGCCGTCCAGCCGAGCAGCAGGCCTGGCAACACCGCGTCTTCGTAGCCAAAATAGTTGATCTGTGCGTGCCCGGCCACCTGCGGCGCATAGCTCGGATCGGCGAGCTCGTCGCCCATGATCACGGTTTGGTAGCCCATCTGCTCGACCAGTTGGTGGTTATTTTCGAACTTGCCAGCGGCCGCGGTCAGAAAAAGGCTGCGATAGCCTTGCTGACCAAGGAGTTCGGCCAAGCACGCCGCCGGCAGCGCGCCCCACTCCGCCTCGCTAAACTCGGGGTCAATGCGGGGTGGATAACCGCACAGCGTTGCGATAAGTGCCTTAGTCGTATGCGGAATCGTCGTGTAGGCTTGGCTCGCCCAAAGCCCACGGGCCGCCAGGGTCGCCAGGCGCGGAGTTGTAACTAGCTCGGGATGTTCCAGGCTCGTCGCGCTCGCCCGTGTCGACTCGAGCAGCACCACCAGCACGTTGTAACGGCGCTTGGCGTCTTGCTTTCCGGCCTGCCAGCGCCACTTTGGCGGGCCCACAACGGTCGCCGGCGGCGGTGGCGTTGGATCGCGCACACTGGCCTGCAGCCAACTCCATTGTATAGCATGATCAAGTGGTTGCAGCGCAGGGGGCAGGCCAACTGGATGCGCAAGTGCCCGCGGACCCAGCGGCACCGCCAGCGACAGCGCCACTGCCACAACGGCCAGAGCGTCGCGGATCCGCCAGGGCAGCCCCAGCGGCGCGCCACGGCGCAGCAGCAGCGGGAGCAGCGTCATGGAAGGAAAAGCGAATAGCAGCAATAACTTACCTGGTGTCGTCTCACTGCCGAGCACCTGCCACAGCATCGCCAGATTGCGCACGGCGTAGTGGAACAGGTCCCAGTCGAGCTGGTCGCCCGTGGTGGCATAGAACACGAGGTCGAGCGTCGCCACCAAGCTCGTCGCGAGCGCCAGGCCATGCAGGGCAATCCGCGCCAGACGCGGCGCGCGCCCTTGCCCAAGCCACAGCAGCAGACCGCCCATGCCAGCCAGCGCCAGCCACAGGCCCAGATCCGACCAAAAAATGCCTAGATACGTGGTGTGCAGCGGCAGGTGCAAGCGCTCGATGAGCCTCGCCGCGCGCCAGGCCTTGGTACCCACCGCCACCGCCAGCGCCGGCATCAAGCACCATGCCGCGTAGTACAAGTGCGCCATCCACATAGGGCGAGGTCGGAGAATGCCTTGATTATCTATCCGATTCGCCACCTTGCCGTGCCCTCGCCGCCGCGTATGCGCCAGTCTGGTGCACCGGTCACGGCTCGTCAAGGCGCACGCCCGCAGCAGCCGCAGCCCAAGCGGCTTGACCCTGCCGCGAGGCCAGCGTACGGTCGCGCAGAGTCCTCGCCAGGGCCGATACGCAGCATGTCGATTCCCGCCACCCCAATGCCGTCCGCTCCGACTAGGTGGCCATTTCTGCTGGCCTTGTCGCTGCTTACCGCCCTTGGCCTGCTGCCGGTATGGCTGGCCGCGTTGCCGCCGCTGCAAGACTATCCCCAACATCTTTTCAACGTCGCGGTGCTTCTGGACCCGCCCGGCGGCCCGCTGAGCCAACACTACGTGGGCGAGTGGCATCTAGGGCCGTATACCAGTATTTACGCACTGATCGCGCTGCTTACCCCGCTGTTCGGTCTTGAGGCCGCGGGCCGTTTGACCCTGTCGCTGGTGGGCGTGGCCACCGCGCTTGCGATTGCGGCTGCCGACCGCCACTTGCGCCGTAGCGCACCCACGCCCACTTTGCCGCGCTACGGGCTGCTACTGTGGGTGCCGCTTACGTTTACCCAGTGCTGGTACCTTGGGCTGGTCAACTGGTGCCTGGCCGTGCCGCTGCTCGTGTGGGCGCTGCTGCAGCACACGGATGCGACAAGCGAACACCCGCCGCGGCGGTGGTGGCTGGGCCATGCTGCGGTGGTGCTTTTGCTTAACCTAACCCATCCGTTTGCAGGGTTGGCCTATGCGGGCCTGGCGGCGCTGGCCTCGCTGTGGCGGCCGCTGCCTGCGCTGGTGCGGCGGCGTGGGCTGCTGCTGGCGGCGACGGCGCTGGCCACGACCGTGGCACTTTTGCTGGCGGCGGGTCTGGGTGGCCCCGCGGTACAGCACCAGTTTGTGCCTCCAAGTCTTGAATTTGCCGCTATCTTTGCCCTCATGCCGGCCGTAGGGATGCTCGGCGCGCGCGGCTTCGATGCGGTGCCGCTCGCAGCATGGCTGGGCGTCCTGGTGGTGCTGGCTATGGCTGCTCGCACCCAGCCTGCGCCGCTGCAGCCGCCGACGTGGCGCGACCGCCTGTGGTGGGCCCTGCTCGCTGCGACGGCGCTCGCCTATCTTGTCTTGCCGCAAGCGGACGTAGGTATTCAGTATTTCTACCTTAATTTGCGCTTGATCGCGTTGGTGTATGCGCTGCTGGCGGTGCTGGCCGGTCGGCTCGAGCTGGCGCCTCGGTCCGCCATTGTGCTGGTGGCGCTGGTCGCCGGTCTCACGCTGCACGGTGCGGTCAAGCAGTGGCGCCTTGGCGACGAGATCGGCGAGGTGCTGCCGCTTGTTGATAAAATACCAAGTAAATCTAGGTTATTACCGCTTATGGCCGACCCGACTTCGCCCGAACTGCAGCCGCAGATGTTCCAGCCGCACATTCACGCGGGCTACTACCATCCGATTCGCCACCGCGCGGGCTTTGTCCCCTATGTGTTTGGTACTGCATTGAATCCGGTGCACGTGCGGCCCGGTGCCGAGCGACCCGCGCCGCCGCAGACCCAGCCGGGCAAGTTCCGCACTGCCGAGCATTGGGCCGACTACGAGTTTGCCCTGGTGCGAGCGCCAAACCCCAAGCTTTTGCAGCGGTTACTAAAGCAGTCGCGCGTAGCCGGCCAGTCTGGCGCCTGGCTACTGCTGCAGCACGCGGTGACTCCGACGACGGCGCCTTAAACTACGCAAAGTTTGCGCACTTTGCCACGGCAGCCGCCAGCGGGCTTTGCCAAACTGCCCTTGCCGGCGTAGCCTTGCCGTATTCGCACTCCTAACTGTGCGCAGCGAGGGCGGCATGGGCCGGCGCATCTGGCAAATCGAGATTCGAGTCAGCGACTTAAAGCGAGCAATTGCCTTCTATTCTAGTGTTTTCGATTGGCGCATCACCGCCCTGAGCGACGAATACGCCATGGCCGACACCGGGCGAGCCCCCATCGTGTCGATCTGGCAGGTGGGCGACTCGGGCATGCCGCTGGGCGTGTGCCACTATGTGCAAAGCGAAGACTGCGTGGTCGATGCCGGTCGCGCGGTCGAGCTAGGGGGCCGCGTCGCGGTCGAGCGGTCCGAAGTGCCCGATGCCGGCGCGTGGACCGACACGCTCGACCCCTGGAACAACGAGCTCGCCTTTTGGCAGGCCGAAACCATGGGCGAACCCGAGCATTCGGGCAGCGCGACCAACGCCATCAGCTGGGTCGAGATCGGCGTGGGCGACTTGCAGCAGGCGCGCCATTACTTCAGCGAATTGGTCGGCTGGAATTTCAAAGAGGTCGACGGAGTCGAGGATTACGCTATCGAAACCGAGCTGCAGCCGGGCCTGGGCTTGGTGGGCGGCGAGCGCGGTGGTCGACTGCGCGGCATGACCGACTACGTGCGGGTGGCCGACTTGGCCCGCGCCAGCCGTGCCGTGGCCGAGAACGGCGGCGAAGTGCTTGGCGAGCCTGTGGATGTGGGCGATGGCAGCCTATTTAGCCTGTTCTTGGACCCGGATCAGAATCGCTTTGGACTGGTGCAGCCGGCCTAGCGGCTCGCCTTGTCGCCAAACCGACATCGGCGGCGCCCTCAAGTGCGAGTGCGCCGCCGATGTGCTTTAAATCAATAGGTTGTGCTAGTTGCCGGCGCCGAAGAAGCCCGAGACTTTGCCCCAGCTGGCCTTGAGTGTCGCGCCCGCGTCGGTAACGGCGCTGCCAAAGGTTTCGCGCGCTTGCGACGCCTGTGCCTTCACATCGCCCCACACCGCCTTGCCCTTGGCGGCCACAGCGCCGGCGCCACGCTTAACGCCCGCATACGCCTGCTTGGCGCCAGCCTTGACGTCGCCGAGACCGAGTTTGCCATCGCCATCGCGATCCATGCCTTGCTTGGCCGCGGCTGCCGCTGCTTTCGCCGTGTCAATCGCCTGATGTGCCGCAGCGCGAGCGGCGTCGACTGAACCGTGATATGCAGCAATTGCACGTTGTTTTGCAGCTTTGGCTGCTGCGGCGGCGTCCTTGGCATCCACCTGGCCGTCGCCATCCACGTCGAGCGACCGCTGTACGGCAGCCTTGGCCTCTTGCGCCTTGGCCGACACCGCCTGCCCAGCGTGCTGCAGCGCCGCCGCGACATCGGCCGCATCTAACTTGCCGTCGCCATTCACATCGGCGGCCTGGTGCATCGCCGCGCCGACCTGAGCTGCCCCCGCGGCCACCTTGCCACCGGCCCACTTGGCGCCATCGGCGACCTTGTGCGCACCCGCTGCAGCCGCATGACCAACCTGCTTGCCTGCGCCCACAACCGCATCTTTCGCCTGCGTCGCGCCCGCTTTGACATCGCCAAGCCCCAGCTTGCCATCGCCATCGCGATCCGCAGCGTTGTGCAGCGTCTTGCCCGCGGTAGCGAGCGTCTTGGCGGCATTCTGCTTGAGTTCAGAGCCCTCTTTGGCCGCCCACTTGGCTGCGCCCTTGGCACCGTCGACCACTTTCTGCTCGGCCTTGACCAGCTTGGTGCCCACGTTCTGCGCGCCGACCTTTACGTCGTTTAGGCTCAGCTTGCCGTCGCCGTCGGCATCCATAGCCTTCTTGCCCGCCGCCACTGCCGACTTGCCCGCGCCCACCACCGCTTGGCCCGCTTTCTTGCCCGCACCGACCACGGCGTCGCCCGCCTGCTGGGCTCGCAACTTCATGTCGGCACTGCTGAATTTTCCGTCGCCGTCGGCATCAAGCGCCGCGATGGCCTTGTCGACGCCTTTGTCGATGCGCTTGGCACCGCCGCGCACGCCCTTGGCGGCCAGTGTGGCCGGGTCGTTGAGCGTCAGGCGGCCATCGCCGTCTTGGTCAGCAAATTTGTAAGCAATCTTGGCGATCTCACCGCCCATCTTGATTGCCTGGGCGATGTCAATCTCGACCGAGCCGCCCAGCGACGCGCCGATGCCGAGCGCGACCGCGGCTTTGGCGCTGATCTTGAGTTTGCCGTGCTCAAAAGTCACCTCGCCTTCTAGCGACGCGCCAACGCCAGCCTGGGCCGAAGCCTCGACCTTGGCGCCGACCGGGCCCACGTGGGCGTGCACATCGCCCTTGGCCTCGACACCCGCAAAGCCGCCGACCGCGCCCTTGGCACCGATAAAGTCCTTTGTAATTCCAACCTTACCACCTGCTCCGACGCGCGCACCCGCAAAGGCCTTGCCGCTAGCGCCCGCGCCCGCATCCGCACCCAAGAACTTCTGCGAGGTCACTTCAGCGCTGCCCGAGGCCTCAGCGCCCACCTTGGCCGACGCATCCGCGCTCGCCACTACGCCGTCCGTGCCGACCTTGTAGCCGGCCTTGGCACCCGCTTGCGCCACCAGGGCTGCGTCGCCTTTGGCCTCGGCCTTGCCGTATTTGCCTTCTTTTTCGGCCCTGCCGCCAACGCCGATCTTGGCACCTGCGGCCGCCATCGCCTCGCCAGAGGCCAATTCGGCCTTTGCACCGTCTTTGCCTACTTCGGCTTCGGGCTTGACCTCGTTCTTCGCCGACGTTCCCGCAAAGGTCTGGGAGTACTTTCCGCCGCCCAGGTCTTTCTTCGTCCCACCAGCTAAAATCTCTTTGCTGGGCCCGACCTCGGCCACCTTTGGCAGCGACGGTCCCTTTGGCTTCGCCGCCTTGCCGCCTTCGCCTTGTTCCGCCTCAGGTTTGACGAGCTGCACAGACTTTCCGCCTGCTTTAGCGTACTTGGCCTCACCCACCGGCGTCGAGACCGTCGCCTCGAGCTCCTTGGGTTCCTGGCCCTCTTTCGCCGCGCCCGGCTTCACCGCAACCGCAGCCGCGCCTTTGGGCGCCACGGCCTGTTTGGTGCCCGCATAACCTGGCCGATTTTCGGGCTTTACCAGCGCCGCTCCGTCGGCATAGTTGGCGCGGGCTACCTTGTCGCGGGTGGCTTCGGCAGTACCAGCGGCCGGTGCGCCCGGTTTGGCTTGCGGTGCGCCACCTTGCGGTGAAGGAGTGATCCCCTGAGGGGCAGTCTGGGGAGCCGCTGTGGTTTGCAAGGACGCCATCGATAACCTCACCTTCTGCTTGCTCTGCTCGGCCCAATTTGGCCGTAGCAGTGCCTGCGGTCAAGCCGAAGCCACGCCGAGCGCGCACCACTGAGGCATACAGTCACCACCTTAGCGGTGCGCGGCGATCTCACTCGATTTTAGGGTGATTAGCCGGCCTGCTGTGTTCGCACCAGGGCACATAGCTTATTGAAAAGTCCGGGATTTTGGCTTCGCAACCGGGCGATGTCGCCGGCCGTAAAGGTCCAAACCGTGCAACCGCTGCTGGCGAGTACCGATGCCCCGTGGTAGCCACCGCCCGACACCGCGCCATCGCCCACGATTAACCCTGGGCGCAGCTTGCCAAATTGCACCGGCGACCGCCCCGGAGTGTCGTACCGCATGTGGCCCTGGCCTTGGCCAATGATCGCGCCCGCATCGGCCGGCTCGCCCTGCTGCACGATAATCGCTCCTGCCTGAATCTGCCTCTGCTGCACAAGACGCGTTAAATCGGCTAGTTCATTGGCAGTGAGCGCCGGCCTGAACTCCATAACGCGGGCAACAGACCAAAACTCTGGCTCTGTGCGCACCAGAGGAGTGGCAGGTGCCAGAACCACGGCGGTGCGCGGCGGCTGCGCGCTGGGGGCAGTGGGCTGCGCGCTTGGGGCAGTGGGCTGCGCAGGCGGCAGGGGTGGCGCCGGCGTGGTATCGAAACCGGGGCGGGTCGCGGGCCGCCCGGCAAACGGGTCAAAACTGCTCGAAGTAGGCGGGCCAGACGCGGGGCGCGCTGCAAACGGGTCAAACAATGGCCGGCTGGCCGGCTGGGCATTCGGCACCGTCTGCACGCTTGGCGTCGCGGGTGTCGCTGCACGCGGGTCCGCGGGGCGCGGCGCAACGGGGCGGAAGGGATTGAAGGGGTCGCGTGGCGAACTCAACGTGCACTCCTAGTAGCGGGCCAACCTAGTAGCGGGCCAACCTAGTAGCGGGCCAACCTCGTAGCGGGCCAACCTCGTAGCGGGCCAACCTCGTAGCGGGCCAACGCGAGGTTGGCGGGGGCCGAGCGGTATGTAGTCCAAAGCACAAGGCGAATTCACGCAGTCCCCGACCGCTCACTCACATCCGCCGCACCGTCAGCCGCAAAACAATACCGATGATCGGCCGCCGGCGCAAATCGCCTCGCGCTTGTGGGCAGCATTTAGCGAATTGGCGTTGCCTAGCCCGCGGCTGCGCGGCACAATGCCCGGCTCCGACGGAGAGTTGAAGATGCGAATACCCCTACAGTCCCTCGTTCTAGCCGGCTTGCTTATCGGGGCGGTCGCTGCGGGCCGCTCACAGGCCGCTGAAGACAGCCTAGTTCCTGAAGAAATGCGCAAAGAGGTCTTGCCCGAAAAAGCCAAGCCCGCAACTTTGCGCAACAAGCTTTCGATCGGCTCGACCGGCGCCTACAACCACGCCAGCTCCGTGGTGGGCGCGGCCGACGGGTCCACGGTTGCCGTCGGCGTGGTCATCGACGGACTTTCCGAGTGGACCTCAGGGGCGTACGAGTGTGCAAATACACTAAAAATTCAACATATACAGACCCGCACGCCACAGTTGCCCGTGTTCTTGAAGTCGGCGGACTTTGCCGAGGTCATCTCGACCTCGATCTACCGGTTGGCCGGCGTGCCCTGGCTGGGCCCCTATGCTCGTTTTCGCATTAATTCACAACTTTTCAGCAGCTATGTGCTCAAGGCCAACGCCTACCAGGTCAAGAAGACGCAACTGAACGGCACCTCGACGACGACGCCACTGGCGCCGCAAACCCGTTACGACCTCAGCGATGGCCTCAATCCCCTGGTGTTTGCCGAGACGGTGGGGCTTTTTGCCAATCCAATCGAGCGCAAGTGGATGACATCGAAAGTGAAGATCGGTGCCGGCGCTCAGCACGTGCGGTCGAGCAACGCCTATGCCGTGGCCAGCGACGACACCAAGGCGGGCACGCTTGAAGTCAAAGAAATTCAAGCCGCTACTCAGATTGGCGCCGAGGCCGAGGTGGCGCTGGCCGGCGATGTCACCGAAGGGGTGGCGTGGAAGGCCAAAGCCAACGTGTTTATGCCGGCTTATTCGACGAAGGGCAGCAAGACTGGCGTCGATGCCATGACTTCGGACCTAAGCTTTGCCGTGGGCATCAAGCTCGCCAAGTGGCTGTCGATCGACTACAGCTTCTCGGCCCGGCGCGTGCCACTAGTCCTCGATAGCTGGCAGATTCAGAACGGAATTATCCTGACGGCCGGCTTCAAGGTTGACTCGCAGCCCTAGCCTCGCCGGCCTACAACGCACTGCGGCATTCTGCGTCTTGACCCGCCGCCGGCGCTCCGACTACAACCACTGCGCCTCCACTCGGTTCGTGCGGGCGGCGCTGTGCATTTCATTCCCAATTTCGCCCGTGGAGTCCGCATGTCCGACATCTATCCGGTCAAGTCGCACATTCGCGAAGGTGCCCATATCAAGTCGATGGCCGAGTACCAGCGCCTGTACCGCCTGTCGATGGACAACCCTGAGTGGTTTTGGGCCGAGCAGGCGAAAATTCTGACCTGGTTTCATCCGTGGACCACAGTGCTCGACACAGACTACGAAGAGGTTGATTTTGCTTGGTATTCGGGCGGCCGCTTGAACGCGTGCTACAACTGCGTCGACCGCCACTTGCAGGACCGCGCCGACCAGACCGCCATCATCTGGGCCGCCGACGAGCCGGGCGTGTACCGCCACATCACCTACCGCGAGATGAAGCACCAAGTGTGCCGCATGGCCAACGTGCTGCTGGCCCACGGCGTGCGCAAGGGCGATCGCGTGTGCATCTACATGCCGATGATCCCCGAGACGGCGTTTATGATGCTGGCGTGCGCGCGAATTGGTGCCGTGCACTCGGTTGTATTTGCTGGATTTTCGGCAGAGGCGCTGCGCGATCGCATTGTCGACGCCCACTGCAAAGTGGTGGTCACAGCCAACGAGGCGATGCGCGGCGGCCGGCGAATTGCATTGAAGAAGATCGTTGATCGCGCGGTCGAGGGCATCGGTTTTGTCGACTCGGTGCTGGTGGCGCGGCGCACCGACGGCGAAGTTGCGATGCAGCAAGGCCGCGATTACTGGCTAGAAGAGGAGTGCAGCAAGCAGCGATCGACCTGCACCGTCGAGTGGATGGGCGCCGAAGACCCGCTGTTTGTGCTGTATACGTCGGGTAGTACGGGCAAGCCCAAGGGCGTGATGCACACCACCGGCGGCTATATGGTCTACACCGCCATGACGCATAAGCTGGTTTTTGACTACCACGAGGGCGATATCTACTGTTGCGCCGCCGACGTCGGCTGGGTCACGGGCCACAGCTACATCGTCTACGGGCCGCTCGCCAACGGCGCGACCACGGTCATGTTCGAGTCGACCCCCACTTTCCCCGATGCGGGCCGCTATTGGCAGGTCGTAGACGACTTGGGCATCAACATCTTTTACACCGCGCCCACGGCCTTGCGCGCCATTGCCCAGGCCGGCGACGAGCCCGTTAAGCGCTACAAGCGAACTTCGCTGCGGATTTTGGGATCGGTGGGCGAGCCGATCAATCCCGAGATCTGGCGCTGGTACCACGACGTGGTGGGCGACGGCCGTTGCGCTGTGGTCGATACCTGGTGGCAGACCGAAACAGGTGGCATTTTGATGACTCCGCTGCCCGGTGTGACGCCGACCAAGCCCGGTTCGGCGACGCTGCCGTTTTTTGGCATTCGCCCCGAGATCGTCGACGCGGGTACCGGCGAAGTGCTGACGGGCAATGGCGTTTCGGGCGCGCTATGCCTCACGACGCCGTGGCCCGGCCAAGCGCGCACCGTATACGGCGACCACAGCCGCTTTAAGGCCACGTATTTTGTGCAGTATCCCGGCAAGTACTTTACCGGCGACGGCTGCATCCGCGACGAAGACGGCTACTACTGGATCACCGGCCGCATCGACGATGTGATCAACGTATCGGGTCACCGCCTGGGCACGGCCGAGGTCGAGAGCGCGCTGGTGGCGCACGATGCGGTGGCAGAGGCGGCGGTGGTCGGCTTTCCGCACGACATCAAAGGGCAGGGTATCTACGCGTATGTGCTGCTCAATTCGGGCTACCCCGTCGACGCGGGCCTGCTTGGGGCGCTCAAAGAGCAGGTGCGGCAGGTCATCGGTGCGTTTGCGGCGCCCGACGTGATTCACGTGTGCGCTGGGCTGCCTAAGACCCGCAGCGGCAAGATTATGCGGCGGATTTTGCGCAAGATCGCCGCCAGCGAGTACGACGGCATGGGCGACCTAAGCACGCTCGCTGAGCCCGATGTTGTGGCGCAACTCATTGAGCAGCATCGCGAAGTTTCCGTCTAGCGCGGCAATGTAGACAACGCCCCGCCGCCCGCCTATTGTCGGTTCCGGGCGCACTTGCCCGGCTGGATGCACACATGGCCGACTTGACCGCGCTATTGAGCCAGATGGCGCAGGGGCGAGCTTCGGACCTGTTCGTCGCGGAGGGGCGGCCGCCGGCCTATCGCGTCGACGGTGCTATTGTGCAAACGCGGCATGTGGCCACGCAACGCGAAGAGATTGAAGCCTTTCTCACCTCGAGCCTGCCGCCCACGGCCCTGCAGCAGCTCCAGCATACGGGCGACTTGGACCAGGGCATCAGCCTCGCCAATTTGGGGCGTTTTCGGCTGAATGTGCACCGGCAGCGCGGGCTTTTGGCGCTAGTCGTGCGAAGAATCCCCAAGGGTGACCTCGGTTTTGAAGACTTGGGCCTACCCTTGTCGCTTCGCAGCATGGCCGACCAGACGCGCGGGCTCATCTTGGTGGTGGGCGCGACGGGCAGTGGCAAGTCGACCACCATGGCGGCACTGGTGCACCACATCAACGCGGGCTCGGCGCGACACATCATTACCCTAGAAGATCCCATCGAATTTGTGCACGAGGACCTGCGCTCGATCGTCACTCAGCGCGAGATCGGCATCGACACGCTCGATTTTCGCACGGCGCTGCGTCACGTGGTGCGCGAGAGTCCAGACGTGATTGTTATCGGTGAGTTGCGCGACCAAGAGTCGGTCGAGGTGGCTCTGGCCGCGGCGTTGACGGGGCACTTGGTGATCGCCAGCCTGCACACGGCCGATGCGGCGCAAACGGTGCAGCGTGTGCTGGGTTTTTTTGCCGAAAGTGGCCGCGCTCAAGCCAGTATCGACCTGTCGACCGCCTTGGTGGGCGTGGTTGCGCAGCGGCTTTTGCCTCGCTCCGACGGCCGCGGGCGGGTGGCGGCGGTTGAGCTGCTGCAAGCGACCCCGGCGGTGCGGCGGATTCTGCGCGAGCAGCGGCTCGAAGAGCTGCCCGACCTCATGCTGGGCGGCGAGGGAACCTGGTCGTTCAACCGCGCGCTGGTGCACCTGTACGAAAAGCAGGTGATTGCGCTCGAGACGGGTATGGCCTTTGCTAGCAATCCCGAAGAGTTCAAGATGAACGCCCAGGGCCTTGAGCGCAGTAGTGTCGCCTTTGCCACGGAGCGCGCCGACTTGCCGCCGCTGGGCAACCTTGACCTGCGTACGCTGCTGCACGTGGCGATCCAAAATGGCGCGAGCGACATCCATGTGGCGGTGGGGATGCCGCCCACTTTTCGTATTCACGGCGAGCTGTTGCCGCTAAAGACGCCCGACCTCGGCCCCGCCGATACGCGCCGCCTGCTCTTTGGTCTGCTGAGCACCTCGCAGCGCGAAGCCTTTGAGCTTGAACGCGAACTAGACTTTGCGATTACCCTGACCGGCAAGTACCGCTGCCGCGTCAATGCCCACTACCAGCGCGGCACGGTGGCGCTGGCGATGCGTCTGATCCCTATCGAGATTCCGCTGATCGAGACGCTTGGGCTGCCGCCGGCCGTGATCGCCCTGGCCAATCGCCAGCAGGGATTGGTGCTGGTTACAGGGCCGACCGGCTCGGGCAAAAGCACGACGCTGGCGTCGCTCGTCCATCTCATCAATTCTACGCGGAATTGCCACATTATCACCATCGAGGATCCGATCGAGTTCGTGCACCTAAACGGCACGGCCACGGTCGAACAGCGCGAAGTTGGCGCCGATACCAAAAGCTTTGCGGCGGCGCTCAAGTTCATCCTGCGCCAAGACCCCGATGTGATCTTGGTGGGTGAGCTTCGCGATGTCGAAACAATTTCAGCAGCTTTGACTGCGGCCGAGACGGGGCACCTCGTGTTTGCCACCCTGCATACCAACGACGCGCCGCAGACGGTCGACCGCATCATCGATGTGTTTCCACCGTTTCAGCAGACGCAGGTGCGCACCCAGCTGGCAAGTTGCCTTACCGCTGTAATTTCGCAGCGTTTGCTGCCTAGGGCCGATGGCCACGGGCGGGTGGCTGCCTTCGAGATTCTGATGGGCAACACCGCGGTGCGGGCGGTGATTCGCGAAGGCAAGTCGTTCCAGCTGCTGTCGGTTATCGAGACGGGGTTCCGCGACGGCATGTGCACGCTTGAGCGGTCGATGGGCGAGCAAGTCCGCGCTGGCGCAGTGACTTTTGACGAGGCGTTGCGCTGCGCCCGCAGCCATGCCGCGCTGAAGAACGAGGTCGACAAGATGGCGGTCGATCCGCAGGGCAGTCGCTCGGCTGGCAGCAAGGGTTGAGATGCTTAATCGACTGATTATACTAGTATTATTGATCGCGTGTGGCATTCTTGCACTGGGCTGTGGCGAAAATGCAACGTTGGCAAGTGCGGGCGACGCCCAGACCGATGCGCACCAAGAACTAGCCTATAATCCGGGTCTTAGTGCAGTGGCCATGGCGGCCGACCCCAGCAGCTTGGTCGACCCGCGCGTCGGCACCGGCGGCTCAGGCAACGTGTTCTACGGCGTCACCTTGCCGCACAGTATGCTCAAACTGGGGCCCGACACCGACAACGGCGGCATGGACATCAAGGGCTACACCTGGGATGCCAAGAAGATTCAAGCATTTTCGCACACGCACCTAGACGGTCCGGGCGGAAGTGCCTATGGCTACAGCCAGATCGCCCTTTTGCCCAGCCTGCACACGCCCACCGCCGACGAGGCCGCTTACGCCGCGCCGTTTTCGCACGCAACTGAGTCGGCGACCGTGGGTAAGTACTCGGTAATACTCGATGATTCGCAAATCAAGGTCGAGCTGACGGCCACTCAGCACTGCGGCTGGCACCGCTACCAGATGCCCGCCGGCACGTCGCGGCTCGCGGTCAGCTTGGCGCATACACGGGGCAAAAGTACCGGTGGCCACATCGAAAACCTGGGCGAGGCGCGGATGGCCCTGCGCGGCGACTACGATGTGCATCCGCTGCTGCACGACATCTTGAGCAAGAAAGTGCCCGAGACGGGGCTGGTTTCGGTGTATGCCGATGTGGCGCTCGACCACACGCCCACCGCCGCCACTAGCTTTGCGGCCGGCAAGGTGCTGCCCGCTGCGACGAGCCACGAGGGGGCAAACTTACTGACCTGGCTCGAGTTTTCGAGTGCCCAGGCGTGGACGCTCAACGCCCATGTCTGCCTGTCGCTGCTGTCGCCCGAGCTGGCGCGCCAACACCGCGGCCAAGAACTGGCGAGCCAAACCTTTGAGCAGGTGCAGAAACAGCTTGAGACCGCGTGGAATTCTCTGCTCGGTCGGGTACAAATTGCGGGCGCGGCGAGCGAGCGCCTGCGGACCATCTACACCGCCTTGTACCACGCCATGCTGCAACCCGCCGATTACACAGAAGATGGTCAGTTTTGGAATGGCGCGCTGGCCACGCCCGCGGCGCAGTCGAGCCAGGGCCGGCACTTCTACACCGACGACTGGTGCGTGTGGGACACGGTGCATACGGTGCATCCGCTGCTGACGCTGCTGGCGCCCGAGCTGGTGGGCGACATGCTGCAGTCGCTGGTGTGGCTGAGCGGGCCCGACGGCTATCTGCCCAAGTGCCCCTGGCACGCCAGCGGTGATTCGCGTGTGATGACGGGCAACTTCACCTTCTGCCTGCTGGCGGATGCGGTGCAAAAAGGCCTGACGCAGTTCGATGTGCCGGCGGCTTACGCGGTGGCCAAGCACGGCGGGCTGAGCGACTCGCAGAACCCTAGCGATGCCGGGCTGTGCGGCTATCTGAACCAGGGCTCGCCGCCGTTCTATGTGCAAAATGGCTGGGTTCCAGCCGAGTGCGACGTGACGCAGGGCGCGTCGATGACCCTAGAGCACGCGTATTCGGACTGGTGCCTGGGCGTGCTGGCAGGGCAGCAGGGCGACCAAGCGACCGCGGCGCAGATGGCCCAGCGTGCGCACAATTGGCAGAACACCTGGGGGCCGCACGGTTTTCCGCAGCTGCGCAAGGCCGACGGTTCGTGGAAAGAGCCCTTTGATCCCAAGGCGCTGCCCGGGTTTACCGAGGCCAATGCCTGGATCTACCAGTGGACGGTCAGCCACGAGCCGCTCGCCCTGGCCAAGCAGCTTGGTGGGCTGCCACAGGCGCTTGCTAGACTCGACGAATTCTTTGATGGCGGCCACTTCGACATGGCCAACGAGCCCGATTTTCATGCGCCCTGGCTGTATGCCGATTTTGGCCAGCCGTGGCGGGCGAGCGAACGGGTGCGCGCGCTCGTCGACAAGCATTTTACTTTGCAGCCCGGTGGGTTACCAGGCAACGACGATGCGGGTGCGACCTCGGCCTGGCTTGTGTTCGCCGCCCTGGGCCTGTATCCGACTAACCCGGGCGATGGGCTCTACACGTTGACGGCGCCGCTATTCGAGCGTGTCGACATGCAAGTTGGCAAAAGTACGGTTCATATCGTCGCGCCGGGCGCGGCCAGCCTGCCGCACATCCTCAGTGCCAAGTGGAACGGCAAGCTGCTGCAAGGGCCGAAAATCGCCCACGGCGCCTTGGCCAAAGGCGGCTGGCTCGAGCTCGAACTGGGCGCCGGCGCCAGCAACTGGGGCGTGCAGACCGCAGCGCCGTAGCCCCGCAGCCGTCAAAACGCCGCCGCGAGTTGCCCCTGCGGTGGCTGCCGGTTAGCCTGCCACTAGCGCTCCACCGCGCACTCGAGTCTGCCATGCCTGCTGCCGCCCAAGCTCCAAAAAGCGCACAGAAACCTGCCGCCGCACCTGGGCAAAAGCCCGCCGGGGCTGCTCCCGCTGCGGCTGCCGGTGGTGGCGACGCTGCGCTGCGCGGCATGAACTACCAGCAGGGCCGCGATGCTGTAAAACCTGCGGCAGTACCTGGGCTTCCGCAAACGGGCCCCGAGGCGTTGCAGGCTGCGCAGAAGTCGGTGCAGGGCGGCAGCGTGGGTGCGACGCTCGACGAGGGCAGCACGGCCTACCGCGACCAAGACATCGAGGTCATGTTCGACGCCGGCAGCAAGATGAACGCCTCACTCGGTTGGGGCGGCCTGCGTTTCTCGTGCGATCCCGGTATCTTAGTTAAGGTGCGCAACGCGCCCGACGTCCGCATCAACTCCATCGGCTGGAACTTCGACTCGGCCAAATTCACCGCCAACGTCGCATCCGATGGCTTTGATCTCTTTGGTATTATTGGAAAGATCGGCAAGTGGAAGGTCGAGTCTGTGCTCGAGCAGAAGCTGAAGCCCTTGCTGCCGGCCGCGGTGCAGCAGGCGGGGTACTCGCCCAATCGCGACCCCGATCTGTCGGGCACCATCGCGCAAATGCAGAAGATGTTTGAGTTTTCGTCGGCAGTGCCGGGCCAGGGTGGCGGCATGGCGCAAAAACTGAGCGCCCCGTCAGCGAGCCTGAATGTGGGCCTGCCCGAGGATTTCCGTGTAGATCTGGGTGACTCGGGCCTAGAGCTCGTGATCGCCAAGGGCACGCCGCTCGACCTGAGCGCCCAGGGCGCGGGCAAACTGGCGCAGCCGGTGATCGAGCAGCTGACGCTCCGGGCCGGCGATCACGGCATCCAGGTGCTGCCCAAAGAGGGCGCATTCAAAGACTTTAAAGAGCTCGACCTGCACGGCGTGACGATCAAGAAGGGCGGCGCCTTCAGCTTTGACTACGACCTCAGCGCGGAGGGCGCTATCAACGGCCTCGTGGCCCTGGGCGAGCTGCTGGGGCTGGCGGCGGGCGCGCAAATCTCGCCCGAAATGCCGAACATCAAGCTCGACGGCATCCGCAAAGAGATCGATGCCAAGCTCCAGTCCGAAGTGCCGCCGCGTTTTCAGCAGCTGCTGAAGCAATACGACGGACTGGTGCCCGGTTTCTCGCTGAAGTCGCTGTTTGCGTAAGCCCTACTTTACGCTGCCCAGGGCCTCGAGTGCGGCGGCGTAGTTGGGTTCCTGAGTAATCTCGGGCACTAGCTCGCTGTAGACCACTTTGCCATCGCGACCCAGTACCACCACCGCGCGTGCCAGCAGGCCGGCCATGCCCGACTCTTGCAGCCGCAGACCGTAGGCGGCGCCAAAGCTCAGGTCGCGCAGTTCCGACAGTGGTCGCACGTGATCTAGGCCCTCGGCGCCGCAGAAGCGCTTGAGTGCAAAAGGCAAATCGCGACTGATGCACAGGCAGATCGCGCCGTCGTACTTGCCGATCTCGGCATTGAAGCGGCGCACGCTCGCCGCGCACACGGCGGTATCGACACTGGGGAAGATGTTGAGAACCACGGGCTGGCCAGCCAGATCGCCCAAGCTCACATCCTTTAAGTCCAAGCCCGTCAAGCGAAAATCAGGCGCGGCCTGGCCGACCGCCACCAAGGTGCCAGAAAGAGCGACGGGGTTGCCGCGCAGAGTGACCGTTGCCATGAAACATCCAGTGGGGCGGCGAAGAATGCCGCAGTGCGTCACGGTAGGATGGCGCACGCCACGGGGCAAGAGCGCGCTGGCCAGTCTCGCGACTTTGCAGCAGATTCCGTCGCATTTCGGTGGGTTGCTGCGGCACGCTTGCTTGCCGCAGCGCCACTCGTTACAAAGTGATGACAGGGCGGTCGATCCGGAACGGCGCGCGACGGAGTAGGGCATGGCGTTGCATCTTCGGCCGAACTTTACCGTCAAGGTGCCCCACGACTCAGAAGTGGTGGCTACCGAGCTCGAGCGCGTGCTGAGCCGACCCGACCTTGAGGTGCGCTGGTCGCGACCGGCGGGCGGTGCGCATCGCAAGCATTTCGATAGGCTGCACGTGCTGATTGCGCCCAAACAGCGCAAATTCTGGTCGCCTTGGCTGAATCTAGACCTGCACGCCGATGCTACTGGAGTCGAGGCGTTTGGCCGGTTTTCGCCCCATCCCAGCGTGTGGACGGGCTTCGCCGCGGCCTATCTGCTGCTTGGCACGATTGGCTTTTTTGCAGCGATTTTCGGCATGTCGCAATGGATGGTGGGGACTTTGCCCTGGGCGCTGCTGGGCACACTGGGTTGCGCGGCGGTGGCGGCGCTAATGGGGTGGGCGTCGCAAGTCGGTCAGCGTCTTGCCCGCGCCGAAATGACGCAACTGCGCGCGATCTTGGCCGAGGCCCTGCACGAAACGGACGCTGCGCCGGCGCTGCCCCTGGTCGATGCGATGGGGCCAAGCTAGTCGTTACGCGAGCTTGCGATTGCGCTGCAGCAGCCAATACACCAGCGCGGCAATCGCAGTGCCGGTAAACCACGCATAGATGTAAAGGGCGTCCCAGCCATCGGGCTCGCCGTGGATCAAGTGAATTCCCTTAAAGAATCCGGGTAGATTCGGCGCAATGCCCAGCGCCAATGCCACAATGGCGGCGCGGTTGTAGCGGCCATAGCGACCGGTCGTGCGGTACAGGTCGGGAACGTCGAGATTCGTCTTGCGGATCAAGAAGTAGTCCGCGATCAGCACCCCGGCCACAGGTCCCAAAAGCGCCGAGACGCCGCCCAGCCAGCCGCCCAGGTAGGTGGCGGGATCTTGCATGAGTTTCCATGGCATACACAAGATGCCCAGGATGCCGGTGATGAGGCCGCCCGTCTCGAAGCTGATCTTCTTGGGTGCTAAGTTTGCGAAATCGTTGGCAGGGCTGACCACGTTGGCGGCAATGTTCACCGAGAGCGTGGCGACGACGATGCCGAACACTGCGACCACCGCCACCACTGCGCGAACCAGGCTATCGGCGATAAGCGGCGCGGCCATACCCTTGGGCGGCGTCGCCGAAGTCATTTGACCCAAAAGGAATTCGGGTTGCCACAGATCCTTGAGCTCGGCGCCCGTCAGCACCGCCGCGGAGGCCGAGGTGATCACCAGCGCCATTGCCGAAAACGCGATCATGGTCGTGGGCAGACCCAGCGCTTGGCCGAGCATCTGCTCTTTTTGGCCTTTGCCGTAGCGAGTAAAATCCGGGATGTTCAGCGACAGGGTGGCCCAAAAACCCACCATGGCCGTGAGCGAGGGCACGAATACGGGCCAGAACTCGCTGATCGTCTTGAATTTTGACGGCTGTGCCAGCAGCGGACCGGTGCCGCCCGCGCGACCGACCACCCACCACAGCAGGCCGGCGGCGAGTACGAGCACGATGGGGGCGGCCCAGTTCTCGAAAACCCGCACGGCATTCATGCCCTTGTAGATGATGAAGATGTTCATCGCCCAAAAGATCATGAAGGTGATGGCGCTGGGTAAGCCGAGGCCGGCTATGGCGAACTCTCCGCCGAGGTGCAAATACCCCGGCCAGAACGTGCCCAGAAACGTCTTGATGGCCTCGCCGCCGATGTAGGTGTTGATGCCGAACCAGCCACAGGCCACCAAAGCCCGGATGAGCGCAGGGATATTCGCGCCCGCTGTGCCAAAAGACGCCCGCGCCAGCACCGGAAACGGAATGCCATACTTGGTACCCGGATGGGCGTTGAGCAAGATGGGCACCAGCACGATTAGATTGCCAAGTCCAATCGTTAGCAGCGCTTGCCACCAGTTCATGCCGGCGGCGATGAGTCCGCCCGCCAGCGTATAGGTGGGGATGCAGTGGGCCATCGAGACCCATAGTGCCGCATAGTTGTAGGTCGTCCACACGCGACGTTTTTGCGGCACCGGCGCCAAGTCGGGGTTAAAAAGCGGCGAATGCGCAATATCGGCAGGTAGTTCGGCCAGGGCCTCGGCGGCCAGTGTCGGGTCGTGCATAGGCGGCTCCGCGGGGTCGAGAGGGCAAGGGGCGCGGCGACCGTAACCCGCAGCGCGGCGCCTGACAAGGGCATTCTCGCAAAAAGCCTGCATGAGCCCGCGGTTGCTGCCCATGCCGTTGCGACTTTGACAAGCCGTCCGCAGTTCCGGCATGGTGCAGGGGCGGTCCGCGTTGGCCCGCACGCGTTAGGAGAGCCACATGGGCGACAATGACGAGAGCATCCTCGCACCGGTCGAAGCGGACGAGCTCGATTCGATGGACCGCGTCACGCCGATTCGGCGGGTCGACTCGGTAACGACCACCATGGTGCCCATCCACCGCGACCTGACGGTGCCGCCACCGCCCAAGCCCGAGCGGCGCGGCATGGAGCTTGTTCTCAAGCCGTTTACCCCGGTCAGCAAGCAGCGCAGCATGCGCACCATGAGTGATCTTAACGATATGGCCAACCCGCCGCGGCAGACGTCGATCGCTCAGATCCGCGGCCGGCATAACGTGGTGGGGCCCATTGAGCCGGCCAAGACCGAAACGGCCAAGACCAAATAACGAGCTGCGATTACGGCTGATTGTGGCGTTGCGCTTGCCGCTCGGCGCGCTTGGCTTGCTCTTGCTGCTCGGCGAGTAGCATGCGCCGGCCCATGACGAAGCCGGCCACGGCGCCCAGCAGCAGCATGACAGGGATGTAGAACACGTGCGCGCTGGTCATTTTTCGGCCTTTGGAGCGCCGGCGGGGGTGGCGCTGCCGGCAAAGTGGTCGAGGCGGTCTTGCAACGCGGCCAAGTCGCGCTCGGTGCGGCTCTGGCGCAAGGCGGTGCGGATGGCATAGGCGCCGACCAGTCCCCATAGAACCATGTAAGCAATCAGCATTAGCTTGCCGCCGGGCACGGATTCTTCTTTGTAGCGGCTCAAGTCTTGGGCAACTGTTGCGCCATCGGCCCAGGCTAGGCCAGCGGTGAGGATGAACCCGGTGGCAAAGGTGACCAAAGAGGTGGTAAGTGCCTTCAATCGCATATGAACCTTACTCCCCGTTGCGGGCGCGCTGCAGCTCGAGCGCCGAAAGGTCGAGACGCAGCCGCACCATGTGCTGCTCGAGCAAGATGCCGCGCAAACGTAATGCAACCAGCGAAAAACCAAGGGTAAGAAGTGCGACAACCGAGCCCCAAAAGGCGATGCGCATGTCGCTGCTCTGGATGCCTCCGCCCTGAATGACCTGCGGATGGGTGCCGCCCCATTTTTGCACCGCGATGTGAATCAGGTAGGCGACTGGAGCTGCTAACACAGCGAGGGCATTGCCAATTCGCCGACCGGTCTGCGCCTCGGCAGCCATTGAGCGCAACACCAGCACCGCTATGGCAATCAGCAAGACCAGCAGCGTCAGCGTCAGCCGCGGCTCCCAGGTCCACCAGGTGCCCCACGACTTGCGCGCCCACAGTGGCCCCGAGGTCAGCACCCCAAGCGCAAAGATCATGCCCACTTCGGTGCAGGCCTGGCCGGCGGCGTCGATGGTCTCGTTGGGCGCCATCAGATCGATAAGGGCGCTGGCCGAGGCGGCGCACAGGCACAGCAGCATGCCAAAGGCCGAACCCACATGAAAGTAGAAGATTTTTTGAACAATACCCAGGTTCTCGTCGGCCGGCGCGACAAAGAACACCCAGCCGAGCGCGGCGATGCAGAGCAGGGTGCCCAGGCCAAGACCAGTGAGCAGGCGCAGGGGTAGCTTCGAAGGAGTTTCCGTCATCGATCAAGACCTTGCAGGCGGGCCGTCACTCTGTCACTCGCGCAAACAGCCAAGGCGAGAGTACCACGACGACCAGGTCGAAGGCGAGCATGAGCTCGATCCACCCTGAAAACGCAGCATAAGGCGCGCGCGTCAGCGCCAAGGCCGTCACCTTTACCCCGCCCAGCACTAGCGGCGCGAGCAGCGGATACAGCACCAGCGGCAACAGGGCCTCGCGCAGACGCACCTGGGCCAGCAGCGCGGCAGCAAGCGTGCCCAGGGCGGCTTGGCCCACCAGCCCAAGAGCGAGCGACAGGGCAATCCACGGCAGCCCGTCGAGCGACGTATCAAAAAACACTGCGACGATCGGCACTAGAAACAGCGTCACGATCCCCGAAAATAGCAGTTGCAGCAGGGCCTTCGACCAGAATAGCGGGGCGGTACCACTCCGCGTGCGAGCCACCAGGTCCAAGTTGCCGGCTTCGTCCTCGGGGGCGAAAAGCCGCAAAAGCCCTACTGTTCCGGTAAAGAGCAGCGTCACCCACAGCACGCCGGGCACCTGGTCTTGGGCGGCATGGCCCTCGCGCAAGAAGCCAAAGGCAAAAACCACCACGCAGAGCAGGGCGAAAAGAAGCATAAAGCCGAGCACTTCGCGCGACCGGGCGGCAATGCGAACGTCTTTGGCGAGCAGTAACCAAGTCAGGCGGAGCATCGTCATGGCTGGGCCTCGACGAGCAGACCGCCGCGCACCTGCAGCCAGCGATCAGGGGTAGGAAGCCAAGAAAAGTCGTGGGTTGCTACGACCACGGCGGCGCCGCGCTGGCGGGCCTCGGCGAGCAGGAGGCCAAGCGTGCGACTGCCCGCGGCGTCCAGGCCGGTCGAGGGCTCGTCGAGCAACCACACATCGGCGCCAGTCAGCAAAAGCCGTGCGAGGGCGGTACGTTGCATCATGCCGCGCGAGAAGCCGCGCACGACCCGGGTCTGGTCGCGGCGGTCGAGGCCTACGCGGTCTAAGCACTCCTGCACGGCGGCGTCGGTCGGGGTGGAGTAGCATAAACTAGCTAGAAGTTTTACGTTTTCGTGCGCAGTCAAGTCGAGAAAAGCGCCAGGCTTGTGGCCGAGCCGAGCCAAGCGCCGCGCCAAGACGGCCGGGTGCACATCGCCCACGGGCACGCCGTCGAGCAGCACTTCGCCGCGGGTGGGCACGCGCAGACCTGACAACAGGTCCAAAAGACTCGACTTCCCGGCGCCGTTGTCGCCCCACAGCACGGTCAGCGAGCCGGCCGCAAAGCCCACATCCACGCCGAGCAGCACAAAGCGATCGGCGACCGACCACGCCAACTGCCGCGCACTCAAGCGGGCAGGCGAACTCGCAGGCACCGCCGTCACGCCGCGTCTGCCCGTGGCTCAGCAACGGCGGCTGGCAGACGAACGCGCCGCAGCAAGTACCACGCGCCCACCACCCCGGCAAACAGCGCCAAGCCCGACAGCACGCGGCGCGGACCTGCCGGGCTGGCAGGCAGGTCGTCAATCGAAAACACAACCATTTCGCCGGGCTGCAGGCCCTGGGTCAGCGACGCGCCGGTCAGTCGCTCGTTGCCTTCTTCCACTTGCGACACGCGTGCCGGGCGACTCACGGTCACTTTCAGGCGCGTCGGCGGCGACATGGCGACCACGAACGACACCCAAGTCTGGCTGCCCGGACCCACCATGCCGAGTTCTAAGTGGCTGTCTGCAAATCCGATTGCCATGCGCGCGCGGGCAGTCCCCACCTCGCCGGCCTTCAACTTGCCGCGAACCAGCAGGCCGCCACCCTCTTTGTCGACGCGCAGGGGGGCAACCCCTTCTACCTCAACGGATTGTGCGCCATTGGGCAGCACGCCATGGTCGAGCACCGCACCGCCCACGACCGGGGCCAGCAGCGGCAGGCGCAGCGGCCGGGCATCGAGATCGACCGCCTGACCGCCATCGCCGGTAATCTTGGCCTCGACGGTAACGAGCAGATACGACTCGTCGACCTGAGCCTGGCACTGCACATCGACACGCACTCCGCCCGGCGCCTGGGCCTGGGCCGAGCGCGCCGCCAGCGTGGTCGCGAGCACGGTCGCCACTGCCACTACTAAAACTAAAAAACTGTGTAATAATACACGGCTCTGGCTCATAGCGTTCCCTCGCGCTGACCCTTCTCGTAGGCATCTAGGCGTGCCAGCACATCTACGGCCTGGCGTTCGTAGCGCGTTTGCAGCCGCTCGTAGTCGGCTTGGTCGAGCTTGCCGGTGTCGCGATCGAACTGAATTTCGCGCAAGTGGTTGATCGCTCTGCGCCGATCGTCTTCTAGACCAATACGCACCGGGTCACTGCGAAAGGCGGCGTCGCCCGCCGGGGTGCGAGCGGTGAATACCAGTGCCTTGACCGCGTACAAGCCGGCGGCAATGGCCGCAGCTGCCGCCAGCAGTGCGCTCAGGTTGGCAAGCCAATCCTTCATGAATTTCCTCTGTTTAGGGCCTTGCTTACCTTGTGCGTCACGCGCCGCCACAGCGACATCGCCCCAGTACCCCGGCCCGCCGCCAGCCCGTTGGCAACTTCATCGGCAAAGTCCTCTATCGAGTCAAAGCGATGTGCCGGATCGCGCTCCAGCGCACGGGCGATCGCGTCGCATACGGCCTCGGGCAGGTCAGGTCGCACTTCGTCGAGGGGAACCACGGGGATGTCGTCGCTTCCGCGCAGAAAAGACAGAGCCATAGCCGCCCGCCCCAAGTCAGCTGGTACTGCTCGGCGACCGGCCAAGGCCTCGTAAGTAATGGCTGCGAGGGAGAACTGGTCCGCCCGACCCGTTACGACGCCGCCGATCGCTTGCTCGGGCGACATGTACGCCGGCGTTCCAGCAGGGCGATCGCGGTCAAAGCCCACGCGAAAACGGTCGGGACGATCACTGATCTGCGTCGCCGTTCCCAAGTCGTAGCTGCGCAGGCGGTTGCCGTGGGGGCCATGGGCGGTGACCACGCTATTGGCCGGCGACACATCGCGGTGCACCCATCCCAGCCGATGCATCTCGCCAAGTCCTTGAGCCCACTGCCGAATTACCTCTCCGATGTGCCGCAGTGGTGGCTCGCCGCTTTGCAGCCAAGTGCCCAGAGTGGGGCCCTCTGCCAGCTCGATGGCCAAGTAGGGGCGCTGGTCCGGCGTGGTGCCCGACCCGTACATCTGCACAAAACATGGCGATTTTAGGCCCGACAGCAGCTCGCCCTCGCGTCGCAGCCCTGTGGCCGCCTTGCGGAAATCACCTTCTGGCAGCGTAAGGTACAGCGGGCTCAAGATCTTGACCGCCACCCGCCGCCCGCCCGCCGAGAGCTGTAGTGCTGCAAATACATCGGCATGGCTCCCCGAACCCAGCGGCGCGAGCAACTCAAATTCACCGTCGAGCACCAGACCCGCCGCCGCAGAAAGCGACGCCCGCGCCGGCGTATTGCCCGAATTTGCTAAACTTTGAAGCGCCATCGTTCGAACTTGGGGACTGCGCGGTGGCGCGCGGAAGCTCCATTTTGCCACGCACCCGCCGATTCGGCTAGGAGTCGCTGGCAACCACGCAACAAATCGGGGGACTGCGGTATTTGCCTCGTGCGCGTCGCAGTTGTATCGAAAGGGTTGCGCCCGCCGACGGCTTCGGTAACCTTGCAGCTATGAGCGACCTCAACTCGATTGCCAATGTCCACGACCTGCGCGCCGCCCTGCAATCCGGTCATCTTGACCGCTGCGATGTGGGCCCGGTCGATCTGCCACCCGTAGAACTGCCTAGCGCGCGTCTCAACCACGTGCGCATGACGGGAACCAAGCTCATCGGCGTCCACGCCCTGGGTTGGCACGCGAATCGCTGGATTGCGCGGGGGATTTTGCTGCGAGGGACGCGCTTTGAGCGAGCCGAGCTGCACCATTGCGAGATCTCGAATTCGCAGGCCCAAGAGTTGCATTGGCCACAGGCGCGCATGTTCGATAGCCGTTTTGTCGAAACGCCGCTGACTAACGCCAACTTGGGGCGGTCGATCCTGTCGAACTGCGATTTTGCGCAAAGTGATCTCAACCACGCCAACCTGACCGAGTCGCTGTTGCTTAACTGCCGCTTTGCCGATCAGCGCCAAGGCGGGGCCGTGCTCGACAACGCCAACTTGGCCGGCGCGGTGCTCTGCAATGTCGACTTGCGCGGCGCTAACCTGTTCCGCACCAATTTTTCGCACGCGGTGCTCGTCAACGTCGACTTGCGCGATGCCAACCTAACTGGTGTGTCCTTCCGCGAGGCCGTCGTCATCGACGTCAAGACCGAGCGCGCCGACCTGCAAGGGCAAACCCTGCAAGAATTTCAAGCTGCTGGCTCGTCGGTCGGCGACGTCTTCGAGCGCATCCGCCACTTGCCGCCCGATGTGGGTGCCATGATCGCTGCCTCGCTGCTGGTGCGCGCGCAACCGACCGCTGGGGCTCCGCAAGGCCAGTCGAGCTCGGCGGCGCCGGCCGACCCGCTGGGCACCTTGCTGCGCCTTACCTTTGCCGCGATGGTGCGCGAGCTGCAAGGCCGCGGTGGTCCTCAAGAATTGGGCCAGCTGCGTGTGGATGGCGAGCACGTGTACGCCCGCTCGGTGAGTGGCGAAGAGGTGCGCTTGACCGCTGCGGACCGTGCGCCGCCACGGCAAGCACCCCAGATGCGTGCCGCGGAACCGCCGCGCGAGAACGCTCCGTCGCGCCCCGCCGCCGTGCCTGCGCCGCCAGCAGTCCCTCCGACCGGTGGCAGGTTCTCAGGCCTTGAGATCGATTAACTAGCAGAAACAACAGCAGATTGCCTGGCGTCACCGCGCCGGTGTCACCGCAGCAGGTGTCTCGATAGCGTCTTCGTCCGGCGCGGCAGTGCTCGCTGGTGTGACCGCAGGCGCCTGCTTATTCGACCGCAGATCGGCCAGGGGTAACGCCAACTCTTGGGCGCGGCGCGCGCGCACTTCGGTAAGTTTCTGCAGGCGGGACCGCAGCTTGGCCACCGCTGCCGGCGCAGCCACCTTCTCTTGCCGGTCAATTTCGCTGCCGGCCTGGTCCAGATCGCCGGTCTCGAGCCACATCTCGGCTAGTCGCAGCGGACCGCCCACCAGCGAAGGCAGGGCCCGCACACCAGGACGCAGCTTGGGCCATGCCACCGACGGGGGCGCAACTAGGGCTAACTTCCCGCGAAAGCGCGGCTGCGGCTCGACCAGTTCTACGCCGCGCACACTGGTCGCCAGCCAGCGCATCCCATCGGCCGCCGCAGCGGGTCCCGGCCACGGCTGGTCACCGCGCACGGTATCTACGCCATCGGGCAACGACCACTCGCTCCACCCGCTGCCTTCTTGCCGATAAAAGCGAGTGCCCAAGCGCTGTTTGCAGGCCCCATCGGCCTTCTTGGTGTAGTGCAACGCGATGCCTTGGCTGTCGCGCATCCAGTCGATCTGATACGCACCCACCGGCAGCGCCGTCTTGCTGATGGTGCCGCTGTAGCCGCCGAACTGCGCTTCGCCTTGCAGAACAGGGCCTACAATGCTCGCCTTGGTCTTGGTGTTGGGCGACACGGCCTTGCTGCGCGGCGTGCGTTGATCATCGGGCCAGCCTTCGCGGGCCTCTAGCCGGGGCGACGAGCCGTCGAAGCCACGGTGCATCGCCACGCGTCGCGGTGCGGTCCAAGTGGTGCAACCACGCGCAGCTACAGCTCCTTGCGGCCTCGCCAAGATGACCGACAGGCCGAACTGGTCCGTTGGGCCGATTCCCACCGCGCCCACCACGAGCTCGCCGGTTTGTACTGGAACCTTGCCCAGCGGCACCACTTTGCCGGCGTCGGGGTCGATCGCCACCGCGTCGCCGCTCGCTGTCACCGCGTAGAGCCACAGCCCGTCGGGCGAAAACGCCAGCGCGGCCACACCAGCGTGCTCCCACAGCCGCCGACGCTCAAGGGTAAACGCATTGGTAATCAACACTTTCTGCCCGTCGCTGCTGGCGACCTCGATTTTGTAGGGCGACGACTGCACCAGCCGCGACGCGGCATCGGCCTTGGGCGCTTCTGCAGCCACAGCAGGGAGTTGCGTGCTCAGAAGCAGCGTCGCGGTCAGCCAGCGCGTCAAACGAAGGAGCATCAGACTAGCGGGCATCTTGACCTGCTGCGGCCCACGCGCTTTGGCGCGGCCACGGTACGAGAAACGGTCAATCGATAAGCAATCGACCTACTTGGGCCACGGCGGATCAAAGCCCGGTTGCGGCGTACCCGGCGTCGGCTGCGGTGCGCCACTCGGCAGCCACGGCGGCTCTTCGGTACTGCGCACCATGTACGCCCACGACCGCCACCCCGCCGACGATAGCCCCTTGAAGGTAAAGTTGTCGACGTCGAGACCAGGGTTGTAGATGCGCCACAGCCGCACGTAGGCCGTACCCGTGGGCAGCGGTGAATCCACACCGAACAGAGCAAAATCAGGAAGTTCCGCCACGGTTACGTTGCCGCGCACTAGCAGCTCCCAGCGCGTTTGATAGCTCTCGTCGGCCAGCCGCAGCATGTTGAGCGTGGGGTCGATGCCGGGCTTGGCGGTCCACACCACCCGGCCACTTCCGCTTGCTCCGCCCAGACTTTGGCCAGGTGCGGGCAACTGCAGCAGTGGCATCTCAAGATACGGCCCCATGACCAGCACGGGATTGCCCACCGCCACCCAACCGCCATCGAACGTGGGCAGAGTACCCCGCAGATCAACACGCAAATCGGGCGGCGAGACATCGATGGCCACGGCCCCGACCTGCGCCTGCAACCAAGTGCCACGACCGCCGACCACCTGCACCGGCTGCCCGGGCGCACCCACCGCCACCGCCAACAGATTCTGGGTAGTACTCGTAGCCATCGTCTGCAGTTTTAAGCCATTGTAGTGCCCCAAGTAGCCGTGATCGCCACATACCCACAGGTCGCCTTCGCTACTCCCGGCCAGGGCATTTAGGCTCAGCCCCGTGCCCGCTGGCAGCGTCTCGTACATGGCCGCAGGGGTGGCCACGCCCGGCAGGCTCGCAGGGCTCCAAGTTGCGCGCAGCAGGGTGCCCTCGTCGCCGGCCAAGTACAGGTGCCCGCTGGGGCTGTGCCAGGCGGCGCGCACTTGCTTGTGGGGTGGCGTCGGGTCGTATTTGCCAGGAGCAGCAGCAGGTTGCCAGGGGCCGGCCACTTCGGTCCAATCCGCGCCGTTCCAGTGGAAAAGCTGCGAGGCACTGTCGACCAGCCACGCGTCGTTCTGCGTCCGACCGGCTAGCGCTACCACCGTCCGGGTACCGACGCGGCCCCACAGCTTCCAGCCCAAGTTGGTGTGGCGCGCCACATAGCCCTCGTCGCCGCCGATCCAGCCGTCGCCCACCGCGTCGCTCGGCAGCCACACCGCCCGCCAGGTTAGCGGCGAAGGGCTTGGCTGCTCGGTAAAAGTGCCGCCGGTCCAGTGCACGATCCGCCCCTGTTCGCCCACGGCGACACGCAGATCCCCGCTACTGGCCGCGGCGAGCAGAGCGCCCACCTCTCCGTCGCCAATGGTCGCGGCGGCGCTGCCCGCTTGCAGGTGCGCGTAGCGGTCTAGGCCGCGCGGATCGAGCCCCACCGTTTGCGACAAGCTGAGCGGCGGCCCCCCGTAAGCCTGCGACAGGCCACCATAAAACTCGTAGCGAAGGCCGCTGTTGTTGCCATTCCAGAGCGACGGCGCGGGCTGCCGGGTCAGCAGCAGCGTGTCAGTCACCGCGTAAGTTGTTGTAGTCCCTAGCGGAATATAGCCCTCGGAACCCAAGTCGATTCCCGCTAGCACATAGCGCTGGCCAGTGGCATCTGAACCCATTGGAATATGGTCTAGCTTGACCCGAATGCTGCGATCGAGCGGCACATTGACCTTGACGAGCACGCCGTCGGTCGCGTCGCCGGGCACCAAGAACAGGCCGCGGGCGAGGCCCATGCTCAGTGGCACAAACTCACCTGTTGTTTTCGATATATAGCCGGCCCTGCAGATGATCGCCACATCGCCCGGCGTAACCACAACGGTAAAGTGGCCGTCGCTGTCGGCGGTGCCAAATGGCGAATTGGGCGCGCCGCCGCTGATCCAAGGGCTCGCCCCTTCGCAACGGGTTTCGCGCTTGCCTACGCTGGGTACGCAACGCAAGTGCGCATCGCTCAAGTCGATTCCGACCGCGCGGCATTCGAAGTCGGCGGGGCAGTCGCCGGCATCGCCACAGATCGCGGCGCAGTAGTGGCCCCCGTCACTTCCCGGCGCGCTCACGGCCAGCGGGGCGCGCAAAGACTCGCAGGTGGCCTGGCCGCTGCAGTCGCTATTTGTGTCGCACGGCAGGCAGTTGCCGCCCACCGCCGGCTGGCCTTTGCAGGTGCCCAAGGGGAATTGCGTGTATTTGGCCGCGTCGATGACCGTGCCTGTGACCGTCGCGGGCAACGGCGTGGCTTGGTCGACGTTGGGGGGGGCCTGACCGCTGGCCGTCGTCACGGCGGCTAGGCGAATCGTGACATTTTCGACCCCAAGTGCGATCACCGAACCGGCCGACCACCCCGTCTTGCTTGCATGAACATGCAGGGGCCCCGATAGGTTAGCGGCCGAAAGCGTCACCTGGCCCTTGGCGTTGGTGATCCCCATAATGGCCTTCTTGGGATCGCTGCCAATCACCACCGTTGCGCCCGCCACCACGCCGATCTGGCCCTTTTTCAGCACAGTAACGTTGAGCGCGCCATCGATGGGCTCGCCCCAGGTGCCGATATCACCCGACGATGGATCGAAATAAACAAAGGCCTTCGCTAGGTTGACCTCAAGCCCCGAGTCGAACAGCACATGCAGCGTTGCCTGACCCGGCTTGCCGGGCGGCGTCTTGAAGGTGACCGCTCCATCGCTCGGATTCTGCCAGCCCACCACCGAGGTGCCGCCCAGCTGCAGGCCCTTTAAGTGCCCAAGACCACTGCCAATCAATGTGACTAGTGTGCCGCCTGCCACTGCACCACGGCCGGGCACCACACCCAGAATGGCCGGCGTGGCGTCGGCGAAACTGCACGCATTGGCCAGCACAGCCTCCGTGCCGTCAGCAAAACGCACCACGACGTCGGCTGGGCCAGGACTGCCTGTCGGCGCCTGCACTTGCACCGCACGATCGGCCCCCGTCGCTGTCGCCACGGCGTCTTGCAGGTGCGAGGCCAGCAGCGCGCCCACCCGCACCGCCGTGATGCTGCCATGGCCATTACCTGCTTGTACCTGAACGCTAATTGGCGTACCGCCGGCGGTGCTCAGCTCTTTGGGCGCGACGGCCACCACCACCGGCACCGCCGCACCATACGAAAATGCCTTAGATTTAACGAGTTCAATGCCATTGACCGCGACAGCGACATCGACCACCGCTGGTTCCGCCCGCGTCGGCGGCTGCACCCACAGCGACGCTCCAGCATGGGCACCCGGCGGGCCGTTGTGGGTCTGCAGCACGGTAGCGGGCACGTTGCCAAATTGCACTGTTATTGCACCAAGTTGCTTGTCATCGAACTGCCCGGCGAGCGCCACAGTCACCGGCTGCAGGTGGTTCAGCGGCTGCGCGGCCGGCGTTACCCCAAGCACACCGGTCGGCACGCCGGCGTCAACGTAGAAAAAGCTGTCGTTCAGCGTGCTTGCGCCATCTACGTCGCTGACCTGCACGCTCCACATGCCCGCCTCGGCCGCAGAAGGGGGGGCGACGACCAGCGCAGAACCATCGGGCGCCGTGCTCACCACCTGCGCGCCAATCGCCATATCACCTTGCAGCCACTTGACCTGCAAGCCTTTTCCGTTCAGGGCCTGTCCACGCAACGTCACTTGCACGCCGCCCGCCACTGGCACCGTTGCCGGGTCGAGCTGCTGCAGCACAGGCGGGGCGCGGTACCAAAATGCATGGGCCAGCTTGGCCTGGCCGTCGCCGTTTATAGCGTAAACATTAGCTTTTCCGGCCTGTCCGGGTGGCGTCAACAGGGCGGCACTGTGCTCGTCGTAGATCACGGTGGCCAGCGCCTGTCGGTCGCCGAACACAAAGCGCGTACCGGGCACAAAGCCGCTCCCCGTCACGCTGACTGCCGTGCCGCCGCTAGCCGACCCCTGCGCCGGTGATAGGCCCGTTAGGCCCACCTCTGCCAAATAACGGTAAGCATCATGTAGGGTTGCATCGGGGCGACCCGTCGAGCGCACCGTGACATCGACCACACCCGCCGGCCGCGGCGGCACCGTAACTTGCAGCGTGCCGTCGTCGATCACAAACAGGTCGAGCGCCGGGCTTTGGCCGAACAGCACTTGCCACGCCTGCCCCAAATTGTTGCCTGTAATTGTGATGATTTGTGTGCCGCCGCTGGGCCCCTCGTCGGGGTCGAGCTTGGCGACCACTGTGGCGGATCCCGGCTTCTTGGCATCGCTGGCGATAGCGGTATCGGCCGCAGCGATCTCGACCCCAATGGCATCGCCACTCGCCGCATCGGCGGTCTGGTCTCGCGGTGGCGTCGCCGTCGTGCCGCACGCCGGTAAGTAGGCTAATATTCCAAGAAGAATCGTATAGCGAATGAGCGCACGAATGCCGCCGCCCACTCGCCTGTCGCTGCTTTGGATTGTGGTGCTACAGCCCTGCCGCAACGCTCGACTCACTTGCTGGCGCCCCGCCGGGGCTCAGAGTAGCAGACGCCACAGCCGCTGCCACGCCAAAGCGCAGGTTGTTTGCCACTGCCGCGACTTGCGGAGCCCCGGAGATTGGGCAATCCTCTCGCCGCTTCCGAACGAGGTGCCCATGACTGCTCGCGCCGCCGCCTACGCCCCACTACCCCCGCTCACTTCGCTTTCGGCGACGGCAGGTTGTGCTGCCAAGATCGCCCAAGTCGATTTGATTGCCGCACTGTCCGGCTTGCCCGTGCGCAAAGACCCGCGCTTGCTCATTGGCCACGACACGAGCGACGATGCCGCCGTGTTCCAACTGACTCCGGATCTCGCGCTGATCGAGACGGTCGATGTCTTTACACCCATCGTCGATGATCCCTTTGATTATGGGCGCATTGCCGCGGCCAACGCCTTGAGCGATGTCTACGCTATGGGTGGTAAGCCCATCTCGGCCTTAAGTTTTGTCGCTTGGCCTATGGCCGAGTTCGGTCCCGAGGGGTTGGGGCAAATCCTTGCCGGCGCGCAGGCCGTGTGCGACGAGGCCGGCATTGTCATCGCCGGTGGCCACTCGATCGTCGATGCCGAGCCTAAATTCGGTCTGTTTGTCAGTGGTTTAGCCCATCCTAGTCAGATTGTCGCGAATGATGGGGCCAAGCCTGGCGACTTGCTGGTGCTGACCAAGGCGCTGGGTACCGGGGTGCTGACGACCGCCCGCAAGCGCGGCAAGATCGCCCCCGACGAGCTGGGCGAAGCGATCCTATCGATGACGACGCTCAACGCCGGCGCGGCCGAGGCAATGGTCGAGGTGGGCGTGTCGGCGTGCACGGATGTGACCGGTTTTGGCCTACTTGGCCATCTAGGTAACCTGCTGCGTGCGAGCAGCCGGCGCTATGGCGACGCTTTGGGCGCCCGCCTGACCTTTGAGCGGGTGCCATGGATGCACCAGGTGCGCGGTCTTGCGGCCGATGGGATGTGCCCGGGTGGGTCGAAGCGTAACCTTGCGTATGCTGCACAAAATACAACGTTTTCGGCCGATCTTTCGGAGGCGGATCGCCTGCTGATGGCCGACGCACAGACCTCGGGTGGCCTGCTGATCGCCGTGCCGTCGGCCCGTGCCGATGCCCTGCTGCAGGCTCTGGCGCGCCACGGCGTCGAGACCCGGGCGGTGATCGGCGAGATTGCGCTGACGGACCTGCCAGGGGCGATCGCGGTGCTGTAGCTCAGCCCTTTTATCAGTTCTTCCAAAAGCTTCGCAAAATGACGCAGGCGCGACGAAGCGCCGTTGACTTATGACGCGCTGCGTCGCAAATTGACTCCTCGGCATTTGGGCATTTTGGTCGGCCCTGCCAACGAGGAAGCCATGGCGACGCGCAAAAAGACACTTGGTTCTGAAACCCCGAGCTTGCTGCCCGACGCGGCCGCAGACACCCCGGCTGCAGCGGTTGCAGAGGCGCCTGTCGCGGCCAAGCCGGCTGCCCAGCCACAAAATCTGTTTCGCCGTCTGCACCTCAAGCGCGACCGTATCGCCATTTGCGGCGGCCTGCGCACCCCCTTCTCGCGCTCGTGGTCCGACTTGAACGATGTGGACCCCGTCGAGCTGTCGACGCAAGTGGCCCGCGAAGTGCTGTTTCGCCTCGAGCTGCCCAAAGAGGCGGTCGACCAGGTGATCTGGGGCACGGTGATCTCCGTGGTGCGCAGCCCCAATGTTGCCCGCGAAGTTGCTATGAATTTGGGGATGTACCACGCCCACGGCTTTTCAGTGTCGCGCGCTTGCGCCTCCGGGTTCCAGTCCATCGCTTCCGGTTGCGAGACGATCTGGGCCGGCACGGCCGATGTGGTGCTGTGTGGCGGCGTCGATGTCACGAGCCACGCGCCCGTCACCTACAAGAAGTCGGTGGTCGACAAGCTGCAAGACCTGCAGAAGGCGAAGGGCTTGGACCTGCTGAAGAAGGCGAGTGGTCTTAACCCCCTAGATTTCTTGCCGACGCCGCCGGCGCTGACCGAGCGCTACACCGGCCTGACCATGGGCCAGCACGCCGAAGAAATGGCGCAGAATTTCGCGATTTCGCGTCAGGACCAAGAGGCGCTGGCGATCACCTCGCACAAGAACGCCTACGCGGCGGTGCAGGCGGGCCTGATTGCCCCCGAGCTCATCACCGTGCAGACGCCCAAGGGCCCGGTCAACGCCGACAACCTGATTCGGCCCGACATGGATCCGCAGAAGTTGGCGAAACTGAAGCCAGTTTTCGACCGTCGCAACGGCACGATCACCGCCGCGACCAGCTCGGCACTGACCGATGGTGCCGCCTGCGTGTTGATCGCCCGCGAGTCGCGTGCCAAGGAATTGGGTCTGCCTATCCTGGGTTACGTGCGTAGCTACGCGTTCTCGGGTCAGGATCCGCGCGAGAACATGCTGCTCGGCAACGTCTACTCGACGCCCGTGGCGCTCGACCGCGCCGGCTTGGGCCTAAACGACCTCGACTACATCGAGATCCACGAGGCGTTTGCGGCGCAGGTGCTCAGCAACCTAAAGATGTTCAAAGATAATGAGTTCTTTAGGACCAAGATGGGCCGCGACAAGGCCTTAGGCGAGATCGACCCGGCCAAGCTCAATGTGCGCGGCGGCTCGCTGGCCTACGGTCATCCGTTTGCCGCTACGGGCTTCCGCATCATCACCACGATGCTGAACACCTTGCGCCAGAACAACAAGTCGATCGGCCTTGGCACCGCGTGTGCGGCGGGCGGCATGGGCTCGGCGATGGTGGTCGAAATCGACTGATAGCTGTAAACCTCTAGAAAACGCGAGGATATCATGGGTATCACCCTTACTTCGATGCGGCTGCAGGCGCCCGACGCCGACGGTATCGCCATCTTGTGGATCGACTGCCCCGGCAAGAAGGTCAACACCTTGTCGCTGAGTCTGCTGCCCCAGTTTGAGTCGGTGTTCGCCGACCTGCAGAAGAACAGTGCAATCAAGGGCTTGATCATCGCCTCGGGCAAAGACACCGGCTTTATCGCGGGCGCCGACTTGGACGATCTGGGCCAGGTCAAGACCGCGCAAGACGGCGAAAAGATTAGTAAGCAGGGTCAAGATGCCATGAACAAGCTGGCGGCGCTCAAGATCCCCACCGTGGCGGCGATCCACGGCGAGGCGCTGGGCGGTGGCCTCGAGCTGGCGCTGGCGTGCAAGGCGCGCGTGTGCAGCGAGCACAAGAAGACCAAGCTGGCGCTGCCCGAGGTGATGCTGGGGCTGCTGCCGGGCGCGGGCGGTACGGTGCGCCTGCCCAAGCTGATTGGCCTGGCGGCGGCGCTGGATATGATGCTGACCGGCAAGAACATTCGCGCGTCGAAGGCGCTGAAGATGGGCCTAGTCGACAAGGCCGTGCCGCAGGGTCAGCTGATGGAGACCGCCATCGGTCTGTGTCGCGACTTGGTGCACGGCAAGGCCGAGCCCAAGAAGAAGCCGGGGCTGAAAGAGCAGCTGCAGCACCTATTGCTCGAAGAGAATCCGCTGGGCAAAAAGGTTGTGCTTTCGCAGGCTAAGAAGCAGGTGCTGAAGCAGACTAAGGGCATGTATCCGGCGCCGCTGCGGATCTTGGAAGTGGTCGACAAGGGCACGTTCGAGGCCGAGGCGCGCGGCTTTGGCGATCTGCTGAATACCGCAGAAAGCGCGGGGTTGCGGCACCTGTTCGCGGCGATCACCCACCTAAAGAAAGACGATGGGCCGGGTACCGAAGGCCTCAAAGCGCGACCGTATCCGCGGGTGGGCATGCTCGGCGCCGGCCTGATGGGGGCGGGCATCGCCACCGTGCTAGCCGACAACAATGTCGAAGTTCGCTTGAAAGACCGCGAGTTTGCCGCGATCAACAAGGCGCTCGACTACGCGCGCAAGGTGTACGGCAAGGCCAAGAAGCGCAAAGTGTATGGCCAAAGTGGCCTCGACGAGCGCATGGCACGCATCTCGGGCGGCACGGACTGGGCCGGCTTTGGTCGCGCCGACGTGCTGATCGAGGCCGTATTCGAAGACCTGGCGCTCAAGCAGAAGCTCTTGGCTGAGTTCGAGGCGCTGAGCCAAGTTGACGGGATTTTCGCCAGCAACACCAGCGCGTTGCCGATCACCGAGATCGCCGAAAAGGCCAAGCATCCCGAGCGCGTCATCGGTATGCACTTCTTCAGCCCCGTCGAAAAGATGCCGCTGGTCGAAGTGATCGTGACCGACAAGACCTCGCCCGAGGTGACCAAGACCACCGTCGACATTGCCCGCAAGATGGGCAAGAACGTGATTGTGGTTAAGGATTGCGCGGGTTTCTATACCACGCGGGCGCTCGTGCCCTACATGGCCGAGGCGATCTTCTTGGCGCTCGACGGCTATCAGCTGGCCGACATCGATCAGGCGGCGACCAAGGTCGGCTTCCCCGTTGGCCCCATTACGCTGACCGACGAAGTGGGAATCGATGTGGGCGTCAAAGTGCTCAAATCGATGAAGCATTACTACGGCGATCGCATGCAGCTGCCGCCGGATGTGTCGAGTGCGCTGCTCGAAGAGGGCCGCCTGGGCCGCAAGAACAACAAGGGCTTCTACCTGTACAAAGACGGCAAGTCGGCGCAGGGCAAGCACGGCGAGAAGCTCATCGACGAGAGTGTTTACAAGCACTTGCCCAGCGGAAAAGGCAGCCGCAGCCCGGATTGGCGCGAGATGGCCGACCGCCTGATCCTGGGCCTCGTCAACGAGGCGGCGCTCTGCTTGCAAGAGGGTGTGCTCCGCGATGCCTATGCCGGCGACTTGGGCGCGGTGATGGGCATTGGCTTTCCGCCGTTCGAAGGTGGGCCGTTCCGCTACGTCGATCGCCACGGCGCCCGCCAAGTAGTGGCGCGGATGCGCGAATTCGAGGGCAAGTTTGGCAAGCGTTTCAAGCCCTGCCAGCTGCTGATCGACTTGGCCGAGCGCAACGGCAAGTTCTATCCGTAGCGCGCTCGAAAGTGTGAACAAACTGGCCGCTCCAAGCGTTGAACCCCTGTGCGGCCCGACTCGCGGCCGCCGGGAGGTTCGATGCGCAAGCACACCTCAAGTAAGTCGAAAATAATCGGACTGTTCAGCCTGTTACTGCTGCTCGGGCTGCCCAGCGAAGCGTTTGCCGGTCGCCTCAGCGGCTCGCGATCGTCGTCGCGCGGTTCGTCGAGCAGCCACTCCAGCAGCTCGTCGAGCCACAGCAGCAGCGGCGGCCACAGTCGCAGCTACTACGGCGGCGGCTACCACCCCGGCTACGGCTTTGGCTCGGGCGCCTACGGCTACGGCTACGAGTGGGGCCCCGCCAGCTGGTACTGGTGGCTCATGGCGCCGTGGACTTGGCCGCACGCCCTGCTCAGCGACGACTGGGACCGTACCACCGCCTTCCCCGATGCACCTTACCAAGACAGCATCGATGGTTACGTGCGCATCGCCGGCCTTACCCCGTCTGCACCCGGCGCACCGTCCGAAGGGGGCCGCCAAGCCCTTGGCAATGGCTCGGCGCTGCGGCTCTGGGGCGAGGGCGGCGCGGCCGACAGCAACTTCTATCGCGCAGGAGGTGGATTTTTGTGGTCGGGTTACCACCGCATGGAGTTGGGCGGCGACTTGCGCCACTACTGGGAACACTTGCCCGAAGGCGGCACCGACCGCCAGTGGATTGGCTCACTTTGGACCTCGATCCTGTTCGCGCAAAGCCCCCGCGTGCAGTTCCGCACCGGCCTGGGCGCACGCTGGATGCCGCTGAGCAACACCGAGACCGCGCTCGGAGCATTCTTTATGTATGGCGCCGACTTCTACCCTGTGCGACCGCTGATTTTGTCGATTCAAGGCGACGTCGGCGTCCTCGGCGAGGCCTCGGCCAGCACGCTGCGTGGCACGCTCGGCATGATCATCGGCAGCGTCGAAGTCTACGGCGGCTACGAGACCTTTCGCATCGACAACAACAACTTAGACACCTGGGTAGGCGGCGTGCGGCTGTGGCAGTGAGCCTGGCTCAAAACGGCCTTGGCAGGCGCGCCCAGCCGTTGTCGTAGGTGCGGTAGCCAATGAGCACGAGCAACTGAGAATCGCCTAAATTCCAATCAGGTACGGCCGAGCCGAAGCGGGCCCAGCGCAGCTCGTAGCGCGCCGTGAGCCACCAGCCCGAGTGGCGGTTGCGCGGGCTGATGGGGATGTCGCTGCCGACGCCTATGTTGATACCCGGGCGCCAGTCGGTCGAACTGCTGCCAGTTTCGCCAGTTGCGGCAAGGGCTTGCGAGCCGTCAAGGGCGATGCGCGCCAAAGAGCCGCCAATGAATACGTGCAGACCGCTCAGGACGTCGTAGCTCCAAGTGTTGAATACAACTACAGGAAAAGCGGGGTGAATGCTGACGGTCGCGCCCAAGTCCGAGCGACGGAGCGCCGCGCTGCCGCCACCCCAGCGGCCGTGCTCGAGCAGCAGGGCCACATCCATAAACTGGGTAATCACAGAGAAGCGCCCGCCCAGGGCCACGCCCGCGCCCTGGCGCTCAAGGCCAGCCAAGGCGTTGTCAAGGCGCGGCAGGGCCAGGCCAGCCAAGAAACTGGTATAATTACCATCGTATAACAGGTCTTTGGCGCGCGGCGGGTCTTCTGCGCCGGCACTGTGCAGCGGCGGCCGTGACGCCGGGTCATGCGGGTCATCGCCTGCCTGCGCCGCCACAGGCACGAACATTTGCAGCGCGCCCAAGACCGCAGCAAGGGTTGCAAATGCCCGCCGCAGCGTCATTTCTTGGGTGCCTTGCTCGCCTGCGGCTTGCCGTGGCCCGGCATCAGCAGGTGCTCGCGGTAGGCGTCGTAGGCAAAGCGCGGCGAGTGCACGTCGCTGTGGCACGGCTTGCACGTCGCGACCGTGACCTTGCCGAGCGGCGCCGCGGGCCCTTTGCCTTGCTGATCGGCAATGTGCGCCGAGCCCGGACCGTGGCACGCCTCGCACTGCACCGACTTGAACGTCTCGAGGTTGCCGAACGCGCTGCCGCCCGGCTTGCCCCAGCCCGTCATGTGGCAAGCAACGCAGTCGAGATCTTTGGTTTTCTGCACTTTCTCAAGCGTCTTCCAGGCCTGGGTATGGAAGTCTTGCGCTACGAAGTCGTGCACCTCGCCGTGGCAGTCGAGGCACGCAGGCTGGCCGACATAGCGCGGTTGGCCGGGCAATGGCGGCACAGGCTCCTTGGCAAGTTTCTCTGCAGATTCAGCTGCTTTGGCATCGTAGCTTCGCACCATTTCGGCAGTAGCGGGGTCGACCGGCGACGACCAATCGAGGCCTACCGCCTGATATGCCACCAATCGACCTGCCGGCGGAGCCTTGCCAGCCACCGCCCTGGCCGCGGCGATGCGCTGATCGAAGTCGTGCAACTGCGCCTGATAGAATGGCATTGCCTGCTCGACGCCGGCCATGCTGCGCTCGCGGGCCTGCTGCAGCCGCTGGGCCAGCGCATCGCGGCGGCCTTGCAAGTCTTTGACTGCACTAGGTAAATACTCCGACGCCTCGGTCCACGGCCCGTTACCGCTCTCGGGGATGAGCGTCGCAGCGGTAAACCAAGCGCCGTGCCGCGCCGCGTGCAGAATGAGCGTGTCGCCCTCGCGGTCCAGGTCGGTCAGCGGCTCGACCTTCTCGTCGAGTTGACCAATGACCACGGCGTCGATCCCCTTGATTTCGCGAATCAATTTGCGTGTTGCCCGCAGGCCCAAGTTCGACAACACCACAATGGCTTGCGCGCCTTGCTTGTGCAGGTCCGTTACCGCTTGCTGCACCAGCTTGGCTTGGGCCGGCACATCGGTGGGCAGCCACGCCGGATCTGTGCCCAAAAGCCCCACCTTCACGCCGCTGGAGGTCGTCTTCAGCAGCGCAGGAACGACCTTCTCTAGCGCGCCGCGGTATCCCAGGGCAGTGAGATCAAACGCAGCGTCTGCATAGGTTTTTTCGACCTCGCTGCCACCCTGCTGCAGATCCCAGCCCGACAGCGCGGCGGCCGCCAAGCCCAGCCGACCGAGACCCTGCACAAACATTTGGCGCCGCAGCAGCAACTGCGCCTGCTTGGCCGGTGAACTCTGAGACTCGGCGTCGAAAAGCAGGCTGCCCGCGTGCACCACCAGCAGCGACGGATCGGCAACCCGCGCGTCCGTCACCCACTTGGTGATGCGCTCGATGCCGCCCTTTTGCAGATCCACCGTACATCCGCACGGTTTCAGCGTGGCCTGCCAGTCCGTAACCACCAGCAGCGTCACGTGCGGCCGCTCGAGCAGTGGGCGAGTATCAGCAACGAGTTTAACGGGTTCAGGCTTACTCACGCCTTGCCGGACCGGCCCAGGAGTCGGCGCGGTCGGCTTGGCACAGCACGCCACCGTCAGCAGCAGCAACCACAGCCACCAGCGGCGAAGCTCGAACATTGTAGACCTTTCTTGCGCAGTTACGGGCGTATACTGGCTTTGCTGCCCGATGGCACCTTGGCCGCGGGCACTTTGCAGTTGGCCTTCGAGCGGGTGGGGTAGACCTCGGTCACGGTGAACGAGCCGCCCTTGACGCCCTTGACCGAGCCGGACATGCCCTTCTTTACGCCCTTGTTCTCGCCGGCGCTGAGCTTGAGTATCGAGCCCGTGCCGGCGTCTTGCGCCTCGAACACGTCGCAATCGATGGCGTTGTCTTTCTTCTCTTCGCCGGAGTCTTTGCGCTCGGGCACCGGTACGCACTTGCCGCTCGAGCGGGCGCACATCTCGCCCTTGGGGCAGCTGACGCTTTCGCACTTGTTTTCAGGCTTTTCTTTGCCCTTGATGCACTCGTTCTTCTCGCGGTTGCAGATCATGCCGTCGGGGCACGGGCCGCCGCACGGCTTGTCGATGCACTTGCCCTCTTGGCATTCCTGCTTGTCGGTGCACGAGGCGCAGGGGTCAAGCGGTTCGCTCATCTCGGCGATGTACTCGCCCTTGCCCGAAACCAACTTGAAGCGAGCGTAGTACTTGCGCGCGCCCTCTACGGCAAATTGTTCGCGAACAGTCGGGTTAGCCTGGTTCATCGGCTTTTGCGCCAGCTGCGTGCCGGCCTCGTCGAAGATCGTAACCATGGCCTGCAGGGTCGAACTGTCTTCCCACTTGCTGACTTCGACGCGGAGCTCGCCCTTGCCCGTCTTGTCGGGCACCCAGAAGCGCCAGTCTTCGCGATCGCCGATGACTTCGTTCAGGTTGTCTTTGGTGGGCTCGGTGGCCTTGAAAGGCCTCGACTTCTCTTTCTTTTCGTCGTTGTCGGGGTCGCGGATGCTCTGGCCAGAGCAAGCGGCGAGCGCCAGTACGACCAACAGCAACGGTCCGGCCAAGGTGGCTAGGCACGAGCGACGAAGTTTGGCCGTGAAGTCAAAGCCTTGGAAACGGGACATGCTTGCCTCGGAGCGGCCGCCACGGCTTCGGCGACAGCCAAAATCTACGCGCCGGCCTGGGCAGGTCGACGACGCCTGCACCTTAGACGCATGTGCTCCAAGAATCAAGACAACCACGCCCTGCGGCGGCGACCTTTCGCGCCTTTGCCGCCTTCCGTCGCTCGCCCGCTGGCCTTACACTGCGCCCCTTGCCGGCCTGCGCCGCTCCGAGTTCGCCGTGAATCACTTGCCCCGTCTGCTGCTTGCTAGTGCAAATCCAAAGAAACTTAAGGAATTACAAGATACAGCCGCGAGTTTGGGCGTCGATGTGTCTGGGCCGGCCGACTGGGTGGCGCAGCGCCAGGCCCTATGGGCGACAAGTGTGCTGCCGCCTTTGCCCGAAGTAGCAGAAGATGGTGACAGTTTTGTGGCCAACGGTCTGCTGAAGGCGTTGTCGGCGCTGCGGCACGCGCGGACGCATGGCGACATGGAAGTATCTGTTTTGGCAGATGATTCTGGCCTGTGCTTGGCGGCGCTAGGTGGCAAGCCTGGGCTCCACAGCGCGCGCTGGGCCGACGTGCAGGGGCTGCCCGCTGACCCTGGTCAGTCGACCGATGCGCGCAACCGTATGCAAGTACTGCAGGATCTGGCCATTCAGCCCGAGAAACTGGCCGAGCCGCCGAGTCGGCGTGCCTGGTTTGAGTGTACGCTGGTCTTGGCCGGGCCGCTGGCCGCAGGGCCAGGAAGTGGGCGGACGGACGATGGATTGCCGTGGCGCGCCTTTGTCGGTCGCTGCTATGGGCGGCTGCTAGACCACGAGCAGGGCGACGGTGGCTTTGGCTACGACCCGCTGTTCTTGTCGGACGAGCTGGGGCAGACCTTTGCCCAGGCGACGGCCGAGCAGAAGCACGCCGTGAGCCACCGTGGCCGGGCCATGGCCAAGCTGGCTGCCTATCTGCAGCAGCGGCCCGCGTGGCTTGAAGATGCGAAACCCATGTACCTGCGACCACTTGGCCTAGATGTGCTGACCGAGGCGCTGCGGCGGTCGCTCGAAAAGGACCTGCGCTACGCCGATTCCGCCCTAGAGATGGCGCTTGGACAGGCGCCGCAGCTGGGGGCCAAAGAGCGGCAGGCGGCGGCGCAAATCCACTGGCACACGCTGCGGCGGCTGGGGATGTTGGCGCTCGCGTCGATGGCGCTGCGCGGTAGGCAAAAGCCAGAACATGGCGTAGATCCAAGGCAGTGCGACCCCAAGCAAGCCCGCGTGCTGGCCCTGTTGGCGCTGAGCGACCTAGACCCCCACGGGGCGCCGCGCCAGGTTACCAAGAAGAACGAGCCGACTGCGTTGCACGGACTTCTGCAGCGTAACCCCGCATTAGGGCAGAACTTACCGGCAAGTGCCGACCAAATGGCTACGGCGCTGCGGGCCGCCAGCTATGCGACGCATACGTGGTCGGTCGACGACCGTGCCGGGCTTGAACTGGGCTATACCCCTGAATTGGTGAAGCAAGTTCGCGAGCAATGGGATCAAGAGCGCGCCGACCTGGTGCTGCGCTACCTGAATCATCGCGGGCCGCTGACGTTGCGGGTGCACCCCACCAAGGCGACGCGCGCGGCGGTGCAGACCGAGCTGGCCAAGCAAGATATTGTAACGATTGCGATTCCGGGGTTGCCCCATGGCCTGTGGTGCTTGGAGTCGGCGCGGGTGACGGCTACGGCGGCATTTGCCGAGGGGCGCATCGAGATTCAAGATGAGGGCAGCCAGCGCATTGCCCAGATCGCGGATGTGCGCCCGGGCTATACGGTGCTCGACTGGTGTGCTGGGGCGGGTGGCAAGACGCTGGCGCTGGGGGCGGCGCTGGCCGGCAAGGGCCGGCTGGTGGCCTGTGATACCCATCCGGACCGCCTGGAACAGTGCAAGCGGCGGGCAGAGCGGGCGGTGCTCGCGGTCGAGACGCGGGTGCTCGACAAGTCGGAGCGGCCGCTGCGCGATCTAGTGGGGGCTTGCGATGTGGTCGTGGTCGATGCGCCGTGTTCGTCGACGGGCGCGCTGCGGCGCAATCCCGAGCTGCGCTGGCACCTGGATGCGGACTGGCTGGGGCGGTTCCCAGAACAACAGCTGGCGATCGCGCGGCGGGCAGCGCTGCACTGCAAGCTCGGCGGAACGCTTGTGTATGCGACCTGCAGCCTGATGCGCCGCGAAAACGAGGATGTGGTGGCCGCACTGGTGGGCGATGGTGCGCAGTTTGAGCTGCAGTCGAGCGAGCGCATTGGCGCGGCCAACCCCGAGTGGCTGGCGACGCGGCCAGTACCCGAGTTTGGCCCCGATGGCTTCTTTGTGGCTGTACTGAAGCGAATTCGTTAGCACCTTTGGCGGGCAGCGCCCTTGGCAGTGGCGCGAATTCGCTTGCGCTTTGCGGCAATTTCGGGCCTACTGTTGCGCCCCGCTGCCCGACGGACCAGGCCTACCTCATGACGCGACCCACCGATCACCCGCCCCGCCGCCCGTCGCAGAGCCGACCCAAACGCGAAAAAGGTTCGGTGCGAAGCGGAGTCGTGCGCCGCCGGCCCAGCGACAAGCCCAGCGACCCGGCCGTGAGCGACCGCCGCGGTCCCGGCGCACCGCCGCCGCCCAGAGACCAAAACGGATCGCCAGACCGGCCGCGCCCCAGCGACCAAAACGGATCGCCGGATAGGCGGCGCCCCAGCGACCAAAACGGGTCGCAGGATAGGCGGCGCCCGAGTGACCAAAACGGACTGCAGGACCGGCCGCGCCCCAGCGACCAAAGCGGGTCGCAGGACCGGCCGCGCCCATCGCGCTACGAGCCCAATGCCGCGCGCAAGCCGCACCGCCAGCAGACGATGACGGGATCGGGTGCGCCTAAGCCAATCGATGTATTTCGCGATGCTGAGCCCGCTCCCCTGCCCGCGCCCGAGCCGGCGGTCGTGACCGCTCCCGCCGCGCCGGTGGTTGAGCGCCCGCACGAGCCCGACTATTCGGTTGGGTCGTGGACCGAAGACCCGCTGAGCGATGCGCAAGTGGCCGCGCGCCAAGAGTCGGTAGATGCCGGCGAGTTTCGTTTTGGCGCTGCGGTGTTGGCGGGCCAGCCCAACGCCGGCAAGTCGACGCTGCTGAACCGCCTGCTCGGCGAAAAGCTCGCGATCGTAAGTCCTAAGCCGCAGACCACGCGCGACAACATTCGCGGGATTTTGACCACGGCCAAGGCGCAAGTGGTCTTCTTGGATACTCCGGGCATCCACAAAGCGCGCACGCCGCTGAACCGCGCGATGGTCGGGCAAGCCGTTGAAGCACTTGAAACAGTTGATGTTGTCGTCCTAGTGATCGATGCCCCCAAGGCGGCCCGTTGGGCAGAGCGAGCCGGCACGAAGCCCGACGAAGCCGATGCCGAAGCCGCTGCAGAGCTCGACGATAGCGCCGAAGCCAGCGCCGAAGCCGTTGCTGCCGTTGATGCCGTTGAAGGGGCTGAAGTTGCAGAGGTTGTTGAGGTCGCCCCGCTGCCCGACCTGCATCGCGGCATTCACCCCGGCGACCGGCGCGTGATCCGCGAGATTATGCGACACAACCAGAAGTGGATGATTGCGCTGAACAAGACCGACATCGTCAAGTCGCGGCATTTGCTGCCGGTGATGCTGGCGCTGGGCACTGCGCCTGGCGTGGGGGCGATCGTGCCCGTCAGCGCGTGGACGGCCGATGGCCTGCGCACTTTGGTCGACGAGATCGTGGCCTACATGCCTTTGGGGCAACCAGAATTTGCCGCCGACGAGCTGACCGACCGGCCGCTGCGGTTCTTGGCCGCCGAGCTAGTGCGCGAGCAAGTGTTCTTGCAGACCCGCGAAGAGGTGCCGTACGGCGTAGCCTGCGAGACCGAAGTATGGGAAGAGCTGCAGGACTTGATTCATATCCAGGTGCTCGTGCACGTCGAGAAACCCGCTCAGCGGGCGATCTTGATCGGCAAAGCAGGGCAGCGCATGAAGGCGCTCGCCACCGCGGCCCGCAAGCAAATGGAACGCCAGACTGGCCGCAAAGTGTTTCTCGAAGTGCATGTGCGCGTCGAGCCCAATTGGCCTGAACGCATCGAGAAGCTTCGCGATTTTGGATATCTGACATGAACACGCCCGACCATGACAAACCCGCCGACGCGCTAGACGACGACCGCGATCTCAACCTCGATGCCGACTTGGACGAGGAGTTCGAGGACGATGAGTTCGAGGACGACGAGGAGTTCGAGGGAGACGACGATGACGTTGGCGACGACGAGGACGTTGGCGACGACGATGACGAGGACGATGGCCCGGTTTGGGACGAGGCGGCCGTAGGCGAACCTGCCGTCGTGGGGCCGACTTGGAACCCGCCGGTGGTGGCGCTGGTGGGCCGGCCCAATGTCGGCAAGTCGACGCTATTTAATCGCCTGATCGGCGAGCGCACGGCGATTACGTACGATACGCCTGGCGTTACGCGCGACCGACACTACGCCTTGACGCGTTACGGCCTGCATCAAATTCAGATCATCGATACCGGCGGTTTTGCCCCGGGCGAGTCCGAAGGCATGTTGCCGCTGATGCGCCAGCAAGCCCACATCGCGATCGACGAGGCCGACGCCATCATCTTTATGACCTGCACGCGCGAGGGGTTGCTGCCGGCCGACGAAGAGATCGCTCAGGTGCTGCGCTGCACCAAGAAGCCAGTGTTCTTGTGCGCGAACAAGGCCGATACCGACAGCCTCGATGCCGACGCTATGGCCATGTATGCGCTTGGTTTCGACAATGTGTGGCCCATCGCTGCCGAGCACAACCGCGGCGTGCTCGATCTGATGGAAGCCGTTGAGAATGCGCTGGGTGAGCGCGGCCATTGGGAGGGCGAGCCCGACCACGACGAGCGGCCTCAGCTCGAACGAGTGCGCGGCGGCCGTGTCGAGCGCGTGCGCGTGTGCTTTGTGGGCAAGCCGAATGTGGGCAAGTCTACGCTTATCAACAAGCTTTTGGGTCACGAGCGGGTGATTTGCGCCGACCAGCCGGGCACCACCCGCGATGCGATCGACGTCGACTTTGTGTGGCGCGAGCGGGCGTTTACCCTTGTAGACACTGCGGGTTTGCGGCGCAAGCGAGCCATTCACGACTTGGTCGAGCAGTACTCGGTCAGCCAGTCGGTGCGGGCCATCGAGCGCAGCCACGTGGCCGTGCTGGTGCTCGACGCGACCCAGGGGCTGAGCGATCAAGACAGCAAGATCGCGGCGTTGGTGCAAGATCGCGGCCGCGCCTGCGTGGTGGCCGTCAATAAGTGGGACGCGGTTGAAGGCAAAGACACTATGCTTTCGAGGGGTTACGAGGCCGACCTAGAGCGAATCATGCCGTTCTTGTCGTACTGCCCCAAGGTGTTCTTGTCGGCCAAGTCGGGTCAGCGGGTAGAAAAGACCTTTGAGACTGTGCAAAGGGTCTACGAAAACTTCAACCGGCGCGTGCCGACCGCGGCCTTTAATAAGTGGCTGATTGCGCTGCAAGAGCGTGTGCAGCCGCCGACCTTCCGTGGCCGCAAGCTGCGCATGTACTACGGCGCGCAACTCGCAGTACGGCCACCGAAATTCGTCGTATCGGTCAATATGCTGGGGGCGATCTCGCCGGCCTACCAGCGGTTCTTGATCAACCAGATCCGCGAAACCTGGGACTTTGAGGGCGTGCCGATCCGCTTGGACCTGAAGAAGAAGCCGGAGCGCAAGACGCGCCGCGTCACCGAGGCACTGGCGGTGGCGGCGGTAACGGGAGAAGATCCGACTCTGCTGGGTTGGGACGGCGTGGAACCCCACGATTTTGGTGGCGACGACGACGACGACGGCGACGAGGATGTGGGGGCTGACTTTGGTGGTATCGACGAGGCCGAGTGGGCCGACGACGACGCCAAAATTGGCAAGTCTCGCAGGTTTAGTAAGTAGAAGCGGTCTTTTGGGGCCCGAGCGAATCCAATCCGCGGCGTGGCCGCGCTGCCTTTGGGTCACAGCATGCTGACAGCGCTGCGCATTCGCGACTACGCCATCCTTGAGTCTGTAGACCTGCCGCTCGGGCCGGGCCTGACCGCCATCACCGGCGAGACGGGCGCGGGCAAGTCGATTCTTTTAGACGCCTTAGCCTTGGCCCTGGGCGGTCGGTCGAGCGACAAGGCCATTCGCCACGGCCAGACGCAGGCCGAGGTCGAAACCCAGTTCGAAAGTGTGGTCGAGCCTGGGGTTTTGGCCGAGCTGCGCGATTACGGCATTGGCCTCGACGATCAGAACACGCTGATTTTGCGGCGCGTGGTGGGCCAGGGGGTTGGCAAAAGCCGCTGCTGGATCAACGGCCGGTTGGTGACTGCGGCGCAACTGCGCAAAATTGCAACGCCCTTGGTCGATCTTTCGGCGCAGCACGCCCAGCATCGGCTGCTTGAGCCGGCCGCGCATCTCGACATCTTGGACCGTTTTGCCGGCCACATGGACCTGCTGCGGCGCTACGGCGAGCACTACCAGACGTGGCAAAAGACGAGCCGCGAGCTTGACGAGCTGCGGACGAGCCAGAGTAAAGCCGCAGACCGCCTAGACTTCTTGCGCTTTGTGCACAAAGAACTGAGCGACTTGAATCCCAAAGTGGGCGAGCAGGCCCAGCTGCAGCAGCGCATTGCCGTGCTCAAGGCCACCGACAAGCTGGCCAAAGGGCTGAACGAAGCGCGCGAAGCGTTAGAAGGCAGCGGCGGCATGGCAGAGCTGGCGGCGAAGGTTGCGCGATCGCTAGGAAAGCTTGAGGCGGTGGATGCGCAACTGGCGGATTTGGCCACGCGGGCCCGCGACCTTGAGGCGATCGCTGGTGACCTGGGCTTTGATGTCGCAAGCCATGCCCGCAGTTTGCCGCGCGATGACCGCGAATTGTCGCGTGTTTCTGAGCGATTGGATGTCTTGACCCGTGCGATTCGCAAGTATGGCGGCACGGAAGCGGCGATGCTCGAGCGGCTGACGCAAGTGAGCAGCGAGCTCGAAGCGGCGACCGACGAAATGCGCACCTTCGAGCTGGAGCGGGCCGAGGCCGCCGAGCGTAAACTGTGCGAAAGTCTTGGGGAACAGCTTCACGAGCGCCGCGAACTGGCGGCCCGACCGCTGGGCGAAAAGATCAGCGACGTGGTGCGCCAACTGGGCATGCCATCTGCAATTGTGCGGGTGCAGCTGAGCGCCGAGACGCAGCAGCTGTCGCCCACTGGCTACACGCGGGCGGCGCTGTGGCTGCGGGCCAACCTGGGCGAGAGCGAGGGGCCGCTGCACGAGGTGGCGTCGGGCGGTGAGCTGTCGCGGGTGCTGCTGGCGGTGCAGCGGGCGCTCGGCGATGCGGCGTGGAGCGATCTGCAACTTGCCGATACAATTAATGTTTTGCCTACCGCCATCTACGACGAGGCCGACGCCGGGCTGTCGGGTACCACGGGTCTGGTGCTGGGGCGCTTTTTGCGCGAAATCGGCGAAAGGCAACAAGTTCTATGCATCTCGCACCTGCCGCAGGTCGCCGCCGCGGCCGATCAGCACGTGCAGGTCGTCAAGCGCGAGCACGAGGGTCGCACGCAGTCGTCGCTTCAGAGGTTGCAAGGCCATGAGCGGCTTACTGAACTGGCGCGCATGTTGGGTATCGTCGACGGCGAGCACGACACGGCGCTGGAGCACGCCCGCCAGTTGATTGCGAGTCAAGGTCGGCCCGTGTAGTTGTCGCGTGTGCCCTGTGCAGCGCAGCCCGAAGGTGCCACCATGTCGACCATGCCGATCGAGCCCCCCAAACAGGCCTTGCGCCCCCAGATTTCGCCGCGTCTGGCGGCAGCAGAGCCCGATGAGGGCCCAGAGCTGCCGGTTGAGGCACTAAGCGACCTGATGGCCGAGGGTTTTGACCCCGCCGACGTGCCGAGCTTAGCTGCGGCGCAAGCGGGTCTGACCTACTTCGCCCTGCTGCGCGATCTGGTGCGGTTAGGCGAGGCCGATTTTGCGGTGCGACTGGCCGTGCTGACCGAGCTGGCTGGCTCCGACCGGACCCGCTGGGAACCTGAGGCAATCGCTAGGCATTTTTCGTGGCTGACTTCCGAAGCGCGTTCAGCGGTGCTGCGCAGCCTGCGCAAGGGCGGCTGGCTCGAGATTATTGAAGGGGCGGTGCGGTTAACCGATCGCGGCGAAGCGCTTTACGCAGTGATCTCGCGGGTGCTCGGCATCCAGCCGCAAGAGGGCGACCTGGCGCTGGGGGTGCTGAACGTTGAGCTGTCGCGCGATCTGGGCCACGAGCAGACCGGGGCGCTGCGCCATTTGCACCACAATCTGCGGCGTATCGTCGATATGGCCGAAGAAGCGGTGGGTTCGCACTCCGAAGTGCGCGTTCTAGAAGCGCAAGATCGCATTGAGCGCAATCTGGCTTGGGCCCGCCGCGCCCGTGCCGCGCTCGAGACGCTCGACCTCAATGATGGCGGTAGCTACCGTGTGGCGCAGTCGGTGGGCCAGTCGCTGTCCGAATTGCACCAGTGGCAGGCGGTGTTGCAGCGTGCGGTGGGCGATCTGCAGGCCAAGCGCATTCAGCTGGGGCGCACGGGCTTGTCGCTGACCGATGTGACCTCATTCTTGATGCGCTGCGATGTGGAGCAGTTGGCCGATTTTGGCCGGCCGCTGGTGTCGATGCCGGTGACGCCGCAGTTTTTGATCCTAGACAACGTGCTAAGCGAGGCCGAGTACGAGTTTGTGCAGGCGCCCGACCGCAGCGAGCTGCCGATGGCGGTGGGCTGGTCGCTGGGTGACCCCGAGATGGCGCCGCCGGGCGAACCGGATATTCCAGAATTTACGGCGTTAGATGCCTTTGTGAACGACATCAAGCTGCTGGCGCAGAAGGGGGGAGCGCAGAAGCTCTCGGCTTTTGTACCGCGCCGCAGCTGGGCAGAGAGTGCCTACCGCCTGAGTTTGCTGGCCTTGGGCGAGTCGGTTGGGCCGGTCAATACCGTGGGCGACGCGGAGCCGGGCGATGGCGAGCATGTGGTGCTCGACTTGCAGGCGCTGCGCGGCTCTCCGTTCGAGGTGCTGGTGCCCGGCGACGGCAGCGAGAAGGACCGCATCTTCTCGGACACGGCCGGCGAGGTGTCGCGCGGGGTGGTGCGGCTGCGCAGTTAGTGCCGCCGCCACGCGAGTGTGACACGATCGGTGTCTGCGGGCTTGAACCGCTGCTGAGTTGAGCGTAATTTTTTGGCCCTGCCGGGCAATGCGCCGGCCAGAAGCGAACAGCGTTCGCGGTGGAGTGCTCGGATGGATCTCTCGACGACCTGGTTGGGCCTGCCCCTAAAAAATCCGCTGATTGTGGGTGCCTCGCCGCTCGGCGACGACATCGGCCTTGTGCGCCAAATTGAAGACGCCGGGGCCGCGGCGATCGTGATGCGGTCCCTGTTCGAAGAGCAGATCGAGCATGACACGGCCGGTTACTTCAACAATGTCGTCGCTCATCACGAGTCGTCGGCCGAAGCCGCGCACTTCTTGCCGCAAAGTGGCGACTACTTGCTAGGCCCCGAGAAGTACTTGGACCATTTGGCGGCGCTGAAGAAAGCCGTGGATATTCCAGTGATTGCCTCGCTCAATGGCACGACGCCTTCGGGCTGGCTGGCCTACGCCAAGCTGATGGCGCAAGCCGGCGCCGATGCGCTGGAACTAAACCTGTATCACATTGCCACCGATGCGCGGCACAGTGGCGCGGAGCTCGAGCAGCAGCTAGTCGAGACGGTGCACCGCGTCACCAGCGACCTGACCATTCCGGTGGCGGTCAAGCTGTCGCCGTATTTCTCGTCGCTGCCGCACTTGACGGTGGCGCTGTCGCACGCCGGCGCGAGTGGCGCGGTGCTGTTCAACCGCTTCTATCAGCCCGATATCGACATCGAGAACCTCGACGCGGTGCAAACGCTAAAGCTTTCAGATAGTTCAGAGCTGCTGCTGCGGCTGCGCTGGCTGGCGATCCTGTATGGGCGCACCTCGCTCGACCTGTGCGCTTCTGGCGGCGTGTCCGACGAGATCGGCGTGTTGAAGTCGCTGATGGCCGGTGCGCGCGCGGTGCAGCTGGTGTCGGAGCTGTTGCGCCACGGTCCGCAGCGTGTGACCGGTATCCTCGCGGCGCTCGAGCGATGGCTGACGGACCACGAGTATGCCTCGTTGGGGCAGAGCGTCGGCAGCATGAGCCTGTGGCGCTGCCCGAGCCCGGCGGCCTTTGAGCGCGGCAACTACATGAAGATTCTGCAGCGAGCCCGCTACACGTGACCGAAGCACCTCCGCACCTCGACAGTGCCGCTCTGCCTCGCAACGGTGACCCCGCCGAGGCGCCGCCACAGGCTGAGCCGATTGCGCTCGAGCCAGGGCCGGAGTCTGCGCCCGAGTCAGCATCATTGCCCAGTGATTCCGAACAAGTAGAGCCCGTTGCACCTGTTGAGCCCAAGGCGGTGGCGGCCTCGGTGCCCGTGATCGCCAAGCCGCGCCCGCCGCTGCTGGGCAATTTCGCGTTCTACACTCTGCTAGCTGCCTTTATTGCGCTGGGCCTATGGCCGGTGTGGTGCACCGATCTGCTGCCCGTTGTCGACAATCAGTCGCACATGCACCTGATCAAGCTGATGCACGACTGGAACAGCAACCCGCTTTTCCAGAAGTATTACGTCAAGGTCGACGCCATCGTGCCGTACCTGTCGTACTACAAGGCCGTGCACTGGATGGCCTACTTCGGCTCGGTCGAGTGGGCCAACCGGGTGGTGCTGTCGATCTGTCTGGCATTGCTGCCGATTTCGGCGCTGACGCTGATTCGGGCGGCCGGCCATAACCGCTGGCTGGTGCTGGGCGTGCTGCCCTGGATGCTCAACGCCGATTTCGTCATGGGGTTCTTCAACTTCCTGATGTCGATTCCGGTGTTCCTGTTCTTGCTGGCGGCGCACCTGCGCCTGCTGCAGCAGCCCAAGTGGTGGCGCGCGGCGCTGGTGGCCGGCCTGCTGATGTTCATGGCGATCACCCACTACCTGCTGTGGGCGGTGTCGCTGGCCCTATTGCCCACCTTGGCGCTTTTGTTTGGGATTCGTCATGGCTGGCGGCGGGCGCTGTGGTGGCCGCTGCGCGAGTTGTTACTCGGCTTGCCTAGCATTGGCCTGTTAATGCCATGGTTTCTCTCGTATTTTGTGTTTGCGGACAGCGTGCTGACCCCCGACCAGGCGGGCACGGTGGCCAAGGGCACCTTTCTTGAGCGGCTGCAGCACGTGTACACGGGCGATCACCTGGGGCCTGTCGACAATTTGCGCCAGCTGCTCGAGAGCATGTTCGACCGCATTAGCCCGACGAATGCGCCGGCGACCCTATTGGCACGGCCCGGGCAGCTGGTCGACACGCTGTGGCTCGCCGGAATGCTGTTGTGGGTGTTGGCTGCGGCCCGCGAGCCGCTGTGGAGCAAGGTCGCACCAAGGCTGCCAAGTCCAAGACGCATCGTAATTTCAGGCAGTTCATACACGGGCTGGGTGTTCGTGCTGGTGACAACTGCCTACTTTGTGATGCCGCGCCACCTGATTCGGCCGATCTGGCTGTGGGGCGTCAATTTTCGTCTAGTCGAGGTGATCGGCGTGTTGGCGGTGTGTGCGCTGCCGCTGCATCCACTTGCTCCGCAAAAAGCGGTGCGGGGCAGGGTGCTTGCGGGCACGTTGGCGCTGCTCGCGGCGGCGATCGCCATGCCGGTGCTGACCGCGGGCCAGTTTGCCCTGGCGCGAACAGAGTACGGCACCATTCGCGAGGCCATGGCGAGTATCCCTACGGGCAAGAAAGTGCTGGTTTTGCGCAAGAAATTCGACAGTCGCTTTGTGCGTGCCACCCTGTTTAACGGCATCACCGAGTGGTACACGGTGCTGCGCGGGGGCTATGTGCCGTACTCGTTTGCCGACACCTCGAGCAAGCCGTTCGTGGCCAACAAGAAGACGCAACTACCTGCGCCGCCTTGGGATTACCACGATGCCTTCTCGTGGGATCAGCACGGCAAGTACTACGACTATGTGGTGCTGTTCAACGAGCCCGGGGCGCCGCGGGCGGCCTACGAAGCCGAGCTGCCGCTCAACCTGGTGCGCGTGTACCAACACGACATGTGGCGCGTGTACAAGAACCCCAATCCGCTGAAGTTTCCGTAACATGGCGCTGCGGATGATCTGGCCCGCGCCCACGCGGATTCCGCTCGGCTGGCAGTGGCTGAGTCTGCTGCTGCCGCTGGGCGTAATCGTGGGGCTGGGTCTGCGGCTCTTGTTCGTGCCGCCGCCACCGCCCCTCGATGCGCGAACCATTGGCAACGACACGCGATTTGCCCTGAGTCTGAGCGACCGCAAAGCCATCTACGCCGACATTGCCAGCCACGATGCCGAATGGCGCGCGCTGGCCTCTCGCTTTGAAGACGAGTGGTCGCGGCACGACGACTACCACATCCACGTGTCGCGCCACATCCAAACCTTGGCGGCAATGCGCAAGTTGCAGCTGCAAGTGGTGTTTTTGATTTATGACGAGGGGCTGCGGCGCCACTGGCCCGACCCCAAGGGCCGCTGGCTCGACGCCACGTGGGTGCCGCTGCGCCCGCGCACCCATTAGCTTTAGCAGAGGATTGTGCTGTTGAATCAGGAGACTCCCAGCCAAGCGCCGTCTGAGGCCACACTGCCGCTCGCCGTGCAGTTGCCGGATTTGGCGATGCGGCTCGTGGGGCCGCGGTGGGTGCTGTGGCTGGCCTTGGCGACATGGTTTCTGTGGCCGCTGGTGCAAAATCCGTATCAAATCGGCACGATGCACGATGCTGCCTACTTCTTGCATCACGCCGAGGCGGCCTACCGCTCGTGGCACGATTACGGCCAACTGCCCGTGTGGAATCCCTATTTTTGCGGTGGTATCCCAGGGTTGGGTAACCTACAAGAGAGTTCGGTGTCGCCGTCGATCCTGCCGCAGTTGCTGCTGGGGCTGATGCCGGGCATGGCGCTGGCGCTGCTGTTGTGGTTCGCCGTGGGGCTCGAGGGCGCTTGGCTGTATGCGCGCAAGTGGGGCGCGACGCCGACCTCCGCCGTGTTGGCGGCGATTGCCTTCGCATTTTCAGGGCGTTTCGTGGCCATGTTCGCAGACGGCCAGCCCGCGTTCGTGGGCTTTCAGCTGACGCCGTGGGTGCTGCTGGGCTTTGAGCTGGGGATGCGGCAGCGCTGGGCCGCGGCGGGCGGCGGCGTGGCGATGGCTCTGATTTTCTTAGAGGGTGGCGCGGTGGCGACCCCGCTGCTGGGCGTGCTGATGCTGTGGCTCCTGCCGCTGCACGTGGGCGCGCGGGCGCTGAGCAACTGGCGCACGGCTCATAAACCACTCATTTCGCTGCTGATCATCGGCGCTGTGGCCGTGCTGGTCTCGGCGGTGCGGCTGCTGCCCGTGGTCGAGTCGCTGCTGCGCTGGCCGCGCGAGTGGCATGCCGAGGGTGCCGTCGACTTCAAGATGCTGTGGGAAATGCTGATGGTGAAGTCGAGCGAAGGCGGCTACGCCGGGCCTGGCACCGCCTATGTGGGCATTCCAATGCTCGTTTTGAGCAGCTATGCCGCGCTGCGTCGGCCCAGCAAGGGGCTGCCGCTGCTGCTGTTTGCGGTGCTGGCCGTGGCGCTGGGCATGGGCGATCAGCGGCCCTGGGCGCCCTGGGCTTTGACGACTAAGCTGCCTATTTTGAAGAACTTGCGTTGCTCATTTCGCATGACGTTTTTTGTCACCCTGTTTATTGGTACGGGTGCCGCTGTAGCCATGGGGGCGTTGCAGCGCGATCTTCGCGCCCTTTTGGCGTGGCTTCTGCGGGCCCGCGACGCGGCGACATGGCGGCATTCGCTGGCCTGGGCTCTTGCCGGGCTGGCCGCGCTGGCGGCAACGCTGCCCTTTGCTGCGGGGCCAATGCGCTTTAACCGCGCGCGCATGCTCGAAAATACCTGGGAGGATGTGCCGCGCGAGGCCAAGCTGCCCTTTGCGCAGTCGCTGGGTAATCGGTGGGAGGCGCAGATGTGGCCGGCCAGCGGTCTGGGCAGCATCGGTTGTTTTGAAGAGCAGCCGTACCCGACCTCGCCCCTTTTGCGCGGCGATCTCGCGGCAGAAGAGTATCTTGTCGAGCCTGCGGCGGGCACGGTAGTCCGTCGCGAGTGGACGCCGCATCGCATCGAGCTGGCCGTAGACCTTAAAAAGGCTGCCGTGCTGCGGGTGAATCAGAATTTTCACCGCGGTTGGCGGGCGTCGCAGGGCCAGATCCAGAGCGACGATGGCCTGCTCGCGATCGCGCTGCCGCCGGGCAAGTACGACCTGATTTTGCGCCATCGCGACCCCGTGGTGTGGCTTGGTGTGGCGATCTCGGTCACAACGCTGCTGGTTTTGGCGGCGCTGGCCGGTGTGCAGTGGCGTCGTCGCCGAGCAACGTTCCAGCAGCCTTGACGAAAAAATCTAGTGAGCGTACCGTACTGCGCCCGTCGGCAGACCGGGGGGCGCCGGAAGTCCCGGCGACGACGCCCAAACGCCTGTATTCGAGGGTTGAGAGGAATCATGCTCAAGTCCGTGATGAACTCCCGCGTGGCCAAGCAAGCTCGCTTGCTTCCTACGCTTATTGCTACGCTGCTGTTTGGATTGGCGACGCCCGCCTTTGCCAGCGAAGCCGATCTCAAGTTGCCTGACCTGTCGACGGTCACTTTTGCCGGTGGCCTCAATGGCCGTCAGCTTTTGATGTTCGGCCTGCTGGTCTGCGTCGCGGGCCTGGGCTTCGGCATGAAAAACTTCATGTCGCTCAAGAGCTTGCCGGTTCACAAGTCGATGTCGGAGATCTCGGAACTGATCTACGAGACCTGCAAGACCTACTTGGTCACCCAGGGCAAGTTCATCCTGTTCCTCGAGGTCTTCATCGGCGCGATCATGATCGTCTACTTCGGCGTACTCCAGCACATGGAGCCGTTCAAGGTGGCCGTCATCCTCATCGCCTCGCTGGTCGGCATCGCCGGCTCGTATGGCGTCGCCTGGTTCGGCATCCGCGTCAACACCTACGCGAATTCGCGCTCGGCCTTTGCCAGCTTGCGCGGTAAGCCCTTCCCCACGTACGCGATTCCGCTTCAGGCCGGCATGAGCATCGGCATGATGCTGATCTCGACCGAGCTGATCCTGATGCTCGCCATCTTGTTGTTCGTGCCCGCCGACATGGCCGGTCCGTGCTTCATCGGCTTTGCCATCGGCGAGTCGCTCGGCGCTGCGGCGCTGCGTATCGCGGGTGGTATCTTCACCAAGATCGCCGACATCGGCTCGGACTTGATGAAGATCGTCTTCAAGATCAAAGAAGACGACGCACGTAACCCCGGCGTGATTGCAGACTGCACCGGCGACAACGCGGGCGACTCGGTCGGTCCCTCGGCCGACGGTTTCGAGACCTACGGCGTCACCGGCGTTGCGCTCATCACCTTTGTGCTGCTGGCCGTCAAAGAGCCCTCGGTGCAGGTGCAGTTGCTCGTTTGGCTGTTCGTCATGCGCGTGCTCATGGTCATCACCGCTGCCGTGTCCTACATGGTCAACGACATGATGGCCAAGGCCAAGTACCTGAACGTCGCCAAGATGAACTTCGAGGCCCCGCTCACCATGCTGGTGTGGCTGACCTCGATCATCGCCGTGGGCGTGACCTTTGCCGCCAGCTACGTGCTGCTGCCCGAACTAGGCGGCGACAAAGAAGCCTGGTGGAAGCTCGCCAGCATCATCACCTGCGGCACCCTCGCCGGCGCCATCATCCCCGAGACGGTCAAGGCCTTTACCTCGACCGAGTCGCGTCACGTGCGCGAAGTCATCACCGCCTCGCGCGAAGGTGGCGCATCGCTCAACATCCTGTCGGGCCTAGTCGCCGGCAACTTCTCGGCCTACTGGATGGGCGTGGCCATCGTCGCCCTGATGTCGATCGCCTACTTGGTGACCGGCGGCTTGCACCCCGAGCTGCTGAACGCGCTGCCAGTAGACCGCGCCCCGGCCGCTTGGGCCATCTTCTCGTTCGGCTTGGTCGCCTTTGGTTTCTTGGGCATGGGCCCAGTCACCATCGCGGTCGACTCGTACGGCCCCGTGACCGACAACGCGCAGTCCGTCTACGAACTGTCGATGATCGAGACCCTGCCGGGCATCGAAGACGAGCTCGACAAGGACTTCGGCTTCCGGCCCGACTTTGAGAAAGGCAAGGAGTTCTTGGAAGAGAACGACGGCGCCGGCAATACCTTTAAGGCGACCGCCAAGCCCGTGCTCATCGGTACCGCGGTAGTGGGTGCAACCACGCTGATCTTCTCGATCATCATGACCATCACCAACCACCTGACCACCAACCTCGAGAAGCTGTCGATCCTGAACCCGCCCTTCTTCTTGGGCCTCATCTTCGGCGGCGCGGTCATCTATTGGTTCACCGGCGCCTCGACCCAGGCCGTGACCACCGGCGCCTACCGCGCGGTCGAGTTCATCAAGGCGAACATCAAGCTCGACGACACCGCGGTCAAGGCCTCGGTCGAAGACAGCAAGAAGGTCGTCGAGATCTGCACCAAGTACGCGCAAGAAGGCATGAAGAACATCTTCTTCACCGTCTTCTTCACCACCTTGGCCATGGCCTGCATCGACGAGTACCTGTTCATCGGCTACCTGATCTCGATCGCCGCCTTTGGTCTATACCAGGCGATCTTCATGGCCAACGCCGGTGGCGCGTGGGACAACGCCAAGAAGCTCGTAGAAACCGAGCTCAAGGCCAAGGGCACACCGCTGCACGACGCCTGCGTGGTCGGCGATACCGTCGGTGACCCCTTCAAGGACACCAGCTCGGTCGCGCTGAACCCCGTGATCAAGTTCACCACGCTCTTTGGTCTGCTGGCCGTCGAGCTGGCGATCGGCCTGGAGCGCGGCGTCCGCAACGGCCTGTTCGCAGTGTTCTTTATCATTTCGATGCTGTTCGTCTACCGCTCGTTCTACGGAATGCGGATCGAGAGCGGCAACAAGGACTAGCCTCCGCCAAGGCTATGTTGGGGCGCCCGCCCGGTGGTTTCGGCCGTCGGTGCGGGCGCTCGGCTTTGGTGGGTGTCAGGTATTGCTCTTTTACTATTTCGAGCGCGGTCGAAACGCGGCCTCGGTCGAAGAATACCTATAAGTTCAGGTAGTAGAGCAATGGTGCATCGATCTTGGCGCGATCAGGCTGGCGGGCGCGGCCCATGCCAGACAGCCGGCAAATCACGGCCAACACCCTGACAATCAGCCCAAATTGACGCAATCGGCCCGGCAGAGTACCCTTCGCCGCGACCTGCCCCCGGGTCGGAGATGCGCGGATGCGACGTTGCTTGGCCTGCTCCCATACCTTTGACAGCGACGGCTGGGCGTGCCCCGTGTGCGGCGCCGAGCCGGGGAATCGCCAGGGATTCATGGCGTTTGCCCCCGAGTTGGCGGCGCAGAGCAACGGCTACGACCCGCAGCTATTTGCCCAAAATGCCGAGCTCGAGGCCAAGAACTTCTGGTTTGCGGGGCGCAACACTCTGCTGCAGCAGGTGCTTCGCCGCTATCTGCCCAGCGCGGGCGACGTGCTCGAGATTGGCTGCGGTACGGGCTTTGTGCTGGCGATGCTGCGCGCCCAGTATCCAAGCGCCAACCTGTGGGCCAGCGATATCTTTAGCGAAGGTCTGCCATTCGCGGCCGGCCGCGTGCCCAGCGCCCATGTGGTGCAGATGGATGCCACGGCGCTGCCCTTTCGCGATGCCTTTGACCTAGTGGGGGCGTTCGACGTGATCGAGCACATCGACGACGACCGCGCCGCCCTAGCCGAGATGACCGCCGCGCTGCGGCCGGGCGGTACGCTGCTGCTGACGGTGCCGCAGCATCCCCGGCTGTGGAGCCGGATGGACGAGTACGCCCACCACAAGCGCCGCTACACCAGCCCTGAGCTGTTGGCCAAGCTGGGCGAGGCGGGGCTTAGGGTGCGGTACGCGACGTCGTTTGTCAGCCTGCTGCTGCCGGCGATGGCGTGGTCGCGCTGGCGGCAGGCCAAGCAGCCCCCGGTGGTGAGCGGCGTCGACCCCGACCTGCAGCTGGGGGCGGCGACGAATGCGTCGCTGTCGGCGGTGATGGCGATCGAGCGCGGGCTGCTGGCGGCGCGGCTGCGGCTGCCCGTGGGCGGCTCGCTGCTGGCGGTGGCGCAGAAGGGGTAGGGTGTCAGGTATTGCTCTTTTACTATTTCGCGAGCCGCGCGGGGCGAAGTAGGCCCTTTGCGCCGGGTTTGCTCAGTTGAAGAATGCCTGTAAGTTCAGTAAGTAGAGCGATGGTGCATCGTTCTGCAGGCTCCAAGCGCAGGCGCGCGAAGGATGCGAACGGCGCAGCGGCGGCGTACGACGCCGCTTTCGGCGCAAGTACCGGCGCTTCTTGCCCGACCCCACATCGCCGAAAGTCGCAGCCTGTTCGCTGCTAGGCGACGCGCCCAAAGACCCAAGATACTCGACGGGTTACTGCCGCAAGATCCCCAGGTACCCGAGCAACTGCTCCGCGGCATGGCGCAGCAGCGGCGCCGGCGACGCATCCGCCAGCCCCTTGGCCACCTGGCTCGCTTCGTTTAGCGCATCCAAGGCCTCGAGCGCGCGGTCATCCGCCAAGTAATACGCGCACATACCCAACGCCGCCACCAAGAAGGCCGTGGCATCGCTCTGGTCTTGCGCCGACAGCACTGACTCGGCCATCACCTGGATCGCCTGGGCCGGCGTCTTGCCCGGGCACACATCGAACGGCAAGCCCAGCCACGGATCGGGCTGCTGGTCTCGAATTGGGCTCCGCGCCGCCGCCGCCACCCCGCGCCGCGCCGTATCGACGGCGACACGCACCCGCCCCGACAGCAGCGCCAGCGCCGACCGCACCGCACACAGGTTCGCCACCTCGACCCACGCCGCCTCTTGCTCGCACAGCTCGATCGCGTCGTCGGCCGCCCGCTCGGCCCGTTCGTAATGCCCCTCGCGCAGCCACATTTGCAGCAGCAGCGCTTGGCTCGCATACGCGACAAAACTCAGCGCCGGCCGACGCGGCAGTGGCAGTCGCCCCAACTCGGCCAGTTCGATGCGCATCAGCGCCATATCGCCCGTCGCCGCGTGGTAGGCCAGCCGCGCCAGCAGCAGCTCCGCCTGCAGCCACAAATCGCTATCCGACAGATTGGGACCGCGCGCCGCCACCAGCTCCTGCCAGTCGACGTCGATCTGCCGCAGATCGCGGTTCGCCTCGACCGGCGCCATGTGGGCCAGCATCGGCAAGCGCCCGGCCAGCACCAGCAATTGCCCTTCGACATCGCCCGATTCGGTGGCCCGGTTCAGCGCGTGCTCGGCCGTAGCCAGGCCCGGCGACGTTTGGTGCGCCATCAGCGCCGCCCGCGAGATCGCCGCCAGCATGCGGATTTCGATCGAGTCGGGGCAGCGATCGCCCAGTTCGACTACGACTTCGCGCACGTACTTGAGCCAGTGCGAGCGTAGCCCAAGCGACGACGACAGCAGCGGCAGCTCGGCTAATGCATCAAGGGCGGCGTTGACCGCCAAGACGCCATCGCCCGAAGTCACTTCGTCTTGGCGATCGCCAAGGGCGGCAACCAGACTGGCCGGGGCGACGTGGGGCGACTCTGACATGCCTAACTCGCTAGGCGAACGCAAATTACAGCGTCCGTCTGCCGATCATGGCACACTTGCCGGCGCCGCGCGAGGGCTCGAACGACCGCCTCTGCAGCCACGGCGATTGTCTAAGGGCCGCGAGTCCGCTACAGTGCCGCCGCCGCCCACGCGGCACACGGGGCGCACTACCCATGCCGCCCTTGGGCAGGTCGCGATGGTGCAAGGCTCCGATAAGCAACTCCCCGCCGGGCTCGATCCCGCCAGCACGAAGCCTTTGGTTATCGGCATTGCGGGCGGTACGGGCGCGGGCAAGACCACGATCGCGCGCACGGTGGTGTCGGAGCTGGGTGGCGGCGCGGTCACGCTCATCGAGCACGATCACTACTACCGCGACCGTTCGGACCTTGACCCCGATCTGCGCACGCAGCTGAACTACGATCATCCCGATAGCTTAGAAAACGAGCTCTTGGCTGCCCACATCGACGCGCTGTGTCGGGGCGAGAAGGCCGACCGGCCCAATTACGACTTCGTCAATCACCGCCGCACCAATCAGACCACTACGCTGGCGCCCACGCGGGTCATCGTCGTCGAAGGCATCTTGATCTTTGCGGAACCGATTCTGCGCGAGCGTTTCGACGTCAAGATCTTTGTCGATACGCCTGCCGATATTCGCCTGCTGCGCCGCATCCGTCGCGACATGGAGCGCCGTGGCCGCAGCTTCGAAGACATTCGCCGGCAGTACGTCAAGACGGTGCGGCCGATGCACGAGGCCTTTGTCGAGCCCTCGCGTCGCTATGCCGATGTGATCATTCCCGAAGGTGGCAATAACCAGGTGGCGATCGAGTTCGTGGTCGAGCGCTTGCGCAAGGCGATTGCCGGCTAGTACCCCAAACCTCAAATTCGATCAGGGATAAGCTCATGTCTTTTCGGGTTTAGGGTCCTAGCCTTTTGGCTAAGCAAGCGGGCGCGCCGCCCCCTGCGACCCCTGCGTGCGGCTAGCGCCCCTTGTGCAGCAAACATAGATGGTCGCGCAACCCTGAAAGGACTTCGGACTTGGTGTACTAGGTCGCGCTACTGGTCACTTGTTGGCGGCGCGACAGGGCCCGCGGTGGCCACAAAGCGACACGGCTCGTCGCTTTTGCGCACCCACAGCTCCATATCCTGATTGCGCCAGTGCTTTAGCGCCGGGTCCGAGAACACCTTATCTTGCCTGAACCACGCGCCCACCGTCGGCCGCTTGGCTAGGTCCGCCGCAGCAAAGTAGCTTTGCGGGGCAATCACCAAGAATTTCAGGTGGTCTTTGCAGGCCTCCTCCCAGAACTTCTCGACC
>CAISBR010000170.1 GCA_903883645.1 uncultured Myxococcales bacterium | reverse complement strand
GCGCAGAATCTTGTCCATCGCCTTGCCCTTGGCCAGCTCGTCGACGAGCTTGTCGAGGTAGCGAATCTTCTGCATCAGCGGGTCTTCTACGGCCTCTACGCGCACGCCGCAGACCACGCCGGTAATCTTGCTGGCATTTGGCTGCCACGCGGGGGCCTGGGCAAAGAAGTCTTGTATCGACACGCGCGCTTGGAGCTGCTGGGCCAGCCCGGCGGCGTCGTAGCCGGTGAGCCAGCAGAGGATCTGGTCGACCTCGGCCTGGGTGCGCTGCTTTCTTTGGGCTTTGTTGATGTAGGCCGGGTACACGGACGCAAAGGGCATGGCGAAGATGCGGTGCGGGGTGGTGGCGGTCATGGCGGGCCTCGCGGGTGGTATGGGCGCGATGGGTGTGGGCGCGTGGGTGCGCTGGGGCAGGTGCGGTTGACGCCGGGGCTGCGCCGTGGACGCTCGACGTGCAGAGCAACGTCAGCCGAGTCGGGCGCAAAGCCGCTGATGGCTCGCTCGGATTCTTCGGCGTTGGGCAAAAGCCGCACATTGCGCGCACGAGAACGCGCACGAGAACGCGCACGAGAATGCACACGAGAATGCACAGGAGATGCACAGGAGACGCAAGCCGCTGCCCCCCGGCTGAAATCCGACGCCAACCACATCGCACCCGCCTAAACCGGACCTTCGGGCATCGAGCACCGAGGATACGCCCGCGATCACCCGCCGTCAACGTCAATTTCCCCATGAATTTCAACCGAAAAGCCCGCCCGGCCAAAGCTCTGCCGCGCAGCACCGCCGTCAGACCTGGGCGCAGCGCTCGGCGCACAACGCCAGAAGCGGGCCGACGCGGGTCGCCGTGCGGGTGCATGGCTCGCGAGCTGCGGCTATTCAGGCGAGGCTGTTCGTTAGTGATAAAATTGCAGGGATTGTTTGACTCAGATCGCGTGGGTCACTGCGGTGTTGAATGTCAAAAAGCGCGCACCGTCGCCGGGAGCCACCATGGACCCCGCCCTACAACCCGCCAAAACTAAAGACGACTACCCTGACATCCTCGCCGAGCTTGGCAACCTATCCCACGACCTGCTCGTCACTTTTCGCCTCCAAGTCGGCAAGCTGCACTCTCGCCAGCGGCCCGCTCGTCTTTGGGCCTCAGCAGGCACAGAAGCGCAAGGCGTTGTCCGGCTGGGCGGCTCCGGTGTCGCGCACAAAGGGCAAAGAGAATGTACCTGACCCCCTTCAACGTTCTAATTTGTCGTGGGGATCATTCATTTCACATCTTGGCATCCGCAACGCATCGCTTCACAATAGGGCTGCCCAGGGCCGCCACCCGCAAAGGTTTGCGCCCAGTGGCCAAGCTAGGACCGCCCCCTTCCCAGCTTGATTCTCGTTCAGACGCGCGATCCCTCAAAGTGGGCGCGCTTGCTCAGTAATCGACCGACGCGGCGCGAGCCGTTGGGGTGACTGCGTGGCCAAAAGCACCGACATGAACTGGTGGTCCGGCACCTGGCAGCGGCGGGCCGTGACCATTCCGGCCATTACCGGCCTCGCCCTGGTCAGCGTGTTGGCCCTGCCGATCGCGCTGCCCATCGCCGTGGTGGCCGACCTTGTGCGCGGCAAGCGCTTTGCCTTCAGCCGCTGTGCGCTGTTCTTTGCCGGCTACTTGGTTGGCGAAGTGCTGTTTTTGGCGGCCACGCTGCTGCACTGGCTGGCTGTGGCCGGCTGGACCGAGGCGGGCCGGCAGCGCCTTTTGCAGCAGACCGGCAGGGTTGGCAACGCCTGGGCGCAGTGGATGGACGGCCTGGGCGAGCACCTATTTGGCCTGCGGCGGACGGTCGAGGGGCTAGGCGTCCTCGACGCGCCTGGGCCGACTATCGCGCTGTTTCGCCACGCCTCGGTGGGCGATACCACGTTTCCGCCGCTGATTCTGGGCGTGGCTGCCGGGCGCGAGGTGCGCTATGTAGTCAAGCGCGAGCTGCAGCTCGACCCGATTTTCGACGTCATTGGCACCCGCTTGGGTGCGTGCTTTGTCGCTCGCGAGTCCAAGCAGGCCGAGCGCGAGATTCAGGCGCTGTGCACGCTGCTCGACGGCCTAGGGCCGAATGACTCGGTCGCGCTCTTTCCCGAGGGCACACGATTTTCGCCAAAAAAACTCGCGCGCGCGCTGCCCAAGCTCGACGGTAAGCTGGCGGGCGACGCGCTGAACTATGCGAAGTCGCTGCGCAGAACGCTGCCGCCGCGCTTGGGTGGTCCCATCGCCTTGCTCGAGCGCAACCCCGGCGCCGACGTGGTGTTCTGCGCCCATGCCGGCTACGAGGGCGCCGCGACGTTTGCCGACCTGATCCACGGTCGCACGATTGGTCGCACGATTCAGGTGCGGCTGTGGCGCGTGGCGTATGCCGACATCCCGCGCGAGCGCGAGGCCCTGATTGCCTGGCTTTTTGGCCAGTGGGCGGCGATGGACGAGTGGATTGACGCGCAGCTCACGGTGGCCTAACGCATCCTTGCACGCCGCGCCCGCCGCATAGACGCAAGCCGCTGCCGGTTTATGGATGTGGCCCTGCTGTTCGAGCCTGGCCGCTTGAGTGGCGGTAGGGTGGCGCTCCGTCGCTCGGACTTGGGCGCGACCGTCAGCATTCGCCCCGATTTTCATGTAGTTGTATTCAACACTTGCAGCTACGTCGCCCTGAACGGTCTGCACGTATTCATTGGCGGATCTTTGGCGCGTATCGCCCTTGAGCAAACATCAGGGTGGTCGGCTGGGCCTAGGTGCGCATCGGCATCTTGGGCTACGAGCAAACACGGGGCTGCGGATAGCGCCCCGAACAGAAGACCGGCGGCTGGATTCTTGCCGAGGCCTTGTGCCGCAGGGCCGTCATGCACCGGATCGACTACAGGGCCGCGCTGCTGGTCGCGCTGCCGATCCTCGCAATGCTCACCCCGCGGCTCGTGTTGGCGCAGGGTGGGCCGCCACTGGTCACCGATGAGGCCGGCCGCGGCAGGCAGACTGTGCTGGCGCTGGCGGGCGACGCACCGGGCTGGAACGTGTACGCCGGGGCGCAGCTGCACCTGTAGCAAGAGCGAGGGTCAAGGATCAGGCGTGTTGTCCAGTTCCTCTAATCGATTCAAACGGTTCTCGGTCAGGCGAAACGGCGAGTGCGCCAGCAACAGGTCTTGCTCGTCGCCCACCGCGGCCCGCTCGTCGCGCAGGTATTCCGCCACGGCGTCGGCCAGCCCCGGGTGGGCCAAATGGTGCAAACTATGCGTTGCCACAGGCAAATAGCCACGTGCCAGCTTGTGCGGGCCCTGGGCGCCAGCCTCGACCCGCTGCAGCCCGCGCGCGATGGCCAGTTCGATGGCCTGGTAGTAGCACGCCTCGAAGTGGAGGCACGGCACCTCGACCAGTGCGCCCCAATAGCGACCAAATAGGGTATGGGAACCCAACAAATTCAGCGCACCACCGATCGTCTGCCCGTCGCGCTCGGCCAGCAGCAGCGCCACGGCGTCGGGCATGCTTTGGCCCAGCAGGCTGAAGAACGTGCGGGTCAAGTACGGGCGCCCCCACTTGCGGGCACCGGTATGCTGATAAAAGGCAAAGAAAACATCCCAGTCGGCCTCGCGCACCTCGCGGCCGTGTAGCCAGCGCAGCGTCACCCCCGCGTCGGCAACGGCCCTGCGCTCGCGGCGAATCTGCTTGCGCTTGGCGTGCGACAGGTCGCCCAAGAAGTCGTCGAAGTGCCGATACCCCTTATTGAACCAGTGAAACTGCAGGTCCTTGCGCACCAGCCACTGCGGCCCAGCCAACCGCTGCGCGTCGGCCGTGGGCAGAAACGTGACGTGCACCGACGAGGCGCTCACCGCGGCACACTGGTGCTGCAGCGCCGCCAACAGCTGGCCTTGCAGCTCGGGCGTCGCCGCCAAAAGGCGCGGGCCCGTCACCGGCGAAAACGGAACAGCCACCTGCAGTTTAGGGTAATAGCGGCCCCCTGCGCGCTGCAGAGCGTCGGCCCAGGCCTGGTCGAACACGTACTCGCCCAGCGAATGGGCCTTTAGGTAGCACGGCGCGGCGGCAACAGGGGTGCCCAGGGCGTCGCGCAACAGCAGGTGCTGCGGCGTCCAACCGGTCTGCGGCGTCGTCGAGCCCGAGGCCTCGAGCGCAGCCAAGAAAGCGTGCTGAACAAAGGGGTTATGCTCAGAACCGGGCGGGTTGGCCAGGCGGTCCCAGTCGGCGGGCGCAATCGCGGCGATAGAGTGGTGTACGGACATGGGCGGCGTGACGCCAGCCGGGGCGCGACAAGGAGCGTAACGCACGCGGCCGGCAAAGTCCGTTGATTAGATTAAATCATGTTCAATTGCAGGCGGTTGGGTGTGCGCGTAGGAGCCGCAAGCCGCTGCCCCCGGCTGAAATCCGACGCCAACCACATCCTACCCGCCCAAACCGGACCTTGGGGCATCGAGCACCGAGCCTACGCCCGCGATCACCCGCCGTCAACGCCAACTTTCCCCTGAATTTCAACCGAAAAGCGCCGCCCGGGCAAAGCGGGCCGCGCAGCACTGCCGCAGTCGCCCGTCACCTACGGCTTTGTCGCGGTGATGACCGGCAAATTCGCGGTGCTCGACATTGCGAGCATGAACAAGGTGACCGCGCCGGGCAAAGGCCACAAGCACTGCACGGTCTCGCCACGCTGACCGGCCAAGCCGCGCTGGGGGATGGTCGACCCCATGCCGACGATGACCGTGTTATTTTGAGGATCTAGCCTCACCCTCCAGCCGGCGCCACCTCGCACAGACCCATAGGACTGCAAAAGCTCAGCTTGCCGCTGCCCTCGCTTGGACAGTCGCCCTTGGACTTGCAAATCGGCTTGCACACCGCCAACGCCGCAGTTGGCCCCACGCAGGCACAGCCCAGCCCTGCTGTCGTTGGACATAAGCTCGAGTCGCGGCAGTCGTAGTCCGCTTTGCACATACCGGTGGTCGTGGTCGTCTGAGAGCTTGCGGATCGGCAAGTGCCATCGGTCTGGCAAGTCAGCTTGGTGCCACACGAAAATCCCTTGTTGCAGTCCGGCACGCACGCCTTGACCGACGTGTCACAGACGTAGCCCGTGCGACAGTCGGTCGCGGCCGCGCAAGTCGCCAGGCAGTAGCTCGCGGTCTCTAGTGCCACGCAAGTCCCTTCGCTGCAAGTAGTTCCTGTACAGGTTGCGACGCAAGCGCCTCCCGCCCAGCCGGTCGTCTGCCCGTAGGCGCTTTCGCCCAGACACAGACCCGACGCACAGTCTGTCTTGGCCGTGCACGCCGCACCAATGGCTGCCGCGCCCAGGGTATCGGTGCAGGCCCCCAGGGCCGCCAACAGGGCAAGCGCGACAATCGCTCTCATTTCAAGGCCTCCAACCCGGCCTTGGCGCTCGCGTTTTGCCGGCTGATGCCAAGCACCTGCCGAAACATCTGGCGCGCCTCGGCGGCCTTGCCCTGTCGCAGCTGCGCCCACCCCAGGCCCAGCATCATCTCAATGTCGCCGGGATAGTCGTCCAGCACCTGCCGATACAACACCTCGGACTCGTGAAACTTGGCTTGCGAGAAGGCGATATAGGCCAGTCGGCTGGTGGCCAGGTAGTTGCGCGGCGCCACGGCAAGAATGCTCCGCCCCACTTTGTCGGCGATGGCCCAGCGTTTGGCCGCCATCAGAGGCAGCATCACGCCCAGCTGTGGCTCTAGGGCGCGGGGAGCAAGCTCTGTGGCCCGTTGGTACGCCGCAATCGACTCGTCGTAACGCTGCCGCCCGTAGGCAAGCCACCCCACGCGCAGGTTGGCAAGATAGTGCTGCGGCGCAAGCTTGACGGCTTCTTGCATGTCGGCCAGTGCTCGCTGGTTGTTGCCCGTGGCCTCGTGTGAAAACGAGCTCTCGAACAACTCTGCGACCTTGGCTTCGGTGCCCGCCTGCGTCTGTGGCTCTTCGGCGTGTAGGACCGGCACGGCGGCCAGGGCCAGGAGCAGCACCGCAACACCAAGTCCATGTCTATTCAAGATCTTTTGCATAACTTCCTCCACTAGAACGATGCGCGCACGCCCACCGTGCCGCCAAGTAGTTGAAAATCGTGGGTCAAGCCACCCTGCGCACTGCCCAGGTCGTGCAGCCACGTCGCCTCAAGCGCCAGCTTGTCCAGCGCTCGCCAGGCTGCCGTGATGCGATAGCCAGCCCAGAACGTGTCGTCGTTGCTCCAGACCGACAGGCCGCCCGCCTCGACCGCGTACTGGCGCGCGCCGTACCACACCAAGCCACTCAGATCCCAAGCCGAAAATGGCCGCCAAGTCGCACCGACATGCCCCGACAGCTTCCAAGCACCAGATGTCCGGATCGCCGTTGCGCCTACCGCAGCTTCAAACCGGGGCGACGCGACCCAGACCACCTGTGGGTCAAGCTGCAGCACGTTGCGGCTGGGGTACTTGGTGTCGACAGCGCTCAACCCCAGCCCCAGTGTGCCTGGCAGCCACAGGGCGTCGGCGCCCGCCAGCCACGTGCCATCGGTGGTGGTCGAGTTGGTCGCCAGCTGCCCCAAGGTCGCGCCCAAGCGCAAGTCATTCCAGCGCGCCCAACCGCCGGCCAGATGCGTCGACTGGTGAAAATCATTGCTCGCGTAGTTCAGGCTGGTCTGAGACAGCGCCATCGCCATCCAGCCGCCCCAGCTTGGCGTGTCGACACCAGCGAGCAAAGTCAAAGCACTGACTTGCGACAGGTTCCACTGGTTCGTGTAGCGCAAATGGCTGCCCCAAATCGCGGCATGGGGCCGCACTTGCCCAAGCAGAGAGCTCGGTTGCTTGGTCGCACCGGCGGGCTCGGCGAGAGTGCGTGCGGCCTCGGGTCGCGCTTCGCAGGCCTCCAGCCGCAGCCGCAGCATGCGCAAGGCGCTGTCCTCGACCGCGGTCACATCGGCGGGCACCTCGGCCGGCTCGGCGGCGGGCTGCGGCGGCGGCTGGGGTTCTGGCGAGTCGGGCCCTCCCTGCGCCCACGCAACAACCGGCACAAAGGTCAGCATCATCAGCCACTGTGCCTTCATCGCGTCACCTCGCTGTCGTTGTCGGTGGTCAGCTGGGCCAGTACAACTCGCTGTTGCCCCCTAAAGGCCCGCAGCACCACAGGGCCCACGTCGGGGCGCAGAACCAGTTCGATGCGCTCGGGCAGGCGCCGGGCCAGCGAACCCTCTGCGCGCACAAGTGTTTCGACGACAATCCCCTCGGCCGCCACGCGCAGGCGACTCTCGGTCTGCACGGCGCCGCTGCCCGTAAACGGCAGGACCAACTCGACCCCAGCGCGCGCCAGCGGCGACATAAAGGGCAGGCCCGACGGACTATCGACCCAGCTGACCGAGCCATCGCCCAAGAACGGCACCCGCGCGGCGCCCAGGGCAAACAGCGCCAGCAAGCGGTCAGCCGGTCCCGCGTAGTCCAGCACGGTGGCGTAGGCGTCGTCCATGTAAAGTCCCGCTGCGCAATCCAAACTCTGCAGCTGACGGCGCCCCAGCCCGTCCAGAGTACTGCGCCACGTCTCGCGCTCGGGCAAACCGCTGCCCTGCACCTGCCAGGTCCAGCTCGAGCCCGGCGGCAGGGCCAGCGCGCGCCTCACCGCATCGTCGCCCTGCACCGCTTCGACCACGTCGCCGGTATCGGGACTGCCGTGGGTCTCATACCGCCGACCTTCAGGCGCCGAGCGAATGAACTGCAAGAATTCGCCAGGCAAAGTCGGCGCTCCCACGTCGGCGCTGGACTGCAGCTGCACGTGCAAATGGGGCACCGGCGATCGGCCAGAATTACCAACACGACCAACGACTTGACCGCGCACTACAACGTCGCCCTCGCGCACCAGCAAGCTGCCCTGCTGCAGGTGGCACAGCGCCGAGAACACGCCACCGGCATGCGCCAACACCACCGCGTTGCCAAAATTGTGTGCAATGTCGACGTGGCCGATAGGATTGTCTTCCAGGTGGCCGACCGCGCGCGCCACACGACCGTCGGCTGGAGCCACCACGGGCGCACCAAAGGCATAAAAGTCGTGCAGTTCTGTGCCCGCATTGCGCCAGCGGTGGCCGCCATCGTCGGCAATCTCAAAATCCCAGGCGTGCGACCACAACCCCTGGTGGGTGGGCTGGCCGTTGGGGCCCTGCGTCACCGTCCAGCGGCCAAGCACCGGGAGGTACAAAAGCGCTGTCCCTGCAGGCGGATAGCGCCGCGCGTGTTGAAGCACGTAGCCCAGGTTGTCTTCGGGTCGCCCTGGCATCCCTTGTACTAGCTGTAGGGGTCCACCGCCCAGGCGGTGCATCATGGCCAACAGCAGGGCGTCGGTTACGGCGATAAACGGCGCCGCCAGCACGGGCAGGTCCAAGGGTGCAAACGCACTCAGCATCGCCGAGCCCATCAGCGTCGCCAGGGCCGCCGACAGCGCTGCCAGCACCAGCGAGCCCGGCGACAGCACGACAAACACGCCCCCCATCGCAATGGCGCACAAGATGGCATTAAAGCCCAGCAAGTGCTGCTCCAGGTCGGTGCGCGGACCACCCAGCAAGGTGTACATCGCCCAGCCCGAAAAGAAGCCCAGGACTGCAAGCACCGCCGCCCAACGCGACCAGCTGGCGAGCCCCAGCAGCACCAGCGCCCCTGCCGCCGTCGTGGGCTGCAAGAACACCGCGCCCAGCGAGCGCAACAGCGGAATCATCAAGCTGGGCAGCCACGTCGGCTCAACTGTCGCCACTGCTACCACCGGCTGAAGCTCAGAAAAACGCCGCGCCGCCAACAGCGCCAGCCAGCCGGCGAGCACAAACGGCAGCGACAGCAGCGGCACGCCCAGGTAGCGATCGGCCAGCGGACGCAGTGCAACTGCCGAGAGGGTGGCCAGAAGCGCCGCAGCCACCACCACCGCTGCCAAGGCTGGCGAAGGCTGAAAGAACAGCGCCAGAATCAGCCCAGTTAGCAGACCGTTGCAGCCCAGCCAGTCGAGGTCGTGCGCGCGGGTCGCCGGGGCAAACCAAGTGGCCACCCGACGCGCCGACAGCAAACCCAGCAGACCCAGAAGTCCTCGCTCGGGCTGCAGAAAGGTCGACAACGCCAGGGCCAGCGCCGCCCAGCCGCGCGGCCCAAACAACACCAGTCCATAGCTTGCCAGCACACCTTGCACCTGGGCACGGCCGCGCCGCAGCCAAGCCACAGCCTGACTGGGCAGCGACGTGTCCGGGGTCGTGGGCAAGGCGACCATCAGGTGCTCTGCATTCATCAGCTACCTTGCTGCCAGCCGTTCGGGCAGGCTTTCGGCATTCTTCAGGTCGTCCAGCTCTTCGGCGCGGCGGATCACGTCGATCTGCCCATCTTCGCCAATCAGCACCACCGCCGGTCGCAGCCGAATGAACTGCATCGACTGGGTGACGTTGTACGCGCCAACCGGCCGCACCACCAGCAAATCGCCCACCTCAAGCGGCGGCAGCATCACGCTGGGTCGCACGACGTCGATGTTCATGCACAGCGGACCGTACACTACTGTATCCTCTAGCATTCCGCCGCGGTCCTCGGCCGGGAGCACGTCGTGGCGATACCAGTAGCTGGTAAACAGCACGTTGACGCCGGCATCGATGATCAGGGCGCGCGACCCGTCGGCCAAGCGCTTGCTGCCCACCACGCTGGTAATCAGAAAGCCGGCATCGTCGATTAGCGCGCGGCCCGTCTCCAAGAACAGGGTTGGCAGCTCACCCGCGGCAAAGCCCGCCCCCAGGATGGCCCGCGAGATGGCCTCGGCATAGTCGTCAATCGGCGGCGTCGCATCGGTGCCCGGGGTGTACTGGGCGTGCAGCGTGGCCCGCGAGGCAAAACCGCCGCCCACATCCAGGCTTTTGACCACCATGCCCGTCTCGCGCCGCACTGCTAGCGCCAGCTCGGACAGCTTGCCAGCCATGCGCCCATACGCCGTGGGATCGGTAATATAAGTGCCAATGTGCGAGTGCAGCCCGTCGAGCCGCAGGTGACCACCAGAAGCGATGCGCCGCGCGGCGTCCATGGCCTCGCCATTGTCCAGGTTAAAGCCAAAGCGGTCCCAGCGCGGATAGATGCCCACGTCCATGTTGACGCGCAGCGTCACGCCCAGCACGCGCCCGGCCTTTTTGGCAATCCGCTCGCAGGCATACAGCTCTTCAAAGTGGTCGACGTGCACGTGGGTACCCGCCAGCAGCGCCGACTCCAGCGCTTCGAGCGGCTTGTGCGGCCCGTTGAACAAGATGTGCGAGTCGGGGATCCCTAGCCGTTTTGCCATGTTCAGCTCGTGCTCGCTGACGACCTCGGCCCACGAACCCTCTTCGTGAAAGATGCGGCAGATGGCATCGAGGTAGTTGGTCTTGTACGACCAGGCAAACTGCACCTTGGGATAACGCTGCGAAAACGCTCGGTACGCTTCGCGGTAGGCCCGCCGCACCCGGTGCTCGCTAAACACGAACAGCGGACTGCCAAATTGGCGCGCCAGGTCCGTGACCTTCTGACCGTCAATGCGCTCTAGCGCCCGGGCTCCCGGCGAGCGGCCAAACTTGTTGGCGAGTGCGGCCTGATGCTTCAAGATCGTGGGCTTTTCGTAAGATTGGCGGTTCATGCAACCTCCTGAGTCGCTGCTGCAGCTGTGGGTTCGCGGTGCAGCTCACCAACCGTGGTAAGCGCTTGATAATCAGAGAGCTGGCACACCTGGTCCAGACTGTGGCGCAAGAACAGCACGCCCGGCAGCGGCGGCGGCATGGGCTCAACGTGGTTGCCCAGCGCGAGCTGCACGGTCGCCCACGGCAGGTTGCGCCCCGCGCCCGCGCACAGGTACACCCAGGCCGGGAAACGTGGATTAATTTCAATCAGATGACACGCTCCACCCTCGTGGGCGCGCATGATCTCGAGCTCGCACGGCCCGCGCCACTGCAGCGCCGCCATGGTCGTGTTGACAAAGTCGGTCAGCGCCGCATCGGCCACCGTAACACCGCCCCAAGCCTTGCCTTTGTCGGTCAGCTGCATCTTGCGCATCGGCACCTGGCCCACCACGCCACCCTTGCCGTCGCCCAGCACCGTGACGTCGTACTCAACGCCAGCCACGTACTCTTGCAGAATAATGGGCAAACCCCACTTGGCCCGCAGCCGCTCAAAGTGGCCGTGCACCTCCATGGGCGAGTAGGCCATCGACGCCTCGTAGAACTGGCCTTTGACCATGACCGGAAAGCGAATCTGCTCGTCCAGGCGCGCAATCGCCGCCGCGTCGGTCAGGTTGATGCTTTGGGGCACCCGCACGCCGCGCTCACCCAGCTGCCCCAGGTGGTCTTTGGCGCGCAGGCGCAGGCTCTCGGCCGACGGCAAAAAGGTGCGAATCCCCAGGTCGCGCAGCTCGGGCTCCAGCTTCAAGAAGCCAGCAAGTTCCGAATCCAACGTCGGAATCAGCACATCAATCGGCGTCTGGGCCTGAATCTGGGTCAGCCGCTCCAGCGTGACACTGGTGCCCTGCGACGGGTACGGCATCAGGTACACGTGGTCCGCAATGCCCTCCATGTAGGCGCCTGGGTCCAGGGCATCGTAACCTAGGCCAATGATGCAGCAATTGGGATCAGCGTCGCGAATCGCCCTGATGACGGGCACGCCCGGCCCGGGATTGTCGGTCGCATTCAGACCGGTGACGGCGATAGTCAGGCGGCTCATTGTCCGTCCTCCGCACCCAGCCGCAGGTCCTTGAGGCGAAAGTTGAACTGCTCAATGTCGCGGCGTGCCGTGTCGGGATCGACCTCGAACTGCTCGACCAGCAGGGCCGCCAGTTGCGCGTCGGGCGTGCCGCCGATCAATGATTTGAGCAAGAAAGTCGCAGTCTTGTTGAGCGTGAACGTATTGCCCGTTCGCGTGTCGAACAAGAAGCCATTGTCGCTGAGGGCAAGGTGTTGGTACATGGTCCGTGGCTCTCCGCGCCGACCGAGCAGCGCAGTCTGTAGTGAAGCACGAAGCGTGCCAAGTGCTGTTACAAGCATTTTCAAGGCATTAGCAAGCGAGCCGCGGCGCGACGGATGCAAAATCTGCGCATGGGGTTGTGCAAATTTTGCACGTCATGCCCCGATTGACAGCCTTTCGGCCTCAGGCCAGCTTGCGCACCCCCCTGCGAAGGAGCGCCATGTCCATCGAAAACCCGTAGCGATTCGACGACCTGCCGGCACTCGACCCCGACGGCGGACTGTTGCGCGACGGCAACGTCTTGATTGCGCCGCCCTTGGCCGCTTTGGGGCCGGTGTGCCTCAAATGCGGTACCGACCAGGCGCTGCAGTCTCGCACCCAAGTGTTTTACTGGCACCCGCCGTGGATTTACGCCCTGTTGCTGCTGCGCGTGCTGCCCTACATCATCGGCGCCCTGGTCACCCGCAAAAAGGCGACGCTGACCTACTCGCTGTGCGAGACGCATTTCTCTGCCATGCGCCGGGCCAAGTGGTTTGGTTTGCTGTCAATTTTGGCCATCATTGCGGGTTCGGTCGCGCTGGGCGTGCAGCGAGCCACGGCCAACGACGTCGGCACCATGCTGGTAGTGTTGCTGGCGATGCTGGTCGCGATTGTCGCCATTGCGCGCCTATGGATCGCACCGACGCAGATTCAAACGCGCAAGATCATAAAACTGCAGGCCGAGTTCACCGGCATTGCGCCCGAGGCGCTGGACCGGTTGGTCCCCGAGCAGCTGTGAGCGCGGCAATGGCAGGCGCGGCTCCGCAGCTGGCCCGAGTCAGCGCAGCCCATACTCGTTTAGCTTGTACTGCAGCGCACGCAGGCTGATACCAAGCAGGTCGGCAGCTTCGCGACGGTTTCCGCTGGTCTGAACCAGGGCGCGGTGAATGGCCTCGCGCTCCAGATTGGCCAGGTTCAACGTGTCGCCCACAGGCTGCGCGCTCTCGCCAACGCCCAGAGCCAGGTCGCTAGTGCCGATCAGGTGCCCGTGGCTCAGCACCACAGACCGCTCGACCACGTTGTACAGCTCGCGCACGTTGCCGGGCCAGGTATAGCGGACCATGGCCTCTTCGGCTGGTGGATCCAGGCGCAAGCCCGGTCGACCATATCTCCGCCCCACCTTGTCCAAAAAGTGCTTGGCGAGTGCCATGATATCTGTCTTGCGCTCGCGAAGGGGCGGCAGGTGCACCGGAACTACCGCCAGACGGTAGTACAGGTCTTCGCGAAAAGTACCCGCCGCAACCCTTGCCTTCAGATCCCGATGGGTTGCCGCAATGACCCGCACGTCGACCGTCAGCGTCGCAGCGCCACCCACCCGCACAACCTGGCGTTCTTGCAGCACTCTCAACAGCTTAGCCTGCAGGGCCGGGCTCATCTCGCCCACTTCGTCCAGCAGCAGTGTGCCACCGTCGGCCAGCTCAAAACGACCGCGCCGCTGCTTGTCGGCCCCAGTAAACGAGCCCTTTTCGTGCCCAAACAGCTCAGAATCCAGCAGACCTTCGGACAGTGCGGCACAGTTGACCGCCACAAACGCACCGGTGCGCCGTGTCGACAGCGCGTGTAGGGTCCGCGCGATCACTTCCTTGCCCGTGCCGCTCTCGCCGGTCAGCAGCACCGTGGCCTGGGTCGGTGCAAGCCGCTTGACTTGTTCGTAGATCTGCAACATCGCCGGGTCGGCGCAGACCAGATCGACATCGGTCTCAGACTGCCGCACCGCTTCGGCGTCCAGCAGCCGGCGGTGCTGCAGTGCGCGCTCGACGACCAGCTTGAGCTCGTCGGGATTGGCCAGCGGCTTGGTCAGGTAGTCAAAAGCGCCTTGTTTCATGGCCTCGACCGCATCGGGCACCGAGCCAAAAGCCGTCAGCAGCACGATCTGTGTCTCGGGCATCTCTTGGCGCACCTTGGCGAGCAGGGCGTGGCCGTCCATCCCGGGCATGCGAATATCGGTCAAGATCAGGTGCACAGGCCGTTTGCGCGCCAGGGCCAGAGCAATGTGGCCGTCGGCGGCTTCTTCGACCTCGTAGCCAGCCTCGTCCAAGATGCGCGCCAGCAAGCGCCGAAACGCCGGTTGGTCGTCGACCACCAGCACGCGGGCCAGCGGGGCAGGTTTTTCAGCTTTGCTCATGCGATGCTCCACAACAAGGTCACGACGCTGCAGGTGGCCGGACCGACGCGATTGCCCCACACCACGACACGTTCGCCACACCCAGACACGTTCGCCACACCCAGACACGTTCGCCACACCCAGACACGCTGGCTAGGTCGGGACTCGGTCAAGGCCCAACGCGCGGCAAGACGATGGTCATGCGCGTGCCGGCCGGGCTGCCCACGGTGGTGCCAACAGGGCTGGCGATGTCGATGCGACCGCCGTGGGCTTGCGCAATCCGCCGGGTCACGGCAAGGCCAATGCCGGTGCCAGTGGCCTTGGTCGTAAAGTATGGCTCGAAGATCTCGTCGCGCAACTCGGGCGCAATGCCGGGGCCGCTGTCGTCGACCTCCAGCCGCACTTCGGTGGGCGTGCCGACCAGCCGGGCCACCACCCGACCCTCGCTGCCCGCCGCCTGTATGGCATTGCGCAAGATGTTGCCCAGCGCCTGCCCAAGTTGGTCGCGGTCGACGGCAAGCCTCACCGCGGTCGGAGGCTCAAGCACCATCGACGCCCCACCCTCGGCCGCAGCCAAACGCACGCTTTGTGCAAGCAACTCGCCCAGATCGGTGTCCTGCCGCTGCAGGTCAAGCGGACGTGCATAGCGCAGCAGCGACTCGACCAGACGCTCCAAACGCGTTGACTCGCTGACGATGACGTCCATGTCGCCGCGTGAAGGGTCGTCAGCGCCAAATCGCGTCGAGGTCAGCTGGGCAAAGCCCTTGATCGCCCCCAAAGGATTGCGGATCTCGTGGGCCAACACCGCCGACAAGCGTCCAAGCTCTAGGAACCGTCGCTCGTTGGCGCGTTCTTCGTCCTGCAGTCGCTGTTTGGCAGCCTGCCGCACCTGGCAAATCGTCAATAATAACAGCAACACCAGCAGTACCGTGATGATCGCCGCATGCACGACCGCCTGACGCACGGTGCGTTGCTCGGGTCCGGGGTCGAGCACAAGGAGCAGCACGCGCGGACCCATGTCAGGCGGCCCGGGGCGCAGCAGCGGCTCTTTGGTCTCGTCAGGCGTAGATAGAGGATACCACAGCTCAAACCGCTCGACGCCCAGCAGACCGGCCGGCCGATAGGCGCGCCACACGCCGTCTTGGGTCACTGCCGACGCCATCTCTTGAGCGCGCTGGGGCTCCACATCGGACAGCCTGCCATCGCCCATTGGCTTGCCGTCTGGACCCAGCACCACAGCGTGCAGCACCGTCACGTCGACCAGCCCGGCCGCAAGTCGTGCCAACACACCATCGTCTAGCGGCATCGATCGCTGCGCCAGCGCCAGGCCAGTCGCCCGATCCAAAGCGCGCGCCAGCAGGGCATCATCCGCAGATCTGCGCACTTGCACGTAAAGAACCGCGGTGCTCGCCACGACCAACAGCAACACGGCCACCGAGGCAGCAGCCAAGCGGCGCAGCGGCAGAGTTGGGCGACGGGGTTTGGACTTGAGCACGACGCGGCGACCGGACGGCCATTGCGACCTGCTTGCCACTTTGGGCTGGCTGGCGAGCGTCGTCAAGGCAGACGCGGATCTCCGCGACCAGTGGCGGACCACCGGCTGCGGCAAGGCCATGGTGTTCGACGTCAGTGGCACTTGCCGCCGCCTCGACGATTGCCGGGCGGAGCCAGACGACAGCAAGTGAGGGTGCGATGGTAGTGGTGTCTGATTCTACCCAACAACAACAAGGAGTTGTCTTATGTCGATGCGATTTTTGAGCCATGTGGTAGCTGTTTTGGCCTTTGCTGGCCTGGCGTGCGCAGCCACGGCCAGCCCCGCCCACGCCGAGCCTTCGCCCTTTGCCTCCAGTCCTGGCCTGTTGCTGTCGGCAGACCGCCTGGTCTCGTTCGGGCAGGCCGTCGAAAGCAGCGTGTCGTTCGACGGTTCTTCGACCACGGTAGATACGCTGAACGTGTTTGGCGCCTGGGGGACCAGCCCTTCGCCGCTATGCGACCCGCGCCTGGGCATTGACCGCGTGTTCGCCTCGGGCTGGACTTCTGGCGGGAGCGTGGCGTTCTCGACCGTGGGTGGCAAGCGCGCAGTGACCAAGGCGAATGTGACGGAGACCGACACCAAGGGCTCGGTGAGCGGGCTAGTGCTAACGCCTCGGGTCGGTTACTTGATGGGGCTGTCGCCGCGGATCAGCCTGTGGTTGCGGGGCGGCGTGAGCTTGCTCAGCTACAAGTCGGACTCCAGCGACGGTAGCTTCACTAGCGCCTACGACGGCGTGAACGTGACCGTGGACCCGCAGTTGCTGATCACACCGAGCGATACGTTTGGCCTCGCTGTGGGGCTCGTGGCCGACTTGCCCCTCTCGGGCCGGCAAACCATGTCCGCAACCTCGGGCGGCATCGACCCGGCCACGGCCAGCGGCGGCGAGGTCGAAGTCGGTGACCCGCAAAGGGTATCCGCTCCGTATTCGTCGCAGTTAATTAGGTATTTCAATGACGTAGCTAGTTCTTAACCATCCGATTCGTGCGCGAGCGGCCCGGAAATTCCCGACCCAAGCCCATGGCGATGGGCGCCGTATGTGCGCCCGACATGGGCGCTGATCAGGAGGTGCAAGTCCTTCCGCAAGCTGGTCACAGCGAGCGTAGCAAACCGCAGAGCGCGAAGCCGTGAGGCCCGCGTGAAGGAAGCGGCGAGGCGAAGTTGCGGGCCGACGAACAGCAATCGGATACCAGGCGTGGCAGGGTACGGCGAGCGGGCATGCAACCGCGAAGCTGTTTGTGACCAGAGAGCCCTGCGGCGTAAATCCGGAGTTGGGCGCCCCGGCTCGGCAAGTGGGGCCCGGCAAAGTTCGCAAGTCCTTGGCCTCGCCGTCCCGTCGCGGCCGCCGGTCGCAGCAAAGTCATACGAAATTCCGAAGTACTTTCTCCCGGCGGCGCGGGGCTGTGGGCGCGACGGCGGCCTCGCGGTAGGGATCCTGGTGTTTCGGCTTATCGCTGGTTGGCTGATTGACGCAAGCGAGCAAGTTGTCGCAAGCTCAGTCCGCGTTTTGGACCGGCAATCGGGGCGCTCGCCCACTGCGCCGTGCGGAGCCCGCGATGATGACCAACACCCTGGCGCGAACCGGCGAAATTCTCATCTACACCAGCGACGACGGCCGCAACCGTGTGGAGTGCCGGCTCGACGGCGAGACCATCTGGCTCACCCAGGCGCTGATGGCGGACCTATTCCAGACGACGCCCCAGAACATCACGTTACACCTGCGCGGGTTGTATGCCGACGGCGAAATCGACGCAGATCGAACCTGTAAGGAGTACTTACAAGTTGCCCGTGAAGGCGCCCGCGACGTGCAGCGCAGCGTAAAACACTACAATCTTGAGGCCATTTTGGCGGTCGGCTTCCGCGTGCGCTCGCCGCGTGGCGCACAGTTCCGCCGCTGGGCCGCCGAGCGCCTTCAAGAGTACCTGGTCAAGGGCTTTACGATGGACGACGAGCGGTTGCGCAACCCGCCCGCAGCTGGCCAGAGCGTGCCCGACTACTTTGACGAGCTCCTTGCGCGCATTCGCGACATCCGCGCCAGCGAACGACGGATGTACTTGCGCGTGCAAGAGATTTTCAAGATGGCCGCCGACTACAGCGCATCGGCGCCCGACACGAGCGAGTTCTTCAAGGTCATGCAGAACAAGCTGCACTTTGCCGCCACCGGCAAGACCGCGGCCGAAATCATCGCAGAGCGCGCCGACCATACCCAGCCGAATATGGGCCTGACCAGCTGGAAAGGCGACGCGGTGCGCAAGGCCGATGTGGGTACGGCCAAGAACTACCTGCAGCGCGCTGAGATCGACGAACTGAACCGCATCGTGGTGATGTGGCTCGACTACGCTGAAGACCAGGCCCGCCGCCGCAAGCAGGTGTTCCTGCGCGACTGGGAGACGAAGCTCAACGAGTTTTTGCGGTTCAACGAGCGCAACGTGCTCGGCCATGCTGGGACGGTGAGCAACAAAGAAGCGCTGGCGAGGGCCGAGCTTGAGTACGCAGCGTTTGCTGAGCACCGGCGTGCCTGGCTGGAGGCGCAAGGGGCCGAGGCGGCGGTGCGGGCGCTCGAGGATATGGCGAAGCGGCTGCCGAAGTGAGCGTGGGTGTCAGGTATTTCCCATTACCCGCTAGACCGAACCTGCTGATTTGGTGAGAATTGGGCGCCCCGGCTCGGCAAGTGAGACCCGGCGAAAGTCGCAACTTCTTGGCCTCGCCGTCCCGTCACGGCCGCCGGTCGCAGCAAAGTCATGCGCAATTCTGCAGTACTTGCTCCCGGCGGCGGCAACGCTCCGTCGCGCTGCCGCCCTCCGGGCCTGTGCCGGTGGCGCGGGGCTGTGCTGGGGCCGAGGGCCACTATTGGCAATTCGAGTGCCAATAGCGGAAACATCTGTTTCGCCCGACCCCGCTAATCCATCGCCGCGCCCTGCCCTTGGGCCTCGGCCAGCGCGGGGCTTGACGGTTGCGCACCCGCTGCCCAAACTGACTTGAGGCGAGCCCTGCCAGAGCCGTGGGGTGATGCCGTGGCCGTTCGCGAGGTATTCATGCCAACTATCAGCATGTTCTACGGCATCTTGGTGTCGATGTTCTTCGAAGAAGGCGAGCGCCACAGCCTGCCGCACATCCACGTGCGCTACGCTGGGGAGAAGGCCTCGGTGGCGATTGGCGACGGCAGTGTGCTGGCCGGCACCTTTCCGCCCAAGCAGTTGAAGTTGCTGCAGGCGTGGATCGAAATCCACCGCGATGAACTGCTGGCCGACTGGGAGCTGGCGCTGGCCGGCGAGCAGCCCTACAAGATCGCACCGCTACAGTAGGGGGCCACTGTGCACGAGCTTCTTGATGTAATTGCGGTCGAAGTGGAGCCCAACTTCCGCCTGCTGCTGACGTTTGAAAACGGCGAACGGCGCCGACTCGACATGGCCAGCTGGCTGAGGCGCAAGCCGTTTGTGCCGTTGCAGGACGCGCGCTTGTTCGCGGCGGCGCGGGTGGAATATGGCACGGTGGTGTGGCCGGGTGAGGTCGACGTGGCGCCCGAGGCGCTGTACGAGCGGTCGGTGGCGGCGGGCTGAGGGTCAGGTATTGCATCTTTCCCCATTTGGCTATTTCTGTTTAATGGTAGGGATTTGGGCGCCCCGGCTCGGCAAGTGAGACCCGGCGAAAGTCGCAAGTCCTTGGCCTCGCCGTCCCGTCACGGCCGCCGGTCGCAGCAAAGTCATGCGCAATTCTGTAGTACTTGCTCCCGGCGGCGGCAACGCTCGGTCGCGCTGCCGCCCTGCGGGCCTGTGCCGGTGGCGCGGGGCTGTGCTGGGGCGGCGGGCCCCTATTGGCAATTCGAGTGCCAATAGCGGAAAAATCTGTTTCGCCCGACCCCGCTAATCCATCGCCGCGCCCTGCCCCTGGGCCTCGGCCAGCGCCACCTCGGTGTCGGTGCGGAAGGTATCGAGCCACGCCATCTGTTGCTCCGGCGCCACCTGCTGAACTAGCCGCATGACTGCGCCGACGGCCTCGCGGTAGGGGTCGCGCTGTTTGCGCGGCGGCTTGTCGCTGGGCTGGCCGGCCTGCAGGCGCTTGGCTTCGACTACCACCTTGGCGAGCGGCCGGTCGAGCACGGTCACGGCTAGCGTAGTGGCGATAGCGCTCACGGTCTTGGCTGCCGCGCAGTAGTTGCGCAGCTGGCGGACTTCGATGCCGAGGCGGCCGGCGTTCTCCGTTTCCCACGCTGTGACGCCTTTGCGGGCGCTGGGTTTGTGGGCCAAAAGCGTGAGGCCGAGCTTGATGCGGTAGGCGTTGGCCTGGACTTGGGCTTGGTAGCCGGTGTCGGCGAGGGTGGTTAGGTAGCTTTCGGCGGTCTGGGATGGGTCGGGGTCGGGGATGGTCTGGAGGAGGTCGGCGATGGTTTGGGGGGATTCGGACATTTTGGAGCTCCGGAAATTATTGACCGGGTGGTCGGGTTGGTTTTTCGGGGATTTTGGGGCGGGTGTCAAGGGAGGGACCGACCGCCGGACCGACTCTGCTTGCTGTCGCGACAAGGTCTCCGCCAGCCTCAACCGGCCATTCCGCCAGCCCGCCGCCCTGAAACGCACACTTGAGCCCCATCCGCGCGGCGGTGCAGACGGCAAACGCCGTGCACAAGTTCGACGGGCCCGTATAGACCGCCAGTTTGCCTAAAGTTTTGGGC
>CAISBR010000169.1 GCA_903883645.1 uncultured Myxococcales bacterium | reverse complement strand
TTACGCGCTAATACTGGCGAATCGCATCGTGCGGTCGGCGCTGCCCGTGCTGCGCGAAGAGGCTCTGATCGTTCTTAAGGCGCGGGCGTGGCTAGACCTGACGGACCGCAAGGCGCGCGGCGAACCCGTCGATAGCAAGACGATCCGCAAGCACGCGATGGATGTGCTGCGGCTCGCCCAGTTGCTCACGCCGGCTACGCGGTTTGCGCTGTCCGAGCCGTTGCGCCGCGACGTTGGCGAGTACCTGACGCGTGTGGCGCCTGCGCTCAAGCCGGTCGAGTTGTTCGACGGCCTGGGTCCAGTGCGAACCGGCGACGCGCTTGTGGCTCTTGCGCTGGTGTACCAGATTGGTCCAAGCCAGGAGTAGCAGCAGCGTACGCGGCCTGTCGTTTCCCCGTAGCAGCGGCCGCCCGTAACCCAGCCGCCCTCAAGCCGCCTTGACCCGCGCCACCCGCTTGTCCCACCACTTGCCCTCGGTCTGCCACTTCAACTTGGCCTCGAACTTCGCGACCGCCTCGTTCAGCCCCAGCGTCTCAAGGTGGGTCGCCCACTTCTCAAGCGCCTCGCGCTTCTCGGCGTTGTAGCTATAGCGGTCGTAGATGCCCGTTACCGCGCTATCCGTGTGATTCAGCACCTTGGCGAGCACCAGCCGCGGCACGCCGATGCTCGCCATGTGCGTCGCAGCGGTCCGCCGCAGGTCGTGGGGCGTGAACGCCGCCTTAGCCAGCTTGGCGTGGTGACGGTGCAGGGCCCGCGCAGTAGCCGTTTGCACCATCGCCGAGCCGTCGTCGCGCGAGGGAAACACCGCACCCTTGCCCATGTCGATGCGCTGGGCCGCCTGCAGCAGCTGCACGACCACCGGCGCGAGCGGTACGCAGTGGATCTTGCCGTTCTTGGCTTTCTCGGCCGGTATGGTCCACATCGCCTCGCTCAGATTGACGTCGGACCACTGCATCGCCACCACCTCGCCCGAGCGCTGCGCGGTCAGCAGCTCCACCAGCAGCGCCATCGCGGTGGGCGGCCACAGGGGCAAGTCGGGCAGGGCGGCCAAGAAGGTCTTGACTTCGTCGCTATCTAGCAGGCGCTCGCGGCGACTTACCTTGGCCGGCGCGTCCATCATCGTGCAAGGGCTGTGCTCCATCAGGCCGCGCTTGACGGCAAAGTTGAACATCTTGCGGGTCACCGCCAGGCACTGCTTGGCCGCATACGGCGCTCCGCGCAGCACGATTTCGTCCAGCAGCCGCACGATTTCGCGGCGCTTGATGTCTTCGAGCCGGCGCTTGCCGATGACCGGCAACACGTCGTGCTGCAGGATTCGCTCGTCCTCTCGCCAGGTCCGCTTCTTGGGCTTGGCGTGCTTTTCGATGTACTCCTCGGCCAGCTCGGCCACGGTGCTTGCGTCGCGCTTGCGCTCGTTTTCGGCGACCATCTTCTCGGCCGGGTCGCCGCCCTGCTCGAGCAGCACCATGGCATCGCCGGTGGCCTTGTGCGCCGCAGCCAGCGTCATCTCGGGGTAGCGGCCGATG
>CAISBR010000168.1 GCA_903883645.1 uncultured Myxococcales bacterium | reverse complement strand
CGATCAAACCCAACCGGCCGCCGACCTCGCCATAGGGTAGCGAAGCGAGCGATTTTACAAGACTATCAGGCGATCCAGGCAGTGTCGTCATGCCGCCGCCCACGTAGATTTGTTGGTCGCGAGGCGGCAATACGCGCGCAGCTTGTGTGCCGTTAGCAGCATCCTACCTTGCACTGCCGGCGCGTCCGGCGCGAGGATGCCCATGCTGCGCAAGTTCTTGGCCCTTTGGGCACTTTTCGCCACGGCAACGGGCTGCTCCCAGCCGGTGTACCGCACCCGCAGCGAGCCCTTGGTCACCGTGCCCAGCGTCGATCTCGCGCGCTACGCCGGCCGCTGGTTCGAAATCTATCGCCTTCCCAACGGCTTCGAAGACTCAAGCTGCGGCACAGTCACCGCCGACTACGCGCCGCGCGCCGATGGCCTCATCCAAGTCGTCAATACCTGCGTAAAGGCCGACGGCAGCTTTGACCGCAGCCGCGGCGTGGCGCGCGTGGTCGATCCAGCCAGCCGATCGCGGCTCGAAGTCTCGTTCTTCCGCCCGTTTTGGGGCAGTTACTGGATCATTGAGTTGAGCGACGACTACACCTGGGCCATGGTTGCCGAACCTGCGGGCAAGTACCTGTGGCTGCTCGCCCGCTCGCCTACGCTGCCCGAAGCAGTCGATACCCATGTGCGCAAGCGCATGACAGAACTGGGGTATCCGATCGACAAGCTGATTAAGCCGGCCAACCTGTTGCCTGTTCCGGCAGTCTAGCCCGGCATAGCAGTGGCGGACGCGAGCGTTTTGATTAGGTTTTGATTAGCGCACGAATAACCAGCCGTTCGAGCCGCCGGCCACGCCGTGCGAGTCGGCCGGGAACGTGCCCGCCTGATGCAAAGCGTGCTGGTACAAGAACAAACCTGAGGTGAAGGCCGTGTCGCTGGTGCAGCCCGTCTGGCCAACGGTGACGCATTGCCAGCCGCCCGACGAGTGATTGTAAACACCAGCCATGGTGCTGTGCGCTTCGTATGTGCCGCTCCAGGGGCCGGCCGCGCTGCAACTGCACTGCTGCTGCAAGCCGCCTTGGCTATTCGAGGCATCGAATGTGCCGTTGATAATCTTAAGGAATCGACCACTTGCCGGCAGTGGATATTGGTTGCCGTCGTGCCAGCCCCAGAATATGCCGTCGCTGCCGCTGGCGGCACGCAGCTGGTTGATGGCGGCATCGCTAAGCTTGGCGCAGCTCTGCTGGCTCGGCGAAGTCAGGGTACCCTTGGCGGCGTTCATGTCCGTCATACAGCCGTTGGTCATGCGCGATACCAGCGTCCAGCCGCCGCCCTGGCTGCTCATGTCGCAGTAGGCTTGGTAGGCATTGTCGGTGGCGCCGCCGTCGGGGTCGATCCAGTACTGGCCACTGGGCGCGGTCGGCATCTTCGCTTTCAGGTCTTTGCAATGGAGCGCCGGCGCATTCTGGCTGCCCGACACGGCGAGCGCGAGGGGGAACCAGTCTTGGCCATTGCAAACATACATCGCCTTTTCAGCTGTATTAACATATACATAACCGATCTGCGAACCGTCGCAAGTAACCGGATGCGTCGCGGCGACGGGCAACTTTAGGCCGCCCGCAGCGATGAACATGCCGTTCGAAGTGACCTTTTTGCTCGACACCGTGCCGGCCGTGATCGACCAGGTGTTCAGGGCGCCGTCGGTCACGTTGGTGCCGGCCAAGTCGGCGACGTTAATCGACCACAAGCCCTTGGGATTCTTGCCAACCCAAGCCGTTAGGTCGCCCGAAAGGGTCTTGTCGGGGCTGGGCCAGCTGCCCTTGAGCGCCGTGCCGATGCCGCCCTGGTCGTATAGCTTGTAGCTGCCGCCCGATGGGTCGTAAAGGGTGATTCGTACTTTGGTTATGTCGGAATTGGCTAGGTCAACCGACACCGTCAGGCTTTGGGCGAGGCCCCAGTCGGGCACGTTGAGCGAGTCGGAAACGCCGGCTGGCAGGCCATCGGGGACCGCGATCGGCGTCTTGCCGCTGCTTACGGATTCGAGGTACTTGTCGGTCAGTAAGCCGTTCGACACGTCGCTGAGGCCGTCGGCCGGCAGTGTGGCGCTGGGCAAGGCGATGCAGTCGTAGCTGCCGTCGGCTTTGAGGCCGCGCAAAACCAAGCCCGTACCGCAGGTTGCGCCGAGTTTAGGCAAAATGGGTGCGTTGGCGAGGTCGCCGTAGGCGCCCGATGTGGCCACTGGTGCCAGCTTGGGTGCGTCTTTTAGGTCCTTGTAACTGCCCGACGCCGCAACGGGGGCGAGTGCCGCAGCCTTGACATAATCCGCCAAATCGCTGGTCTTGGCGTAGCCGCTGAGGTCAACCGCCTTGGCATATGCCGAAAGATCCGTAGACTTAGCATAGGGTTGCAAGACCGCGGCATCGAGCGCGCCGGCCTTTAGACAACCCGAGCAGTCGAGCGCCTCGGCCACGGCGGCCCGCAAGGCATAAGCGGTGGCAGCGAGTGGGCGGCGAGCAAGCTCAGGATCGGCGGCCACTTGCACCCCAAACCAAGCGCCTGCGAGCGACAAGGTGGCGGCATCGAGCGGCGTCTTGCTGCCCAAAAGGTACGAAAACTGGCCATTCTTGGTAGTGACATTGAGCGGTCCTTCGCTCCACACCGGCGAACCACCTGTCTCAGCTGCGTAAATAGCAAACGTGAGCGGGTAGACGCCGTCGGCTACTGGCCCGCCGCCGAGCGACGTGAGTGCACCTTCTAGGGCGGTGGTCTTGGGCGTGGCGGCCAGGGCCGCGGCGGCGAATGGCCCAGCGAGCAAGGCGGCGAGCGGCAAGGCGGTCCACAAGCGGGCGAAAGGACTGAGCGAACGCGGCATGGCAGACTCCCGGCGAGATGGGGCCCAAGGGCGTCGCAACTGTGCGCCGGGCTTGCGGGTTCGTCAAGCGGGGCTGTTCGCCGCCTTGCCTATTACCAAAACATACACGAATACCAGCTACCACCCGTCTGATTCGCCGGCGCCCAGTCCTCGGGATCCGGCGGCAGGTTCTGATTCGGGTCCGACCAGCCGGCGTGGTACCCATAGCCACACAACACCTCGTTATTCTTGGTATCACCGGCATCGCCGGTCAGGTTCGGCGGCAGCACCGCGGGCTTGTCGTCAAAGGTCGACAGCGGCGGCGCCCCCACGTTCGGCTTCTTGACCATGGGCATGTGCAGCTGCGCGCCACCGGTGGGCCAACCGGCAGTGTGGAGCGGGTGATTGTCCTCCCATAAAGCCCGCTTCATAGCCAGCCAAGCCGCCGGGTTTTGGATCTCGCGACCCGCCAGCGCCATGCCCTTGCTGCTGCAGAACTGCTTGAAACTGGCGGCATCGACTACGATTCTCGCCGCGACGCCCCAGGTGCCGATCGACCAACCGCCGCCATCGGCGACCGGCCCACCGCCAGCGCGGGTCAGCGCACCCTGCATCGCCACCACCGGCGGCACGGCGAGCGCGACGCTGGCAACCATGCCGCCCGCCACAGCTAGTGCTGCCGGGGGCCATGGCGATCGCCGGCGGCAAGGCGTTGTCTTCACGGGGCCTTAGGAGCGGCATCCGCAGCGTACCTGGGGTTTTGGGGGCGGCGTCAAAGGCCATGGGCCGTCGTCCCTACGCTCAGGGCTGGCAGCGGGCAGGGATTGACCAATGCCGTCGCAGCCGAGCCTAGGCCCGCAGTCCCCCCAGTCTGGCCAGGCCAGGCGACGCCAAATAGGTTTCAACCATATGAAGTAGTAGAGATTTTTTGGCTAGACTTGGCTGCGTTGCCACGCCTCGTCCAAAGCGCGGGCCATGGTCGCCGCCGGCTGGGCACCCGACAGCGCATATTTGCGGTCAATGACAAAAAACGGCACTCCGGTGATGCCCGCCTCGGTCGCCAAACGCTCATCGTCGCGCACCGCCGCGGCAAACTGGTCGCTCGCCAGCACGGCTTCGACCTGGGTGGCATCCAGCCCACCCTCGACCGCAAGGGCTGCCAAGGTCGTGCGATCACTCAGGTTCTTACCCTCAGCAAAGTAGCCTTGCATCAGCCGGGCCATCACCTGCGGCTGCAGCTCGACCGTAGCCGCCAGCTGCAGCAGCCGATGCGCGTCAAAGGTCGCGGTGGGAATTACCTTGTCCATCTGCCACTGTAGGCCCTCTTGCTCCGCCGTCGCCACCACCCGCTCGTTGGCCGCCTGCGCCTGGGCCAGCGACATGCCGTACTTCTTGGCCAGTAACTCGGTAATACTGTTGTACTTAGGCCGTTTTTCGCTGGGAGTGGGGTCCAGCTCAAAGGCGTGCCACACCACCTCGACCTGGTCGGCATGGGCAAAGGTGCGCAAGGCCGCATCGAGCCGCTGCTTTCCAATCGCACACCACGGACACACGATATCGCTCCACACATCAATCTGCACGATAAATCACCTACATTACAGGTTATTGCGCACGCTTCCGCCGCGAGTTAGCGCACCAAAAGCGCGCCGACTTGGTTGTACGCACCCTTCCACGCGCTGTGCACGCCCGAGGTCCAGTAGCCGCCGTCGCTGCGGTTGAAGCTGGTCCACACGCGGCCGATGGCCTGCACGCCGCTGCCGGTCGAGGTCAGGTGGCACGCGCAGCCGCTCGTGTCGGTGCCGTCGAGCAAGTGGAAGCCGAACTCATTGTAACCACACGGATCGCCGTAGCCGCCGCACATCTGACCGTTGGCGGTGAGCAACGAGCCGTCGCTTTGGTAGATATTTAGGCCGGTGCTGATGTTCTCGGCGCAGTTTACCTGTGAGTCAAAGGGGTTGCAGGTCGCCGGCAAGGCCACGGTCACGTAGTCGTCGGTCACGCCGCCAATGTAGGCGAGCACCTCGTGGGTCTTGCTGCCGGCGAAAATCGCCTTGGCCGGCACGCTAAAGTTGGCGAATCCGCCGTTGTTCTTGGCCGGGTCGAGCAGTGCGCCCAAGTTCGCATCGGCCTTGGGGCCATAATACGTAGCGGCGGGGCGGGGATACAAGCCGCCTGTCCACTTGGTGGGCCTGCCGTCGGTGCCCATGACCGCCACCAGCGTCCAGCCGCCGCCGCCCCAGCTCATCTCGCACCAGGTTTGCACCGCGGGGTCGCTGCCCACGCCGTCAAAGTCTAGCCAATACAAGCCACTAGCTGTCTTGGGCGCGGCTTGCAAGATTGCCAAGCAACTGGAGGCCGGATTCAAGCTTGTGCCCAAGCTGCAGACGCCGCTGGTGCAGACGCCGCCCTCGCCGCACAGCGTCCCGTCTGGGGCCACCTTGGCACTGCAGCCCTTGATGGGGTCGCAAATATCGGTGCTACAAGGGTTTTTGTCGTCGCAGACAATGTTTGTGCCCACACAGCTGGTGCCCTTGCACGCGTCGCCGCTGGTGCAGACCGAGCCGTCGTCGCACGCGATGGGCAGGGGCAAGGTCTTGCAACCCGTTGTGGGGTCACACCAATCGGCGGTGCAGCTGTTGCCGTCGTCGCAGGTGACCGCGCCGCCCAGGCACTTTTGGCCCGAGCACGCGTCGCTGGCGGTGCAGGCGTTGCCGTCGCTGCAGGTGGCAGTGTTGGCCAAGAACACGCAGCCCTTGGCGGGGTCGCAGCTGTCGTCTGTGCATAAGTTGCCGTCGTTGCAGGCGATTGTGACCCCTGCCGTGCACTCGCCGCCCGCGCATTTGTCGCCCACGCTGCACACGCTGCCGTCGTCGCAGGGCAAGCTGTTGGGCGCGGCGCCGCAGCCCTTGCTGCTGTCGCAACTATCGGTAGTGCAAGGATTCTTGTCGTCACACACTTGCGGCGCACCGCCGATGCAGGCCCCCTTGGCGCAGGTATCGCTGACCGTGCAGATATTGCCGTCGCTGCAACTGGCTGTATTAGCTACAAACGCGCAACCGCTTTCGCCGGCACAGCTGTCGTCGGTGCACGGATTGCCATCGCTGCAACTGACTGGGCTGCCGGGCGTGCACGTGCCGCCTTGGCACACGTCCTTGGCGGTGCAGGCGTTGCCGTCGTCACAAGCTATTGTATTGGCGATACTTTTGCAGCCCTGGCCCGCGTCACAGTTCTCGGTGGTGCACGGGTTGCCGTCGTCGCACGCGGGGGGGATGCCCGGCACACAATCGCCCGACTTGCACACATCGCCCTTGGTGCACGCGTTGTTGTCGTCGCAAGCCTTGGTGTTTGTTTCAAAAATGCAGCCTTTGATCGGGTTGCAGCTATCGTCGGTGCAGGGGTTGCTGTCGTTGCAGACGGCCGGCTTGCCGCTGGCGCAGCTGCCTGCGGTGCACACGTCGCCCAGCGTGCACGCATCGCCATCGTCGCAAAGCATGGTATTGGTTACGGTTTTGCAGCCACTGGCCGGGTCGCAGCTGTCGGTGGTGCAGGGCTTGCCGTCGTCGCAACCCAGCGCCGGGCCGGGGACGCATGCGCCAGCTAGGCAGTTGTCGCCATTGCTGCAAGCGTTGCCGTCGTCGCAAGTCTTGGTGCTGTCTACAAAAACGCAGCCTTTGCTGGGGTCGCAGCTGTCGTCTGTGCAGGGGTTGCCGTCGCTGCATACCGCCGCCTTGCCGGGCGCACAGCTGCCGCCGCTGCACTGGTCGCCCTGGCTACACGCGTCGTTATCGTCGCAAGCCAGCGTGTTGGCTACGCTTTTACAGCCGCTGGCCGGCTCACAGCTGTCGGTGGTGCAAGGGTTGCCATCGTCGCAGCCCAAGCTGGCCCCAGGGATGCAAAGTCCGCCCGCGCATTGATCTTTGCTCGTGCACGCATTGTTGTCGGTGCAGGCGGCGTCGTTGGCGGTGGCAGTGCAGCCCTTGGCAGGGTCGCAAGTGTCGTCTGTGCAAGGGTTTCCGTCGTTGCAGGCGAGCTTGGCACCCGGCTGGCAGGCCGTGTCGACGCACGCATCCCCCTCGGTACACGCATTGCCATCGCTGCACGGTAGGGCCGAATTGCTGTGGACGCAGCCGGTCTTAGGCTCGCAACTATCGCTAGTGCACGGGTTGCTGTCGTCGCACGGCACGGCTGGACCGGCTTGGCACCCGCCAAACTGGCACAAGTCGCCGACTGTGCAGGCATTGTTGTCGTCGCAGCCGGTGCCGTCGGCAAATTTTTGGGCAACGCACTGCCCCGACACACAGGCAGCTGCAAAGCAACTACCTACAAGTACAGGGCAATCACCCATTGTAGCGCACTCGGCCATGTCGACGGCGGCATCTTGCGCCGCATCGTTGTCCACGTCGGGGGCGGCATCTTCGGCGGCGTCCGGCGCCACGTCGGCCTGCACGTCGTCCTGCACATCGGGCTGCACATCGGGCTGAATATCGACCGGCACGTCCGGCGTCCCATCCGGCGCCACATCCGGCTGCACGTCGGGCGGCACAGCGTCCGAACCCGTATCAACTTGCAGAGTTGTATCCACTTTGGCCGTATCGAGCGCCGCAATATCACTCCCCGCGACATCCCCCGCCACGTCGCCCACCGCCGCTTGGCCAATCACGGACTGGTCATCGCCGCACGCTGCAGTTCCGGCCAGCAGCGCCGCCAGCACCAGCCTGGCCAAAGCGTTACGATTCATGTGAATACTACAGTGCAGTTGCATCGCAAGACTCCGGCCGTGGCCCGCAAACCTGGGTGGCGCGCCAGCTAGTGTACACGACGGCAACCTGCGGAGCCAAACCGGCACAAGCTTAACACTTGTCAACTGATAAATAGCTACTATAATAGACATACCTAAATCTAATTGCTAGCTATTTAGCTACTCGTTGAGCTTTCGCTACCCCGCAACTGCCCGCAGCACCTGCAAAATCACCTCGGGCGGCTGGCCCCCGTGCAGCGACTTCTGCCCGCCGGGCCCCGCGAACTCAAAATGGGGCACCCCACCCAAGTGCCGCTCCGCCGCCGCCAGCGCCAACTGCCGGGTGGTCTGCAGCGCCGCCTTGTCGGCCAACACAGCTTCGCCCTTGGCTTTATCGAGCCCCACCGCCACCCACACCGCCAGCAGCGCCGCGCGGTCGCCCGGGTTCATCCCCTCTTCAAAATGGGCCTTGTGCAGCGCGTCGAGCAGGGACTCTTGACGCTCGGTCGGCGCCGCCCCAAGCAGCGTATGCGCCAGCGAGGTGTCGGCCATCGTACGCACCTTGGCAAAATCGAAGTGCAGGCCATACTGCTTGCCAGTGGCGGTCACACGCTCGAACATCGTGTCGATATTGGCCTTTCCGTAACGCTCGGCCAGGTGCTGCCGCAGATCGACCCCTTCGGGCGGCGCATCGGGGTTAAGCGAGAAGGGGTGGAAACGCACCTCGACTTTGGTCCCCGCCAATTCCTTAAGAGCCGTGCGCATGTTGTGGTGGCCGATGCGACACCAAGGGCACACCACGTCGTGCGTCAGGTCGACCGTAACGCGCGCAGCGGGCGGCGGCAGCGACGCGGGCGCGGGGGCTGCCTGCGGCTGGGGTTGACTAGGCGGCACAGCCACTTGGCGGGCACACGCGACCACACCAAGCTGGCCAAGGGTGAGTAAAATAGTCCGGCGAGGTAGGCTCATGGGCAGCTAGCCTACCGACAACGAGCCGTGCATCCAAGCCCATAGAACAAAATCGCTGTAATTTCGATTGGTAGAATAAGGCTGCCTTCTTGTCGAATCACCTTGAAAGCGCAGCCTCGCCAGTTTATGGTAGGCAGCCTGCCGGTTCGCCCCCTTCTTGAACGCTGGAGCCCTGATGATCGCACGCCTTCTCCTTGCCAGCACCTTCAGCTTGCTTCTCGCCTGCAGCACCACCTCAAGCGGCGGCGGCATGATGAGCGGCTGCCTACCGAATTCGACTCAGCTTTGCTGGTGTTCCGCGACCGAGCAAGGCGTGCAGACCTGCTCCGCAGCCGGCGACGCCTTTAGTGTATGCCTGTGCGGCGCGGGCCTCGACGGCGGCGCATCCGGCGACGGCAAGGGCAGCGAGAACAAGGGCAGCGATAGCAAGGCCGGCGACACGACGGGCGGTGCGAGCGCGGACAGCCAAGACAGCTCCGCACAAGATGTTTCGGCACAGGATGTGGGCAGTAGCGGCGGCGCCGACACCAGTAGCGAGCCCGACACCGACTGGACCGAGCTGCTAGACCCCGAAGACACCGCCGCGCCCGACAGCGGCAGCGATGCTGTGGCCCCAAACGAGGCCTGCCCCGAGCGCGCCAAAATTATCTACGTGGTTACTAAGGGCAACCAATTGCTAAGTTTTTCGCCTGATCAACTGCAGTTCAAGCCGGTGGGCAGCCTGAACTGCCCCACTGGATTTGCCGACACGCCGTTTTCGATGGCCGTCGACCGCCAGGCCAATGCGTACGTATTGTTCCAGAGCTTTTCGAGCGGCGCCGGCGTTTTCAAGGTCTCGACCCTCGACGCGAGCTGCAGCACCACCAACTACCAGCCCAACATGAACGGTTTCGAGGTGTTCGGCATGGGCTTCTCGTCTGACGCCCCCGCCGTGAGCGACGAGACGCTGTGGATCGGCGGCAGCAAGGCCCTGTCGTTCCAATCTGGTCCGTGCAAGCTGGGCACGCTCGACGCGGTCACCATGCAAACCAGCACGGTGGCTATGATTCCGCCTCAGTACGGCTGCCCAGACCTTACGGGCAACGGCCAGGCGCAGTTGTTCGGCTTCTTTCCGAATGCCAACCCGCCGGCCGTGGGCGAGATCGACAAGCAGACGGCTCAAATCATTAAGAATTGGCCACTTCCCGCTAGCTTTGCCACAACGCAGGCCTGGGCGTTTGCGCAGTGGGGCGGCAAGCTATGGCTTTTTGCCATGACGAGCGCGGACACGAGCACGAGCGTGTGGTCGCTCGACCCGCTGACGGGCGTGACAACCAAAGTCATGAGCAATATCGACCATGTGATTGTGGGCGCGGGCGTGTCGTCGTGCGCGCCGACGACGGGAAAGTAGGTGGCAGCAGGCCGGCAACTGCGGCTTGGACTTTGCCTGTGCGGCCTTGCGGGCCTGGCGCTGGCCATTTGCTACTAGGCCAGCTTCTACTAGCTGAAATTACAGCACTCTAGAATTGTTCGCATCCACGCCGGCCTTCAACGATGGCGCAGCTCGTGCGACCGGTCAAGGGCTCTCGGCCCCAAAACCACCAACAGTTTTCTATAGTAGAAAATGGGTGCTATCTTCTGCCGCGCCGCTCTGCGCCATGTAGAGTCCCCCTCTGCCCGGAGCTGCCCGTGCTCAAGCTGCTTTTCCACGCCGCCGTGGCCGTGCTGATGGTCGCCACCTGGCTCGACCGCACCTTGCGCCCGGCGCTCCGCTTCCCCCGCGACCCCAAGCAGCTGGGCCAGCGGCAAGCCTGGTGCATCAACACCTTAACAGACGCGGGCTTAGTACCCATCGGCTCGCAGGTAAGCGCATTCGCCGTGGTGCCATTCAAGACCGATGCGGCCTTTCGCTCGCTGTGCGCCAGCCTAGATATCGATGTGGTCGCGCGGGACGGCCAGAAGCAGCACCTCGCCCTCCTGGCCAAATTCGCGCCGCCGGCCAATAACTTGCGCGACCACGCCATCTTCATCTTGCAGGATAATCACCGCAAAGAGGTGGGGGTGTACCGGCACCTAGGCACCGACCCGCATATCGCGCTACCCAAAGCCTATTTCGCCGAGACCCAGGGCGCCGCCGGCAACCTGTGCCTGCTGCTCGAGCGGATGCAGGGCGCCGTCGAGGTCAGCGAGCGCGCGGGCTGTCCGGTCGAGCTGTGCGACGTGGCGGTCGATGCCCTGGCCACCCTCCATGCCGCATTTTGGGAGCGAAACGACGACCCGCGCACCGCCTTCTTGCCGCTGATTCCCGACCAGGTCATCGATTTTATGGCGACTTTGTTTCAAGGGCCGGACCGCGCGCTGTTTGCGCAGCTGCTGCAGTCGGTTTGGCGGCACGACAAGCAGGCCCCCACCACCGTGCTGCACGGCGATGCGCGCGTGGGCAATATGCTGTTTGCGCCCACCGACGGTACGGGGCGGTTTGTGCTGGTCGACTGGCAGGCGGCACGCAAGGGCAAAGGTGTCTTTGATCTCGCCTACTTCTTGGTGCTCAGTGTCGAGCCCACGGTGCGGCGCGCTCATGCCGAGCGGCTGCTCGACCGCTACCATGCGGCGCTTCTTGCCGGCGGCGTCCAGGGCTACTCGCGGCAAACCCTGCGCGATGACTACCATTTTTCGTGCTTGCTTACCCTTGCCTTCGTGTCGTTGCCGCTGCTCAGTGCCGAGTCGAGCGCCACTGCCGCCAATGCGGCGGGGTTGAGCGACTTGGGCGAGGTGTGGACGCGGCGGATGGCGGCCCTGGTCGACGACTTCGATTTTGCTTGGATTCAGACCCATACGGGCCTTGATGCGGGCGACGTGCGGGCGGCATTTGCCCGGACTCAGGTGCCACAGCTAGCTGAGTAAGGCAGCAAACCTGCCCTAATCTCAAGTACTAGAACAAGGGTGCATTGTTCTGCGGGCCACAACTTGCCGCCCCAACTCGCCATCAACTCCAACCGGTTGACCGCGTTAGCGCAGCTTCTGCCTATTGGCGAATTACTGCACAACCACATCGTCGAACAGCGTAAAGCTCGGCGTCGCAGCCTTACCGTCGTCTTTGTTGGTCAGCGTCAGCGTGTAGCTACCCGCCGCCACCGCTGCGCTCACCTTCGTCCACAGGGGCGCGGCGGTGCAGGTCTTGGCCAAAATCGTCGTGGTCACGCCAGTGCCGTTGCTCTTGAGCGTGGCCGTGGCGTAGTCGCCCGCAACGGTACCCTTGCAGGTGTTGGCGAACCAGAAGCTGAGCGCGGTCGCGCCGGCCGGAACGGTGAACGTCTGCGCGAGCGAGCTAGTCGCCGTTGCGGTCGTGGCGCCTACCAATGCCGCGCCGCTGCCCGTGTGGGCCGCCGTGCTGACCGACGCCGTGCCCGCCTTGGTCCAGCTGGTCAGGGCAGAGTCGAACGTGCCGTTTAGAACTACCGGTGGATTGCCTACTTTCAGGGCAAAGCTCGCAGTCTTGCTGCCGCCCGGGGCCGTGGCGGTCACGGTCACGGTGGCGTTGACCTCGCTGGCGTTTGCCGCGGCCGTCAAGGTGAGCGCGCTGCTGCCGCCCGTAGCGACGCTGGCGGGGCCGAAGACCGCGCTGACGCCCGTTGGCAGGCCGCTGACGGCAAAGGTGATGGTCTCGGCAATCCCGGTCGAAAGCGTCGTGCTCAAGGTCGCACTCGCGGTGCCGCCTAAGGCCACAGCCACGCTGGTAGGGCTGGCGGCCAAGTTGAAGGTGTTGGCCACGATCTTGCTGACAATGCAGGCATTTGCGCTATTCGACCACTCTTTTTGGACGGTGTAGCCCGCAACAATGCCCTGTTGGCCGTTGCAGATGTCGCCGATTTCGCCTTTGGTGGTGTTGTACCACGCCAACGGTCGCGAGACTGTCGTGCCAATGCCGACTTCAAGGTCGGTCACCGCTTCGATGAGCTCGTGCGAGTGAACCGAGGTCGCATTGTTGAACATGACGGTGTTCGTGCCACAGCCCGTCGCACAGCCCGCCTGGGTCAAGTCGGGATGTACGCCATACGCCACGCTCATGCCGTTGTAGACCAGCGTGCCGTGGTACGCGCAGAACTGCACGCAGCTCAGGCTGCCGCCGTCGCTAATGCTGATTCCTGCCGGAAAATCAATCATGTACATAGTATTGGCATCGGGAACGGGCAACGCACCTGCCGCGATCTGACTCAGCAATTCCGCTTGGATCTGCGGGTCCGTGACCGTACCGGCGCCAATCGCCGGGGCAATCGTGTACTGCCCGGCGTAGCTGCCGCGGCCGATGGTCTGGCTCGATCCCGCCAAGCCGTCCAAGCCCTTTAGGCCCACCGTGTTGTATTCACTGAGCCAATCAAAGTGCGCGCTGTTGGTAACAGTGGCATAGAACGCGCCGATGCCGCTCGCGACCGTCGCATTGACCGCCGGGCCCCAATTGACCGCGACGACCTTGACGTTGGCGATGACTTTGCCGCCGTAATACGCGAGCTTGGTCGAAGTGGTCGCAGCAGCTTGTACACCCGCGCTGGCAGCGGCATTGTTCGCAGCGCTACTGGCATTGGCGTTGACCAGCGGGTGCAAGCGGATACGACCATTGCCGAGCGCGCCGGCCGCCTGTGCGTACGCGGGGTGATCTGCAGGTCCCATCGCATCATCTACAGCACAGCCGGCAACTAGAGTCGTAACGGTCAACATAGCCGCTGCACGGGCGCGGACACCAAAGGTCATGTTCTGCAAGGTAATCTCCTGACTCGTGATGATTCTGCCGTGCCCACCAACGCCAGCAGTGGGCGCAACCTAAACAAAGCCACCACTTCCGGCAAGCAATTCGGCAATTTCTATCTATTTATCAGGCGTGTACAATGCACGCACCTTACAGGCTCCAACCAGCAGTGGCCACAGGCACGCCGGCCAACGCCCACTTGATGCGCCAAAAACGCCACAGCCCAGGATCACTCCCGGGCTGCAGCAGAATCTTCGGATTTGGCGACGGTTACTTCACCACAATCGGCGTAGCGGTCGGCGTGTACTTGTTGTCCAATTCGCCGTCCACGACCCGCAGCGCGTCCATACCCCAATCGTAGCCATAGTCGCTGGCGCTGAACTGGGCCGCGGTCAGCAACTGGCTGTAGCTGGGCTGCGAGCCCGAGATCAGCGCGCCCACAAAGCGGCCCATCGCCGCGCCCGAGCCCGATACCCACGACTCTAGGCCGTTGGTCACCATCTCTAAGTTGGCAGAACCACCCGACTTCAGCGCCCAGTAGTCTTTCTCGTAGTAGTTGTACGACACGCAGCTGTTCACGAACATGATCTGGTAGCTGCTGGGGAAGTCGCTGGCCGAGAAGTTCTTGGGATCCAGCGGCCCGTAGCCGATGTAGCTGTGGCCGTTGTACACAAAGATATCGCTGCTCTTGATGGCCTTCTTGTGCGGCGTCGCGTCGCCCTCTGCGCCAAAATAGCTGTTCAGTTCGACGGTTACGCTCTGCTCGGCCTTGCTACCGACCTTGACCTTGACCGGTACCTGAAACGTGATCCAGTTCTTGATAATCTTGTTGCCCACCGCCACGCGCAGCTGCTTCTTCTGCTCAAAGGTGCTCACGCCGGCCGGCCAGCCGGTCTGGTCTAGCTCCCAGCCCATAATCTGCTCAAAAGTCACGCCCTTTACGGTCGTCGTGCCCACGGCGAAAGTCGTCAAGTCCTGGCTATTGCCGTTCGCCGTGACTTTGAAGCCCGCGCGCGCCTTAAAGATCGCCCGCAGCCCTTCCATCCACATGCGGTAGCCGTCGTCGTCGATGGGGTCGTGCTTCTCGCCCGCCGCCCAGTCGGCCATCATGCCGCTGACCATGCCGATGACGACCTTGTTCTTGGCGACGCCGCCGCTCCACAGGCGATCGTACTCGGGCCAGCTGGTGCCCTTGTTCGTCTTATCGCCCGTTAGCTTCATAGTTGTGGGGATATACAGACGATCAAGCTCCGCCTTAGGCGCGTACACCGTGCCCGCCACCGCCGGCTTGGCCAGCTTGGCCTTTTCGGCATCAATGGCCTTTTGCTCGGCGGTCATGGCCGCTTTGCACTTCGTCAGCGCGGGGTTAAAGACGTACCACATGGCGCCGTCCTTAAATTCCTTGGCGTGCGCATCGCCACTAGTGCACTCGTCGAACACCCGCTGCGTCTGCGCCGTGTAGTTGGTCCCCAGCACGGCCAGCGGCAGCGACGACTTCTTCGCCATCGCCTTGGGCACTACCGCGTTGTCTGTAAACGTGTATTCCACACGCAGCATAGCGGCGCCCTTGTCGCCTGTGTTCTTGGTGTCGAAGACAGTGACCGGCGACTTCTTCCAGGTCTTGATGTCGATATCTTTCAGTTCGCGCGAATTCACGCCGACGTTCGCTTCGCGCAGCGCGCCAAAGGCCGACTGGGTCTGCGACTTCATGGCATACAAAATGCTCGAATCGCTCGCCGAAGCAGCTACATACACAGCGCCATTAAAGGTCAGCGTGCGAGCCAGAGCGGTGTTCGACGTCAAGTCATCTTCGCTCGACGCAGCCGTAGTGGCATCGTTGGCGCATCCGGCAAGAGCGGCGCAGGCCAGCAGCGAAGCGGCCGTGGCGAATCGGAAAAGGGGCGAAAGGTGGTTCATGACCAGACCTACGAATGCGACACCACGTCGCGAAGAGAATCTAGAGCCGCGTAGAGCGACGACCTGAGGCTACGTCCAGGCGGCAGGAGTTTAGTCGATCGCAGTGCGAGCAGCAAGCCATTTTCGCTGCCCGTAGCCTAGGTTATCCCCCTACGCATTAGGTTGGATTCGTGCGACTTGCGCCCGCGCCGCCGGTTTTCTACCCTGCACAGGTCGGCCCGTTGCGCCGTCAGCTAGGCCCCCATGCCCCGCGCCCTCTGCACCGCCGCCCTCCTCCTAGCGATTCTCGGCACACACGCGGCGCCGGCCTGGGCGTTTTGCCGGTCGACCACCTGCACGGGGGCCAGCTGCGCCACCGACGACGCGGGGTGCCCATCCAGCGGCAGCAAGCTCTGGTGGGCCGGCAGCTGCGTCGGCTTCTCGATCGGCGCCAGCGGCTCGCGCATGATCCCGTCGGACCTACTGTATGCTGCTGTACGCAAGTCGTTCCAGACCTGGAGCCAAGTCGACTGTGGCGGCGGCCAGTTCGCCAGCATCACCTTCGCCGAGCAAACGCCCAACTTCTGCGACTCGGCCGGCTACAACACGGTCGGCGCCAACGTCAACGCCATCCTTTTTCAAGACGACAACTGGAAATTCAAAGAAGAGAACAACGTCGCCAAAACTTCCGCGCACTTCGACCCCAAGACCGGTCAGATTTTCGATGCCGACCTCGAGATCAATACCGCCGTCAACCTGTTCACCACCGACGATGCGCTGGCGACGACCAGCACAAAGTACCTTGATTTACAGACAGTTATTACCCACGAGATCGGCCACATGATCGGCATTGCCCACTCCGACCGGCCCGACTCGATCATGTTCCCGTACTACCTGCAAGGCACGCTGGCGGGCCGCAAGCTGACCGAAGACGACATTGCCGCCGTTTGTGCAGTCTATCCGCCAGGTCGCGTGGCCACGTGCGACCCCACGCCGCGCGGCGGACTCGACATTTGCCGGTCGGTTGCGGCACCCTCGCAGGGCTGCAGCATCGGCACAAGCCCACCGGCCGCAGCCTGGACTACCGCCTGTTTGGCGCTGGTCGCGGCAGCAGCGGTGGCGGCGCGGCGGAGACGAACGTGAAGGGCCTAGCAACAATCAGCTTTAGTATTATGCTAGTGCTAGGCATCGCGCTGGCCGCAGCGGGCTGCACTTCGACCGCCGACGCGAACAAGAAGTGCACCGCCGGCCCCGGCAAAGTCTGCTGCACGCCGGGCGTCAATGTCTTCTGCCGCTGCCCGGGCGGCCAAGAAGAGGGCACGATGCAGTGCCTGCCGGGCGGCGAAACCTTTGGCAATTGCGGGCCTTGCGACGGATCGACCTTGCCGGCCGACATTGCCCGGGTCGAAGAGGACCCCGACACGGCAGTCGACGACACGGGCAGTCGCCGCGCTGACACCAGTGAACCCATTGATACAACACCTGATATTGCGCAAGTGACCTGCAACGCCTTTGCCGTTAGCCTGGGCGCCGACAAGCCGGTCAGCCTGTCGGGCGACACCAGCAAGGCCAAGGCCGTCATGGCAGGTTTTGGCGCCTGCGCCGCAGCAAACCTCAGCAAAGACATCGTGTACGAGGTCAAGACCACCGAACGCGGCAAGGTTACCGCCACCGTCACACCGGCCAGCGGCTTCGACACCATGGTCTACGTGCGCAGCGGCCCGTGCGGCAAGGGCGATCAACTTACCTGCGCCGACGCTGGCAGCAAGGGCAGCATCGAAACCGCTGTTTTCTTTACCGAAGCGGGCGACCCACACTACGTGGTGGTCGACGGCAAAAGCAGCAGTGGCGTTTACTCGCTCCAGCTCGAGCTCCAAGCCGGGTCCTACTGCGGCGATAGCACAGTCGATCCCGAAGAAGCCTGCGACGACGGCAACCAGTCGAGCGGCGACGGCTGTAGTGCCGAATGTGCCATCGACGGCGAGCAAACTGCCGCGCAACTCTGCCCAGGCACAGAGGTTCACGTATGGGAGGACCTCGTCAGCATCACGAACAGCACCGACGCCAACCCCAACAATCAAAAGGCCAACTGCGGCGGCGGCGGCGGGCGCGACGCGATCTACCAAATCGTACCCCACCGCACCGGTACGCTGCAGGCCGTCGTCAAAAGCAGCATCTTCGACACCGTCATCTACGCCCGCTCTAGCGCCTGCACTCCGGGCACAGAGCTCGCATGTTCTAACAAAATCAAGGGGAACGGCGACGAGTCCATCACCTTCCCCATCCAAAACGGCGTACCCATCTGGGTGGTGGTCGACGGCTACAAGTATGGCCAGGGCCAATTCACCCTAGAACTGACCAAGCCATGAGTGCCCCGCTGGCCCTGCGCCCCTACCAGGTCGCGGCAGTGCAGGCCGTGGTGGCGGCGCGCCAACGGGGCGTGCGGCGCATGGTGCTGGTGCTGCCCACGGGTGCTGGCAAAACCATTGTATTTGCCCATCTTTCGGCGATGGCGCAGCACCCGGTGCTCGTTTTGGCCCATCGCGACGAGCTGGTGCAGCAGGCGCGCAACAAGATCGCGCAAGTGCTTGGCGATGCAGGCGACGTCGCAGTTGAGCAGGCGGATCAAGTGGCGCCGGCGTCGGCCAAAGTGGTGGTCGCGTCGATCCGCTCGCTGCACGACGAGCGCTTGACGCGGGTGCTGGCGCTGCGGCGCTTTGGGCTCGTCATTTACGATGAATGCCACCACGCCGCCGCCGACGATAACCTGCGTGTTCTTGAGCGTTTAGGAGCCTTTGACGGCAGTTGGCACGGCACGCTGCTGGGGGTGACGGCGACCACGGAGCGCGGCGACGGCAAAGGACTCGACAAGGTCTTTCAAGAGATTGTGTACCAGCGCACCCTGCCCGAGATGGTCGACGAGGGTTACCTTGTGCCTTTGCGGGGTTATCGCATCGAGACGGGCGAGGATCTGCGCGGTCTGGCCCAAGGCGACAGCGACTTCGTGCTTGAACCCTTGGCCGAGGCGATCGACATCGAAGACCGCAACGCCTTGGTTGCACGTACAATTCAGGAATTGGCCCGCGATCGCCGCACCATCGCCTTCTGTGTCACCATCGCCCACGCGCGCAATCTAACTAGAAGCCTGAATTTGCTTGGACTTTCTGCCGGCCATGTCAACGGCGAGATGCCCTCGGCCCAGCGCGCCGAGGTGCTCAAGGCCTTTCGCGAAGAGCGCATTCAAGTGCTGACCAACGTGGCCGTGCTCACCGAAGGCTTTGATGATCCTGGCGTTTCGTGCATCGCTATGGCGCGGCCGACCCGCAGTTCTACCCTGTACAGCCAGTGCGTGGGCCGCGGCACGCGCCTGCATCCGGGCAAAAAAGACTGTCTAGTCCTCGACTTTGTCGACATGTCGGACCTGTCGCTGTGCAACGCTCCGTCACTGTACGGGATGCCCAAAGACTTCGACCTGCAGGGCGAGCGGGCGGACCAAGCCGCGGCGACGTGGCGGCAGATCCAGTTTGATTACCCCGGCTTTGAGTGGGAGGCGGGCGCGATTACCCTCGACGAAGTCAAGCGCCGCGCCGAGTCGTTCGACCCCCTGTCGCTGCGGGTCGACCGCGAGGTGCTGGCGATTAGCCCGCTGGCCTGGGTGTCGCTGGGGCGCGCCGGCCTCGCGCTGCACTGGATGCCCACGGCGCACGAGATGGATCAGGTGCGAATTCGGCCGGTTGCGACCCGTGGCAAGCGCTGGCAGGTTACGCTGCTGGGCCAAGATGTCGCGCGGTTTTCGCGGGCCGAAGAGGCGGTCGAGGCCGTGGACTACGAAATTGGTCAGCGCGGGCCCAAAAGCTGGGATAGTGCCCTGCCCACCGCGCCCTGGCGCCTGCAGCCGCCGACCCTTGAACAAGTTAAAGAACTCAACAACTTGCGCCCTGCCCGCTCGGCCAAGACGGTGGGCGAAGCGTTGCATTTGCTGGCCCTAGCGCGGCACGCCGGTGTGGGGCGAATTGCTCAAAGTTCAAGCAGTTAGCGGCACAAGCTCGCCCGCACCAAAGTGCTCGACATACTCTTTCCACGGCCCTTCGCACACCGCATCATAGCGACACTGCTGGCAATTTTCGCCCTTCTGCTTTTGCTCGCGGCGCGCCTCGTGCCAGTCGCGGGTCTCCATGTCGAGTTGCGTGTGCACGGCCGGCTGGTGACGCGGCGAAAACTCGTATTCTGTCAGATGCTTCTTGTGGCCTGGCAGCACGCACGGCGGCACCGCCTCAATCGAGATTTCGATCGCACTGGCATGGGCCGCCACCGCCCGCCGCAGCTCCGGGGCCAGGTCCGTGTACGTCGGCACCACTTCGTCGAAATGCTCGCGCGCCGAGCCCAGCGCGTGCGGAAAGGCCAGGTTCACGTGCTTGGCGCCCACACTGGCCAGCAGCCCCACAATCTCGGCCAAGTGCGGCACATTCAGCTTGCTTATCACCACCTTGCCCAGCACATGCTGCTTAAACTCGCGCAAGTTCTGCAGCCCCCGCAGCGTCTGATCAAAGGCACCGGGGATACCCACAATCCCATCGTGCACCGCCGCGGTGGGCCCATGCAGCGCCACGCACCAAATCGCCTGCAGCGGCGCGGCCTTCTCGACCATCGCCCGGTAGGCCAGGATGCGCCCGTTGGTCTGCACATGCACCCGCAGCCCCAGCGTGCGCGCCTTGTGCATCAGCTGCAAAAGGTCTTTACGAATCGTCGGTTCGCCACCCGTAAAGATCACGTCGCTCAGCCCGCGGCGCTTCGCGTCCAGCAGCTCGCTCACATACTCCTGAGTGGTCCGGTCCGTCGAGCCGCGCAGCTGCAGCGCCCGGTCGCGTTGGTCGGCAATGACGCAGTGAATGCAGCGATTATTGCACGTATAACCGAGCTTGATGTCTGCTTTTCCCGACATGTGCACCCCCAGCGGCACTGTAGAAGCTTGCGGGGCGAAAGACAAATGCGAGGCGAGGTGGCGAGCAAGTTGACAAATAACAACTAGCCTCTTATCACCCTAGCGCTGTCTCCCGAGCGCTGTCTCCCTAGCGCTCGCCCCTACCGCGACTGCGACTCAAGCCACGCCTTGGTAAACAGGTTCGCAGGCAGCGAGTGCAAGTCCATCTCTTTCATCAGAATTGTTGTAGCGTTACCCTTCTCGACCTCGTCGAAAATGCGAATTTCCTTGGGCGTCCACACGTCGGCCTTCTTCGACTCGCTGTACCGCTTGGCCCACTTGGGCGTGTAGCTGGTGCGCATCAGCTTGCCCGAGGCGGCAAACTCTTGACGTTTCAAGGTGTTCCCCGTCGTCGCCGACAGCCACAGCACCTGCTTGGGGTACGCGACATCGATGCCCTTCTTCACCGTCAGCGTCACCTTGTGCGCCTGGAATTTGCCCAGCTTTTCAATACCTTCGTACTTGGCATCGTACTCTTCGCTCAGGCGGCTCTCGTCAAAATCGGCGCGCCGGCTATCGGTGCCGCCAATCTTCTCGCGCTCGGTGCGCCGCTCCCACTTGCCCACGCCGGGGTCGTACATCCACAGGTTCTTGTCGATTCGCAGGTAGCCCTTGCCCTTCTCCGCCTTGGGATTCGTAAACAAGATCATTAGCTTGTCGTCAGCATCGCGGCGATAGATCACGGCTTCGAGCACCACATCGTTCTTGCTCTTCTCTTTGCGCTCGATATAGACCTGGGTCTTGTAGTCGCCCGAATTGCGCTGCCGGTCATCTAGCGCCTTGATCGCCGCCTTCAGCTCCTCGGGCGTCCATGGCTTGGCCACATCGTCGCTGGGCTTTTCGTCTTCGACCTTCTCTTGCGCCACCGCCGTCGTCGGCCGCAGCACGGCCTCAAACGTCAGCAGCCCCACCGCTACCGTCGTCACGCCCGCACCCAGCACGTTGCGGATTCGCTGCATCGTCGTCATATCGTGTCTCCGAATCCCCAAAAGTTTCTAGTTGCTCGAGTGCATCGCTGTCACGGGCTGCAGCTTGGTCGCCCGCCACGCCGGAAACAGCGCGCCCAGCGTGGTCGCCACCGCAATGGCCAGCAGCGACAGCGAGGCAATGCCGAAGTTCGGCGCGAGCTGCAGCGTCGGCGACATCAGAATCAGGGCAAACGAGTCCGAAACCGCCAAGTGAGCCGCGTTGATCGCCAGCGCCACCGCCACCGCCAGCAGCGCCCCCGTCCCGGTCGCCGAAAACGACAGCACCGCCATCTCGGTCACAAACATCGCCAGCACATAGCCCTTGCCCATGCCAATGGCCCGCAAGGTGCCTATTTCTTTCGTTCTCTCGCGGATCGCCATCCACAGCGTGTTCATCACGCCCACAATGATGATGATCACCAGCACCGCCACCACCGCAATCGTCAGGTTTTGCACGGCGTTGAGCGTGTCGCGCATGTACGACGCCTCGCCCTGCCAGGTGGTGATGTCGATCTTCTGCCCCGTCCAATCCTCGCGCTTGACCGGCTCAAACTTCATAAAGAACGGCTCAGGCTTCGCGTCCATAATCCGGTAGCCGGCATCGCCAATGGTTTTGCGCAAGAAGGTCGCGACGTTCTCGGCCTCGTCGGCATTCTTCAGCTGGATTTGGATGACGCCCGTAGCATTCTTATCGAGCTCATACAGCTCGCGAATCGAGTCGGGGTGCACAAATACGTTGAAACTCGACAGGAATCCCAAGTCCTTAGCGATCGCTACCACCCGCAAGTCAACGGTGTTGTTCACGCCGCGAAAGGTGGCCGCAGAAAGTGTAACATTGTCGCCGACTTTAACCCCCAGCCGCTTCGCTTGCTGCTCGAACACCAGCAGCGTGTGCGGCCCCGCCAAGTCGTCAATTTTGCCCGAATTCAGCTCGACCACTTCGCGAAACGCCGGCTCTTCGGCGATCAAGATGCCCGAAAGCACGCTCTGAATCGACGACTCATCGCTGATTAGCTTGCCAAAACCGCGCACACGGGTGGTCACTTGCTTTAGCCCGGGCGTCTGCTTCTTGACCATATCGAGCAGCACCGGGTACTTCGTCACCAGCGGCGCCGCCGAACCCGAGGTAATCTTGTAGAAACCCGCGACGTTCACATGCCCGGTCATCAGCGTCGTGGCGGTGCGCAGCATGGTCGCGCGCATGCCACTCAGCAGAGATAGCAGCAAAATCAACAACATCGTAACGGTCGCGATGGCAGCGCCCAGCAGCAGCGTACGGCGCTTGTGTTGCAGCAGGTTGCGCACAGCCAGGCGCAGCAGGGTCGGCATGGCTTACTCCGCGTCCTGCATGGCTTGCAGCGGCGTCACCCGCATCGCCAGCCAGGCTGGGTAAAGGGTCGAAAACAGGGTCACCAGGCTCACTAGCACGCCGGCAATCAGCATGTGGTGCAGCCCCACCGTGGGATACAGGCGCGGGCCCGCAAACAGCACAATCGTCACGTCGTTCCAGGCCGGCAGCCCAATGTGGTTGAACACCGCGATAATGATGCCCGCCAGCCCCGCGCCAAACGCGCCAAACACCAGCGCCATGGTTACCGCTTCAGCCATAAACATCTGCACAATCAGGCTCTTCTGCGCCCCGATCGCCCGCATGGTGCCGATCTCGCGGGTACGCTCTAGCGTCGCCATCACCATCGAGTTGTTCATCACGATGATCGCTACGATAAAGATGACGCCCAACGCCGCCGCCAGCACGGAGTAGATCACCCACAAGAAGTTGCCAATGGCACCGCTGGCCGTGCGCCAGTCCACCACCTGCAGGCCCAACTTTTCCTTGTCGAGCAGCGCCTGGATCGAAGCCGCAGCCGCGCGCTGATTCACACCTTTCTTTAGAATGATCGCGATATTGCGCACCACGCCAGTATCGATTTGCTGCTGGGTATACACGCGCTTGTTAAGCTCGTCGCGGTATAGCTTGGTGGCATTGCTGGCCCGTTCGCCCAGGCCACCCGCCGGCTTGCTAGGCCCATGCGCAGCCACTTGGGTCGCCGCAGCCGCTTCATCAACTGGGCTCGCGGCCACAGCCACATCGGTCGGAGTCGCCGCGCCCGCATCCACCACTTCTTCGCCACCGCCGCCAAAGAGCTCGGCCTCGGCATCCTCGCGCTTGATCTCTTTGACACCGCTAGCTTTTTGCAGCAGTTCGATCTCCGCCTTCTTGTCGGCCGACAGGTAGCCGTACAGGTCGCGGTAGGTCATCAAGTCCATCATGTGCAGCGAGCCAGCCAGCGCCGACTTGTCTAGGCTTTTAAAGCGGAACGTGCCGTAAACCTTCACGTTGGCGCTGGTCGGATACCCCGCCGCAGTAAAGCCCTTCACCGTCATCGTGTCGCCAATCTTGACCGCATACAGCATCAGATGCGGCGCCACAACGTCGTAGAACAGCTTGTAACGCGTGGCGAAATTGGCGTCGGTGACCTCAAAAAACAGCGGCAGCAGCTTCTCGAGCGCCACCTCGGTCGAGCTCAGGTGCTTCTGCAGCGACTCGCGCACCTGCTTGGTCGCGCGATCATCGAGTTGAAAAGTGATCTCTTTATACTGAACTTTATTGAGCTTTACCCAAGCCTGCAGGTCGGTGTCGTCGGCAATCGTCTTGCCGTCTTCCAGCCGATCTTTCATTTTGTCGAGTCGCCGCGCGATCTTATGCTTGACGGCATCTTCGTAATTCAGCTTGTTGAACAAGAAGCCGCGCTGCCCGGGCGGAATCGCCTGCCCGTCTACGATCTCGAACAGCTCGAAAGCTTTAGCAAATCGCACCGGGTCGGTGCCCAAGTAGCGAAAGAACAGCATCTCCGCATTCAGGGCCAGTGGCGCGACCTTGTTCTCTAGGAACTCCATCGCCGCCAGCGGATCGCGGTCAAAATCCTGCCAAAACGCGTCGTTACCCGCCGTAGCCAAGTCTGCCACCGCTTGCCGCGTCTCGGTCGAGGCGTTCGCGAGGTCCGTCACTTCACCAATCTTGGCCATGTCAGCGGCGAGCAAGCCCACAATCCGCCGCACATGCGCCCGCACCACCGCCGAAGTCTCTTTGTCGCCTGCCTTTTCGGCCTGCCGCAGTGCCTCAAGCTTGGTGTCGATGATGTTGCCACCGTACACCATGCCGCCCTCGAGCCCTTGCGGAATCGCGGCTTGCACGTCGGGATGACTCTCGAGCACCTGCCGCACCCGCGCAAAATCGCCAATCGTGCCAATATCCGTGCCACCATTCATGTTGCCGAAGATCGCCAATTTGTCTTTGGCATCCGCGCTATAGGCCTGCAGTTGACCGGTAATCGAGTTCGAGACGCTCTTTTCCATCGACACATCGAGCGTGCCGAGCAGGGCCAGCCCCACCACCAAAAGCAGCGTACCAAACGCCAGCAAGCCGCCGACAATAAAGCTTTTCAGCTTGTGGCTGGCCAAGTTGCGCAGCGCAATGCGAAACAGGATCACGGCGAGCCTCCGCTCCGACTAGAACTGCTACTGGATCGCCAAGCGGTCGGCTGCCGAGGCATCGTGGTCCGCAATCTCGCCATCGATGAGCCGCACCACCCGGCCGGCGCGCGACACCACCCGCGGGTCGTGGGTCGAGAACAGAAACGTCGTGCCGGCGCGGTTCAGCTCTTGCATCAGGTCCAGAATCGCCGTACCCGTGTGCGAGTCGAGATTGGCAGTCGGCTCGTCGGCCAGCACGATGCGCGGCTGCGTCACCAGGGCCCGCGCGATCGCCACGCGCTGCCGCTGGCCGCCCGACAGCTCGCCCGGCCGGTGATGGGCATACTGTGCAATTCCAACGCGTTCGAGCAGATCGCGCACGCGTTTCTCGCGCTCCTGCTTGCCCAGCGTCTTTTGCAGCAGCAGCGGAAATTCAATATTCTGATAGGCATCGAGCACGCCCACCAAGTTAAACGACTGGAAGATGAAGCCCAGCTTCTCGAGCCGCAGCCGGGTCAGCTGCTTCTCGGTCAGCGTGCCGGTATCTTGGCCATCGACCAGCACTTGGCCGCGCGAGGCCACATCGACACAGCCAATCAGATTGAGCAGCGTGGTTTTGCCCGAACCCGACGGGCCAGCAATCACTGTAAATTCACCTGGTTCAATCGCTAGCGACACATTGCGCAGCGCCGGCACCACCACCTTGCCCAGGTGATAATCCTTCGACACGCCGGTGAGCGCCACGATGGGCTGACCCGTTGCCATGTATTCGACCCCGCCGCGCAGTTGGCGCACGGCACTAGTCAAGGACGCATTGAGGATGCGGTCAACCGGCTAACGCAGTGCGCCTTGCGAATTTTCCGCCGCAGTGGTGCACTACTCGGCCCGCGGCCTTGCAACCGGCTGCAGCAGCAAAGCATGAGTCCTTCGCCCGAACATCCCGATCATCCGCGCGGTTTTGTCATCCCCATCGGCGGCGCCGAAGACAAGATGAGCGACCGGGTCATCCTGCGCAAATTCGTCGATCTGTGTGGTGGCAAGAAGGCGGATATCGCCATTATTCCAACTGCTTCAGAGCTGCCTACCACGGGCGCAAAGTACGAAGAGGTGTTTCGTTCGCTGGGAGTGCGGTCGGCCATCGAGCTGCCGTACAAGACCCGTGTCGATGCCGATCGCGCCGACTGGATGAAGATCCTGACGCACGCCACCGGCGTTTTCTTAACGGGTGGCAACCAGTTGCGGCTGTCGACGATCTTGGGCGGCACAGCCGTTTCGCAGACGCTGCGGCGGCGCAATGCCCGCGGCGTGCACATTGCCGGTACGTCGGCGGGTGCGGCCTTTGTCAGCGAGCACATGATCGCAGGCGGTAAGGGCGGTTCTACACCGCGCGCCGGGCAAGTGGTGCTGGCGCCGGGCCTGGGTCTGACCAATCGCATCATCGTCGATCAGCATTTTCGCCAACGCGATCGCCTAGGACGGCTGCTGGCGGCGATCGCCTACAACCCGTTTGCCATCGGCATCGGCCTCGACGAAAACACCGCTGGCTTCATCGGCCCCGATTCGGTGATGGAGATCGTGGGCGAAGGCGGCCTGACCATCATCGACGTCAGCTCGCTGCAGCACTCGGGCATGGCCACCGCTGAGCACAATCAACCGGTGAATTTGATTGGGATGCGCCTGCACGTGCTCACCGCTGGGTCGCGCTTTGACCTCGAGAAGCGCATCGCCTACCCGCCCGAGGCGGCGCCGGTGGTTGGCTAGCGATCTTAGCCGTTACAGAGACTTCCACGACTTCCACGCTGCATCCTTAGCGTCGAGTTGCTGCCACCGCGCATACAGGACGTCGCGATCGCGACAAGCTGTGTCGTGTTGCGAGGTAGCCTCTTGCAACTTACTGAATACCTTTACTACTTCGGGGCTCGCCAGCATTTCTTCGAGCTGCGTCACCCGCGCCTCGGCCAGCTCGATAGACGCTTCGATGCCTGCCAGCTCTTTCTCTTCTGAAAACGTCAGCTTAGGGGGCGCCTCGCCGCGCGGCCTGGGTCGCTCGACGCGCTGCGCCAGCTCTACGGCGCGCTCCTGCTTCTTCTGCGCGGCGGTACGCAACAAGAAATCGGTATAGTTGCCGGCATGTAGCTCCACGTTGCCGCGTCCAGTCACATTCAAAATCCCAGTACACACGCGGTCTAAGAAGGCGCGGTCGTGGCTCACCACCAACAGACAACCGGGGTACTGCAGCAGGGCTTCTTCAAGCACTTCAAGGGTTTCAAAGTCGAGGTCATTGCTAGGCTCGTCGAGCACCAGCACGTTCGACGGCTCTTGCAGGCGCCGCGCCAGCAGCAGCCGAAATTTCTCGCCGCCCGACAGCGTCGATACCTGCTGCGTCAAGTCGCCGCCCTTGAACAAAAACATGCCCAAGTACGTAGCAACATGCATCTTTTCGGTGCCGATCATCACATAATCGCCCGAGGCCACGTGCACCGCGTCGCGCACCGTCTCGCTGGGATCTAGGCCCGTGCGCTGCTGGTCGATACCCACAATCCGAGTGTTCTGCCCCACATTCAAGTCGCCGGCCAGCAAGGGCAATTGCCCAAGCAGCGTGCGAAGAAGTGTCGTCTTGCCCGCGCCGTTAGGCCCCACAATCCCCAACCGGTCGCCGCGCTGCAGCGTCAGGTCCAGGTCGTCGATCAAGACCTTGTCGGGGTAGCCGACCTTCAGCCCGTGGGCCTCAAGAATGGTCTTACCCAAACGTTCCGCTTTCAAAAAGGGCAGTTGCACAGAGTGCTCGACATGTTGCGGCGAGGCCGCCACTTGAGCCTGGGCCCGCTGCATCCGCGCCTTGGGCTTGCACGAACGCGCCGCCGGACTGCGCGACAGCCAATCGAGCTCGACCCGCAACAGGTTCTTGCGATTGTGTTCGGTGCGATCGGCCAATTCCTCTTCGTGCACCCGCGCTTCGAGCCAGTCTTGCAGCGTGCCTGGGTAGCTATGCAGCTTGCCGCGCCGCAGCTCCACAATCCGATCCACCACTTGATTCAAGAAGTAGCGGTCGTGGGTCACCATGATCAGGGCCGACGGCAACTGCTTTAGCTGCAGCTCGAGCCACGCCGCGGTGTCGGCATCCAAGTGATTGGTCGGCTCGTCGAGCAGCAGCAGGTCGGGCTTTTGCAGCAGGGCCGCCGCCAGGGCCGCGCGCCGCATCGTACCGCCCGAAGCCACCGCCACCGGCATATCAAGCTGGGTAATTCCAAGACCTTTCAGGGCCTGCTCCGCGGCTAACAGCGCTTCGTGGGCCTCGAGCGGTTCGCGGTTGCGCATCGCCCCTTGCAGCGCCACATCCAGCAGGGTCTTGGCCGTCCCCGGCTCGGGATTCTGAGCTAAATAGGCCACATGCGTATCATTGCGCCAGGCGATGTCACCGCCGTCGGGCTGCTCGACCCCCGCCAAGATGCGCAGTAGCGTCGACTTGCCGGCACCGTTGCGCCCCACCAGCCCCACCTTCTCGCCGCGCGCCAAGTGTAGCTCGGCGCCGCCAAGAATCGTAGAAACGCCATAGGCTTTGGCGATGTCGTGTGCAGTCAGCAGGGGCATGTGTCGGGCTTCTTTGCTGCAGATGCAGTCGGGTTAGGCGTGCCGAAGTGGGCGCGCTACCAGGTCAGTTTGCGGAACGTGCCGTCCCATGCGCCGGCCACGACTAGGTTGCCCTCGTCGGCAAACCGCACCAGCTTGACGCCCGTTCGAAAGTCGCGGCGTTCGGCCCGCAGCTCGCCAGTCAAGATATGAAACACGCGCACCACCCGGTCATCGCCGGCCGTGGCGACCAAATTGCCACCGCGATCGACCGCGACACCTGCAATGATGTCATCGTGAGCCTTGATTTCTAAAGCAGTATCACCGGTACGGCCATACCATACGTGTAGCTTGCCGTCCCAGCCGCCGCTCGCGACCATCTGCCCCAGGGCGTTGACCGCCACCGAGCCGACCGAGCCCTCGTGCGCCCGCGCCGTGAGCCGCGCACCGCCGCCCACAGGGTCCCAGGTCCGCACTACGCCGTCTTCGCTAGCGGTTACCACCAGTCGCTTCGAGCCGGCACACGCCACCGCCGTTACGGCCTCGCGATGGCCGCGCAGCACCCGCCGCAACAGCATGTCGGGCAGTTCGTACAGGTGCACCGCACCGTCGCCGCAGCCAACCACCAGCAGCTTGCCGTCCGAGGCAATCGCCACCGCGCTAGGGCTGGCGTCGAGCACCACCTCGTGCAGCAGCCGACCACTCGCCACATCCCAAAGCCGCACCACGCCGTCGATCGACGCCGACACCACCAGCCGGCCATCCGGTGTCGCGGCCAGCCCCTCGACCAGGTTGTCGTGCGCACCAATATCGATCACATCGACGAGGTCGAGTACCGACACGGGCTGCGCGCCCAACTCACCCAAATTACTCAGGTGCAGGTGATGATTCGGGTCTGCGTACACCACATGCTGCATATCCGCGCCGATATACAACGACTCAATTTGCCGCCGCGGCGGCTGCACGACCGGCATCAGCGGCCGCGTCAGCTGCCCCGCCATGCCCGCACCCCAGCTGCCGGCAGGACTGGCGCCCGACAGCCCACCCAGCCCCAACTGCGCCAAACGGCTAAGACTCTGCCCCAAGTCGCGGCCGTCGAGCAGGTCATCGACCACCAGCGGATCGGGGCGCGCCTGCGCTAGCTGCGGCCGCGTCGGCTCAAAGCGAGGCGCAATCGGCACTTTCGAGCCCATGTCTTCTTCGTCATGCCCTCCGCCGATGGCTTCGCCAATCTGCATGAAGCCGCCGTCGTCGTCGTCGAACTGCGGCACTCCACTCGCCACGGTTTCGCCCGCGAGACGGCGGTCGTCGATCGGCACCCGGGCGGCGATCGCCACGCGCGGCGTGGGCGCGGGAGTTTGCTCTCGCTCAGCCTTGGCGGGGGTCTCTCCACGCGCATTCATGCCATTGGGCACGTGGTACGACGCCGTCGCGCCGGTTTTCACGCCCATCGAAGACTCAAGCGCGATGCGAAAATCGTTGGCGGTCTGATAGCGGTCCTCGGGCTTCTTGGCCAACACCTTCTCGACCGCAGCCGCCAGCGCGGGTCGCACTCGCCCAGGGGCCCGCAAGGCGATCGGCTCCGCATCTTCGGTCACATGGCGCATCACGATGGCAAGGGGACTCTCGGCGTCGAAAAGCACGGTACCAGTCAGGCACTCGTACAGCACCACGCCCAGCGAGTACAGGTCGCTGCGCCCATCCACATCGCGCCCCATCGCCTGCTCAGGGCTCATATGTGTGGGCGTACCCAGCGCTTTTCCGGCCTGCGTCATGGTCGCGTCGTGCGTCTTGACGATGCCGAAATCCAGCACCTTGACGATCGCTTCGCCGCCCGCCATCTGATGCAAGAAGATGTTGGCCGGCTTCATGTCGCGGTGCACCAGGCCCAGGGCGTGTGCTTCGGCTAGGCTGCGCAGCACGGCCGTGCCCACATCGACGGACTGACTTTCACCAAGTGTTTCGCCCTGTTCACGCACTCGATTGAGCGCCGTCTGCAATGTATCGCCCGACAAGCGCTCCATCGCCAAGAACAGCTCGCCCGAGTCAGTCTGGCCAAAATCGAATACGCGCACGGTGTTGGGATGCGTCAGCCGCGACGTGGTGGCCGCTTCTTGAAAAAAGCGCCGCGCCATCTCTTGGCCCTCGGCGCCGCTGCCCGCTTTGAGTACTTTGACCGCGACGGGATGCCCAGTGGTCACGTGCACTGAGTCAAATACCGTGCCGAATCCACCGCTTCCTAGCTCGCCGAGCACGCGATAGCGGCCGCCAATCACGTCGCCAACGGCCACGGTGGCTTGCCCGCTAGTCATCTGCCGCACGGTCGGGGTTCCGTCGTGCGGGCAGGCGTTTTGGCTGGTCGTGGTTCCGCAGCGCGGGCAGTAGCGCATCGCCTTGGGTCTTGCAGCAAAGGCCGCTGCCGCAGCATCGATCGCCAAGAATGCGGCGTCAAGGACTGAAGCGGTTCGCTAGGGCGCGGTACAGGTTCGCGTCAGGCTAATGTCGTCTAAGTACACGCCCTCACTGCCGTTGGCGATGCTGTCGACCGTGTCGAAATGCAGGGTCACCGTCACGCTTTTGCCAGCCCAGGCGCTCAGATCGACGGTGATCTGCTGCCAGTTCTGCATGGTTACCGACGGAGTGGCCACCGACTTGTCCCACGCCTTGCTCGGCAGAGCGCCGGCCTCGACCACTTGCACGGTCAGGTTGTCGTAGCTGCCGCTCTCGGTGTCCATCCACAACCAGAAGCTAAAGCTCAGCTTTTCGCCGGCCGGTAGCGAAAATGCGGTCTTCCAACTCACATCGCCGGTGCTGACTGCGCCGTTGTCGTCGTAGTTGCCCGCGGCGGGATTGCCATAGTAGAGCGAACTGCTGCCGCTGTGAGCCTTTTTGCCGGTGACGGGCTGCCACTTGACCACCGCGCTGGTGCCACCCGTGACCATGGCCGCGGGCAAGCCGCTTTCAAAATCCGTTGTAAACAAGCTGGGATCACAGCATTCAGGCTTCTGCAGCTTGGTCCACGCGCACTTGCCCGCTAGGCAGGCGTCGCTGGTGCACACATCGTCGCCGTCGTTGCAGTCGGCGTCGATCTTGCAGCATATGTTCTTGTGACTGCATTGATTTTTGCCGCAGCTGTCCAAGGTGCAGTCGTTGCCATCGCTGCAGTCTTTGACCGTGTCGCAACAGTTGGCGTCGGTCGTGGTGTGCTGGCACGGCATGCCCACGCTGGGGCACAGGTCTTGCGTGCAGACCTTGCCATCGCCGCAGTCGGCCGCGGTATTGCAGCAGATGTCGCCAGGTAACAGGTTGTGTTTGCACTGGTTATTGCCATCGCAGAAGTCTTGGGTGCAGGGGTTAAAATCGTCGCATTCGCTCTGGTTGTGGCAGCAGTTGCCCACCTTTAGGTGCAGGCAGGCAAAGCTGGAGCACACGTCGGTGGTGCATAGGTCGCCGTCGCCGCATGTCGCCGAGTTATTCTCGCAATAGTCTTTCGACGGGGCGTAGTTGCAGAGGCCGCCACTGCAGTTGTCGCTGGTAGCGCCCATGTTGTCGCTGCACTGCCCCGCGCTGCTGCAGGTGCGCGGCTTGCAGGTGCTGGCGATGGCCAGATCGTCCAAAATCCAGCCTGAGCTCGAGCCCTTAGCACCCACTACCTCGAACCAGAGCTGCACATTGCGGGTGCTGGCGCGGCTGCCCAGGCCGGTCATGTCGATCGACGCGGTGGCCCAGCTGCCCACGTTGCTGCCCTGCCAAATCAGCCAGCTACCGGCCGAGGTAACTACGCGCAATCGCACCTGATCGCCTGCTCCCAGTGTGCCGATGAAGCTGAACGTGAGCGTGCTCTCGACGCCGATCGGCAAGGTGATCGCGGCAAACCGCGCCTGTGCCAGTGAACCGCCGCCGGGCGTGCCACCTGCCACCGCGGCAAACTTGAGGCCGCCGCCCGACTTGCCCCCCGTGGCGACCACGCTCCAGGCCGCCGTCTTCGAGGGGATGAGCGTGGTTTTCCAGCTGACGTCACCGTCGAAATTCGCAGTTGCGACGCTGTCTTGGCAGCATGTCGCGGGTGCTTTGCCGGCGCCGGCTGTGGTCACCGCCACGACGCCGCAGCTGCCGTCGGTGCAGGTGGCCGCCGCGCACAGTTCGGCGCCGACCACGAGGGGGCCGCAATCGCCCTTGCTCGAACAGCAAATCGGCTCGTGGTCGCAGGTGTTGCCCTGGCAGCGGTCTTGGGTGCAGGCGGCGCCGTCGTCGCAGTCGAGGTCGACCATGCAGCAGCCGGACTTGGCCAAGACCGTGTGGGTGCACGAGCCGTTGTCTGTCAGGCAGTTGTCGTCTGTGCAGGCGTTGCCGTCATCGCAGTCGGCCTTTTTGCTACAGCAGCTGAATATGGCCTGGTTTTGGCACAGACCGCCCACGCAGCTGTGCGCCGTGCACACGTCGCCGTCTTCGCAATCGATCGGCGCTTCGCAGCATTTCGCCCCCTCGGGCTTGGCGTTGACGCAGCCCTTGGTGGGGTCGCAGCTGTCGACGCTGCACGAGATGCCGTCGTCGCAGTTGAGCTTGCTGTGCTGGCAGCCGCCACCGGGCGTGCAGCCGTCGGCCGTGCACAAGTCGCCGTCGCTGCAGTCGGTAGCGCTGAACAGGCAGCCCTGCCCTGCCTTGCAAGTGCCTGTGGTGCAAGCGTTACCGTCGTCGCAGTCCTCGACTTGGTGCTGGCAGTCACCGCTCGCCACGTTGCATACATCGATGGTGCAGGGGTCGCCGTCGCCGCAGTCGCGCACCACGCTTGTACAGCCCGTCACAGGGTCACAACCATCTGTAGTGCAAGGATTTCCGTCGTCGCACACCTGCGCCCCGGCCTCGCATTGCTTGGCGTATGGCCCCACCGCATCGGTCTTGACGGTGACCGAGCCGACGTCGACAGCGGCCAAGTCCGAGCCCGCATCGACTGCGACATCGGCTTGCGAATCGGTGGCCGTCGCGGTGGGGGCTGGGTCGTCGCCGCAGCCAAACCCGACCAGTAGGCACAGGGCAAGGGCGGCGATCAGGCCGCGCGGCAGGAGGTTGCAGGGGCTAAGGCGAGCAGTAAATCGGCGCATTATCGGAGCATAGCGGTCAAGGTGCGCCGCGCGCAAGCCGGTTAGGGTGCGCAGAGCCGCGACGACGCATGCCGACCACTGCCAGCAGCACGGCCAGCAGCACGGCCAGCATCGACCACCCGCCAGCTGGGCCCGCACCCGACTTCGCCGAGCACGAGGACTGCGCTGCATCTTGGCATGGCTGCTCGTCGATCTGGCCGTCGCAATTGTCGTCGAGCTGGTTGCCGCACACCTCGTATCCTAATGATTTTAAAGGCTGTGCACTGCATGCCACCGCGTGCTTGTCGGCGCTGCACACCGCCTTGCCGTTCACTTTGCATATGCCGAGCCCGCTGGTGCACGCGCTGCCCACGGCTTTGAAGTCTTCGTCGGTCTCGCCGTCGCAGTCGTTGTCGAGCGCGTCGCCGCAGATCTCGGCGGTGCCGCTGACCAGCTCGGCTTTGCAAACGACCGTTCCGTCGAGCGCACAGAACCGCTCGCCTGGGCGGGTGCACACTCCAGTACCGTACGTGCACGACGACGCCGAGATTCCGCGATCACTGTCCTTAACACCCATCTCTTCATCGGTATGGCCATCGCAGTCATTGTCCAAGCCGTCGCAAAGAGTTTCGGTAACTTGGAACGACAGCGGCATCTCGCAGCCCAGCACGCCGCCCACGCACGCGGGCTTCGATAGCGCGCACACACCCGTAGTGGTGCACTGGTTGGGCAGCGAAACAACGTCGTCGGTCATGCCGTTGCAGTCGTCGTCCTTGCCGTTGCACTCCTCAGGCGGGGCCGTGCCGCAGGTGCCGCAGGCGTTGGTTAGCCCCTCGTCGGTCAAGCCGTCGCAGTCGTTGTCTTGGCTGTCGCACAAGGTCTCGGTCACGGGCTCGTAGCCGGCGGGCATCGCACACGCAAACCCGGCCGCGCCGTAGCACACGGGTTGGGCGCCGCTGCACACGCCGGTCGCGGGGCACGTGCCCAGTGGAACCGAGGGACTGTCGTCGGTTAGGCCGTTGCAGTCGTCGTCTTGGCCATTGCACACCTCTACGGCGCCGGGGAAGACGGCTTTGTTCTTGTCGTCGCAATCCGCCTCGCCGCCCGCGCCCGCTACCGACGGGATGCCATCGCCATCCACGTCGCACGGCGTATTGGACTTGCCAGGCGTGCCAAGGAGTTTGGGACTGCCATTGGGGTCGAGCTGCGCCGCGCACCAATTGCTCGGCTCGTCGTTCTTACAGGGCGAGATCTGCGCAGGGTCTAGACCCCATGTCGGAGTCGACTTGGCCTTGCACACATCCCAACTCAGCATATCGATCACACCGGCCGGCCCCTCAAGACTGGCCTTGGCCGCGCACGGCAGCGAAAATTCAACACCTAAATCAATAACTTTTAGTTTTAGGAGCGCCAGCGAGGGGCCCGCCGGCACGAAGCCGAACGCTACGTACTCGCCGGCCGGAACTTCGTCGACCAGGTTGCCGAGCTCGTAGCTCTGCACTTCGCTGGGGGGCTTGCCGGGCGCCCCGGGGGGCCCCTTGATCACCAACTGCACATTCTGCAGTGAAATCGCATAGCCGCCCGGGTTCACCAGCTCTAGCCAGCGGGGTTGGTCGCCCTCACCCACCGCATACTCGGTGATCGCCAGCGTATTGGGCGGCGGCGGGCATCCCCCACTGGGCGTGGCGGCGCCGGCAAAGGCGAGCGTTGGGGCAAGCGCGCCGAGCACGAGCAGGCCACACGCCAAAACCGCAGCGAGGCGGTTCGTGAGGGGGTTGGTTGGATTGGTGGCCAGAGGGCGCATAGCCGCAAGGATACAAACGCTCGGAGTCCGCGCCACATTTTGCAGCCTCGACCATGACAACCGTGTCACGGTGGCGCCAAAGGGCCGCTACTCCCACTCGATGGTGGCTGGCGGCTTTGACGAAATATCGTAGACAACACGATTAATTCCACGCACTTCGTTGATAATACGCGACGAAATCCGTCCCAGCAGCGCCTTGGGCAGGTCCGCCCAATCGGCCGTCATGCCATCGACCGACGTGACGGCGCGCACGGCACATGTGGCCTCGTAGGTGCGCTGGTCGCCCATTACCCCCACCGACTGAATGGGCAGAAGTACGGCAAAGTACTGCCAAAGCTCGACATGACCGGGCCACGCGTCGATCTCGGCGCGCACGATCGCATCGGCCCGCTGCAAAAGCGCCACCCGCTCGGCCGTCACATCGCCCAAAATACGCACCGCGAGACCGGGCCCAGGGAAGGGTTGGCGGTCAACAAGGCTCGGCGGCATGCCCAAAGCCCTTCCCAAAACGCGGACTTCGTCTTTGAATAGCTCGCGCAGCGGCTCGACCAAGGCCATGCGCATCCGTTCGGGCAGCCCGCCCACATTGTGGTGCGACTTGATCGTGACAGATGGACCAGAAAACGATACCGATTCAATCACATCGGGGTAGAGCGTGCCCTGGGCCAAGAAGTCGAACTGCACACCCAATTGGGCAATCGCCTGCTCAAAGACCTCGATAAACAGCCGGCCGATAGCTTTACGTTTCTTCTCGGGATCGACGACCCCCGCCAGGGCCGACAAGAACTGCGCGCGCGCATCGACGACCAGCAGCGGCAGACCCAAACCTTCTTCAAAGATCATCTTAACTTGCTCGACCTCGCCGTGGCGCAGCAGACCGTTGTCGACCATCACGCACTGCAGCCGCGGCCCGATCGCCCGGTGCAGCAGCGCCGCCACCACCGACGAGTCGACGCCACCCGAAAGACCGCAAAGTACCCTGCCCTCGCCTACTTGCGTGCGGATCGCCGCGATCGCCGTGTCGGCAAAGGCCTCCATGCTCCAGTCGGCGCGGCAGCGGCAGATCTCAAACACAAAGCGCTGCAAGATCGCCCGGCCACAGGGGCTGTGCTCCACTTCGGGGTGAAACTGCAGGCCGTACCAGGGTTTGCTCGCGTGCTGCACCGCCGCCAGCAGACCATCGCGCGATCGCGCCGCCGGCACAAAGTCCGTGGGCAGCTCGGCCACGTGATCGCCATGGCTCATCCACACTTGCGCACCGTCGTCGACATCGGCGAGCAAGCGGCAGCTCGGATCGAGCGCGGTCAAGGCCGCTTGCCCGTATTCGCGGGTGGCACCCGGAGCGACTCGACCGCCAAGGGCGTGGGCCATCACCTGCATTCCGTAACAAATTCCCAGCAACGGCACCCCCAGATCGAGCACCTGCGGCAACTGGGGCGCGCCTGTGTCGTAAACCGAGGCCGGACCGCCCGATAAGATCACGCCGTTTGCCCCAAAGGCGGCGATGCGATCGGCGGCGGTGGTGCAGGGCCAAATCTCGCAATACACGCCAAGCTCGCGAATTCGCCGGGCAATTAACATGGTGTACTGCGAGCCAAAGTCGAGGACCAAGATGCGCGAGCCGTTGTGCACAAGAACTCCAGTATAAAAGGGATGCGGCGCCAGGAATCGCCGCGATGGCAGGCGGTTTATCACATCACCGGGCGAAATTCGCCCTTGGCCGCGGCGCATTTTTTGGGCACACTACTGTGCCTTTCGGCCCGATTGCCGAAGCTGCGGCCCGCGCGCTGGCCGTTTTTTGCCCCTGCGAGCACCTTTTTAGGCCCGCCCACCATCCCAGCGAGTAGGCCAACAACCGGCCGCACGCCAAGTAGGAGAGTCCGATGACCGCCACGATTGCCAGCACTGCCACTAGCCAGACCGCGACCAGCGGCCGTTTGACCTACAAGGTCGCCGACATGGGCCTGGCCGACTGGGGCCGCAAAGAGATCAAGATCGCCGAAAAAGAAATGCCCGGTCTGATGGCGCTGCGCGAGCAGTACGGCCCGACCTTGCCGCTCAAGGGCGCGCGGATCGCCGGGTGCCTGCACATGACGATCCAGACTGCGGTGCTGATCGAGACGCTGAAAATCCTAGGCGCTGATGTGACTTGGACGTCGTGCAACATCTACTCGACCCAGGACCACGCCGCGGCCGCCATCGCCGCCGTGGGTATTCCGGTCTACGCCTGGAAGGGCGAAACCCTTGAAGAATACGACTGGTGCCTCGATCAGCAGATCTATGCGTTTGAGGGCGGCCTAGCGCCGAACCTGATCCTGGACGACGGCGGCGATCTGACCTGGTGGATTCACCAGAAGTACCCGCAATTGCTCGCAGATATCAAGGGCCTCAGCGAAGAGACCACCACCGGCGTGCACCGGCTGTACCAGGCCTTTGCCCGTGGCGACCTCAAGGTGCCGGCGATCAACGTCAACGACTCGGTCACCAAAAGCAAGTTCGACAACTTGTACGGCTGCCGCGAGTCGCTGGTCGACGGTATCAAGCGCGCCACGGGCGTGATGATGGCCGGTAAGACCGTAGTTGTCTGCGGTTACGGCGATGTGGGCAAGGGCTCGGCGCAGTCGATGCGCGGCTTTGGCGCCCGCGTGCTCATCACCGAGATCGACCCGATCTGCGCCCTGCAGGCGTCGATGGAAGGCTACGAAGTGGTCACCATGGACGAGGCCGCACCGCTCGCCGATGTGGTCGTCACCGCCACGGGCTGCTGCGACGTCGTCACCGGCGAGCACATGAAGAACATGAAGGACCACGCGATCCTCTGCAATATCGGGCACTTCGACAGCGAAGTCGACATGCGCTGGCTCGAGACCACCGCCGGCATTCGCGAAGAAAACGTGAAGCCGCAGGTCGATTTGTTCCACTTCGACAGCGTCGACGGCGCGGCCCAGAAGGCCCTGATCGTGTTGGCGCGCGGCCGCTTGGTGAACTTGGGCTGCGCCGCCGGCCACCCTTCGTTCGTGATGTCGTCGAGCTTTACCAACCAGACCCTGGCGCAAATCGCCTTGTGGACTCAGAAGTTCGAGCTGGGCGTGCACGTGCTGCCCAAGAAGCTCGACGAAGAGGTCGCGCGTCTGCACCTGGGCAAGCTGGGCGTCAAGCTCACGCAACTCACTGCCAAGCAAGCTGAATACCTGGGGCTGCCGGTCGAGGGCCCCTACAAGCCCGATCACTACCGCTACTAGAATCTCAGAAACCTGCCTACTTAGCCTGGGCTGGGACCCGTGAGTGACCATCGCCGCGGGTTCCAGCGCCAAGGCACGTTCAGCCGACAAGGAGCTCCGATGTCGCAGACCTCGCCCGAGTGGCTGGCGTCTGGTGTTGCACAAGTGGCTGCAACGCTTGAGGCTTCGCCGATTCTGGGCATTGCCGCGCAGGTGCGGGCGCTGGTCGCGGCGGGCAAGACGGTCTGCAACCTGACCATCGGCGATTTTGAGCCCAAGCACTATCCGCTGCCGCAAAAGCTTTTGGATGGGACGGCGCAGGCCATGCGCGATGGCTGGACCAACTACCCGCCAGCCAATGGTATTTTAGAGTTGCGCCAGGCGGTGCAGCAGCAATGTACGCGGCGACTGGGCTGGACACCGCCGCTCGAGCACGTGCTGATTGCCGGCGGGGCGCGGCCGATCTTATACAGCTGCTACCGCGCGATTTTGAGCCCCGGCGACAAGGTCGTGTACCCCACGCCGTCGTGGAATAACAACCATTACGCGCACATGCTGGGTGCCCAGCCCGTCGAACTGCCGGTGGGGCCGGGCGATAACTTCTTTGCGCCGTACGAGGTGATCGCTCCGCACTTGCACGATGCGCGGCTGATTGCCTTGAATTCGCCGCAGAATCCATCGGGTACGTGCATTGACCCGGGCGAATTGCTGCGGCTGTGCCAGGCGGTGGTGGCCGAGAATGATCGGCGCAAGTCGCTGAACTTGAAGCCACTTTTTGTTTGCTACGATCAGATTTACTGGATGCTGACCTTTGGCGACACCCGCCATGCCGACCCCATCGGTGTGCTGCCGGCGATGGTGGACTACACCATCTATGTCGATGGTATCTCAAAGTCTTTTGCCGCAACGGGTCTGCGCGTCGGCTGGACGGTAGCGCCCGCGCCGGTGGTCGAGGCGATGAACAAGGTGCTCGGGCATGTGGGGGCCTGGGCGCCCAAGGCCGAGCAGTACGCCGCAGCTCAGCTTTTGAGCGACGATGCGGCGGTCGATGGCTATCTCGACTTCATTCGCGGCGCCGCAGGCCGGCGGTTGACGATGCTGCACGAGCGACTTTCCGCTTTAGGTGAGCGGGGTTACCCCATTCGCACCCTGCAGCCTCAGGGGGCCATCTACCTGTCGGCCGAATTCGCCTTGGCGGGGTGGCGCGACGGCGACAAGCGGCTCGATACGCCCGACGACATCCGCAGTTGGCTGCTCAGCGACGTGGGTCTGGCGACCGTGCCGTTCAGCGTCTTTGGTGCGCGCCATGCGAGTCACTGGCACCGGCTTTCGGTCGGCGCGGTGGGCGAGCAAGAATTGAGCGAGGCACTCGACCGGCTCGATGCGGCGGTGGCTCGCCTGCAACCGAGCTAGACTCTTACACAAAGGCGGCAGCTCGTGTGGCTTTTTACTGGTCGCCACGACTACGAAAACGTTCTAGTTGCCGAGTTAGCCCGCATGGGTGCGGCGGCGCATACGTTGGCGCCCGGGCTGGTGGCGGCGGACCTGGGCGACGACGTGCCGGCGCGCTGGGATCCCGTGTATGCACTGCAGGTTTTGCCCATGGCCTGCGAAGTGCGGGGCGAGTCGATTCGGCAACTGGCCGAGGCGGTAGCGACAGCCGTTGTCGGTCGCTGGCCAGCCGTGCCGGGCCGCTTTGCCGTGCACGTACTGGTGCCGGGCCAGCTTAAAGGACAGCCAAATCCACTGATGCGTCGCCGCGCCGACCTGCTCGAGGCGGCCCTACCTAAGGCACTTTTTGCGCAGTTGCCACATAAGGCCGAGCGGCAGGCACCCATCGACAAGCTGGTACAGGTGCTGTTGATGGATGCGGATGTCGCTTATGCCAGCGTGGCACCGCTGCAGCCGGTGGGCGGCTGGATGTGCTGGCCGAGTCGGTTGCCGGCAGGCCTGGCCAACCCGCCCGACGAGCCGCAAGCGCCGTCGTCCGCTTTTCGTAAGCTGCGCGAAGCTTTGGCTTGTTTGGGCGAAGCGCCAGGGCCAGGCAGCCGAGCGGTCGATCTGGGTGCGAGCCCAGGTGGCTGGACGCATGTGCTGCGGCAGCTGGGCGCCGCGGTCACTGCGGTAGACCGGGCGGCATTGGCGCCGCGGCTGATGGCGGACCGCACTATCGACTATGTGAGCGGCGACGCCTTTGTGTGGCGGCCGACGCAACCGGTCGACTGGATCGTCAGCGACATCATTGCCTATCCGCAGCGTGTGCCCGAGCTGCTGCACATGTGGTGCGGCGAACACTTGGCCGAGCGGCTAGTGATTCAAATGAAGTTCAAGGGCTGGCCCGATTTTGATCTGATTGATGCCGCAGTGCAGGTGTGCCGCGACGCCGGCTACTTCGCCCGCGCCAAGCACTTTTTCAATGATAAGCACGAGATCACCTTGATGGCCGGAGCGCTCGCCGCAACAATGGCCGCGGAGGCAGGATGACGACTCAACAAACGACCATCGCGCCAGTGCGTATTGGCGTCGTGGGTGCCGCAGGGCGCATGGGCCAGCACCTGTGCGCGTTGATCGAGGCGGCGAGCGACCTGCAGCTGGCCGCGCGTGTGGTCGAGCCGGGGCACACGGGCGGCATTACCCTTGACCTTCTCGATGGACAGGTAGTAGATATTCTTATCGACTTCTCAACGCCCCACGCCGTCGCGCCGGTCGCCGCGTGGGTGGTTGCGACCAAAGTCGCCTGGGTGCTGGGCACAACCGGGCTAAGTGCGAGCGATCAAGCGGCGGTCGAACGCGCTGCAGCGGTGGCGCCCGTGTTCCAAGCCTCGAACTTTTCAATAGGTATTGCACTATTGACCGAACTTGCCGCGCGCGCTGCGCAGGTGCTGGGCCTAGATGCCGACATCGAGATCGTCGAGACGCATCACCTGCACAAGCGCGACGCGCCATCGGGCACTGCGCTCAGCTTGGCCAAGGCGGTGGCGCAGGCTCGGGGCCAGAACCTGGGCGAGGTGCGGCGCGATGGGCGCAGTGGCCTGGGCGACGAGCGACCGCGGGGCGAGATCGGGATGCATGCGGTGCGCATGGCCGATATCGTGGGCGAGCACGAGGTGCTGCTCGGCTGGCCCGCAGAGCGACTGAAGCTGTGTCACGACGCCCGAGATCGCAAGGTCTTTGCCCACGGCGCGGTGCGTGCGGCGCGGTACTTGGCCCGTCAAGGCCGCGGACCCGGTTTGTACGGAATGCAGGACCTCTTGGCCCCCTAACGGAACGGGCCGCAGTGCCCAAACGGACCGAGCGCGGCCCTTACCGCGCCAATGTGTGGAGACACCCCTTCGATGCATCTTCCCCAAACTGTTGAATATTCACTGCGCGCTATGTGCTACATCGCCAACCTCGGCGAGGGTGTTGCAGTGCGGACGCAAGACTTGAGCATCGCCACGGGTGTGCCCGGGCCCTACCTGGCCAAGCTGCTGCGCAAGATGGTCGTGGCTGGGCTACTCACCTCGCAAAAGGGCCATGGCGGCGGGTTTTCGCTCGCGAAGCCGCCCAACTTCATTCGGTTTCTCGATGTGATGGTCGCGGCTGATTACGTTATTAATCCGCGACATTGCGCATTTGGCTGGGGCACCTGCCACCCTGGTTCGCCGTGCCCGCTGCACCCGGCCTGGGCCAAGCTGAACGACCAGACGGCGGAGTGGGCGGCGCGCCTCACGCTGGCCGACGTGCTGGTGAACGGTGGTCTGCCGCTGCCCGAAGCAGTGGCTGCGGGGCTAGCTAACCCAGCGGCGGCGAATGCCAATCGCGCGCCGACCGAGCCGCCGCGTGCGCGCCGGGGCCGGCGTCCAAAAGAGAAAGAGGGCGAGCCCCGCCCTGCGGCATAGCGTCGTGCTTGGCTAGCTGAGGTCTGCGAGCAGCGCCAACAAGATCTGCCAAGTCTCTGCCACGCTTGCGATATCGACACACTCGTCGGGCGAGTGGGCATTGCGCACATCCGGGCCGATCGAGATCATGTCCATGCCCGGGAAGCGATCGCCGATAAGGCCGCACTCCAGCCCCGCATGAATGGCCTTGGGCACCGGTGCAGCACCAAATTGGCGCTCGAATACCTTCTGAGCCTGTGCCAGCAAAGGCGAATTCGGATTCGGCGGCCAACCGGGATAGCCGTCGCTCTGCTCCACCTTGGCGCCCGCAAGCCGACCCAGCGCCGCCACAGAGCCCGCAAGCCACTGCAATTGCGACTGAATACTCGACCGCTGCGAAGTGGCGATGCCGATGTGGTCGTCGGCGGTGCGGACCGTAGCCAAGTTGGTACTCGTCTCGACTAGGCCAGGCAAAGCCCTTGAAAAGGCAACGTAACCATGTGGAAGTGCCAGCAGCAGGTCGAGCAAGCGGTGCGCGTCGGCGGCGAGCAAGGGGGCCCGCGGGTCCGCGTTCGACTCTGAAGCCAAGCTCAACCCCTCGTCGACGCCCGCCAGCTCGCACCGGACCACGTCCTCGACATCGGCCAGTGCGGCTTGTACGTCGGCCGGGTCGCGAATATCGACGACGGCAAACGCTTCGCGGGGAATCGCATTGCGCAGCGAGCCACCGTCGATGGCCACCAGCCCGGCGATCAGGCCCTTGGCGTACAGTTCTTTGAGTGCGCGCGCCAGGATGCGATTGGCATTGCCGCGGCCTTCATGGATGTCGCAACCCGAGTGACCACCACGCAATCCCTTAACAATAATACGAATTCGCGCTGACCCGCTCAAGTACGGGCCGCGCTGAACGGGCAGTTCGAGCAGGGTGTCGATGCCGCCGGCGCAGCCGATATAGATCTGCCCCAACTCTTCAGTATCAATGTTGATCAGGCGTTTGCCACGCAATGACCCGGGCTGCAGCGACTTGGCGCCGGTCAGGCCGCGCTCTTCGTCGACCGTAAAGAGCAGCTCAAGCGGCCCGTGTTGGGCGTTCGGCGCGTCGAGCACCGCCAGCGCCATGGCCACGCCAATGCCGTTGTCGGCGCCCAGGGTAGTACCCGTGGCCTTGACCTCGGGGCCAACGATGCGCAACCGAATCGGGTCTGTCGAAAAGTTGTGCACGGTGTCGGCATTTTTCTCGCACACCATGTCGAGGTGGCCTTGCAGCACTGTCGGAGCCACCCCTTCGCGCCCTGGCGTGGCCGGCACCTGAATGACAATGTTGCCGGTGGCATCGCGCTGCCAGTTCAGGCCGTGATCTTCGGCGATCCGCACCACCCAGTCGCCAGCAGCGGCCTCTTCGCCCGAACGGCGCGGAATCGCACTGAGACCAGCGAAATACTTCCAAACAACAGCGGGTTCTAGGGTATGCATCGTTCCTCTTCCAGTCGCAGCGGCAACCGGGTCGGCGGCAAGTCTGAACGCAGCCGCGGCACGACACAAGCCGGCCACGCCACACCCCAACAGACAAAGGCATTTGCCGGGCGATCGCCCCCTTGCGATACTGCCGGCGCGCCGGACGCGCACCTAGGTACAGACCATGCGCGGCGCGCTTGAACAGCTTAAAATTCTTGATCTTACTAGTCTTTGGCCTGGCCCGCTCGCCACGATGATTTTGGCCGACCTCGGCGCCGATGTGCTGCGGGTCGACGCACTGGACCGCCCCGACATGCTGCGCTTCATGCCCCCTTACGCGAGCGATGGCAGCGGCGCGGCGTGGCAGCTAGTAGCGCGCAACAAGCGGTCGATCGGGCTGAACCTAAAAAGCGCTGAAGGGCGCACGATTTTTCAAGAGCTGTTGCAGACCTACGATATTGTGGTCGAGCAGTTTCGCCCCGGCGTGCTCGATCGGCTGGGCGTGGGTTACGCGGAAATGGCGGTGTTGCAGCCGCGCCTGATCTGGTGCGCGATCTCGGCATTTGGCCAAACGGGCCCCCTGCGCGATCGCCCGGGGCACGACGTGAATTTCTTGGCCTTGTCTGGCGCGGCGCACCACATGGCGGGTCGCGGCCGCGCACCCCACCCGTGGACCACAGTGGTCGGCGACACAGCAGGTGGCACATGGCCTGCAGTCACAGGAATTCTGGCAGCAGCCCTGCACCGAGCGGCGACCGGCGCGGGCCAATTCGTCGACATCAGCATGGCCGACGGCGCGCTGTTCCTCAACGCCATGCCGGCGGCAGCTGTGCTGGGTGGAGCGACAAGCGACGCTGCGGAACATGGCATTCTTGGTGGAGATTCGGCCTATGGCTACTATGCCGCGCGCGATGGCCGCTGGCTCGCCATGGCCGCCCTTGAACCCAAGTTTTGGACCGAGTTCTGCAGCGCAATCGATCGCGCGGACCTGCTGAGCTGGCCCGGCGAAACAGTAAGTGATCAAGCGGCGTTGCGCGACGAGCTGACCCGGATCTTTGCCCAACGAACGTGGGAAGAGTGGCGCAGCACCTTTGCCAAGGTGCCGTGTTGCGTCGAGCCGGTGCTCAGTACCGCAGAAGCGCTGGCAGAGCCGCATGTTACAGCCCGTGGCATGGTGCTAAACACTCCGAGCGCCGATTGGCCGGTCGCGCAGCAGTTGGGCAATCCGGTGCGCTTGGTCGCAACTCCACCCAACCTAAGGCAACCTGCCCATCGCCCCGGTGCCGACACCGATGCCGTTCTGGGCGAAATTGGGCGAAGTGCAAGCGAGATCAAAGCCCTACGCAGCAGCGGCGCGGTGGGAAGTGAAGAGTGAGCGCGAAAGTCGCCGCTTCACTTTGCCAAAGCCCCTAGGGCGACTGTACAATTGCCGGCTAGGCGCTGCTTCTGTGGCGCTGTCGCGACCGCCGCTGCCCCCACCCGGGAGTCTCCGATGAAAATCAATCGATTTAACAGCCTGTTCTGTGCCATTGCCTTGGCGAGCGGCGCTCAGACGGGCTGCGCGGACTCCGCGGCCACCGCCGTGATGGGTACGATCGAGGCCGACAGCATCGCAGGCGACGCCAAGCTGCCGAACGGCGATGCCGCGCAAGCCACAGATAGCCAAGCGGATGTGCAGCAGAGCAACGATGTTCAAGCGGAATTGCCGCCCCAAGATGTGCAACCCGATGTGCTGCTGGTCGATGTGCAACCCGATGTGCAACCCGACATCGCACCGCCGGATGTGCAGCCCGATGTGAAACCCGACGTGCCGCCGCCCGACGTGCAGCCCGATATCGCCACCGACCCGTGCAAAGACAAGTTGGCGCAATACTCGGCGCTCCACGGCAAGGCCCTGCAATGCGGCACGCCGTTTGACTGCTACGGCCCCGGCCCTGCCAGCATCGACTGCCCCAACTGCAGCCTGTTCTACAATGGCAAGACCATGGATTTGCAGAATCTTATTGACTACACGCCGGTCTTGACCGCCGCCAAGTGCAACGGGGTCTGCTCCGGCGCGTGCGCCGACATGACCAAGCAGGTTGGCGTCTGCACCACTGGATCCTGCGAAACCAAAGAGCTTTCTTGCAAAGAGCTCGATCAGGCCGCCAGCCTAGCCCTGGCCGAGGGCGCCAAGTGCAGCAAAGACAGCGACTGCACGTTCAAGGTATCGAACATGCTCGGCTGCGGCTGCCCCACCTTTGTGAACATGACATCGATGGGACCAGGCAAGCCGTTGTTCTTATACATGAAAATGCTAGTTCTAGCCTACAAAGCCAAGGTCTGCACCGCCGACATCACCTGCGCGTGCCCCGACCCCAACAGCGCCAAGTGCGTCGCCGGCGTCTGCATCGGCCAGTAGGCCAACCGCACGCTCGCAACCGCAACCTCAATTAGCAACTTTAGCCGTTTTAACGGGTTCTAGACCGTGCTGCCACCGCTTGGCGGGCGCGTTAGCCGGGCAGTCGGCCCATCGCTACCCAGCGGCAAGGTCTTTTTGAAAAGTGGCCTGCGCGGCTCCGGGGGCGGCGTGCCTGCAGGCAGCGAGGCTGGCGCGTCGGTTCCATCACGGCCCTTGGCCACACCATCGGTGCCAGCGGGAACAATGCGAAACGACGAGTCTTGCACGAGGGTCGCCGCCGATCGACGCGACGGTCCGGTGGCCCCGCGATTCATGCGCGACGTCGCCGAGCGCGCTGGCTGCCCATCGACCGCAGCGGACGCCGATGGCGCCGAAGGAGGTAAGTCAGTGGGGGGTCGGTGAGTGGGGGGCCGGTCCGTGGGGGGCTGGTCCGTCGCAGCGGCAGTCCCTGCGAGCTCGGCGCCAGTCACCGCCGCCGGGTCGATACGGCCCGACTTGCGCTTGCGCGGCGCGTGTTCGGGATTCAACGAAAATACACGCATATCCAGGGCAGTACGGGCCATCTCGAGCGCCACTGCGTCCAGGGCCTCGCGCATATCGGCCGCAAACTGCCAACGCCGCAACAGGTCCTTCTCGAGCGCGCGGTTGACCACATCGATAAACGGCTGCGTCAGGTCCGTACGCGTGGCACGCCTCAGGTCGGGCAGCGGCCGCGATAAGTGCGCCTGCATCAGCTTGACGGGATTCAAGTCCGCGAAGGGCACATCGCCCGTCACAGCGCGATACATGACAATACCCAGCGAATACAGGTCACTGCGACCGTCAAGGTCCAGACCCTGGCACTGCTCGGGGCTCATGTAAGCCGGCGTACCCAGCGCCATGCCGGTGGTCGTCAGCGTCGAGCCGCTGGTCTGGGCAATGCCAAAATCCAGCACCTTGACCACGGTCTCGCCGGCCACATCCGCCAGCACAATATTGGCGGGCTTGAGGTCGCGGTGAACCAAGTGGCGACCATGGGCTTCGTGCAGAGAGCGCAACACCGGAATCACGAAGTCAATTGTCTCGCGCTGGGTCAGCACTTGGCCGGCGGTGAGCCGCTCTTGCATGCGGTCTTCTAGCGACGGCCCAATCAGCAGTTCCATCGCCAGCCAAAACGAGCCGCCCTCGGTCTGGCCCACATCAAAAACGCGAATCGTATTGGGATGCGACAGGCCCGCCGTGACGCTCGCCTCGCGGTAAAACCGCCGCACGGCCTGCTCATCGGGCCCAGGCCAGGTCGCCTTGAGCACCTTGATCGCCAACGGCTGCCCGGTAACGGCGTGCTGCGCAGCAAACACCGACGAGTACCCGCCCTCGCCCAAACGCCGCGTAATAATATAGCGCTCGCCGATCAGATCACCGATTTTGACCTCGGCGCCGGGCAGGTACTCGCGCAACTGCACCGTCAGCGACCCGTCGCCAATGCAGACCAGCGCGCCCGTGCGTGCCCCGCAGGTCGTACACAGGCGCTGGCTAGAATCAAATGGCGTCATGGCACAAACCCACAGATAGTCACAAGGTGCCAGAGCCAGACCGCGCTGACAAGTGCCGACTCGCGGCCCCGTTTCTAGATAGGCGCATGGCGTGACACGCCCCGAGGATTCCGGCACACTCCGTACATGGTCGCTCCCAGCTTGCTGTCGTTTCTTGGCCGTGCCCACCCGTCGTCGCGGCGGCTACAGGCACTTATTGCGGGATTTCTTTGCGTTGCGCTCGATGTGGGGGTTGCGCTGACCCCGACTTTGGCGACCGCTGCGGCCCCGCCCGTGGCAGCGGCCGCGGCGAATCCGCCAAAAACGCTAGCCGCGCGCGCGCTCAAGCCCGGGATGAAAGGCCATGGTCTGACCGTCGTTCGCGGGACCAAGATCGAGCGCTTCGACATCGAGATCATCGGCCTGCTAGAAAATGCGCTGCCGCGTCAAGATCTTATCCTGATTCGGTGCGCGGGATTAAACCTCGAGCACTCGGGAATTGTCGCCGGTATGTCGGGCAGCCCCATCTTTGTCGACGACCCGCAGCAGGGGCCGCTGCTGGTGGGCGCCCTGTCGTACGGTTTTCAATTCAACAAAGATCCCGTGGCCGGCGTGACGCCCATCGCCGACATGCTGCCCGAGCTCGACCGCCCACTGCTGCCAGTGCCCAACAATCAGCGTCTGCTCGAAGCGCCGCCCAAGACCGCAGATGCTATGGTAAAACTGCCCGATGGCGCAGAGTTGCAGCCGGTAGCAGTGCCGCTGGTGCTGTCCGGTTTTGCCCCGGGCGTGGTCGATGCAATGCGGAGTGAGCTGAAAGATTTGGGCTTTTCGCATGTCATGTTGGCCACGGGCGGCGCGTCGAGTGGGGCGCGCCGGCCCTCGCCCGCGTTCGAGCCCGGCTCGGCCATTTCGCTCAGCATGGCCCGCGGCGACATGGCGGTTTCCGGCATTGGCACAATAACCTGGGTGCGCGGCGATCGCTTTGTGGCGTTTGGCCATCCTTTCAAGAGCTTGGGCCAAGTACACTTGCCGGTCGGCGGCGCCGATATTCAGTGGATCCTGTCGAGCCAGGCCTCGTCGTTCAAGATGGGCAATGCCCTTGATGATATTGGTGTTTTAGACCAGGACCGCCAGCCTGCGGTGGCCGGCCGCGTCGGACCGCGCGACGCCATGGTGCCCGTGCACGTGGTGGTGCGCAGCAAAGACCGCAAGACGGAACAGCAATGGAACGTTGAAGTTACCGATCAGCCGCTGTTTTTTCCGATGATGGCGGCGATGGTCGCGCAAAATGCCGCCAAGTCGAGCGAGCCCGTCGCCGAGAGCTTAGGCATTGAGATTAAAGCTAAATTTACCATCGATGGGCCGCACGCGCCCGTGGTGGTGACCGACACCATCTCGGGTCTGAGCGGCATGGCGGGCGTTGGCGAGATTGGCGCCATGGTCGGACAGGTGGCCAAGGCTCTGACATTTAATGGCTTTGAGCGTCTACGGGTGTCGCGCATCGATGTCGAAATGGACGTGAGCGAAGGCCGCAATTTGGCCTTTGTCGAGTGGGTACGCGCCCCCGCCGAAGAGGTCGAGGCCGGCGTGCCGATTCCGATCAAGGTGGGGCTGATGCGGCCCAATGTCGATCCGCCGCTGACCGTGCAGACGCTGATGCTGCCGCCGCTAAGCAAAGACTTGGCGGGCGCGACCTTGCAGGTGCAGATCGGCGCAGAAAAGCAGTTTGGGCCCGAGTTCCCAGAGCCGCAGAATGTCGATGATATTATTGCGTTCTTGAATGGTCAACCGACCCGCAGCCGCCTGGTGGCGGTGGTGGCACTGCCGGAGCCATCGCTGCTGGTGCGCGGCAAGCGCTTGACCGGCCTGCCGATTGGCGTGCGCGACGAGCTACAAGGCCACACGGTGGCGGTGCGCACCGGCAAAGAGACGCTGCGCACGGCGGTGCAGACGCCATGGGCGCTGAACGGTAGCGCGTCGATCAAGCTGCGAGTCAAGCCGTAATCAGATAAACTCAAGCTTTTTGGCACCTTACGCAGAGGAACCCATGACTTTGACGAGTTTTGCCCACAGCGCGCGGACGCTGGCCCTGTCGCTGCTCGCCCCGGCGCTGCTCGCTGTGGTGCCGGCAGTACTGCTGCCCGCAGTCCGTGCCCACGCCAGCCAGCCCGGGCTGTGGACCTGGGCCGACGACAACGACTTTCGCCGCGGCAACTTAGAAGGCCTGGCGCTGCACCCCACGCTCGGCTTGACGGTTGCGCCCAAGCTCCAGCGCAGCGAGGTTGACGCCGAGTTCATCCATTGCTGGCTGCGCGACGGCCAAAAAGTGTGGCTGGGCACGGGTTTGCAAGGCAAGGTCTTCGTTTACGAGGCCGGCAAGGTTCGCGAAGTGGCCAAGGTCGACGCGCCGCTCGTCGCCTCGCTCGCCCTCGACGGCAAAGGCGGCGTCTACGCGGGCCTCATCGGCAGCGGCGAGGTCGTGCGCATTAGCGGCGACGGCAAAGTGGAATCGCTCGTCAAGCTCGAGGCCCAGCACGTGTGGGCACTGGTGGTCAAGGGCAGCACGCTGTTCGCAGCAACTGGGCCCGGCGGCAAGGTTTTCGCGATCGACATCGCGGCCAAGACCGCCAAGGTTTGGGCTGAGACCGGCGCCGACCACGTCACCGCGCTGCAAGACGGCGGCGACGCACTCTACGCCGGCACGTCTGACAGCGCCCTACTATTGCGTATCGATGGCGAGAAAAATGCCAAAGCGATTGCAAGCTTCCCTGGCATCGAGGTGCGCAGCATCGCGCGCGTTGGCAAGGCCTGGTACGTCGCGGTCAACGGCGGGCAAACCGCCGCAGCCATGGCCAACCAGAAGCCCACCGCCGACCGCCCTGGCACCGGCCCGGTAGCGAAGGTCGCGTCGGCCAACAAGGCTGGCAAAGAGGCACAAGCAAAGGGCAAAGGCGCCGTTTGGCGGCGCGGCGACGACGGCACAGTCAGCCGGCTTTTCGTTTCGCCCGAGGGCATGATCAGCGAGATCGGCGTTCAGGGCAAAGCGATCTACGCCAGCGCGGCCCGCGGCGGTCGCGTAGTCATCGGCGACGATTTTGGCGACGTGCAAAGCCTGTTCGACGTGAAAGAAGAGGAGATCCTGGGCATCGAGTTGGGCAGCAAGGGCCCGCAGTTGCTGTTTACCGGCAAGTCGGCGGCGGTCTATGCGGTCGGCCAAGGCGAGGGCCCGGCGGTCTTTACGTCTGAGGTGCTCAGCGAGACCGGCATTGCCCAGTGGGGCCGCATCGAATCGGTGGGCGAGGGCAACCTGACGATCGAGACGCGCTCTGGCTTTACCGACCCGCCGTCCGACACGTGGAGCGAGTGGGCGCAGGCCAAGAACGGCCAAATCCAGAGCCCGGCCGCCAATTTCTTGCAGGTTCGCGTCAAGCTCGACGGCGAGCGCGCCCGGCTGGTCGAGTTGCGCGCCTATCGGCAGGTCATCAATCGCGCGCCGCTGGTCACCAAGATCGACTCGGTGATCAACAAGGCGAAGGGCACGGTGGCGCTGTCGTGGACGGCTGAAGACCCCGATGGTGATCCGCTGGCGTTCAAAGTGACCTACCGGCCGCGCGGCGGCAAGCAGTGGCTGCATCTGCACGACCGCTGGTACGACAAGAAAACTATGGAGTTAAGCCCAACAGATATGCCCGACGGTTGGTATGAGGTGCGGGTCGAGGTCAGCGACGAGCTCATCAACGGCAGCAAGTCAGGACGCGCCACGGCACGGATCTCCAAGCCGTTCTTGGTCGATCGCGGTCGGCCTGAGGTCACGGCCAGCGTGTCGGGTCACCTGCTCAGCGGCGTGGCGACCGACGCGGTGTCACGCATCGTGCACATCGATGTCTCGCTCGACGGCGATCCCACCCAGCTCGCCTCTGCGAAAGACGGTGTGTTCGACGGTCTTTCAGAGGCTTTTGAGCTCGAGCTGCCGGCAAGCATCGACCAGGGCCAGCACACCCTGCTGATTACAGTGACGGACGACGCGGGCAATACGGGTTCAACGCGGGTGATCGTCCGCCAGTAGCAGCTACCGGGCGCGGAGGTATCATGACCAGTTCCTTGGCAGAGACCAGCCAGACCTCCGAAACTGTTATGGAATCTGCAACGGACCGGCTCCTGCTCGAAGATTGGGCGCCGCTGGCTCGCTGCCTGGCTTGGCGCGTGGGTCGGCTGGCTTGGCAGCCCGGTGCGGCCGACCTATTCGCCGACGAAACCGTCCCCCACCTCATCCACGACAATGGGGCGATGTCGCAGCGCACGGCCGCTGTGCTGTTCGCGTGGTGCCAAGATCACGAGGCCGCGGGTACCCTGCCCGCGCAGATCTTGGTGTGCGAATTTGGGATCGGCACGGGTCTGCACCTGCGCTATGTGCTCGATGCCTTTGCCGAAAAATGCCAGCAGGCCGCGGTCGACTGGTACGAGCGGCTGCAGGTCTTGGCTACCGATGTCAGTGCGGCCGTGGCGCGGCAGGCCGTGGATCGCGGTCTGTTTGCCGGCCATAGCGCCCACCTGCGCTTCGGCTTTCTCGATATCGAAAATCCGCGCGCTTTCGTCGAGCTCGACACGGGCGAGCGCCTGGACCTAGCCGGACAAGTCCATTTCGCGATTGCGCTGTATGTGCTTGATCTTCTTACAGTCGATGTTTTTCGCCGGCTGCGCCAGGGCGACACGACCCGTTGGGAAGCGGTGCTGGTGCGCACCTGGCTGCGCGATCCGCGCCAGCTGGCGGCCTACACCGATGCGACGGTCGCGGATCTGCAGACCCTGGCCGCCGCGCCCGACGGGCAAGACCTGGCGCCCCTTACCGACGCTTGGAATCTGGTGCAGCAAGAGCTGCGGGCGTGGTCCGTCGATCTGAGCAATCACCCCGACTTGGCGCTGCTTGAGCAATGGGCAGACCGGCAAGAGCAGGACCTTGGAGCTGGCCACGAGCTGCTGCACGACGGCACAGTGGTGGTGCACTCAGCCGGTGCGCTGCGGGCGTTGCTCGGTTTGTCGCAGATCTTGGCCCCCACCGGCGTCGCCCTAGTGCGCGATGTGGCGCTGACAACGGCGGAACAAGCCGGGCACCCGCGCGGCCATGCGCATTACGCCCAAGTCACAGCTTCTGCAGTCAATTTGCGAGCAATCGACCAGTTCTTTGTGGCCGGCTTGGCGCTGCCCGGGCTGCGGCTGCTGGCTCCTGCGCACGATGGGGGGCGCGGCCAAGGTTCGCGGTTGCTGCTGCGGGGCGACCTTGCGGCCACCGAGGCGGCGTTTGCCCACGTATTTGATGCCCATGCGGTCGATGGTGCCCAAGCCGTACTCGACGCCGCGCTGCAGCAGACCGACCCCGCCTCGGCACTCGAGGGCGTGCGGCAGGCGATTGCTCTTGAACCGACCGATTGGACCCTGCACCTAGAGGCGGCGCGCATCGCGCTCGACCGCTTGGGCCGCGCCGACATCGCGCAAGTCGTCGCCATGCACGCCCTTGAGCAAAATCCGAACTATTCGCCCGACTTGTGGTGTGTGCTGGGCGATGCGACCCACGCCCAGGGCGACCCCGTGCTAGCGCTGCAGGCCTATCGGGCCGCACTGCAAATTCATCCTAGGCATGTGCGGTCGCTATACAGCCTGGCCTGGGTCGAGGCGGAGCGGGGTCGCCACGGCCCGGCATTCGAGCTGCTCGGGCAAGCGCTGCGCTGGGATCGGCCGGGGCGCTACCGGGGCGAGATCCTGCAACTTCTTGATGTTTGTCTTCGCGCCCAGGCCCTGCAATGGCAGACTGAAAGGCGCCGCGCCACTGAGCGCGATGCGCTGTAAAGCAGGCGCCCCACTTTGACCCTTCTGCATGCCATCTTACTCTTTACCTCCGCAGTGTTAGGCGGCGCGATGAATGCTGTGGCCGGCGGGGGCAGCTTCGTCACCTTCCCCACGCTCGTCTGGCTCGGCTTGCCTGCCGTCGACGCCAACGCCACCAACACCGTGGCCCTTTGGCCAGGAACATTAGGCAGTTCTTGGGGATTTCGCGGCGTCTTGGGCCAAGAGCGCGCCCGCTTGCCGTGGCTAGGCGTAGCCTCGCTGGTGGGCGGCGGTCTGGGCGGCTGGCTGCTTCTGCGCACCAACGACAGCACATTTCTGTTGCTGGTTCCATGGTTGCTAGCCATCGCCACCTTGCTTTTTGCCGTGTCGCCCTGGCTGGTGCCGCGCTTGCGCAGCTGGTCAGGCGGGCGGCTCGACAAGCCCTTGTGGCTCGCCGGCTTGCAACTGGGCATCGCCGTGTACGGCGGCTACTTTGGCGGCGGCATGGGCATCTTGATGCTCGCCGGCTTTGCCCTGGCCGGCATCCGCGACATCCACGCGGCCAACGGGCTAAAAAGCATCCTCGGGTCACTCATCAACGGCGTGGCCATCATCCTATTTGCCGCGTCGGGTGCGGTGCACTGGCTACCCGCGATGACCATGGTGGTGGGCTCGGTGGTGGGCGGCTACGCGGGGGCACGCTGGTCGCGACGCGTCGATCCGCGCTGGGTCCGGTGGGCGGTGGTCGCCATGGGCACTATCACCTCCGCCGTTTTCTTCGCCAAGGCCGCTACGGGCGGCTAGACAGCGCGACGCACCGCAACCGACAAAAACATGGCACTTTCTGCGTGTGCGAAACGGCACGAAGGCCTATAGTGCAGGCGATGGCGTCTGGTTGCTGCGTCGCGGTTCGGCTTGGCCGCGACATGGCTAGGCGTTCAAACAGCCACTGGGAGGGCAACACCATGGACGGCAGCTTCGTACCCTTTTACGCTCTAGCTTTAGCCACTTTCGGCGCCTTGCTGGTCGCCTTATTCATCGCGGCATCCAAGGTCTTGTTCCAGCAACGCGTCGTGTGCCCCGCCGATGGTCGCAGCGCCGATGTGTTGTTCGAGCAGACCAAGCGCTCGCCGTGGGCCAAGTCGGGCACGCTCGACGTGGCGCAATGCTCGCTGCGCCCAGGCGATAAGGTAGACTGCGCCAAGGGTTGCCTGAGCTGCAGCGCCGCGCCCAAGTAGCCGGGCAGCGCTAGTTCTGGCTAACAGCGCTAGTTCTGGCTAACAGCGCTAGTTCTGGCTAACAGCGCTAGTTCTGGCTAACGGGGCGTTTCGACGATGAGTCGAGCGAGCTGTTGCGCAAAAAGATAGTTCGCCGCCGCGGTCGGGTGCCCGTCGCCCACAATGTGTAGCTGCGGCTCGCTACTCCAGTTGACCTGCTGGGGCCACGCCACCTGGGCGTGCCCCGCGGCGACAGCCTTGTCGAACAGCTTGACCGGCCCGTAATAGCTCCAAATCAGCAAGCGAAAACCATATTGACCTTGCATGGCAAGTAGTTGCACAAGGCTATCGTCAAAGCGCTGCAAGATCGCCGGCGGGATCTTGGTCTCGTCGCGCCACACCGCCTCGTCGGCTTGCTCAAGCGGATACAGGTCGCCTTCTACGCCCAGCACTGCCGACAAAAGTACAAGATGATCACCAAGTTGCTCGAGCCGTTGCCAGGTATCGGCGGGGTCCAAGTCGTTGCCAGCGTTAAAGCCGAGCACGACCACCGCGGGCCTGCTACTCGGCAAGCGGCTGCGTAATTGCTTGACATAGCTTGTGAATCCTAGACCTGGGAAGCCGGCATTGTCGATTTGCCAAGTGTGCTGTGGTCCAGTCGCGGCCAACGCGCGGGCCAGCTGGGACGCCAAGGTATGGTCGTCGGCCACGCCACTGCCAAAGACAAAGGAATCACCCAGAAGAACGATGGATTGTGCGGGCCCCTGCCCCGCTGTGGCCGCGGCCCGCTCGCCGTGCTCGTCGGTGCAGAGCGTCACCGTTGCCGACTGGCCCCGCCGCTCGCGATAGCAGTGCCGCGGCGCAAAGCCCAGGCGCCCTGTATCGGCGTGGATGTAAGGCGCCAAAATCCCAAGACTGGCCAGCGGCTTGCACCCCAATGCCGCGATCGTGAGCGCCAGCAGTGGCAGCAACGTCGCCAGCATCCCCAGGCGCTGGCGCTGACTGCGGTCGAAGCCCGCCTCGGGTCGCAACAGCCACAGCAGCAGCACGGCCGAGACCCCCAGCAGAATCGTGCTGTTCAGCAGCGTCACTCGCAGCCACGGCACCACGGCGTGCAGGCGCAAGCTCGCCAGACCAATCCGCACTGCGAGCGAGAGCGCCGCATAGCCCGCAACTAGCGCCGCAGCAGCGCGCACGCCAGCCAGCAGCCTCTCGACCCAGCGGGGCAAGTTCGCCATCTAAAAAATCGTGTACAAGAAAGGGGTTGCGACCTGTCCACCGGCGAGCAAGACGCTGGCCACCAGCAGCAGCACCAGCACCGGCAAGATCCACAGCGCCCGCCGGCGCCGCGCCAGGGCCACCAGATCAACCGCCATCTGCCTTACGTGCCGCATTTGCATCCGCTTGCTGCCCCACCGACGCCCTTGCCGATCACGATCAGCATGCCACGGCGAGGTAAGCACCGCGAGTGGCCGCGCGAAATCGGGCCGGCGAAGTTGTGGCAGCGCAGGCTTCACCCGTAGAATGGTCGAATCTCGAACCCAAATCGGACCCGTGCGGAATGCCGAAACGCGCCCTTTACGATGTAATTCGATACCTTGTCGCGGCTGCGCTGGCGTGCGGGCTTGGGGCTTGTGGCAGCCCTGCCACCTCGGTATCCGCAACAATACAAAAAGACGCCAAGGCCTCCAGCGCGGACCTAGCCGCCGACGCCCCTGCGCAAGTTGCAGACGCTGTGGAAGCTACTGCGGCGGTGTTGCCGGCCGACGCATCCGCAGTTGCCTACGTCGCCGCAGACGCCACTGCCAGCCAGGCCGAGGCCGCAGATGCAGCCGAAGAGGTTGAAGATGCTGGAAATGCGGCAGATTCTGCAGTTGATGCCACCAAGCCACCGCCGCCCACCTACGCGACTGGCACGTTCGTCAACGTCTGGCCGCAAGTGGGCATCGCCCTACCCGTGATCGCCGCGGACAAAGGCAAGATGCTCGAAGCGTGGTCGAGCGCTGGGCTTTTTGCCGATCTCGACAAAGATGGCGTGCTCGATTACGTGGTGCTCGACGGCGACAGCCATGCCTATTGGGGCCGCGGCCTATCGCCCTGGAAGTGGTACGACGCGCCGCTGCTGACCAGCAAGGAGCCCGGCCTGACCTCGCTGGCCGTTACGGACGAAGACGGCGACGGCTACCCCGAAATCATCTTAGGCGGCGGCAAGATCTACTTCATGGTGCGCACCAAGTCCGAGACGTATGTCGACCAGAGCAAGGAGCGCGGCTTTGAGCTGAGCTTGCAGGCCAAGGCGCAGCATGTGTCGACCGCCGACCTCGACAGCGACGGCCTGCTCGATGTGCTGGTGGCCGAGTACTCGTGTACCGCGACCTCGCACCTGCGCGGTTTTGTCAACCAGGGCAATCACACTTACGCTGACGAAACACTGAGTTTGGGTATCGGCCACTACTCGTCGTTTTGGTTCGCCCTCCCCGTCGACCTCGACGCCGATCGCCAGATCGACCTGCTGGTGGGCCACGAGGGCTGCCCGCCGGCCAAGGGTAACGTCCATTTGCAAAATAAAGGCCTCGATGCCTCGCCGCGCTTTATGTTCCAAGACCTGCCGCCGGTGTTTGTGGCGCCGTCGCCCAAGGGGGGCACGCCGATGGGCGCCGCGGTGGCCGACATGAACGGCGACGGGCTGCTCGATATCGTCGCGTCGGATGTGGGTCTGCACGACCTGTATGCGATGGGCACGACAGTCGAGCAAGCCAAGGCTGACCCGTCGCTCGCGCTAAAATACGACAATGGAGCCAATCACTTACTACTGGCCCAAGCCGATGGCAGCTATCAAGAAAATGGCATCTTGGCGGGCCTAGCGTGGGGAGTAAGCCAGACCGGGCAAGCGATGACCGGCTGGTCGATGGGGCTTTTCGACTACGATGGCGATGGCTGGATCGATGTTTTTGTAAGCAACTCCGAGAACTTTAGCAAGATGCTGCTGGCCGACGAGGGGGGTATGCGGCCGGTGCTGTTCCGCAATCTTGACGGCGAGCACTACGTTGAGGTCAGCGAGCAGTATGGCCTGCCGGTGATGCGCTCGGGGCGGTCATTGTCGCTGGCCGATGTGGATGGCGACGGCGATCTCGACCTGTTTGCGGGCGGCCAGGGCGAGCAACCGGCGCTGTACCGCAACGACCTGCAGGCGCCAAATACGTGGCTGCAAGTGCAGTTGCGCGGCCATACCAGCAATGTGTGGGGCATTGGTGCCCGCATCGAGCTGGTGACGGATGTGCGCACGCTGGTGGCGCCGGTCACGGGGCAAGGGCCGACCCAAACCAGCAACTTGCCCACGGTACACTTTGGAATTCCCGCGAGTTGGAACGTGCAGCAGCTGATCGTGCACTGGCCCTCGGGGTACGACCAAGTGCTGGTGGCGCCCGCGACCGGCAAGCTGCTGGTGATCGACGAGCCCGCGCTTGTCACCGTTTCGTCACGCTGGGTCAACAGCGGCGAACTCAGCGCCAAGGTACAAGTGACGGCGCAGGCCTACAGCAAAAGTGCCAAGCCGCAGCAGGGGGTTGCGACCACCATCGAGCTCAGCACCGGCGCCAAGGGCAGCTGGGCCGGCCCAACCACCTGCGACAGCAGCGGCCTATGCTCGCGCACGTGGCTGCCGCCCAAGAACGGCTGGGGCGCCGACCGCATCGCCGTGACCCTGGGCACGCTGGCCCTAAGTGTGCGACCGACAATTCGCTTCGATAAGCTGTACTAGCCCCCGCGACAGGTCGCAAGCCGTGACGAAGGCGCGCTAGCAGCCGTTCTTGCAGCCGTTTGAGCACCTTGCCGCCGCCGCACGCGGGGCGTACCCTCGCCCATGCGAACAAGGATCGTTTGCTGAGTGCCCGCACCATGCTCAACACATTGTTGTCGATGTCGCACATTTTGATACCGGTCGCGTTGGCGCTGTGGTTCGCCATCTGGTTGATTACGCGCTGGGTCGTCAACGTTGGCCCAGTGCAAATCGCCATCGCTGAGCGGCGCTTCGTGGGTTCTAAGTTGCCGACAGGACGGGTCTTTGCCGCCAATAGCGAGATCGGCATCCAGGCCGACTTTAAGGCGCCCGGCCTGCACTTTGTGCCCTGGCCAATCGTGCGCGTGGTCGATAAGGTCGATTTTGTCACGATTGGTCCCGACGAACTCGGCGTCATTACGGCCGCTGACGGCGATTCAATGCCAAGCGGACGCATTTTTGCCGAAGACATGGCCGGCGAGACGCACGATAACTTTCAGAGTCCGGTGGCATTTTTGCAGAATGGCGGCATCCGCGGTCGCCAGCTGCGCTTTTTGACCAACGGCACATACAAGATTCACCCGCACATCTTCAAGGTCGAAAAGATCGAGAAGACGCGCATCGAAGAGGGCTATATCGGCGTAGTCACGGCGGCCGACGGCACCACGCTCGACCAGGGCCAGATTATCGCGCGGCGCGTGGGTGGCCACGACAACTTTCAGAAAGCCGAAGTATTTTTGCAGAACGGCGGCCAAAAAGGCCCGCAGATCGACTTCTTGCGCCCCGGTACCTACAACATCAACACTGCGATGTTCCAGGTCGAGATCCGCGATGCAGTGCAGATCGGCGAGAACGAGCTAGGCATCGTCGAGGCGCGCGCCGGCGAACCGATGGGCGCGGGCGATGTGGTGGCCGAGACGCCCGACATGGCGCTGCACCTCAGCTTCCAAGACGGCCAGCAATTCTTAGACAATCGTGGCAAGCGCGGTCCGCAAGAGGCGGTGCTGCGGCCCGGCACGTACTACGTCAACCCGTACCTTTTCATCGTGACGCGCAAGCCGCAGACGGTGATTCCGCAGGGGCAAGTCGGCGTGCTGATCTCAAATATTGGCAAGGATCCCGCTGGGCTTGACGATGCCAACGAGGCGGGCAAGGGTCCGTTGTCGCGCGGTGCGACCGATCCCGAAGAGTCGCGCGTCGATTCCGGCGTGCGGACTCGCCATGTAGTTCCGCAGGGTTATCGCGGGATTCAACAGCAGGTCCTCGGGCCGGGCGTGTATCCGCTGAATCCGCTGTCGTACAAGGTGGTGCCGATCCCCACCACCACGCGCTCGGTCGAGTGGTCGGCTGACCAGAACAACAAGGATTTCAATCCGTTCGAGGTGGTATCGAACGACGGCTTTGCCATGAAGGTCGAGATTCGCCTGCAGTACCGCATCTTGCCCGAGCACGCGCCGTACCTGGTGCAGAAGCTGGGTTCGGTCGAAGAGCTTGAAAAGAATGTGATTCACCCGCAGATCGACGGCATTTTTCGTGCGCAGGTGAGCAAGGCTCCGGCGCTGAATTACCAGCAGAATCGCGCGGCTGAACAGAGCGAGGCCGAGGCCGTGGTGCGCAAAGACATGGCGCAGTACCGCGTAGAGGTCGTGTCGGTGATGATCTGCAACATTGTGCTGCCCGAGGCACTGATGCACACCACGCAAGAGCGCAATCTGGCTGAGCAAAAGAAGGCGATGTACGACGCCCAGCGCTCCGCCGAACAGCAGCGCATTGCGCTAGAGCAGACCAAGGCCGAGGCCGATCAACAAGTTGCGATGAAGAAGGCCGAGGTGGGTATTCAGATCGCCAAGAACGAGGCAACGCAGGCCCAAGAGCGCGCCAAAGGCGAGGCAGCGGCGGTCAAGACTCGGGCCGAAGCGGAGGCGGAGCGCATTCGCAAGACAGGCGATGCCGAAGCGGCCGTCATTCAGTCCAAGGGCAATGCGCAGGCCGAGGCGTACGAAAAGCAGGTCGCGGCGCTGACGGCGCAAGGCGTGACTGCGGTAGAAGTGACCAAATTGCTGACTGCGGCGGGCACCAAGATCACCCCAGACATCTTGGTGCAAGGCGGCGCGGGCTCGAGCAGCGATGGGCTCGTGTCGATCCTGCTGGCGAACACACTGCGCGGCCAAATCGCACAGCCAGGCGTGGCGGCCCCCGACAAGGCGTAGTCCCCCCGCGGCGACGTGCTAAATTGCCGCCATGCCACAGGACCTTCGAACCCAGATGCGGCTGCGGCCGGCACCCCTTGCCGGTTCGTGGCTGCGCGGGCTAAAGCCTGGGCACAAGCTGGTCTGGCACACCACCGGCATCGAGGCCGGCGAGGCGCTGCTGCAAGCGATCGATGCGGCGCAGGTCACCATTGATGCGCAACTGTATATACTTGAAGCAGATACTGTGTCTCAGCGCGTCGTGGCGGCGCTGGTGCGGGCGCGGCAGCGGGGCGTGCGAGTGCGGCTGCTGCTCGACGGGCTGGGCTGTAGCGACTGCGATTCTGAGCACTTAGGCCAGCTTGTGGCGGCCGGCGCGGCGGTGCGCGTGTACAAGCCGCTGCGGTGGAGCGTGCCATGGAAGCACTGGATTCGGCGCAACCATCGCAAGTTATTCTTATTTGACCACGACAGTGCCATCGTTGGCGGGCGCAATGTGGGGGCCCATTACCTTGCCCTTGGCGAACCGGATACGACGTGGCTCGACCTGAGCGCCCAAGTGCGCGGACCGGTGGTGATCACGCTGGCGCGCCAGCTGAACCACGACTGGCACACTGCAGGGCATAAGCGAACTAGTATCGGGTGGTTGCGCTGGCTGGATGGGGTTGCACCAAGCGCCGACCTCCTCGCCGCCCAGCGCGCTAGTCAGGCCGTGTCCAATCACGCCTGGCCGAGCCCGCCGCTGCGCAGCCCGCATCGCGGTGGCACCAAGCTGGCTGCGGCCATTAGCCAAGGAAAGGCCCGCAGTAACCCGATTGCCGAGCATTATGTGCAAGCGGTGCGGCAGGCGCGGGCGACGATCTGGCTGGTGCACGCCTACTTCTTGCCGGACCACAAACTGACCACGGCGCTGGTCAAGGCGGTCGCTAGGGGTGTGCAAGTGTGCGTGCTTCTTCCCGATTTGCGCACAACTGACGTCAAGCTCGTGTCGCTGGCTTCGCTGCACGGCCTCGACAGGCTGATGCGCGCGGGGGTGCAAGTCCGGCTCAATACGGTGCAAAACCTGCACGCCAAGTTCGCGGTGATCGACAACGTGTGGTGGACAGTGGGGTCGGCCAACCTGGACCCGCTGTCGCGAAAACGTAATCTAGAAGCGAACTTGGTGGGGCATGGTCGCGAGCCTGGTCACACGCTGGCAACCCTGGCGCGCAACTGGTTCGCTCAGGCCCAGCCGTGGGACGAGGACCAGGCCCGCAAACGGCCGCTCTGGCTGCGCCTGCTGGGCCGGCTGGCCTGGCGATTTCGCGCGCTACTGTAGTCGTTCTGGCAGGTTGCGTGGCCCCTTCTTGGGCTGGGGCGGCAGCTGCGGCGCGTGCTTGACCGTCGCAAAGTGCGAACAAACCAGCGCGTCCCGCAGTGCATCGTGGCCAAGCGGCACCTTGCCGTGATGCAGCTCGGTGTGCACAAACAGCAGCTGCGCCTTGCAGAATCTGTGATAGTTCAAGCTGCCTTCCGGCTCTTCGCCCAGCGGCACCGCGCCATCTTCGCGCAGGCGCATCAGTAGAATCTTGTTCAGTTTTTCGGGCGCACCGCGGGTGTACCACGACCACAGGCGCTTGCCGGGCTGCCCCGCCCAGGTGCGATACAGCGGCACATCGCCGTACAACGCGTCAAAAAGATAGGCATCGTCGACCGGCACGCCACCAACCGTGAGCACCCGCGCCGCCACCCGATAGCCGCCCGAGTGCGCCGACACCGCCAGCCGCTGCCAGCTCTGATGGGGCCCAAGCGCTTGTTTGCCAAGCAGACTTCGAACCTTCTTGCTGCGCAGGATAGTGAGCAACTCGTGCGAGAATCGTGCAAAACCTTGCGGCTCCTCGAGCTTGCCGCCCGCCGAGTCCGGCGCATCGACCGGGCCCTGCGGCACCGCCAAAAGCACATTGCGCCCCGACTCCAGCACCTGTTCGCGCAGTTGATGATCATCTAGTTTGCGCACCGCCCGCCCGTCGTGGCCGTGGAAGTGCACCAGCAGACCGATGGGCCGCTTGGGGTCAAAGTCCTTGGGCACAAACAGTAATGTCGTCGCATCCGTCCACGGCTTGCCTGCGCATGGAAACGGCCCGTGCACCAGCTGCAAGGTCAGCGTCACCCCCAGCGGCGAGCGCACAGCCCGCGCCACCCCACCTGTTGCGTTGGGGTCGGCCAGCAGAGTCGACTCGGCCGGCAGTGCCACAGCTGTGGGCGGCTCAGGCAGCGCTACCGTGGCCAAAAGACCAAGCAACCCCGCAACAATAGACAGCATCTAGCGACGCCCACCGCGGCGAATCACCTGCACGATGTGCCGCGCGCGCCATGCCTGATGGTCGCTCCACCCCGTGGGCCGGTCCGCCAGCAGCGCCTCCATGGGCCGCACGCAACGCCCGTCGCCCACAAGCTCAAGGGCTTGCAACGCAACGTCGATCGCCTCTGCCGGCGCCATGGCGGCGATCAAGTGCTGCAGCGCCGTGACGAGCTCCGGCTGCAAGTGCGGCAGCGGCGCCTGGAGGACAACCCGACAAGCCTGGGTCACTACATCGATTTCGTGGCTGAGCAAGGCTCGCTGGGTCAAGCGCGCCAGCTCGCCCCGCTCGGCGAGTACAACGCCCGGCCGATCGGCCAAAGCCCGCAGCAGCCACCAAGCCGCAGCCTCGTCGAGGTCGGCCAGACGCGGGTCCGCTTGCTGCGAAAGCACTTGCGAGCCCAATTCGTCGGCCAGCAGGCCGTGGGCTAGCGCGCGCGCCCCGTGCCAACGCTCGCTTTCTGCACGCCGCAGTGGCACCTGAACGGGCGGCTCCGCTGGACCAGCATCCAAGAAATCTAAATCATCTTCGACGAGTTGACTGACTTCGCTGGGCGCAAGCGCCGTCGCCCCCACCAGCAACCACGCCCACTGCCCCTGCTCATCGTTCGCCTGCTGCATTGCTTGCCCTGCCTGCCCAGCCCAGAGAAGTTGCCCCGGGGAGTTGCTCCGCGCGCGGCAACGTAGTAAGTCGCCACATTCGGAGGTGTACCATGAAAGCGATGATTCGACTGCGTCTCTCGGCCCACGATGCGCATTATGGCGGCGGTTTGGTCGACGGAGCCCGTATGCTCGGTCTGTTTGGCGACGTAGCCACCGAGCTGCTCATTCGCCACGATGGCGACGAAGGGCTGTTTCGTGCCTACGACAGTGTAGAATTCTTGGCCCCTGTGCACGCCGGCGACTTCATCGAGGCCGAGGGTGAGATCGTCTCGACGGGGCGCACCAGCCGGCGAATGCACTTTGAAGCCCGCAAAGTCATTGCACCGCGCGCCGATGTGAACGACTCGGCCGCCGACTTGCTCGAGACGCCCGTGGTCGTCTGCCGCGCCACCGGCACCTGCGTCGTGCCCAGCGATCGCCAACGTGGCCGCGGCGTCTAGAGCGAAAGGAATACCATGCAACCCTTGATGATCACTGCAGCCATCTGCGGCGCCGAAGTCACGCGCGCGCAGACCCCCCATGTGCCGTATACGCCGGCGGAATTGGTCGAAGAGTCGCTGCGTTGCTACCAGGCGGGCGCGACGATGGTGCATGTGCATGTGCGGCAGCCCGACGGTACGCCCAGCCAAAGTGCCGAGCTATTCGGCCAGGTTTTGCAAGGAATTCGCGGTCGTTGCGACCTGCTCGTGCAGTTTTCGACGGGCGGCGCGGTGGGCATGGGCGTCGACGAGCGCGCCGATGCCGTGCGCCTGCGCCCCGACATGGCCACCTTGTCGACCGGCAGCGTCAATTTCGGCGACGAGATCTTTGCCAATCCGATTCCGCTGATTCGGCAAATTGCTTGCCGTCTCAAAGAGTTCAACGTGCGCCCCGAGATCGAGTGCTTCGACTCGGGCATGGTCGATACGGCGCTGCGGCTCGCCAAAGATGGTTTGCTCGAGCTACCGGCCCACTTCGACTTTGTGCTGGGCATGCCCGGCGGCATGGGCGGCACCGCGCATCACCTTGATTTTATGCGTTCTTTGCTGCCTACAGACTGCACTTGGTGCGTCGCGGGCATAGGCCGCTTTGAGCTGCCGCTGGCCGACCACGCGATTCGCCAAGGCGGCCACGTGCGCGTCGGCCTTGAAGACAATGTGTTTATTAGCAAAGGTGTGCTGGCGAAGGGTTCGTGCGAGCTGGTGCAGGCGGTGGCAACCATGGCAAAAGCCGCCGGTCGGCCCTTGGCCACCACCACGCAAGCCCGCGAACTATTGCGGATTAACTAGCTGCCGGGGCGAATGGTCGACGGCGTCGACGAGGTCGAGCCCGAGAGCCAGCGGAAGTTGTCGATCAGTACGGCCGAGTCGTAGATGTGGTCGCCTTCGTCGAAGATGATGAAACGCAAGCTGATTGTCTCGCCGGGCGCCACCGGTGCGGTGGTGGTGAGCCAGCCCGTGCCGCCGCCGGTACCATTTTCGTAGCCGGTGCCGGTCAGGCCTGCTGCACCGAGCGAGCAGCCCTGGCACTCGTTGAACAGCGCGTTGTTGATCGAGATGCAGTTACCCTTGCTGTCGAAACTAATGTTACCTTTGAACTTTTTGGAATCGAGCATCGCAAAGAACTTGTCGTTGAAGGTGGTGCCCACGTATTCGGGGTACTCAGCCGACATGAAATTAAAGTCGAAGGCAAATCCCTGAGCATTTGCTGGCACTTGCAAGCTCAGCTTCAGTTCGGTGTAGTCGTAGACCGTGGACTGGGTCTCGCACGCCATGGCCGGAGGCGACTGCGAATTGCTAAACGACGTGCCCGATTGCGTGTTGGTGGGCGCTGCCGCTACGCCCGACGACAGCGCGATGAAGCTGTTGCCGCCCTTGGGCACGTTGTTGGGGCCATACACGCTAATAATGTTGTGCGCGCTCGGGCTGGCCAGCACCGGAAAGCTAGCCGACAAGACTCCTGCGCATAAGTCGATGGATTTGGCATAGTTGGCTGCATCCGCAGTGCTCATGCCCACGACATCGCAGTCGCCGCCCTTCTCGTCGGTCTTGCCGTCGCAGTCGTTGTCGATGTTGTCGCCCAGGATTTCGAGCGCCTTCGGGCTAATTGATGCGTTGTAATCGTTGCAGTCTTGGCAACCAACCGCACCGTCGCCGTCGCCGTCTTCGTTCGCGTCGATGGTTCCGTCGCAGTCGTTGTCTTTGCCATTCTTGCAGTTTCGCAGCGCGCCCGGGTTGATAGTCAAGTCCTTGTCGTTGCAATCCTGTTTAAAGTCGGGGATTTTGCACGACGGGTAGCCATCGCCATCAAAGTCGAGGTCGTCGACCACGCCGTTGCAGTCGTCGTCTTTGCCGTTGCAGCTTTCGAGCGCGTACAGGTGCACGGCCGCGTCCGTGTCATCGCAGTCGTTGCACGTCGAGAAGCCGTCCTTGTCGCTGTCGGCGCCGATGTCGAGCGCGCCGTCGCAGTTCGCATCTTTGATCTTGCCGGTGCAGTCGGGTGCAGCCCCAGGGAAAACGTTGGGATTTTTGTCGTCGCAGTCGTTGCACATGGGGAAGCCGTCAAAGTCGAAGTCCTCGTCCATGTCGGGCAAACCGTCGCAGTTGCCGTCTTTGCCCGGTTCGCACCCCACCACGGCGCCGGGGTGAATGGCTGGGTCGGTGTCGTCGCAATCCTGTGCCGCGCCTGGGCACTGCGAAAAGCCGTCGCCGTCGATGTCTAAGTCGTCGACGATGCCGTTGCAGTTGTCGTCGAGGTCGTTGCAGATCTCGGCTGCTTTCGGGTGCACCAAGGTGTTGAAGTCGTCGCAGTCGCCCGCGTTGACGGTATAGCCATCGCCATCCAGATCGGGCGAGTCATCTACAATTTCAGCTACTTGGTCGACCGATACGGCGTCTGCTGCGCTATCGGTGGCTGCGGCTGCATCGGTGCTGCTGGCGGCGTCGTTGCCCGAGGCATTGGTTCCGGCGCTATCGGCCAGCGTGCCCGGCAGAGTGTAGCCGCCAGGGGTCCAGCCAGTTCCAGACGATTGCGCGGCACAGCCCGCAGTCGCCACGATGAGCGCGCAGGCCAGCCATGGCAAAACAGATAGCCCATTTGCATGGTTGCGGGTTGGCTCGGCGTCGATGAGGGGGCGTTCGGGGGGCATGGAGCCTCCAGGCCAAAAGGCCGGGTCAACTCTACCAAACTAGCGAAATTTGCGGGCGCCAGCAAGTCCAGATTGCACAGTCGCTGGCGTACTAGGCGAAGGGGGCGGCCGTGGCCGTGGCTAGGGTCCGTTGGACCACATCTGCCTCGCAAAACAGCGCCACCAGCTCGTGGTCGAGCGCCCCACTGCGAGCCTCTGCGGTCAAGATGCTCAAGGCCTGATCATGCGGAACTGCCCGTTTATAGGGCCGATCGGCGGCCGTCAACGCATCATAGATGTCGGCGATCGCCATGATGCGCGGCTCGATACCCAGCCGGTCGCCACCGAGAGCCAGCGGGTACCCAGAGCCGTTGAGCTTTTCGTGGTGGCGATGGGCGATCTCGGGCACCCGACGCAGAGCGCGCGACCACGGAATCTGCGAAAGAAAGCGAAATGTATGACTAACGTGGCTCTCAATCTCGAAACGTTCACTAGTCGACAGCGTGCCGCGCGAAATCGACAGCAGCGCGATCTCGGCGGGGTCCAAAAGAGGCTGGGTGGCTCCGTGCGAGTCGACGTATTGCAAACTAGCGAGATCGTTCAGCTGCTGCGCCGTTTCTTCGTGAAGCACAGTCGGCATGTTGCAGGTCTGCACAACTCGCCACAGATGGTCGATCTCGGCGCAGCGCAAGCCAAAATCCGTCTGCAGTTGGTCCGTGCCGCGGGGGTCACCACACTGCACACGCCGCATGGACTCGCGCAGCATGCCGACCTCTAGATTCTTCTTGGCGAATTCTAGCCGCAAGCGCAGAACCTCAAGTTGCTGCGGGTACAGCTTCTCGGCCTTGACCAGGACCGCCTCGCGCACGCCAACCTTGCCAAAATCATGCAGAAGTGCGGCGTAGCGCAACTCCATGCGCTGGCTTGGCAAGAACGTGACCCCGGTCCACGACGGCGTGCCGTAGCGCTCTACCGCATCGGCAAGGCCAAGCGACAGCAAGGCAACGCGCTCGGAGTGACCCGCCGTGCTGGGATCGCGCGACTCGATCGCGACCACCGATGCCTTAACAAACCCCTCGAATAGCTTGGTAATCTCTTCGTGCAGCAGCGCACTTTCGATGGCCGCCGCCGCCTGCCCACCCAAGGCTCCGAGCAGATCCGCGTCGGCATCGCTAAAGTCGCCCTGGCGCTTGTTGAGTAGCTGCAGCACGCCCACCACGTCGCCCTGGGTGTTGCGCATCGGCACGGCGAGCAAGTTGCGGGTGTGGTAGCCCGTGCTGCGATCGATCTCGTGGTTAAAGCGCAAATCCGCATACGCATCGCGCAGGTTGAGCACTTCACCCGTTGCCGCCGCCGCCCCCACAATGCCCGAGCCGCGCGGTACGCGAATCTCGCCACCCAGCCCCTGCGCAACTTTTGACCAAAGTTCGCCGGTATCGGAGTCGAGCAGGAACAGTGTGCCGCGGTCAGCGTCGACCACCCGCGCGGCCGCGGACACAATCAGATTGAGTAACCGCGTCAAGTCGCGCTCCGCGGTCAGCGCTTTGGCAATCTCAAATACGGCCCGCAACCGCTGATTCTCGGCGGCGGAACCACTCGCCAAGGCCCCCGCAGCCGGCGTGGTAGAGTCAAACGGCGGAGAAGGGGGCTGGGTCATGGGTTCCTAACTGGGCTGCCGCTGCCTGGATCGGCGGATCGCGCAACGCGCTTGCAGGTGGGAATTGCAACCGCGCGCCGGCGAGATCGTAGCATCCCACAGCGCGCAAGCAAGCCGACCGCCGCTGTTTTTGCCCAAGTTGGGGCCTGCGCGCCACGCCGTCTGGCGCGAGCTGGTCGACCACTCGCCTCGCGATGGCGCTCTGGTGTACAGTCAGCGCCAGACCGGGATTGCGGCGCGCACCCTGGGCATAGGCACCCGCAGCGCGACCGTCAACCGCACTGTGCCACCGCACGGCGCGACCAACCTCCGGCCTTTGCAGTCGTGCAAGCGCCCACAGCCGGCGCGGGGTCCATGGATGAGCAAGACACCAGCCCAACAAAATCGCCCAGAGTTGCGCGAGCCGACCCTGTGGCCAGTGACGGGATTCGACCGTGATCTGCTGTCGATCGAAGAGCTTACCACCGCAAGCAAGGCCCTTGCGCCGGACCAGTTGCGCGCCGCCCTTGGCGATGGTCGCGTTGCTGTGCGGGCCAATGCGCTGGGCATCGTGGCGCTGCGAGGGGCCTTGCTCGAACCCGACCTGTCGCTGGTGCTGGTGATGCTGCGCGATGCGAGTCCGTCGGTGCGGGCCGCGGCGGTGCAAAGCACGGTGGCAGCGACGGATATCGACAAGACGATTGGGGCGCTGCTCACGGCTGCGGCGGCCGACCGCAAGCTGCTCCCCGAAATCGAGAAGGTTGTGGCCACATTTGGTGCCAAGGCGCTGCCGGCCCTGACCAGAGCCCTGCGCACCGACGCCGAGACGGCCGATCGGCTGGTGCTGCCGCCGCTTTTGGCCTTGGGCGACGCCGCGGTACACGCCCTGGCGGGTCTGCTGAGCGACGGCGATCCGCGCCTGCGGGCCAATGCGCTGGCAGGTCTGCTTACCCTGGGTGCCGCGACCATGGCCCCGTATCACCGCAGTTTTGTTGCGCTGGGCCGCGATGGCGACGTTGCGGTGCGCAAGCTGGCGCGCGAAGCGTTGACCATGATTTCGCGGAGTACCTCGCCATCGATGACCGAAGCGCGGCCGCTGCCGCTCGACGATTTTGCGGTGCAGCTGGGCGACGAGGCGGCGCTAAAGAAGGTGGCCAAGCAGGTCGAACTGACCGCGCTGCTTGCTTTGACGCGCGACGGTCGGCCCCTGGTGCGGGCCAATGCGTGGCGCTCGCTGGCCAGCGTGGTGCCCATTACCCCTGAGGCCGCGCTTCAAGCTGGCGTAGCCGTTCGCGATTCGGACCCGCGGGTGCGGATAGAGGCGGCGGCAGCACTGCGGCAATGCCCCGACGCCGTGCTCGAAGACGTGGTGGCGCAGCTTTTGCTGTCGGTGCACGACCAAGATCGCACGGTGGCCCACGCGGTGCGGCAGGCGGTGCTGGGGCAAGGCAAGCGCGTTCTGCCGCTGTTGGTGGCGCAAATGGGTAACCGGAGCGGGGCAGTGCAAGATGGTGCGCGGCATGTGCTGGTGCAGTTTGAGTCCGACGCTGGGGCGGTGTTGCGGCCGGCGCTTGGGGCGTCCATCACGGGTATCCGCGAGGGTGCGGCGCTGGCCCTGGCTGAGATTGGCGGCAAGACGCTCGACGATGCGGCCGACCTGCTTCTGGCGGCGCTCAAGGACCCGGTCGATGGCGTCCGCGCCGCAGGGATCCGGGCGCTGACGCGCACCAGCGACCGCCTGCAAAAACAGAATTCCTTGGCGTGGAGCGAGCAAGCCCGCAACTTGTGGACCAATGACGCTGCGCTTGCCGTGCGCAATGCCGCCAAAGACTGGGCCGACGGGCTCGCCGCCCGGAGTTAGTCGATGCCAATGCCCAGCGAAAACCCGCGCTATATTCTTGAAAATGCCAATACGATTGCGGTACTGGGCGCCCACGACGATCCCGCTCGGGCCTCGCACTATGTGCCCGCCTACTTGCACCGCATGGGCTACCGCATCATTCCGGTCAATCCGATGCGCGCGGGCGAAGTGTGGTGGGGCGAGGTCGTGTGCGCCGACCTAAGTGAGTGTCGCGTAAAGATCGACATCGTCGACGTCTTTCGCCGCGCAGATCTGCTGCAACCCCACCTGGCCGAGATCTTGGCGATGCAGCCGCGGCCGACATGGGTGTGGCTACAGCTCGGTATTCGCCACGATGCGTTTGCCGATACGTTGCGGGGCAATGGTATTGGCGTGGTGCAAGACCGCTGCGCGCTCGCGGACCACCAGAACTTTGGTCTTGGCCGCAAGTCCATGCCCGCTTGACGCCTGCGATGACAGGCGCGTGACAGACAGCCTACACGGCTCGCTATGGTCAGGACTGCGGCACAGGCCGCCCGGAGCTGGAGCGATGGCAACCGACTTTCCCCTTGCTGCGCGGGCTACAGGGGCCCTGCTGGCCTCTTTGCTACTGGCCAGCGGTTGCGGCGACGACGCCGTGGTTAAGCAGGCCTCACTTGTGACCACGGGTGATGCCGGCGGCGACAGCGGTATACCGGGCCAAGACGGCACAACCGGCGACGCAGTTAGCGAAATTGAGGGAGACGGCGGCGATTTCGACAGCACGCGTCGCGGCGGCAGCGATGGCACCGACCTCGACGCCAGCGTGGGCGAGACGGCCGACGATGTGGCCACACCGCTGGACAGCGGCGACGCAAGCCTCGACGCAAAACCCCAGGTATGTCCAGGCGATCCGGGCTGCAAGTGCGCCAGCGATAGCGAGTGTGCCTCGGGCGCTTGCCTCGCCAGCAGCACTGGCCCGGCCTGCGCCGCCCCTTGCATCACCGACGTACCCTGCCCGACCGGGACCGCGTGCGCCACCCTGCCTGGGGCCGACACCACCACCAGCGACGACGACTTGACGGTCTGCGCAGCCAAGTGGCCGACCTACTGCGATCCCTGCGAACTTGCTAGCGAATGCACCAGTGTCGCTGTGCCCTTGGCAGCGTGCATCAGTCTACCGGGCGCCACCGGCAAGGGCTTATTCTGCGCCACACCGTGCAAAAGTGACAGTCAATGCCCAACCGGCGCGGTTTGCAGCGAAACCACCGGAACGGATGGTAATTCAGCGTCTTACTGCGTACCCAGCAATGGCCAATGCACCTGCAGCGAGGCCGCCGCCGGCAAGGGCACTGCCTGCTTCGTAGAGGTCACGCTACCCAGCGGCACCACGGCAACCTGTGCCGGCACAAGAAGTTGCGGGGCAAACGGCTTGACCGACTGCAGCGCCGCCACGCCCCAACCCGAGACATGCAACGGCTTAGACGACGACTGCAACGGCCAAACCGACGAAGGCGCCGCCTGCAACGACGGCAACCCCTGCACCGCCGACGCCTGCAGCACCGGCAAATGCGTGGGCCTGCCGCAAGCTGCCACCTGCGACGATGCCAACGCGTGCACGGTCAGCGACGGCTGCCTCGACGGCAACTGCGCCGGGATGCCCACGGTCTGCGACGACAAAAACGGCTGCACCGTCGATTCATGCGAAAAAACAAAGGGATGTGTATACACGCCCAGCGATGGCGGCAGCTGCGACGACGGCGACCCTTGCACCGGCGGCGACACCTGCAAGGGGGGCGTATGCCTACCCACCGCGGTCGATATCTGTCCCTGCGCCAGCGACAGCGACTGCACCGCCAAAGAAGACGGCAACTTGTGCAACGGCACGCTGTATTGCAACAAGGCCAAGGTGCCGGCCGTCTGCACCGTGAATCCCGCGAGCGTGGTAGTCTGCGACCCCAAGAACGACACGGTCTGCGCCGTCGCCGCCTGTGCGCCATCTACCGGCAAGTGTGCTCCGCTACCGCAGAATTCGGGTGTCGTGTGCAGCGACAGCAGCCTGTGCACCAGCGGCGACCTGTGTGCCAGCGGCACCTGCAGCGGCGCTTTGGTCAGTTGCGACGACGGCAATAGCTGCACCGCCGACAGCTGCGACCCGGCAACAGGGTGCAAACATAGCAATACTACCGACGTTTGCAGCGACAACAACCCCTGCACTCTGGGCGATAGTTGCAGCGTGGGCGCCTGCACCACCACCGCCAAAAGCTGCGACGACGGCTTTGCCTGCACCACCGACAGTTGCGACGCAGCGAGCGGCGACTGCCAAAATAACCTTGTAGCTAGCCAAGTTTGCGGCGTGGTACCGGTACCGTGGTCGACCGACCTGGCCTGCGACGCCACCACCGCGCTGGCTCTGTGGCAACGCAGCGACTGGGCCTTGGCCGCCGACGCCGTACGCTGGGGCTTCGACAACGCGCCGGCCCTAACTCCAGACAGCACGTGCTCATTAAACATCAATAATAACAAAGATTTGAGCTGCGGAAGCGGACAGGCCACCATCGACGCAGTGGCGCTTACGCCATGGCTTGACGCGGGTGCGCTAGCTATCGGCAAGCCGCTGGCCATCCGTTTCGACAGCGCCGGCAGCTGGGCGCCGCAACACAGCGCCACCGTGGCAGCCCGCATCGCTGGCGGCGAATGGATCGCCCTCGGCACCGTTGCCGCACCCACGAGCAGCGCTTGGACCGCCGTGCAAATGCCGATTACCGGCATGGCGGGCAAGCAACTCCAAGTAAAGCTAAGCTTTTCAGGCCCCTGTGCCGCCGGACAACTCGGCTGGTTCGTCGACAACATCGCTGTCTTTGCGGATACGTGCGCCGACGGCAGCGCCAACTGCCCCGCGAACAACGTCTGCAGCGCCGACGCGAAGGGCCAAGCCGTCTGCACAGCATGCCCCGGCGGCTACCAAGTAAAGTCAGGAACTTGCGTCGACATCGACGAATGCGCTGCCCCCACCACCTGCAGCGCCAACGCCACATGTGCGAACACGCCGGGGTCATTTTCCTGCACCTGCAAGGCCGGCTTCGAGGGGCCGACCTGCGCCGATGTCGACGAATGTGCCAAGGGAACATCGGGTTGCGAGGCCACGTCGGTGTGTGTCAACAGCCCAGGATCCTTCGCCTGTTCGTGCCCGTCGCCACTCGTGCCCGTGGGCAAGGGCTGCGCCAAGAAGGGCTCGCAGGCCGCAGCACCCGCGCTTTCGTGCTTAGAAATCCTGACTTTAGACCCCACCAGCGGCGACGGTGCCTACTGGCTCGACGTGGATGGACCGGGCGGCCAGACTGCCGTGCAATACTACTGCGACATGAAGGGTGGCGGCTGGACTCTGCTGATTTTCGACAACTTCGACAACAACTCGCCCTCGGGCTGGTCGGCCGGCAGCGTGCAGGGTTGCGGTAGCTACGGCGCCATCTTGGGCGGCGCGGGGCAGCTCGGCAAAGGCGCAGTCACCAGCAAGAAGGTCGCGTCGCCGCCGCACACCAACTTGAAGCTCGGCATGAACTATATTCGCCTCGACTCGTGGGACAACGAGACTGGGGTCGTGCAAATCGACGGCAACAACGTGTGGACCAAGAAGGGCACGGGCAACTGGCTGTTATTTGGGGTCAACAACGTGTGCGGCAGCAACAACTATTCCGACGAGGAGTGGGGAGTAGCCTATTCCGGCGCCCACACCGGCACTTCGGTCACCGTCAGCGCCAGCAGCACCCTTGACCAAGACGCCGGCGACGAGTCGTTCGGAATCGACAACATCGCCCTTTGGGTCAAATAGACCTATATATACATAGAGTTGCCCAGCAGCGTCGCCAAACAGCAGCGGGTTTGCGTTGCCTTTTCCGCTTGTGCCGGCTACAGTGGCGGCGACTCTGGGGTGATAGCGAGTACGGCTGCGGCAAGCGCGCGCACCCGTGCCTACAACGCTGCGCCGGCACCCCAGCCTGCCCGGCCACGAAGTGTCGTGGCGAGCAACAAGGGAATCATAGCCCACCGCTGACAAGGAGAACCTTATGAATATTCTTCGTAATCACGTGTTCATTGCCGCTTGCACCGCCGCCACTATGCTCGCCGCCCTGCCAGCTTTCGCGGGCGCCCCGGCCAAGGGTGCTGCCAAAGAGCCGGCCAAGGTCGAACCCGCCAAAGAACCTGCCAAAGCGGCGCCTGCAGCGGTGGGCAAAGTGACCACGGGCGACAAAGCGTTCAGCGGCCTAGTGCCCCAGAAGGTCGAGACGGGCGCAGCGCCGGCGGCGATCGAGTACAAGAAGAAGCGCGGCGAGACGCCGACCGTGGCCCCGTCGAAAGAGGCGATTATTCAGTGGTTTACTGCGCTGAGTATCAAGCACGTCGCCGACGAGCAGGGCCGCATCATTGTGCCGTTCCGCGACGACGCCCAGGGCGTGAACTTTAATATCATTCTGATTCCGAAGGTGAAGCCGAGCACCAGCAACGTGTGGGCCATCCAGGCGGTGGTGCCACTGCAGCTGCCCCTGCCGGCTGGCGACTCGGGTCTGGCGCGCGCGCTCATCTTCTCGAACAACTGGAATAACGAGCACTTCTTGAATAAGGTCAGCCTGATGCAGCCCGGCGACGCGCCCTTCTTCTTGCTCGACTCGACGCTGGTCTGCGAAGCGGGTCTGAACCAGGCAGACTTCTTCAACAACTTCTTGGTGCTACTCATCCAAGACGCGGTGCGCTTCGCTCAAAAGGGCGGCGCCGAGCTGAAGTAAGCGCCGCGCCGCAACGTAGATCCCGGCGACGTAGGTCCCGTCTGGTATCCAGAGTTTCGGGCGCGAGTGTGACTCTAGGCTAATTCGCCCCTTCTTGCGCGTGCTTAGCCGCCGCCGCCGTCGCCGGTGGCCGATGCGATCCATACAGCTGGCCTTCGCGCACCGCCGCACTATAGGCGCTGATCGCCGCACGCTGACGATCCCTATACTTTTTAAGCACTTCAAGCTCACTGGCATGGTCAGCGCAGCTCAGCTTGGTCTTTTCGCGCGGGTCGGTCTGCAGCTCAAACGCCCAGCAGCGGTTGTCGCCCACGGCCCACTGCACCTTCAGGTGGCCGTCGAAAATCCCCGACAGAGTGTTCTCGTTGCCCCAAAAGAACTGAACTTTACGGCGCAATTCGCTTTGAAACAGCGACTCTCCTTGCACCAGGGCGTCGTCGTACGCCACCCCCACCGCATCGAGCACAGTCGGCAGCAAGTCGATGTGCAGGGTATCGCGCTCGATCACTTTGGGCGGAAACAGCTGCGACTGCAGCAACAGGCCCGGAGTACCGAAATTCTCTTCGAAACTGGCGCGGCTGTGCGCCCAATTCTTGTCGTGCTGGCCAAACGCCTCGCCATGGTCGCCCGCGAGGACCACGATGGTCGAGTCGAGCACGCCGTCTTTTTCGAGCTGCTCAACGAGGCGCTGCAGCTGCGTATCAAGTAAATACAAGGCATTAAGATAGCGATCGAGGGGCCGCGCGCCGGTAAAGCGATGGTACTGCGGGCCGTAGTCCACATACTCCCAGTGCGGCGAAAACGAGTAATAGACCGCGGCAAAGGGAGGCTTAGCCTTGCGCAACCTCTCGAGAAAATAGGACATGGTCTCGATCTCGTTGCGAACAAAGTTCTCGCTTTGCACGGTCTTGAGGTTCTTTAGCTCGTCGTAGCCATGCAACTCGCCCAGGCCACCATGTTGCAAGAAGGCCCGCGGAAAGAAGAAACTCAGCTTGCCCGGCGTAACCAAGAACCGCTCGTACTTGTCACCCAAGTAGTTGAACAGCGTGGGCACGTAGTTTTCTTTTTGCACGGAGAACATCCGCGTCGATGGCGACGGGTAAAGGCCCGACATCTGGGCAAAAATACTCGTCGCGCTCGAATTCGACGGCGAACGGTGCTTGGCCAGCCACCAACCGCGCTTGGCCAGGTTCTCGGCCAAAAAAGGCATGGGTTGCAGACCTTTAGGGGTATCGCCCTGCAAGTAGCGCCGCCCGGTCGATTCCATGATGACCCAGACGATATTCCAGGTTTTCGCTTTCGCCGCAGGCAGTTGCTTGGCCATCGTCGCCGTTGCGGCATAGGGCAGCTCGACCATACGCAGACCGTCGGGCGCGGCAACGGCCACCTCATCTTCGTCGCCGCCATCGTCCACTTCGGCCGTCGCCGCCGCTGCGAGGTTGGCATCGCCGTTACCAGAGGCATGTTGCACCGCGCTCGCAGTGCGGCGAGGCTGTTGGCCCCCGTGCCGTAATTTCTTAGCTATTTCGGGCAGATGCATAGCCATGTCGCCAACAGTGTAGGCGAGCGGCGAGTCGCTCAGCTCCGCCGGCTGGTCCGCCGGGCAGGGATGCGACAGCCCCAGCGATGCCCCCGCCCACAGCAGCGGCAGGGTCAAACTCATCGCCAGCCAACGCGAATTGCGCCCGCGCAGCACCTGCCACGCCAGCGCCACTAGCAGCACGGGCGCCAACGTCGCCGCGACATCGACCCAGCCCGCCTGAGTTAGCACGGCTGACAACTCGCCAGAATCAAACGTCTCTTGCAGCAGGCCCCAGTTGAGGCCGCAATGCAGCGCCCGGATGCTGCGCAAGTGCGTTTGGCAGTTCGAACCCAGCGCCACGAGCAGCGGCAGCAGGCCAAGGCCCCCCAGCAGCAACCGCAGCCACGGCCAGGGCAGCCAGCGCCGCAGCGGCCAGGCCACCACAAGCATCAGCACCGCAAAACCTGCAATCACTGCGGCATCTTGCCACCCTCCTGCCATCGCTACGCCCAGCGGGTAGGGCGCCTGCATCTCGGGGTCGGCGTAGAGAAGCCAGCCCAGCCGCAGACGATAGCCGGCAAAGAACACGCTTAGGCCGAGCGCTAGGGCGGCGATCGGCAGCCAGGTGCTCGACTTGCTTGGTGCTTTTTGCGTAACTGCCATTGACCCTCGCCGCAATGCGGTGCACTCGCCCCGTCGAGCATAGCGATTTTGCGATGGATCTGCCAGGATTCCAGCCATCTGGCTGCGCGGCCGCACTGCGGCGTTGGGGGCAAAAGTGAGTTATCTCGGTCGCATACGCGCCCTACTCTGTCTGGCGACCATCGCCGCAGCACTGCTTCCCCTCAGCGCATTCGCTAACGGCAAACCCCAGCAGCTGCTGATGATTAGCATCGACGGTCTCAGTTGGCGCGTACTCGACAGCAACCGGGCGCATCTGCCCAACCTCGCCAAGCTGCTGCAACGCGGAGCCGCGGCGCCGCTGCGCACCGTCTTTCCTTCGATGACCTGGGCGGCCCATACCGCGCTGGTCACCGGGACAGTGCCGGCTCGCAATGGCGTGCTTGGCAATCGCTTTTACGACCGCAGCCGCGACGATGTGGTCGAAAGCTGGCAGCGCGACCGCAGCCTCAATCGCGCCAGTACCCTATGGCAAGTCGCGGCCGCCGCGGGCTGGTCCACCGGCGCTCTGCTCTGGCCGCAAACGTCGAAAGACACCGCACTCACCTGGAATGTGCCCGAGGTCTACGGCGCGCAAGCCTTTGCCAGTGGCGCCAGCAAGGGCCTGCTCAGCCAGATTGAACGCGAAATCACGATACCTGTCAGCCATATGGCACGCCTAGGCGGCGAAGAGGCCTTCTTGCTCGATAGCTGGAGCCGCGATGTGGCCCGCTGGCTCATCGGCACCGAAAAACCGCGGATGTTGCTGCTGCATTTCTTGTCCGTCGACACGTTTTCGCACACGTACGGGCCCGATGTCGTCGAGCCGCGCTGGGGCCTCGAGCTGATCGATCGCTATGTGGGCGACGTGCTCGCCGCCTATGAGCAGGCCAATTTGCTCGACCAATTGGCCGTTTGCATCGTGTCGGACCACGGCTTCCTTGCGCTCGACCAGGCGTTCGGCCCGGCTAGTGAACTGACGCACAGCCCGCTAAAGCCCAAGGAGCGCAAGCTGCTGCGTTTTGCGATAAACGGCCAGGCCGTGTTCGTTTACGGCAAGGGTCGCACGTCTCCGCTCGATCCTCCGCCTATCACCGGTGCCGCGGGCAAGAAAACCAAGGCGCTGCCAGTAGATACAGCCCTAGTCAAGGCCCGCAAGTGGCTCGCTGGCCACAACGCTGTCGAGCGCATCATCGAGCCGGGCGAGTACGCAGCTCTTGGCCTGGGTCCGGCGAATCTTGACGCTAATCTACCTGATTTTATTGCACTTCTTAAACCGAACGTCCAAGGTTGGTTTGGCGCCAAGCCGGCCCCCAAAGGGCGTATTGCGACGGGCGGCCACGGCTACCTGCCCAGTTCGAGCGACCTGCGAGGTGTCTTCGTCGTGGCGGGGCCGGGGGTGGCGCGGGTTAGTCCAAGTGAATTCAGAGCAATCGACGTCGCGCCTACGCTCGCCCGGCTGCTGGGGCTGCAGATGCCGCCCGAGATTGACGGCAAGGCGGTCGACGCCGTTTTGGCCCCATGACAGAGAATTTGGCCGCTGTGCGCTTTTTCTCTTGCGCGCTCGGCCGGGCGGATTATCCTGCAAGCGGCTTCGGGGTCGCGGGCGTTGCCCGGGGACCGTAATGAATACTAAAGGGAATTGGGCTTGTCGCGTTGACGCTCAAGCCACCCGCCGCCAAGCGCGCAGCACGGGGTTTGGTTCTAGGACCGCCCTGCGCCGGCACTGAAGCGACGCTGTCAGTGGAAGGGCCGACCCGCGCACTGATTCCCACCTGGACTGCATGGTCCAGGGTTCTGCCTGCGACTCCAAGCCCTTGTTTTTGCTAATCTATAGCGCCGGTCCGCTCCTGTCTTTCTCGACACGCCACGCGAGGCGGCCGCGACAGTTCGAGCGAACCGGCGCAGGTGTTTTTGCGCCCGTACCAAGCGGGCTGCGGCGGTGCACGTTGAACTTCTTGAGTCAGTACGGACTGTTTCTAGCCGAGGCGGTGACTATCGCGGCGGTGGTGTTGCTGGTAGTGGCGCGCATGATGGCCAGTGGCGGCCGGCAGCGGCGCGGCGAGCCCGATCACCTCGAAGTGCGGCGACTCGACAAGCGTTTTCGCCATTTGGCGCGGTCGATTCAGCAGCGAACGATGCCTGCCAAACAGTTCAAGGCACTCGACAAGGCCGACGAGGCGGCCGACAAGGCCCAGCGCAAAGGCCAGGCGCCTGAGAGCAAGCGCAGGATATATGTACTCGATTTTATAGGTGATCTACGGGCATCGCAGGTGACACAGCTCCGCGAAGAGGTCACCGCTGTCGTCGCGGCGGCGCAAGATGGCGACGAGGTGCTGCTCCGACTCGAGAGCCCGGGTGGCGCGGTGCATGGCTACGGACTGGCGGCGGCCCAGTTGCAGCGCTTGCGGAATAGGGGTCTCAAGCTCACGGTCGCAGTCGATAAGGTTGCAGCCAGCGGCGGTTACATGATGGCAGCGGTAGCCGAGAAGATCGTCGCGGCGCCGTTTGCGGTAGTGGGGTCGATCGGCGTGGTCATGCAACTGCCTAATTTTAGCCGGCTACTTAAGAAGCATGAAGTTGACTTCGAGTTGCTGACGGCGGGCAAGCACAAGCGGTCGCTGACGATGTTTGGCGAGAATACCGACGACGGCCGCCAGCATGTGCGCGCGGAACTCGACGATATTCACAGTCTTTTCAAGGACTGGATCGCCGAATTTCGCCCGCAGCTGAACTTGGACGAGGTGGCGGACGGTCGCACCTGGTACGGCAAGCGCGCGCTGGCGATGGGCCTTATCGACTCGGTGCAGACTAGCGACGACTGGCTGCTGCAAGCGAGCCGCGATGCCGAGCTGCTGCTGGTGCGGTGGAAGCCGCAAGCGGCGTTTGGCGACCGCTTATCGCGCTGGGTGGCGGCAACTTTTGAGCGCGCGGCGCTGCACGCCCTGGACCGAGTGGCAGAGCGCGACCAGCTACCGCCGGGGTAGTCGGCGCGGCAAATCCTCGCATCGGACCAACACAAGTATCTGAATATACGCGCTACTGGTCAGATTGCTTGCGCTCACCGCGCCTGCGAACATACTCTTTGGCCCATTGCGCACCTGCGCAGCGAGAACGCCATGCCCGACACGACCGCCCTGCCCCCTTGGCACTTGCCGCCCCGCGATGCGCGCCTGCTGGGTACGCTCGACGAAATCCTTCATGATCGGGCACTTGTCCTAGACGGGGCGATGGGCACGATGGTGCAGCGGCGCGAGCTCGGCGAGGCGGACTTTCGCGGCACGCGCTGGCCCAAGCACGCCAAGGATCTGAAAGGTAACAATGATCTGCTGCTACTGACGCGGCCCGACATTATTGCCGACATCCATCGCGAGTACCTGTTGGCCGGCGCAGATCTGATCGAGACCAACACGTTTGCGGCCACACGCATTGCCCAGGCCGACTACGACCTGCAAGAGATTGCTTATGAATTGAACGTGGTTGGCGCCCGTCTGGCCAAAGAGGTCGCCGAGCAGGTGGCGAAACAGACCGGGCGGCCGCGGTTTGTCGCCGGCTCCATCGGCCCGACCAACCGCACGCTGTCGATCTCGCCCGATGTGAACGACCCGGCGTTTCGCGCGGTAAGCTGGGCCGAGATCGAGGCTGGCTATACCGAGCAAGTTCGGGGGCTTCTAGATGGCGGCGCCGACTTGCTGCTCGTCGAGACGATTTTTGACACGCTCAATGCCAAGGCCTGCCTGTTTGCCATCGAGCAAGAATTCGCGCGACGCGGCCAGCAAGTGCCTGTGATGATTTCGGTTACCATTACTGATCGCTCGGGGCGCACCCTGTCGGGCCAGACCGTCGAAGCGTTTTGGAACAGCATCGCCCACGCGCGCCCCTGGTCCGTCGGCATTAATTGCGCGCTGGGTGCCCGCGAAATGCGCCCGTTGGTTACGGAATTGGCCGGACTCGCCGACTGCCGCATCTCGTGCTACCCCAACGCCGGTCTGCCCAATGCCTTTGGCGGATACGACGAAGCACCTGAAACTACGGGAGCTTTACTCGCAGAGCTGGTTCGCGAACGCGCGGTCGACATCGTCGGTGGCTGCTGCGGCACCACGCCTGACCACATCGCCGCCATCGCCCGCGCCTGCAGCGGCACTGCCACCCGATTTGCCGTGCCCGATCTACCCCAAGCTAGCAATACAACACATCTTTCTGGCCTCGAGCCCTTGAGTATCGGTCAACCCAGCAACTTCATCGTGATCGGCGAACGCACCAACGTGACCGGCAGCAAGAAGTTCGCAGACCTGATTAAAAACGGCGACTTCAACGCGGCGCTCGCGGTGGCGCTCGACCAAGTTCGCGGCGGCGCCAATATCCTCGACGTCAACATGGACGAGGGCATGCTCGATTCGCCTGTGGCGATGCAGACTTTCTTGAACCTCGTCGCCAGTGAGCCCGAGATTGCGCGCCTGCCGATCATGGTCGATTCGTCGAAGTGGCAGGTGCTCGAGACGGGTCTGCGCTGCCTGCAGGGCAAGGGCATCGTCAACTCGATTAGCTTGAAAGACGGCGAGGCGGCCTTTATCGAAAAAGCCAGTCTTTGCAGGAAGTACGGCGCGGCCGTGGTGGTCATGGCCTTTGACGAAGAGGGCCAGGCGACCGACACCGAACGGCGGGTCACCATCGGCAAGCGAGCTTACAACATACTGACAGGGCTCGGCTTTCCGCCGCAAGACATCATCATCGACCCGAACGTGCTGGCGATCGGTACGGGTATCGACGAGCACTCGAACTACGCGGTTTCGTTCATCGAGTCGCTGCGCGCACTCAAGCGCGTGCTGCCGGGTATCCGCACCTCGGGCGGCGTGTCGAACCTGAGCTTTGCCTTCCGCGGCCAGGCGACCGTGCGCGAAGCCATGAATTCCGCATTCTTGTACCACGCCATCGCCGCCGGGCTCGACATGGGTATCGTAAACGCCGGCCAGATTGCGGTATACGACGACATCGACAAGGACCTACTCGAACACGTTGAAGATGTGATCTTTAATCGCCGGCCGGATGCGACCGAGCGGCTGGTGGCCCTGTCGACCCGCTATAGCAACGCCGGAAAGAAGCGAGTCGACGATACGGCTTGGCGCGAAACCACGGTCGCGCAGCGCATCCAACACGCCTTAGTGCACGGGTTTGTGGAGTACATCGACGTCGATACCGAAGAGGCGCTGCAGGTTTGCGGCACGCCGCTCGCGGTCATTGAGGGCCCGCTGATGGACGGCATGCGCGTCGTCGGCGACCTGTTCGGCGCGGGCAAGATGTTCCTGCCACAGGTGGTCAAGTCGGCGCGGGTGATGAAGAAAGCTGTCGCGTGGCTCGAGCCGCACCTGCTCGCCGCCGAAAAGACGGGTGTCGAAAAGCAAAAGACCAAGATCTTGATGGCGACCGTCAAGGGCGACGTGCACGACATCGGCAAGAACATCGTGGGCGTGGTACTTGCCTGCAACAATTACCAAGTGGTCGACCTGGGCGTGATGGTGTCGGCCGACAAGATCCTGCGCGAGGCGGTGGCACAAAACGTTGCAGCGATAGGGCTTTCGGGCCTGATCACCCCGTCGCTCGACGAGATGGTGCATGTGGCCAAAGAGATGGAGCGCCAAGGCCTCAAGCTGCCCCTGTTGATTGGCGGCGCGACGACGAGCAAACAGCACACGGCTGTTAAGATTGCGCCGCATTATTCGGGCCCTGTGACCCATGTGCTCGATGCCTCGCGGGCGGTGGGCACGGTGTCGAGCCTGCTCTCGGCCGGCCAACAAGTGGGCTTTGTCGCTGAGTTGCGCCGCGATCAAGAGAATTTGCGGCAGGCGCACGCCCTGCGCTCGAGCCAACCGCTGCTACCCTACGCGGTGGCGCAAAACAAGGCACCGCAGTTCCGCTTTGACGCGGAGACGGTGGCGCAACCGCAGATCGCCCTCGGCCGCCACTTTGTCACGTTTACAGTTGCCGAGTTGCGGCCCTACATCGACTGGACCTTTTTGTTCGTGGCCTGGGATCTTAAGGGCAGGTACCCGCAGATCTTGGAGCATCCCGAATACGGCAATGCGGCGCGCGACCTGCTGGCGGGCGCCCAGCGCATGCTCGACCGCCTTGAGCGCGAAGAAAGTGTCAAGATTCAAGGCGCCTATGGCCTATGGCCCGCTCATCGCGACGGCAACGATGTGGTGCTGAGCGATCCTCTCGACCGCCACGCCGAACTCACGCGCCTGTCGTTCTTGCGGCAACAGCAGGCCAAGACCGACGCGAGCAAGCCGCAGCTCTGCCTCGCCGATTTCGTTGCGCCGCAGGGTAGCCAAGTGCCGGACCATGTTGGAGCTTTTGCGGTGACGGCGGGGCTAGGTGTCGAGGGTTTGGCGCAGGAATTCGAGCGCGATCACGACGACTACTCGGCGATCTTGGTCAAGGCCGTAGCCGATCGCCTCGCCGAAGCGGCCTCTGAGCTGCTACACCTGCGCGTACGCCAACTCTGGTACGCCGCGAGCGAGAGTCTGCCATTCGACCAGCTACTTGCCGAAAAATACCGTGGGATTCGGCCCGCCTTGGGCTACCCATCCTGCCCTGATCACAGCGAAAAGCCGAAGATCTGGAAGCTTCTGGGTGCCGACCTGGCCCATATCCACCTAACCGAGACGCTGGCAATGACACCGGCCGCGTCGGTAGCGGGCCTGTACTTTGCCCACCCCGATGCCCGCTATTTTGCTGTAGGTCCAGTCAGTTCAGAGCAAGTTGCCGACTACGCGCGCCGCAAGGGCATCAGCTTGTCGCAAGCCGAGACGGCGCTGGCGGGCACGCAATCGCTGGCCTAAGGCTCGCGTGCACACATTTTGTGGTGCAGTGTCTTGCGCCGCTCCGGCAGGCCGCGTAGACTTCCGCCCCGCACCGGCTTCGCGCTGGTGCATCGATGAAGAAGATCCTGAGCTTGGCGAAGCATTTCGTTGGACTGCAAGGGTCTCTTCTACTCGGGGTGTAGCGCAGCCTGGTAGCGCACCAGACTGGGGGTCTGGTGGTCGCAGGTTCAAATCCTGTCGCCCCGACGAGTGGACAAGGAACTTGAGTTGGCCGTGATTCTCGGCACATCTGCAGCTCGAGTTACTCCGCGTCCCACGTCATGCATCGTCGCGCCGCCCCAGAAGTTTCCGCAAGGAGCTTCCGGGAGCGGCGCGCGGCGTTTTTGCGGTCCGCGCTGGTGCAGTTGCAGCGCCCTACCCAGCCCATCCTGGAGCCAAAGATGACGACTTCTGCCTTTGATCACAGCAAGCTTGACGGCACCGCGCTCGAGCGCAACGCCTTGATGCGGCAGCGCCTAGCCAAAATCGACGCACTGAAAAGCCGCTTTGGCGTGGCCTATCCGAACGACTTTGCCCCGACCCACACGGCGGTCGAAGCGCTGCGCTGGTACGCGCCGGGGCAAGACAGCGACAAGAGCTCGCATCAGAAGGCTCTTCTCGACAATTTTGTGGCGATCGAAGAGGGCGCACCAATTCCCGCCGACCTGGCGCCATCGCCGGGTGCGCCCGTGGTCACCTCGCCGCGCGTCAGGCTGGCGGGCCGGGTCATGGCGATCAACGTCAAGGGCAAGGTCGCGTTCGTCCGCATTCAAGACCGCACCGCAACGCAGATTTCGCAGGTGCGCGCCGCCGAGAACAATCGCCGGGCGCTTTTCGACCTGCCGGCGCGCGATACCGATGTGTCGACGTTTCAGCTGTATTTCTCGCGCGATGTCGATGCCGACACCTTTGACCTGCTTTTCAAGCCCACGCCAGACGGCGCTTGGGACGGGCCGCTGCTCGACGTGGGCGACTTTGTGGGCGGCGAAGGTCTGTTTTTCCGCACCCGTACCGGCGAACCGAGCCTGTGGCTGCGCAGATTCGACAACCGGCCGGCGCTCCGGGTGCTGACCAAGGCGATCCGCCCGCTACCCGAGAAATTCCACGGCCTTAGCGACAAAGAGACGCGGCACCGCCAGCGCTATGTCGATCTGGTGGTCAATGAAGAGGCGCGCGAGGCTTTTCGCAAGCGCAATCTAGTGTTGCGTGGCCTGCGGCAGTTCTTTGATAGCCGCGGCTACCTCGAAGTCGAGACGCCCATGATGCACCCGGTGCTGGGCGGGGCCTCGGCGCGGCCCTTCATTACCCACCACAACGCGCTGAATATGCCCCTGTATCTGCGCATCGCGCCTGAGCTTTATCTCAAGCGGCTGGTGGTCGGCGGCATCGAGCGCGTGTACGAGATCAACCGCAACTTCCGCAACGAAGGCGTCAGCCTGCGCCACAATCCCGAGTTCACGATGCTCGAGTACTATCGAGCGTACGCGACCTTTGAGGATTTGATGGACGAGGTCGAGGAGCTGCTGCGCTTCTTGTGCCGCGAGGTGAACGGCAGCGACACCGTGCGCTGGGGCACCAACGAAGACGGCACGCCGCGCATCATCGATCTGGGCAAGCCCTTCCAGCGCGTGCGGATTCGCGACGGTCTCGTCGAATGGGCGGGCATCGCGGCCGACCAACTCGACAACATCCAAGTCATTCGCAAGCGCGCCAAAGAGCTGAACATTCACCTCGACGATCACGCCGAGCTCGGCAAGTGCCAGGTCGAGCTTTTCGAGGCCGTGGCCGAGCCGCACCTGATTCAACCCACGTTTGTGATGGAGTACCCGGCCGAAACGTCGCCCCTGGCGCGGCGCAACGACCTGCGGCCCGAATTTGTCGACCGCTTCGAGCTGTATGTCGGCAAGATCGAAATGTCGAACGCCTTCTCAGAGTTGAATGACCCCGTGGACCAGTACCAGCGCTTTGAGATGCAGCTGGCCGACAAGGCCCGCGGCGATCAAGAGACCATGGAGCTCGATGTCGACTATGTGCGCGCGCTGGAATACGGACTGCCCCCCACGGCGGGCTGCGGCATCGGCGTCGATCGGCTGGTGATGATGCTGGCGAGCCAAGATAGCATTCGCGAAGTGATTTTCTTCCCGCATATGCGCCCCGAGAACCCGGTGGTCAGTGCAGCGGGCCACGACGAGCCCGAGTTCGAGGCCGTGTAGCGGATGGCGGTAGCGCACACCCAACGCCTGCAGACGCTGGCGGCGGTAGCGGTCCTGGCGGCCGTGCCCGAAGCGTTGGTGCGTTCGCAAGATCAGCAGATCGCCTTCCAAGCCATGCTCGTTGCTCAGCTTTTGGGAGTAATTGTCGCGGCGATCGGCGTTGCGGCGGCGTTTTCTGCGATCGGCCTGGCCCTGGTGCGGGTGGCGAGTCAGCCACTGCTGCACCGGGCGCCCACTTTTGTGGCGTGGTCGTTTCTGACGTCGGCGCGGGCGTACCAGCCGTGGCCATTGCGCTTTGTCAAAGTGCTGCTCACCCAAGTCGATGTGGCGGGCGATGCCCCGCGCGAGTGGCGGCCGCTGCAATTGCTTGGGGGGCTGCTGGCGTTGGCGGGGCTGGGCGCTGCGGGCGCGTGGTGCCAGCTGCATGGGGCGAGCCTGCACTGGCTGATGGGTCGCAACCTTTCGGCATTGTTGGCTTTGCATGCGCTGCTTTTGGCGATTGCCGCGGTCGGGCCGCACGCGCTGCGCGCCACGCTGGCGATGGCCTTGCCGATTGCTGCCGTGCTGGGTGCAGGTCTGAGCGGGCGGCATCCAGCGGTGCTGCCATATCTCGATCCGGCATTTTTGCTGAGTAGTTTGCTCGTGTTTGGGGCCTTGGGCCTGCTGCGGCCCGGTGCGGGTGTGGGCATGGCAGGGCGGCTGGCTCGGCGCGGGCGCTGGGGGCTGCCGCTCGCCGTTCTTTTGCTGGCGCTGACCCTGCTGGTTCGCTCCAAGTTTGGAATTTCATTTATGACGGTGGGCCTGGTGTCGGCCGCCGCCGGCGCCAGCGCTGTGGGTCTCTACCTGCTGCTGCAGGGGCAACCCAAGGTCAGCGTGCCGGTGTTCGTGTCGATTGTGGGCGTGTCGGCGGGCACCTGGGCGCTCATTGTGGTGCTGTCGGTAATGGGCGGATTTGCTGCAGATTTGCGGCAGAAGATGCTGGTGGCCAACGCCCATGCCCTCATCGAAGCGCCGGGTCGGGCCAAGCCGTTTGCCCACGCGGCTGCCCTAGCTCGGTCCCTGCGCGCTGTCGACGGAGTGGTCGGGGTCAGCCCGCAGATCCGCGGCGACGCGATCCTGTCGTCGGCCTACAACGTCAATAATTTCGTATCAATTCGCGGCATCGACGCCGAGTTGCCCGAGGTAGAGCGCGAGCTGGGCTCGACCATGCGCAGCGGCTCGCTGGCCCTTTTGCGGTCGCCCACCGCGCTCGGAAGCGACCGCGCCATGCTGCGGCGACCGGCCACGGCGGTAAGCGACCTGCCGCCCACTCCCAGCGAACTACCTGTTACTACAACCGCCTCGGCTGATTCTATGCTCGACGCGATGCACCGCCTGCCGCCGGGCGCCGCCGAGCCTGCGCCGCCGCAACGCGAGATGCTGGTGCTGCCGAGTGGCAGTGCAAAGAGGCTCCCGCCGGCGAGCGAGCCGCTAGGCCCCGAAGTAAATCCGCGCGATCTGCCCATCGATCTGCCGCGGCCGGCCGACAAGCCCAGTCGCGGTACGTTTTTTGGGCTAGCCGACGACCCGCCCAGCGCCGCGCCCGAACAGGTGGATGTGCCCGTATCGCCAGGCATTCTGATTGGTGTCGAGCTGGCGCGCTCGCTGCAGGTCGAGCTGGGCGATCGCCTAGAAGTGGTGACGCCGGATGGCGATGTGGGCCCCACGGGGCTGCGGCCGCGGGTGCGCAGCTACCGGGTGGCCGGCACGTTTGAGACCGGGCTGTACGAAGCCGATTCAAAAGTGGCGTACATGACCCTTGGCGAGGCCGCCCGCTACTTTAACTTTGCCGGCGAAGCCAATGTGCTCGAGTTGCGGCTCGACCACCCTGAAGAGCCCGATGCGGTCCTCGCACTCGTGCGCGACACCTTGAAAGTACATGGTTCTTCGGACCTCGAGGTGGTAGACTGGCGCGAGCTGAACCGTTCGCTTTTTTCGGCCCTGGCCTTTGAACGCCTCGTCATCTTTCTGGTTCTCGGCCTCATCATCCTGGTGGCCGCCTTTTCCATTGTGTCGGCCTTGACCATGGTTATCTTGCAAAAACATGACAGCATCGCCATGCTGCGCGCGATGGGGGCGGCCGCCAGCGATATCCGCAGCGCCTTCGTACAGATGGGCGGCGTCATCGGCGTAATGGGCACAACCGCTGGCGCTATTCTGGGTTTGGGCACCTGTGGCCTCATCGAACTGCTCGGCATCCAGTTGCCCGAAGCCTACTACGTGCGCACGTTGCCAGTGCGGCTGCAGCCAACGGAACTACTTGTGGTGATTGCAGTTTCGATGGGAATTTCGCTGCTCGCCACCATCTTCCCCGCTCGGTCGGCGGCCAAGCTCGAACCGCTCGAAGGTCTGCGTCATGGTTGAAAACGCCGACATGGCCAGCTCTTCGGGGCCAACGCCCTTGCTGCAAGCGCGCGACGTCACCAAGTGGTTCGACTTGGGCAGCCGCCGCATCGACGTGTTGAGGGGCGTGCAGCTCACGTTGTATCCTGGCGACATGGTTGGTATCGTCGGCCGCTCGGGTTCGGGCAAGTCGACACTGCTGCACCTTTTGGGCACGCTCGATCGCCCCAGCTCAGGCGAAATCCTGTACGATGGCCAGCGCCTAGACCACCTCAGCGATGCTGAACTCGCGGCCTTTCGCAACCGCTTCGTCGGGTTTGTCTTTCAGTTCCATCACTTGCTACCCGAGCTGACCGCCTTCGAGAATGTGTTGATGCCCACCTTGATCGCCCGCGAGAACACCGCCATGGCCCGCGAGCGCGCCCGCAATCTGCTGGAGCGCGTCGGTTTGGCCGAGCGTTTTGATCATCATCCCGGCGAGTTATCGGGCGGAGAGCAGCAGCGGGTCGCCCTGGCCCGGGCGCTCGTCATGCAGCCCAAAGTGGTGCTTGCCGATGAGCCCACCGGCAATCTAGATGGGCGCACGGCCGAAGATATGCACCTGCTGATGGAGCAACTGAACGCCGAGACCGGCACTGCGTTCGTGGTGGTGAGCCACAACCAAGAGCTGGCGGCGCGGATGCGGCGAGTAGCGCGGATGGTCGATGGCCGTTTCGAAAGCGAGGCGGCATGATGCATAGGCTACGAGTTGCTTGTCTTTGCACACTTTTCTTGGCGATGTGGCCAAGCTTTGCCCGGGCCGACGATGGCTCGCTCTTTGGCCGCGGGGCCCTGTCGAAGCCCGAGAAGTCGGAAGACGAGACTCCACCCGCCGACGATACCGAGCCGCTGCCCGACGAGACGCCGGTGCTGCAGCTCGTGATCACCAAGCTGTCGCTCGCTGGCCTCGAGCGCGTCGAAAGCAAGGTGGCGCTTGGGCAAATCCGCAGTCGCGAGGGCATGGCGGTCGATCCGCAGCTCGTGGCCGAAGATGTGCGACGGCTGTTTCAGCTTGGGCTTTTCGACGATGTGCGCGTGGGCCTGCGGCGCCTGCCGCAAAAGCCCGATGCCACCGAGACGCCGGTCGAGCTGCGCTTCCAACTGCTTGAACGTCCATCGATTTCGGGTATCGAGATCCGCGGCAATACCGAACAGTCGACCGAGTCGATCAACAAGATCATCGACCTGCGCGTCAACAACCTGTACAGCCCGCAAGACGCCGCGCAAAATGTAACCAAGATCAAAGATTTATACCGCGACGAGGGCTATTTTTTGGCCACCGTCAGCCACCATGTCGAGCCGCAGCCGCAGAACCAGGTCAAGGTGGTGTTCGACGTGGTCGAGCGCGCCGAAGTCAAGGTGCGCGAAGTGCAATTGCTGGGCAACGAGGGTGTGGCCGACGACGACATCAAGGCGGTGCTGCGCACGCAAGAGGGCGGCATCACGTCGATTATCGGCAAGGGCGGCAATTTTAAGCCCGATAACCTCGACATGGATGTGCAGATTCTGCAGTACCTGTACCTCACGCGCGGCTATATTCAGGCCAAGATCGACGAACCGCTGGTCAGCCTGTCGCCCGACATGAAGTACATCACCATCGCGGTGCGCATCCACGAAGGGCCGCAATTTCGCGTGGGTAAGGTGATGGTCGAAGGCGACTCGGTCGAGCCCGCCGACAAGGTGGTGCCGCAGCTGGCGCTGAAGCCCGGCGACATCTTCAACTACGCCATGGTGCAGCAAGACGGCAACAAGATTCGCGATTTGCAGAAGAATGCCGGCTTTGCCCACGCCACGGTCGAAAATAATTCCGTACCCGACATGGACAAGCGCACCGTCGACTGGACCTACCGCGTCCAGCGCGGCAAAAAGTGCTTTTTCGGTTCGATTTCGCTGGCCGGCGGCACCTCGACGCGCGACAAGGTGATTCGCCGCGAGATGACCATCGTAGAAGGCGAGCTCTACAGCGAGGCGAAAATCCAGCAGAGCCAGGCCAAAATCCAGCGCCTTGGCTATTTTGAGAAGGTCGAGATCAAGACCAAGCCCACGGCGATTCCGCAAGTGCTCGACGTGGTGGTCGAAGTCAAAGAGCGCACCACCGGCACGTTCCAAGTGGGCATGGGGTTTTCGTCGATCGACAACTTTATCGCGACCATGCAGATCGCCAAGGATAATTTCTTGGGCCGCGGACAGCGCATGAGCGTGCAGGGCCAGCTGTCGTCGATCCGCACCGTGTTCCAGGCGTCGTTCTTCGAGCCCTACTTCCTCGACAGCAACGTCACCTTCTCGATTGATCTCTACCGGTTCGACCAGCTCTACACCGACTTTTCGCGGCGCGCCACCGGCGGCGGCTTCTCGTGGGGCTACCGCATCACCGACATGCTCATCGCCGACATCGGTTACACCGGCGAACAAGTCATCTCAAAAATCGGCGGCTTATCGGGCCGCACCGACGTACCCATCTCGAATTACTTCGGCTCGGGCTTCACTTCGGCCCTGCGCGGCACCCTCAGCTTCGACTCGCGCGACGATCGCATGTTCCCCACCACCGGCTGGTACGTGTCGGGCACCGCCGAGTGGGCCAACCAGTACATCGGCAGCGACAACTTGTTCACGCGCTTTACCGCACGAATTCGCCGCTTCTTCCCCCTGCCGCTCGACGGCGTGCTCCGCTTCAACCTCGTCGGCGGCATCATCGAAGCGCCCAAGGGCAAGGTCGTGCCCCTATTCGAGCGCTTCTTCGTGGGCGGTATCTTCAACGTCCGCGGTTATGCGCGCAATTCGCTGGGCCCGCAGATCGCAATTCCGTCGTCGGGCGATCCGGCATCGTCGCTATCGGCGTTTACCATCGGCGGTACGCGGCAGATCTACCTGAACAACGAAATCGAAGTGCCGATCATCAAGGCCCCGATGAACCTGCGCGGCCTGATGTTCTTCGACATCGGTAACGCGTTTGGCGAGGGTCAGCAGATTCTGGGGGCGGGCGAGTTCCCGTTCCGCATGTCGGTGGGTTGGGGCATTCGCTGGTTCTCGCCGGTCGGTCCGCTGCGCTTTGAGTGGGGTGTGCCTATCAACCCCCGCGCGGGCGAGCAGCCGCTGGCGTTCGAGTTTACCATCGGCAATTCGTTCTAAGAATTTAGCTACATATGCGGTAATTGCCAAAGGGCCTGCCGTGTAGATTTGTAAGCGCAGCCGGCGCAATGGTGCAGGAATGCGCTACACTCGGCCGGAATGTGCCCGAACGGGATAACGAACTCTTGGGGGATCTGGATGAAGAAATTATTGGTTCGCACGGTTGCCGTACTGGCAGCTGCGGCGTTTTTTAGCGCGTGCGGCGAAGATGCTGTCTTGGTGGGCAGCGCGGGCGCTGACGCTGCGGTCGACGCGGCTGGCAATCCAGACGGCCTGGCGGGCCCCGACACGACCCAACCCGATGTGGCGCAGGTGGATACAGCCACAGGCGACACCATCGGCGATCTCGGCGAAGGCACCGACGCCGTGGGCAGCGACACCGCCATCGATCCAGATAGCGTCACCCCCGACGTAGTTACCTGTACTCTTGCCAGTTGCGACGACAAGAACCCCTGTACATCCGACACCTGCGACATGGTGGCCGGTTGCGTACACGCCAACATCGACGCGGCGTGCGACGACGGCAGCGCCTGCACCGAAGGCGACGTATGCAAAGATGGCCTGTGCGCCGCCGGCGTAAGCAAGGTCTGCAGCGACAACAACGCTTGCACCACCGATAGTTGCGACCCCAGCAAGGGCTGCGTGACCGTTGCCCTCGACGCCACCCCCTGCGACGACGGCGACGCCTGCACCAGCGGCGACGAATGCAAAGCGGGTACATGTACCGCGGGCAAGGCCACCGACTGCGACGATAAAACCACTTGCACCACAGACAGTTGCGACAAGTCGACCGGCTGCGCGCACTTGGCCCTGTCGGCCACGCCCTGCGACGACGGCGACGGCTGCACGCAGAACGACACCTGCACTGCGGGCAAGTGCGGCAGCGGCGGAGCACTCACCTGCGACGACAAGAACCCATGCACCGACGACACCTGCGACGTGACGAACGGCTGCAAATTCAGCAACAACACCGCCCCATGCACCGATGGCGATGCCTGCAACGGCGCCGATGCGTGCGCCGAGGGCAAGTGCGCCGCCGGCACCACACTTGTGGTCTGCGACGACAAAAACCCTTGCACCGACGACAAGTGCGACGCGACGAGCGGCAATTGCGTGTTCAATCCCAACGCGGCGATCTGTGACGACGGCGATACGTGCACCGCGGGCGACACCTGCACCGCGGGCCTTTGCGCCGGCACCCCAAGCTGCAGCTGCAAGAACAACGCCGAGTGCGACGACAAGAATCCATGTACGCAAGATGCTTGCACTGCAGGCACTTGCGCCTCTACGCCGCTGACCGACACCCCCTGCAGCGACGGCGACACCTGCACCGACAACGACACCTGCAAAGATGGCAAGTGCTTGGCCGGCGCCAGCAAGAACTGCGACGATCAGAATCCTTGCACCGACGACGTGTGCCTAAACGGCTCGGGCTGCTCGTACAAGAACAACGCGGCCAGCTGCGACGACGGCGCGGTCTGCACCACCGGCGACGCGTGCAAGGCCGGCGCGTGCTCGGGCACCAACACCTGCACCTGCAAGGCTGACAGCGACTGCGACGACAAAAACGCTTGCACCGACGACGCTTGCGTGGCCGGCGCGTGCGTGAGCAAGCCCAGCGGCTCGGGCAAGGTCTGCGACGACGGCAATGCGTGCAGCGTCGACGACAAGTGCCAGGGCGGCGTGTGCGTGCCCGGCACACCCAAGGTTTGCGACGACCAGAACCCCTGCACCGACGACGCCTGCGACCAAAAGGGCGGCGGCTGCGCCCACAACAACAACACCACGCCGTGCAACGACAACAACGCCTGCACCACCGCCGACGCGTGCAAAGCCGGAGCCTGTGCGGGCGGCGGCGTGCTGATCTGCGACGACAAGAACGGTTGCACCGCCGATAGTTGCGATGGCAGCACGGGCTGCGTATTTGCCCAAACCCAAGACAAGTGCGACGACGGCAACGCGTGCACGACGGTCGATGCGTGTGACAAGGGCAGCTGCGTCGGCACCACCGCGCCGGTCTGCGACGACAAGAACGCTTGCACAGACGACAGTTGCGACCCCGCCAAGGGCTGCGTGACCGTGTTCAACACCACCAGCTGCGACGACAACAATCCTTGCACCGTCGGCGAGGCCTGCACCCTAGGTGGCTGCCTGGGCACCAAGCCCCTGCCGTGCGACGACGCCAACGTGTGCACCGACGACAGCTGCAACCCCGCAGTGAGCGGCGGCTGCGTCCACACGGCCAATAGCATCGCCTGCGACGACGGCGACGCCTGCACCACCGTAGACCTGTGCGCCGCCGAGCAGTGCGTGGGCACCACCGCGCCCAACTGCGACGACACGAACCCGTGCACCACCGACAGCTGCGACAAGGCCAAGGGCTGCCAGCACAGCAACCTAGCCAACGGCAGCGAGTGCGGCGCGGCGACCTGCAGCAGCCTAACTCATCAGGATCCGTCGACTTGCTTTGTCGGCTTCTGCCTGCCGGGCACCAAGACCAACTGCGACGACGGCAATGGCTGCACCATCGACGTTTGCGACCCGGCCAAGGGCTGCAGCAAGACCAACAGCACCGCGCCGTGCGACGACGGCACGGCCTGCACCAAGGGCGACGCCTGCAAGAACGGCGGCTGCGTGCCCGGCGCAGCGGTGGTCTGCAACGACGGCAACGACTGCACCAACGACGCCTGCGACCCGGCCATCGGCTGCACCACCACGGTGGCGACCGACAACACGGTGTGCATCGACCCCAGCTGCGTGAGCGGCAAGCACGACCAAGGTTCGCTTTGCAAGTCGGGCACCTGTACGCCGATCGCGCCACCCGCAGACTGCGACGACAAGAACCCCTGCACCGACGACGCCTGCTCGGCCACCGCCGGCTGCAGCCACACCAACAACGTGGCCGTATGCGACGACGGCGACGCCTGCACCACCGGCGACACCTGCTTGGGCGGCGCGTGCACCCAGTCGAAGCCCACGGACTGCAACGACAGCAACGTGTGCACCGACGACACCTGCGCCAGCAAGACCGGCTGCGCCCACGCCAACAACACCGCCGGGTGCGACGACGGCACCGTGTGCACCACCAGCGACACCTGCGCGGCCGGCAAGTGCAGCGGCGCGGCGGTCGACTGCAACGACAGCAACGTGTGCACCAGCGAAACCTGTGACGGCAAGCTGGGTTGCCAGTACAAGAACGTAACGGATGGCACCGTGTGCAACGACGGCAACTCGTGCAATGCCAACGACATGTGCACTGCGGGTGTGTGCAAGGGCTCGGGCGGCATCAATTGCGACGACGGCAACCCCTGCACGGTCGACACCTGCGACTCGGTCAACGGCTGCGGCCACAAGAACGCCGCCGACGGCACTGCGTGCACAGTTTCGAGCTGCAATAACAACCTGTTCCAAGACAGCGCGGTCTGCGGCGCGGGCAGCTGCGGCGCCAAGCCGGGCACCATCAACTGCGACGACAGCAACCTGTGCACCACCGACCTGTGCAACAGCAACGACGGCTGCTTGCACACCGCCAATACCGCGCAATGCAACGACAACAGCGCTTGCACCACCGGCGACATCTGCGCGGCCACCAAGTGCGGCGGCGCCACCATCAGCTGCGACGACAAGAACCCTTGCACCGACGATAGCTGCGACGCCACCAGCGGCTGCGTGCACACGAACAACACGGCTGCCTGCGACGACGGCGACGCGTGCACCACCGGCGACATCTGCTCGGGCGCCGCGTGCAAGGGTCCGGCGCCAACCAACTGCGACGACAAAAATGTCTGCACCACAGATAGTTGCGCCAGCAAGACCGGCTGCGCCCACGCCAACAACACCGCAGTCTGTAGCGATGGCGACGCGTGCACCACCGGCGACATCTGTGCGGCCGGCGCATGCAAGTCGGGCGCGCCCACCGTGTGCGACGACAAGAACCCGTGCACCAACGACAGCTGCGACTCGGCCAAGGGCTGCGTGACCACCAACAACACCGCGCCGTGCACCGACAGCAACGCCTGCACCACCCAAGACACCTGCGCAAACAGCGTGTGCGTGGGCGGCCCCGCACCAGTGTGCGACGACAGCAACGCGTGCACCACCGACAGCTGCGATAAGACCATCGGCTGCCTCTACGCCACCAAGGCCAATGGCAGCGCCTGCGGCTCGGCATCGTGCAGCGCGCTGAACTACACGGGCGCGGGCGCCTGCACCAACTCGCAATGCATCTTGCCGGCGCCCACCTCGTGCGACGACGGCAACCAGTGCACCACCGACTCGTGCGACACGACCAAGGGCTGCCTGCACCCGACTGTCGCCTATGGCACGAGCTGCACGCCAGCCGACACCACCGCTGCCTACGGCTACTGCCACAACACCTTCTGCACGGGCGTGTCGGCCAAGTCGTACATCATCAATGCCAACAGCGGCCCCACCAACTTGATGACGGGTCTCGACCGGCTGAATGCGAATCAGGTTTTTGGCTCGGGCACCACTATCTGGCAGGGCGCAGGTCTGGGCTTGCTGCACACCATAACCGACCCGCCGATCGCCATTGCGTTCAACGCCAATACCGGCGGCGCCACCTTTATGGCCGACGTACGCCGGCGGTTGGCGGTAGGCGGCAATACGGCGAACACGGCTGCGGTCAGCATGGAGTGGTTCGCGGGCGGTGGCGGCGGCGGTGGCTGGCAACAGACCAACGCCGGAGTGGCGCTATTCAGCAAGGCCGCCACGGCCGAAGATTTCGTCGCGGCCAACGCCAACAACGAGACCTACTATCTGGGTGGCGACGCCGACAACACTGCCGGCAACCTGTGGAAGTCGAACCTAGCCAGGGCGAACTGGAACAATAACAACGGCTTTGGCAACAGCACCCGCATGTACGCAGCGGCGGGCCCGGGCGCGGCGTGCACAACCCCCGTGGCGTTTGCCGTGCGCGACATCTACTCGGCCAGCGCGACCGCTGTGTTTTACGTGGGCGTGGTCGCCGGCACAACCAACCAGTCTGTAGTCGGCTTCTACGACGGCAACACGATCAACACCTGCGGCACGATTACCAATTTCAACGGCTTGGTAACCACCAACAGCAACGCGGCGCAAGACCTGACCGTGAACCAGAGCGCCGTCAGCGTGCCCCCTGTCGGCGAGTTCCGCGCGATTCACGGCAGCTCGGCCGCACATGTGCTTGTTGGCGGCTCGTTGGGCACGCTCTACAGCTTTGACAACGGCACCTGGACGCAGCAGGCCCCCAACGTCAAGGGCGCCGTCATCCCATGGAGCACCGAGTTCGATGTGCGCGGCATCCAGGTCGTCGGCAGCGACGGCTGGGTGGTCGGCGAGTACACCCCGGCGAGCGGAACCACCATCTGCCGCAGCGCCTTCGTTCTACACGGCACGTTCGACGCCACCGCCGGCGCCTGGACCTGGGACCAGTTGCTCGTCACGACCAAGACGCTGTCGAGCTGCGGCAATGCTGCCGCCCAGGCCCGCACCGCCGTGCGCCGCGCGTGGTTCGATGCCCAGACGGGCTTCTTGTACATCGCCGGCTCGCAAGGTGTGGATAACACCCAGGCCATCGTGCAGACCGGCGCAACCATGACCGCCAACTTGGTGGCGCGGATTCGCACCAAGTAATGCAAGAACCTGTGCTGGCTTGGCTTTTGCACCCTGGCGATCCGTTGCCGCCTATCGCAACGGATCGCGGGGTGCTGCGCGCGCCGGCCGGGCAGTGGTGGCTGCTGGTGTTGGGCACGGCGGCTGAGATGGGCAAAATACAGCTAGATCAGTCGCTTAAGAGCCTTGCAGTGCTTACCTGCATCGACGAACGGGCCGACGTAGGGCACAACGTGGCGCGCGCGCTGGGGGTGTGGACGGGGGCGAGCACCCTGCCCTGCTGCGTGGTCGCGGAGCCGGGTGGCAGTGTCGCAGGCGCGTGGACGGGTGCGGACCTGGGCGAGGCGCTACAGCAGGCCCTAGAGGCGTTGCGGGGCTGGCAGGCCTAGGGGCAACTTGCAGGCACTGCAGCGGCGCCGCCGGAATACCGCTTGACGAGGCAACGCTAGCAACGCGAGCAATGGGCCAGGGACGTGGTCCTAGCCTCGCGAAGCCATGGGCAAGGCCGCCAGCGCGTGCTGAATCGACGCCGGCTCAAAGTCGACATCGCCCAGCGTACCGCGAAAGTAGCTGTCGTAGGCCGACAAGTCGAAGTGGCCGTGACCCGAAAGATTAAACAAGATCACCCGCTCTTTGCCCTCGGCCTTGGCGGCGAGCGCTTCGTCGATGGCCGCCTTGACCGCGTGCGACGACTCGGGCGCCGGCAAAAAGCCCTCGGTGCGGGCGAATTGCACCGCCGCCTCAAAGCAGGCCACTTGCCCGGCCGATTGAGCCTCGATCAGGCCCAAATTCAGCAGCTTACTTACAATCGGCGCCGCCCCGTGGTAGCGCAACCCGCCCGCGTGGATCGACGGTGGCACAAAGTCGTGGCCCAGCGTGTACATCTTGGTCAGCGGCGTCATGCCGGCTGTGTCGCCAAAGTCGTAGTCGTAGACCCCCTTTGTCAGCGTTGGGCACGAAGCCGGCTCGACCGCGACGATGCGCCGGCGCTTGCCACCCCGCAAGTGGGCACCCAGGAACGGAAAAGCCAGGCCGGCAAAGTTCGAGCCGCCGCCATGGCAGCCGATAATTACGTCGGGATCATCACCTGCAATTTCAAGCTGCTTCATCGCCTCTTGGCCGATAATGGTCTGGTGCAGCAGCACATGGTTCAGCACCGAGCCCAGCGCGTAGTGGGTGTCATCGCGACCTAGCGCCTCTTCGACCGCCTCCGAGATGGCAATCCCCAGTGATCCCGGCGAGTCGGGATGCGCGGCCAAGATGCGCCGACCGGCCAGCGTCTCGCGGCTAGGGCTGGGCACCACCGTGCCGCCATAGGTCTCCATCAGCAGCTTGCGATAGGGCTTCTGCTCATAACTACCTCGAACCATAAAGATCTTGACCTCTAGGCCAAACACCGCGCCGGCCTGCGACAACGCACTGCCCCACTGGCCCGCCCCCGTCTCGGTGGTGATGCGGCGAATACCCTCGGCATGATTGTAAAACGCTTGTGCAACTGCGGTGTTCGACTTGTGGCTACCCGACGGCGACACCCCTTCGAGCTTGAAGTAGATCTTGGCCGGCGTGTCTAAATGCCTTTCGAGCGCCGTGGCCCGAATCAGCGGCGAGGGCCGCCAAGAGTGCAGCACCTGCCTGACTTCGTGCGGAATCTCGATGTGGCGCTCGGCCGACATCTCTTGCTGAATCAGCGCCCGCGGAAACAGCGGCTCCAGGTCGGTGGGCCCCAGCGGCTGTCCGGTAGCGGGGTGCAGCGGCGGGTCGAGCGGCACGGCCAGGTCTGCGGCAATGTTGTACCAGACCTTAGGCATGTCCTGTTCGCTCAAGATGATTTTCTTCTGGTTCGTGCTCACGGTGTGCTCCTTGGGGTCGCCTAGCGGGTGGCCGGGTCGGGTCAGCGTTACTATTTGCAGTAACATTGTTACTATCTACAGTAACAGGAGCGCGTGGTCAAGCGCCTTGCAAAGACGCGACGGGATTTTTTACAGGGGGAGCTAGCCGACCGGCTTGGCCGCGAGCTTTACGATAGCGCGCAAGAAGGCATTACCGTGCTTTTTCAGCTCTTTGGACCCGCGGGTGATCTTGCACAGCGACATATGCAAGTCGCGCGCGATGTCGCGCTGCCGGTGGCCCTGATGCAACAGCTTGACCAGCAGCCAACGCTTCTCGATCTCGATCACTTCGTCGGGCGTGAGCAGCTGTCGCAGAAATTCTTCAGCAAACGCCGGGTCTTGTGACTCCGCCAGCAGCGTTGCGATTTCGTGCAGCTCAGTGTTCATGGGCCCAATCGGCAGCAGACAGGGGCGGCGCGCTACTTGGACCAGCCGCCGAACCAGCCGGGCACCCATTTCTGGCCGCTAGGCGCGGGGCTGCTGCCCGGTACGGGTGCGCCGTTGGGCGGCGTGCCGCACTCGCTGTTGTCTTTGCCGGGTGTGCCCTTGTCGACGCCGGCCCAGGCCGTGCCCGAGAGGCACCAGCTGGCTGACGTGTCGTTGAGCGTGCTGTTGGTCTTGCTCAAGGTGAGCTGCGTCGATGAGCCAGCCAGCTTGGTCCAACCGCCGCTGCCCCAGGTAAAGGCGACCTTGTCGATGGTTACGCCCTTCCACTGCAATTCTAAGGCGTCTGCTGCGCTGTTCGACAGGGGGAACGAGCTGCCGCTGTAGACGTAAGCCGGCGTAATGCCGCCGTTGGCCTTGCTGTCGGCCGATGCGGCGAACACCACGATGGCGCCGGGCGTGCAGGGCACCGACTTGCCCACGGTGAACTTTTCGGTCGCGCTGCCGCCGATGACGGTAAGGCCATTTAAGTCAAAGACTTTGCTGCTAATATTCTTGATCTCGAACCACTCGGCGGCGGGCTCCGAGATGCTGGGGTCGATCATCAGCTCGGTGATGACCAAGTCGCCGGCTGCCGGCTCGCCGTTGGCCGACTCGATCTGGCAGGTGGCGCTGCAGCCGTCGCCCGCGGTGGTGTTGCTGTCGTCGCAGGTCTCGGGCGGCTCGATGGTGCCGTTGCCGCACACGGGGTCGGCCAAGTCTTGGCACACGTCGCCCTTGCCGTCGCCGTTGCTGTCGAGTTGGTCAGGATTGGCTTGGTACGGGCAGTTGTCGCACACGTCGCCCGCGCCGTCGCCGTCGCCGTCTTTTTGGTCGGCGTTGGCCTTGATGGGGCAGTTGTCGGCCGCGTCGAGGTGGCCGTCGCTATCGCTGTCTTTGGGGCAGCCCGAATTCGCCTTGCCGGGCGTGCCCTTATTGGCCGCCGTGTAGGCTTCGCTGGCCAGGCACCAGTTCGCAGCGATGTCGTTGGCGGCGGCGGTGGTGGCGCTGGGGTCGAGCTCTAGGGCCACACCAGCGCTGACCTTGGGCCACCCCGGGCCGTTGTACACGATCGAGTCGATGACGATGCCGCCCGCTTCGACGCGCACTTCAGTAACCGTCGAGTTGGTAAGGCTGAGCTTGGGCGCCCAGATCGGGCCTGTGAGCTCGCCGTTCAGCGTCGGCGTGACGCTGCGGGCCAAGACCACGTACGCCCCCGGGAACATGGGCAGCGACGCCGTCTGCGGCAGCACGGTGACCGACGAGCCGGTCTTAAGCGAAATACCCGCAAGTTCAACCACATGCGTACTCGCGTTGTAGAGTTCGACCCACTCGCCACCCTCGTCGGTCACGGGCGAGGCCGCGTCGGGTAGCAACTCCGAGATCACCAAGTCGCCCGCCTGCCACACCGGCTCGCTCAGGCACAGCGCGTTGCAGCCGTCGCCAAAGACCACGTTGCCGTCGTCGCAATCCTCGCCGTTTTCGAGCACGCCGTTGCCGCAGCCCGGCAGCTCGCACGCATCGCCAAGACCATCGCCATCGCCGTCGTTTTGGTCAAAATTGGCATCGGCTGGGCAGTTGTCGCACGTGTCGCCCACGCCATCGCCGTCGCCATCGGCCTGCAGCGGATTCTTGTCGTTCAAGCAGTTGTCGGCCTTGTCGGGGATGCCGTCTTTGTCTTCGTCTTGATCGCCGCCCGCGCACGACGGATTGGCCGTACCCGGAGTACCAAAATCACCAAGACCGTAGGTGGCTTGCGCCTTGCACCAGGCGCCCTTGTCGTCGTTTACATCGGCCGTCAGCACCGTGGCGTCGAGGCTGAGGGACTTGCCCGTAACCAGCGGCCAGCCCGTGCCATAGGTGACTTGGTCGAGCATCACGCCCGCCGAACGAATCGACAACGACGCCGCAGTCGACGAAAGTGCAATCTTGCCATACACGTACAAGGGCTTGGGCAGACCGCCATTGCCCGCCGCATCGGCGCTGACTGCCAGCAGACCGTACGACTTGGGCGCCAGCACGATCGGGTCAGGGCTCGCGATCGCATGGGTGATCGGCTTTAGGGTACCCGTCTGAATCACCAAGCCATTGAGGGTAATGGGTGCGGCCGTGGTGTTGTAGACCTCGAACCACTCGCCCAGATCGTCGGCGACCAGCTTGGGATTCGTCATGATCTCAGTGATCACCAGCGCTCCCGGCGCGATCGCCGTCTCGATTTGGCACCAAGCGCTGCAGCCGTCGCCCGAGGTCTTGTTGCCATCGTCGCAGGCCTCGCCATCGCCGATCGCGCCGTCGCCACAGCCGACGATCGGCCCCTCGCAGGCATCGCCGACGCCGTTGTTGTCCGAGTCCATCTGGGTCGGATTCGACACGTCGGGGCAGTTGTCGCTCGCATCGGGCACGCCGTCTTTGTCTTTGTCGGCGACGCAAACGTCGTTGGCAGCACCCGGAGTTCCCTTGTCGCCATTGGCACTTACAAGCAGCGAGGTGGAGCCGCACCAGTTGTCGACCAAGTCATTGTCGGCCGCGCTCAAGTGGTCAGGGTGCAGCGAAAGCGACACGCCGTTCAAGTTGGGCCAGCCCTTGGTCACGTCGTAGGCCATGCTGTCGATGACAATGCCGTTGCTTTCGATGGTGATGCCGTCGATCGCGTTGGTGAGCGTGAGGACCTTGACCCACGCGGCCGCCACGGTCACGCCGCCGTTTAGGCTAGTGTCGGTGCTGGCGCCGAGGACGACGAAGCCCTTGCCCGGCAGCTTTACGCCGGCGGGAACGGTAAAATACTCTTTATCGCCAACGCTTTTGACAACCAAGCCGCCCAAGTCGAAAGGCTGCGCCGTGGTGTTGTACAGCTCGATCCACTCGCCATTGACGTCGGCGACCTTGCCGTTGCCGTAGGGGTTGAACATGATTTCGCTGACAATGACTTCGCCGGCGTTCAGGTTCGGGCCGAGCGGCACGCTGGTATCGCTGCTGCCGGTGTCGCCCGCGTCTTTGACATCGGTGGGGCCGGCATCGGTGCAAGTGTTCTTGCCACCAGTACATTTGCCCAGGTTGCATACGTCGCCGCTGGTGCACGCCACACCGTCGTCGCACGCCGCCTTGTTGTTCTGAAACGAGCACTTGCCGTTGAGGCACAGGTCGTCTGTGCACAAGTTGCCGTCGTTGCAGTCTTTGGGGGCCTTGCACCCGGCGCTGCTGTCGCTAACCGTGTCGAACTTGAGCGTGCTCGAGTCGCCGCCGCCGTCGGGAATGGTGGTCGTGCCGCCCGTGTTGGTGGTACCGGTGTCGGCGCAACCAGCAGACAACACAAGGGCAACGGCCAATCCAGCGGTGGTGCGGCCAAGGTAGCGGTTCGTGGTCACTGCAACTCCTGCGGGGCCCGTAGTGGGGCTCCCTGGGCCGCAAGTGTAGTGATCGCCGCGGCTACAGGCAACGAGCGCCGACGATTGCTGTGTTTGCTGTGTTTGCTGTGTTTGCTGTGTTTGACAGCCGCGCGGCCATCGGCACACTTGTCGGCATACCTGTGGGGCCCGAGCGCTCCGCACAAGGGATACAAGATGTACGCATTTCGCAAAGGTTGGCTCAGCACCCCCGCCGCCGCAGTCAGCATGTGGGTCCTGTCGAGCGCCGCGCTGGCCGCCGATTCAAAGTCGGCCGAAGACTGGTTCCGCGAGGGCATCGAGGCCATGCAAGCTGGCAAAATGCCTGATGCCATTGCCGACTTTCAGTATTGCACCCAGCTGAAACCCGACTTGAAAGAGTGCTGGTTCAACTTGGGCGTGGCCTACGGCCGGCAACGCGACTTTTCGCACGAAGCCACGGCATATCTTGAAGCGGTACGGCTAGATCCCGCCTATGGGCGGGCGCAGTTCAACTTGGCGGTGGCGTACGAAGACTTGGGGCGGCCCGCAGAAGCGCTGAAACACTATGATCTCGCACTACAAGCTGAGCCCACGGCCATCGACGCCCACCTGAATCGCGCGATGCTGCTGCTGTCGCTCGATCGCTACGACGAGGCGATCTCCGGCTTTGACAAGGCGGTGCAGCTGCAGCCCGAGAGTGCCGAGGGTTACTACGATTTGGCCGAAGCCCAGCATATCAAGGCCGGCAAGCTGCAAGAGCCCGAGCGTACCCAGTGGCTGCGCAAGGCGATTTCAACGTATCAGCTGTGCCTGGGCAAAGACGCGACGCACTACCGCTCGTGGTACAATATTGGGGTAATTCACCATAAACTCAAAGACTTAGACTCTGAGATTGCGGCGTATCAAAAGACGCTGGCGCTGAAGGCCAAGTATACGCCGGCGCTGTATAACCTGGCGTTTGCGCTGCGCGACAAGGGCGATAAGGTCGGCGCTAAGGCTGCATTCGAGGGGTATGTGGCGGCGGCGGGTGCGGCGAAGCAAGAGGCGCGGTTTGTCGAGCTGGCTAAGCGAGAGATTGCGAAGCTGTAGGGCGATCGCCACAACAAGTACATCCTGCCATGACTCCGGAATCCGTAAGTGCCGCCCGATGGCCGTGCTGCGTTTGGCTTCCCGTATCCGTAGACCGCAATCCTAGCCGCAACGACAAATTAACCAACTTGCCAAATCTAGCGGCGCCCGCTACGTTGTTAACATGGAGAAGCGAACGCCCCACACCAACCTCCCGGCCATAAAGGCCCTGGTCGATGCCGGGCGTGTTCGTACGACTGTTCCGCCCGAATCGGTGCGGCGGAGCTGGGGTTTGACTTTGCCGGCATGCTGTCTGTCGTACTGGCGCTCACAACAGCAGATTTCTACAAAAGCATGACTACCCATGCAGACCATACAGTTTGGCAAGATGTGTACCGGCCTGCGACCAGCGCTGGCGACGTGTACTTGAAGCTGACAGTAATTGACGACGTCTTGATCGTCTCGTTCAAGGAGTTGTGACCATGCGTTGTCCAGTTTGCGGCGCTGCGGACCTAGTTTATGGCACCCGAGATGTGCCGTACCACTACAAAGGGGAAGCTACGCTAATCACGTCAGTTACTGGCGATTTTTGTCCGGCGTGCGCGGAATCGATCCTCGACGCGGCAGAGTCGGATCGCGTGATAAAGGAAATTCGGGATTTTTGCAGGCAGGTAAACGCGGCCATCGTCGACCCGCAGTTTATTGCTGGGGTTCGCAAGAAGCTCGATCTTGACCAGCGCGAGGCGGCGGCCATCTTTGGCGGCGGTGTGAACGCTTTTTCGCGTTACGAGACCGGCAAGACCAAGCCGTCCCTGGCCCTGTTGAAATTGTTGCGGGTCTTGGACCGGCACCCCGACCTATTGGACGAGGTGCGGGCGGGGTAGGCAGGCCCCCGTGCTTGCTGCCCCGCCTATGTCGCCATCAAGGCTTGGTGTAATCGCCGGGCCAAGCAGTTGCAGAGCTGGGCGGCGGGCCGTTGTACTCATGACCGTGCCCGACTCTGTGTGCATTCCAGTTGTCACCGGCGGCAAGCCCACGCCCCAAGGCAACACTGCTCGCCCCCAAGAGATCCGCAAACTACTTTGGTTTCAGGCCATGTTACGACGATCGCGCGCGCAATCAACTTAGCCGCGTGCCGCTCGCACCTGGAGATTCGCAGTTGGACACGCGCGATGGGCCCAGGCCCAACGAAGCTAGTTCTTGGGCTTAACCGACCACGTCAACGAGTACTCTGGCGCAAAATCCCAAGGCCCGGAGTCGCCACCCGCGTGTAGAATTCCGGCAGTATTTGAGTAGTTGGCCCCCTGCATGGGGTCGTCAGACGCCAGGTCCTCATCATAAATCGAGAAGCCAATTGTTTGTGACGTGTAGACTGTCGCTTCAAAGCTGGCAAACCAAACCGGGTTAAGCGTGTCCGGTTTTGCCGCAGTGCAACCTACCTTCGTTTCGTCCAGGTACAGACAAACATACGGGTCCGGCAAGCCAGCCGGATCCCAGTTCGTGCCGGCCGAGTCGGTCACAGGGACCACCGCATAGTCAACGCTGAATACATACTTCTTCCCGTTTGGATTCCCGCAACTGCCCGCGTCGCATACTTCGCCGGTTGGGCAGTCGGCGCTCGTCGCGCATGGCGTGCACGCGCTGGCAAATTGACTGCAGACCTTTCCGCCCGTGCACGCTTCCGGGGTTCCCCAACCTGTACACCCTGTGGCCATCTTGATACATCGGACAAGCTGTCCGTCTTCGCACTTGTCTGACGAGCACGCATCCGTGCACGCCTGTTTGCAGTCGCTTGGGCAGCTAGCTGCGCTCTCGCCGGCTTCACACGTTCCATTGCCACACTTTGCTGCGCGCGAGGCCTGGCCGCAATCTTGCGCGCAGTCGTAGCTGGACTCGCTGCCGTTGCATGAACCGTCGCCGCAGTAAGGCGAATATGTAGCTACTCCGCCACTACCACCTCCACCAGAGGAGCTCTGGCAACCCATCGCCAGCACACACACGGCGAAACCAATCGCAATCCAGAGAACCTGCAGAACCTTCAGAACCTTCATTTCCTCTCCCTCTAGCGCCAACTCGCGCATTTTCAAACAGCGGCTAATACCCGCCCGGCACAAGTCCAATCTTGCGCATCGCCAGCACGTCTACGATCGCCGTAAACTTGCCAAAATACGGTGTTCTTGGGCCGGAACTGCAGTTCTCATTGCCCGTGCACGGATTGCCGTCGTTGCAGCCCGCACTCGCGTTGTTCGCGTGCTTGCAGCCACTCGCCTGGTCGCACGAGTCGGTGGTGCACGCGTTCGCATCGTCGCAATTCAGTTGTGCGCCCTGGCACTTGCCACTATTGCAGGCGTCGCTGTCGGTGCAAGCATTGCCGTCGTTGCAGGAGCCTGGGCAAAAGCCGCCACAGCCGTCGTTGCAGCTGCCCGTATCGCACTTGGGCGCGCACTGGCCACACTTGCCGGCCGCGTCACACGTGCCGCCGGTGCCACACTTGGCGCCAAAGGTCAAATTATGTTGACATATTCCACTCTTGTCGCATATGTCGGCCGTACATTCTACGCTATCGTCGCAGTCCGCTTTGGCACTTACGCAACCACTAGCTTTGATGCACTTGTCGTCGGTGCACGGGTCGCCGTCGCTGCAGCTCACGGGGTCATGCACGCAGCTCGCGACCTTGTCACAGACGTCTGCAGTGCACTTGTTGCCGTCGTCGCAGGCGGCAGCGTCTGGCGTCGATTTGCAACCGCTGGTCGGGTCGCATTTGTCGACCGTGCAAGAGAGTCCATCGTCGCAACTGCCCGGTGATGCAGTATTTTTGCACCCCGCCACCAGATCGCACTTGTCGAGCGTGCAGGCAATCCCGTCATCGCAGTCCTTGGCGGCATGGGTGCAGCCCGTCGCGGCGGCGCACGCATCGCTCGTGCACGCGTCGTTGTCATTGCAATCTTTGTCGGTGTGCGTGCAGCCGGCAGCCTTGTCGCACTTGTCGGTCGTGCAAGTGTCGCCGTCATCGCAGGCGGTATTGTCGATGGCCACCTTACAGCCTGAATTCGGGTCGCATTTGTCGGTGGTACACTCCACGCCGTCGTCGCAGACCAGGGCTTTGTGCTTGCACCCGGTATCGGGCGCGCACGAGTCCTTGGTGCAGGCATCGCCGTCGTCACAGTCCTTGGCGGTGTGGGCACAACCGGATGACTTGTCACACAAATCCGTCGTGCATGCGTTGCCGTCGTCACATTCTGTCGCGACTTTGCAGAGCGGCGTGGCCGGGACCGATGTCGCGGTGTCTGAGGACGAACAAGCCGTGAGCGCTGCCAGGACAACTAGGCTGAAACACATAAGTTTTTGAAGTCGAAAGTGAAAGTACATGTGAGTCAGCGCCAGGTTTGTTTCCTATAGGATTCTACCGTGGGCTTTCAAGAAGTGTCAAGCGACGGAATGCCGAGACAAATCGCAAAACTCTAGGCGCTTATGTAACGCGACACAGCTTGTCGCATCCACTATCGCGGCGCTGCAGATCTGGTATTTATCCTATTGGACGGTTGTGACCCAATCGCGGTCGCCCGACCGTTCGCGTATGGCCAAGCAGCACGACGACGAACCGATACTGCAGCGCGTGGGCACGAACCTGCGCGCTTGGCGGCTGCGCCAAGGGCTGACGCGCGACGCCTTGGGCGAACGAATCGGCACGGATGGCAAGAATCTGTATCGACTTGAAAAAGGTACCGAAAATTTGACGCTGGTGCGGGCGCAGCGCATTGCCGACGCGTTGGGGCTGCGGCTAGAAGACTTGATCGCCGAGCCCACGCGGTCAGGCTGGACCGGCGACATGGAAGCACTGGGGCTGAGGGTGGTGTCGCCGTCGATGCTGGATCATCCCAGCTTAGTCCCGGTGTACGACCTGCAACCTTGCGAAGATAGGGAGCAAGTGACCCCGTCGCCGAAGTTACTGGGTCGCGTGCGCGGACTGAGCAGCCTTGGCAGCGGGTCCGAGCTCTTTGTGGCCAGGATCGCAGGAAGTACGATGCAACCCCGTATTCAATCGGCCACTTGGCACCTATTCTCGAACAAGATTCCACTCGGCGACCTGCTGGGGGCCATCATCTTGATCGGCGAGCGCGAAAGCAGCGGAGTGTGGATGTGGCCGGTCAAGCGTGTAGAGCAAGTGACGTTGCTCGACGACGAGACCCGGCAGGTCACGGTTAGGGGCACGGGGACCGGACAGATGCCGCGCAGTTTTCGCCTAAGTTCCGAGGATATGCGTATTGTGGGCGTGTGGCGCGGCGCGCTGACAATGGACCGCTGAGCTGCCACCCATGACAACAGCCAGTTCCTGCACCACTCAAGACGTCTTGTGTAATTTCAAGTACTAGAAAATGGCTGCGCAGTTCTGCAGCCCCCGCTAGTGCCCACCACCCGACTTCGGAAACTTGTCTTGCATCGCCTTGACCCACTTGTCGACGACCGGGTCATCGGGCACATCGGTGGCGAGCGGCGATTGGGCGATCTCGACGGTCGATGCGTCGGGCGGCGCCTTGCCATCGCTCGAGTCGAGCTGAAGGGTCAAGCGCTGCAGCCGCGCCTTGGCCGAACTTAGCTGCGCTTCCATGGTCTTGCGCGTATCGGGCGTCAGCTTGATGACCGATCCGGGCCGATCGACCGCTTCAAGCTCGGACATGAGGCTTTGCACTTGGTTGGCCGCCTCGCCGCGCTCCGAAGCCAGGGCATCGCGCACGTTCGCGGGCCAGTAGCGGTCGCGCTTGCCGCGGACATTCACAGTAATTTGGCTAATATACTTACCCTTCGTGAACGCGTCGATAAACAGCGTCTGGTGGCCCATGGTCGACGGCTGCATCGTCAGCTCAGAGTCGAGTGAGCCGAGCACCAAGTCGATACCGGGAACCTGATTGCTGAGGGCCTCGACGTCGGCGCGGTGCAGCTGACTCAGAACTACAATCATATCACACCCTTGCGCGCGCAGCTTGGGCACAAGGTCTTTGGCTGCGAGCACGGGATCTTGCACTTCGAGCCCGGGCTCAAGCACCAGCTTGCCGGCATTGGGCATGTTGGTCGACACAAGGCCAACGAAGCCGATGCGCAAGGGCCCGATCTGCTTGATATAGCTGGGCTGAAACACGGGCTCGTGCGTCTTGGCATCGCGGATATTCGCCGACAGCAGCGACAGCTTGGCCGCCTTGCCAAACTTTTGCAGGTCGCCCACGCCCACCGTGAGCTCGTGCGCACCGACGTTCAGCAGCGAGTAGCCCATGTGCGCGTACGCTTTGGCATAAACGTCGAGACGCGCCGCAGTTTCGCCCGGACGCTCCGGCGCGGCAGGACTTGGCACAAGCAGACCACCGGCATCGACGAGCACCGCATTGCGGAACTCGCTGCTGTGGGACTTCCAGAACTGGGATCGCCGGGCCAGACCGCCCAGCGGGTTATGCGCTCAACCGCACGGGTCAACTTCGCCGATCACCCCGCTCGTAAGGCCAATTACGACCTTTTGCTCGGGCGGAACGGACGGCAGTTGGTCGGGCTGGCCCGTCCGCGCGTTCGCCGCGACCACTTGCGCCTGCGCGGGCGCCTGGGTCGACTCGCCCACGGCCGGGCTGATGGCGGTCGGCACTTCGAGCTTGTCGGCCGCACCGAGCAGGGCTTTGTGGGTCGCGGCCCAAGCGCCAGCGCCCGAATCGGCCAGCACGCGCGGCGGCTGCTGCTGTGCGTGCGATTGCGAGCGAGCGCCAAGGGCACCAAGCCCGCCAATCGTAAGTGCAATTAACACAGCCAGGGTCAGCCAAGTGCCGGTCCAGCTATCGTTTGGCGGCGGCGTGTTCGCGTGCTTCATCAAGTGCCTGTTACCCATCCAATGCGGGCGGAGGGCAAGTGTAGCGAGGGGCGCGGTCGAATCCAAATTCGCGGCAAGCGGCCAGGCCCTGTTGACCGCCATGCCCCGCACCTTTAGGCTTTCGCGCCTTGTGCCGCGACGTTGCCGCTGCGGCGGGGAGTTTTGCCAATGTCTCTGGGCTCCCGAATCGCTAGTTCGCCGCGCGTGCGTGTGCTGCTGGCCGTGCTGACCGCCGCCGTGGCCTACGCTGCCTCGTCGAGCGGCATGATTTTGCACCCGTCGCCGCACTTCCACTTTGTGGATATGGCGTGGAATTTGATGCACGGTCGCGTCGACACCGACACGCCGCGGCGCGCGCCGAATCAAACACAGAAACCCGAGGACCCGCGCGGGATTAACGAAGCTGTCAACCGGCACTTGCTGGGCAAAGACGGCAAGAACCAGGGCTGGAACGACTGGGCCTCGTACCGCGTGCTGACGCTCAAGGGCGGCGAGGTGGTGCGCGGCGTGTTCCCGTGGAAGGACCTGCCGGCGCCGCGTAACAAGGAATTCCGCACCTTAGACGGGCGGATGATGGTCATCGACGTCGACAAAGAGCTGCGCACGGGGTGCAAGCCGGGGCGGGCCTACGAGCGCTGCGATGATGTGGTGTACCAGGTGTCGTTTCCGCCGCTGCCGGCGATCGTGATGATGCCGCTGGTGGCGATCTGGGGCTACGACGTCAACGACACGCTGGTCACGCTGCTGTTTGCCCTGGCGTCTGTGCTGCTGTTTTCGCTGTGGATCGAACGCCTTGCGAGCCGTGGGGTGATCGCCACCTCGCCCGGCGACCGGCTGTGGCTAGCGGCGCTGATGGCCTTTGGCACGGTGACTTGGTACTGCTCGATTCGCGGCCAAGTCTGGTTCACGGCGCTGGTGGTGGGGCTAACAATCCACTTTGCCTACCTGTGGTTCGGCGAGGGTGCCCGGCGGCCATTTTGGGCAGGCGTCATGTTCGGTCTGGGGGTGGCGGCGCGGACGCCGATTCTGTTTGCCGGCCTGTTCGTGCCGCTCGAGGCCGCTTTTGAGCGCGGTCAGCCGTTTTGGCGCGAGGGTGCTGAGGGGTGGAAGCGCTTTGCTGTCAAAATGTTCTGGTTCGCGCTGCCGGCGGCGGCGATCGGCGCGGGGCTGGCGTGGTTCAACTGGATTCGCTGGGATAATCCCTTAGAATTTGGCCATTTGTACCTGCTCGAGGGCACGCGCGGCCCGACTCGCGATCACGGTCTATTTAACACCATATTTCTAAACAATAACCTCGCCGCCGCCGTGACGAACATGCCCCGGCTGATGCTCGATGCGCCGTTTATGCTCGTGACGCGCCACGGGCTGGGGCTGCTGGCCTCGACCCCGGCGCTATTTGCACTTTTTGGCAAGCCGCGCCGCGATGCGTTGCCGAGCGACGATCCGGCGGTGATCGAGCGTAAGCGCTTAGAACGCAGCCTGTTTTGGACGATGCTGGCGGTGGTGCTGCCCGGCCTGGTGTACCAAAACGACGGCTGGCAGCAGTTCGCCTACCGATTTTCGATGGATTTCTTGCCGCTGCTGCTGGGGCTGTTTGCGCTGCGGGTGCAGAAGTTGTCGCGCGGGGTCAAGGTTCTGATTGTGCTGTCGATTCTGGTGCAGCTGTTTGGCGCCATTACCTTTGGCCGCTTTGAGCAGTTCTATTACGACTAATTGACTAGGGGGCGGCGACTCTACCTGTGGCTGCAAAGGCTTGCATTGCGGACCTTGCAAGTCCGAATTGAAGCCGGCAGCATGGAGCCGCTGCGGTATCCCCCGCAGGCACGAGGCACATATGGCTGGCAGTACCCGCGGCGAAGAGACCCCCATCCACGACCTTAGCCAATGCGTCGAGTGGTGCCGCTCGGGCGCTCGACCGCGCACGGCATTCAAGATCGGCACAGAATTCGAGCGGTTGGCCATTGGCCGCGACGGCAAGCCCTTGCCCTATCACGGCGAGGCGAGCATCCGTACCTTGTTGGATCGACTGGCGGATCGCCACGGCTGGCACCGCGTGCTCGAACAGGGGCAGCCGATTGCGCTAGAACGCGACGGCGCGTCGGTCTCGCTCGAGCCGGCCGGGCAATTCGAGTTGTCGGGCGCGGTGTTGCCGACGATCGCTGCCTTTCGCGACGAGCTGACGCAGCACTTGGCCGAGGTCGAGGATGTCAGCCGCGATCTGGGCGTGCAATTCGTCTACGCGGGGCATAACCCGCTGACACAACTGGCGGATGCGCCGCACATGCCCAAGGGCCGTTACGGCATCATGCGGGCGTGGATGCCTCGCGTCGGCCACTGGGGCCTGAACATGATGCACCTGACGTGCACGGTGCAGGCAAACCTGGATTATTCGAGTGAAAACGAGTGTATGGAGATGATGCGCGCCGGCCACTTGCTGACGCCGGTGCTGGTGGCGCTATTTGCCAACTCGCCGTTCCACGCGGGTAAAGACACGGGATACGCTAGTTTTCGTGGGCACTTGTGGAGCGATGTGGATAACCAGCGCTGTGATGTGCGCAAGTTTGCCTTTGACCCGCACGCCACGCTGCAGCAGTACGTCGATTGGCTGCTCGATGTGCCCATGTATTTTGTGCAAGAGCCCGGCGACGACGGCGCTTTGCGCTACCGCGGCCTCGACGGCGTGTTCAGCTTCCGCCACTTCTACGATCGCGGACTCGATGGCCGCCGACCGACGCTGGCAGATTGGGAAGTACATGTTTCAACAGTATTTCCCGATATTCGCATCAAGAAATGGATCGAAGTGCGGCAGGCCGATGTGGTGCCGCCCTCGGCTTTGCCTGCTTTGCCGGCGCTGTGCAAAGGGCTGCTCTATGATACGGTGGCTCGCCGCGAAGTTATGGAATTGCTTGGCGATGGCGACACTCGGATCGACCGCGATGCCCTGCGCGAAGTGGCCTGCAAAGACGCTCTGGTCGGCGCGAGTGCCGGCATGCACGTGGGCGAGCTGAGCAAAGAGACCCTCGCTATCGCCCGGCGTGGCCTGGAGCGACTGGCGCTGGCCACGGGCGACGACGCCGATGCCGGGCAAAGTCTCGATATTCTCGACGCAATTGCCCACGGCGACCGTCCGGCGTTTTGGCAAGAGCAAAAGCGGCTGTTGGCGGCGGGCGGCGGTCTGGCTGCGCTGGTGGGCATGTAGCCGCAGGGCCGTGCCGATTTGTTGAATTCCATAAATTTACTGGGCGTGCGTTGACAGCCGCTGCATTTTTGACGACACAAGCTGGTGTGAACCTTGCTGCGCCGTTTTTGGATTGGGCTGGGCGCGGGCCGAGGCCAGCGTCGACCGCGGGCTTGGGTGCCATTGCCGCCCTTCTTTGTGCACTTGCGACCTTTGCCGCGTGCAAGCCTGCTACTCCCCCGCCAGCCGCGACCGCAGCCCCAGCAGCAGAACCCGGCGCGGCAGAACCCGGCGCGGCAGAACCCGGCGCCGCAAAACCCGCAGTGGATACCGCAGCCCCAGGCGACGACGACGAAGCGGTACCGCGCGGCCCCGCCGTCGAAGTTAATGTTGCCGAGGATCCCAGCGCGCCACTGGCCTATTTTCGCGGCTTTTCAACGGAGCGCGGCCACGAATCGGCTCTGCTCTACAGTCGCTCTGCCAAAGGGCGCGCGCCTGTCGCCATCGAAGACAGCTTGGTGGCGTTGCGGGGCGTAGACAAGGCCAATGGCGCCCGCAGGGGGCCCGCGCAAGTCGCTGTGGGCGGCCCGATGGTCGTCTCTATCGGCGCCAAGTGGTGCAAGCCCTGCGGCGAAGAGATCGGCGATGTCTTGGCTTTAGCAGGCGAACTCGACCCCAACGGACCGGCCGATCGCGTGCGCTTGCTGATGCTGCTCGAAGGTACGCCCGACGAGTGGCCGCTGGCCGAAGTCCGCGATGAGTTGCTGGCCAAACATGCCAAATTCACCAAACGATCTAAGCCTTTGAGCCCCAATGCTTGGGCTGAATTCCGCGCCGATCTGCAAAGCGCATGGGGCGATGCAGTGGGCCGGCTGAGCGTACTCGGGGGGGCAAACGCGGTGGCCCTGCCGGTCAATTTGCTTCTCGACGGCTGTGGCCATGTGCAGGCCGCGGCGACGGGGTCGCTGAACGACGCCAAGCGCGAGGCATTTCGCAAACAAATTACTAAGTTACAGGGGCTTACTTGCACCGCAGCGCCGATGCCGGTGGTGCCCCTACCGCGCCCAGCTGTGGCCCGACCGCGCCCTGCCGAGGCCCACCCTGCCGAGGCCCACCCTGCCGAGGCCCACCCTGCCGAGCCCCACCTTGCCGAGCCCCACCTTGCCGAGCCCCACCTTGCCGAGCCCCACCTTGCCGAACCGTCGCACCCTGGACTTGGGCCAGTACCAGGCGCCGAAGTTCCGATGGCAACAGGGCAAGTACCAGCGAATAGGCCTGCAGTTGGCGGTCCCGCTG
>CAISBR010000167.1 GCA_903883645.1 uncultured Myxococcales bacterium | reverse complement strand
GTGGTGGGCATCGAGGTGCCCAATAAAGAGCGACAGATGGTGTACTTTCGCGAAGTTCTGGAGCGTCCGGAGTTTCGCGAAAGCAAGAACCCGCTCACCATGATTTTGGGCAAGGACATCGAAGGCAAGCCGATGACCATGGACCTGGCCAAGGCACCGCACTTGCTGGTGGCGGGCGCGACGGGCACGGGCAAGTCGGTGGGTATCAACACCTTTATCTCATCGCTGCTGTTTCGCTGCACGCCCGATGATTTGAAGCTCATCCTCATCGACCCCAAGATCTTGGAGCTGAGCATTTACGCCGACATTCCGCACCTGCTGCTGCCCGTCATCGACGAGCCGCGCAAGGCCGAGCTGGCGCTGAAGTGGGCGTGCGTCGAGATGGACCGCCGTTACAAGATGATGGCCGCCATTGAGGTGCGCAACCTAGCGAGCTACAAGACCAAGATCCCCGAGCTGCGGGCGGCGGCGGCGCGGCAGCGGGCCCTGGCGGGCGACGATATGGACACGGTGGTTATCGAAGATCCGCCGTATATCGTGGTGGTGATCGATGAGTTTGCCGACCTGATCATGAGCGCGGGCAAGGAAGTCGAGATTCCGGTGGCGCGGCTGGCGCAAAAGGCGCGCGCGGCGGGCATCCACGTGATCCTGGCCACGCAGCGGCCGTCGACCGACGTGATTACCGGCATGATCAAGGCCAACTTCCCCACGCGCGTGTCGTTCCAGGTGGCGAGCGCGATTGACTCCAAGGTGGTGCTGAACACCTACGGCGCCGAGACGCTGCTGGGCCGCGGCGACATGTTGTTGGTGCCGCCCGGCGAGGGTAACCTGCGGCGCTGCCACGGTACTTGGATCAGCGACGAAGAAGTGCAGGCGCTGGCCAAGCACTGGCGCGAGCAAGGCACGCCCAAGTTCGAGATGGACATCTTGCACGACCCCGAGACCGAGGCGAGCGTGGGCGGCGACGATGCCGAGAACGATGTGCTGTACGACGACGCGGTGCAGGTGGTGGTCGAGGCGGGCCAGGCGTCGGTGAGCTTTATCCAGCGCAAGCTGGGCGTGGGCTACGGGCGCGCGGCGCGGATGATCGACACCATGGCGGCGCGCGGCATCGTAGGGCCGTCGCGGGGGCCGAATAAGCCGCGCGAGATCTTGGTGAATCAGCTCTAGTTGTAGTCGCTGAATGCGTGCTCTGGGCGGCGACCGGTGGTGGTCAGGCCTGTCGAGCAAACTTCCCGAAATACATTGCGTGATTTTGCCCCCGCCGTGAGGTGTGTGTAGGCGATGCTGCCGCTGCGGGGACCCTGCGGGAGGTGCGGCCAAACCTCGGGAATAACCCAGCCCCGCCAGCACTTGATCCCGCCTCAGTCCCCTACCCTACCCCCATTTTAGGAGTCGCCATGTCGTCGTCCGTTTCGCTCAAAGTTGGTGTGCTTGGCTCGGGCCAAGTGGCCCAGGTGCTCGCCAAGGGTTTTGCCGGCGCCGGCCACCCGGTGCAGATTGCCAGCCGCGATGGCAGCAAGCTCGAAGAATTTTCGGCCGCCACGGGCATTGCCGCAGGCACTTTTGCCGATGTGGCCGCGTGGGCCGACCTCATTGTGCTGGCCGTCAAGGGCACCGTGGCCGCAAGTGTCGCCGCCGCGGTCGCCAGCCAGGCCGCCGGCAAGGTGCTGATCGACGTAAACAATCCCATCGCCGACGCGCCGCCCGAAGACGGCATCCTGCGCTACTTTACCGGGCCGAACGACTCGCTGCTCGAGCACGTGCAGGCCGCAGCGCCCCTGGCCCACTGCGTCAAGGCGTGGAGCTGCGTGGGCAATGCCTTTATGATTCACCCGCAATTCCCGGGTGGCCGGCCCACCATGTTCATCTGCGGCAACGACGCGGGCGCCAAGCAGACCGTGGCCGCGATTTTGGACGGCTTTGGCTGGGACAGCGAAGACATTGGCAGCGCCAAGGGTGCGCGGGCGATTGAGCCCCTGTGCCAGCTGTGGTGCGCGCCGGGGATGCAGCGCGGGCAGTGGACGCACGCGTTTAAGCTGCTGAAGCTGTAAGAGGTTAGCGGGCAGGCGACCGAGGCAAGGACGGAGTCGGGTCGCGGGGCCTCGCCGAGGTCAATGGCGCAGCGGTTGCGCGCAAAGCCTCTGCAATTGCTGCGTGATCTTCTGGCGGCATAGGCTTTGAGCGAAATTTTTTCGCACGCACGCCGAAATTGCGAATTCAACAGCATGTAACCGTAATCGTGCAAAGGCGTTTCGTCTGCCCGGCCGCCGGTAAGTCCAAATTTCGATGTCGCTGACGATACCGGTATCAGTCTCAGCCGATGATACCGCGATACCAGTCTCAGCCGCATCAACCGCTCAAACTTGCTCACTTTCAGCGTTGGCACGCCCCGTGCATTGCCCGGCCGTCGCGGCTGCCGCTACACTGCCCGCGGGCGCTTTTCCCGCAGAGGTACGCGATGGCCAGCGAGCAATTAATGACGTGGGAGGACATCGTGCACTTGCCCGAAAAGGAGATGCCTG
>CAISBR010000166.1 GCA_903883645.1 uncultured Myxococcales bacterium | reverse complement strand
GGGCGTGCCTCGCTGCGGTGAGTTTCGGGAGTGTATCGAGGTCTACCCGAGTATGCCAGATCTGTCAGTTAGGTAGGGTGAGTCCCGCAGGCGCGGTGTCGGGCCGTCGCTCGGATTGCCCTACGGCAAGCAATCATACCGCCGGGGGCCGCACCAACTCAGCCACCGCAAAGCGCCGGTAGTCGATGGCCGGCCAGGTGACCGGCTCGCCCGTGGTCGCCGGCACCGCCAGCCGCACCACCGCGGTGCCCAGGGCCCGCAGCAGCTTGTCAAAGAACTGCTTTTCGTGCCCGCCGCGCGCCGCCCGCCACACCGAGCCGGCGGTCTGCTGCGGGTGCCACACGGCCTTGGCCGCCACAAAACTGCCCAAGGTCGCGAGCTGGTACAGCTTGGTCGCGCCGGCACTCAGGGGCTGACCGCGAATCAGCGGCTTGGCAAAGTCGTTGTTGGCGACCGTAAAGAAAATCAGGTCCTCGCCCAGCTCGATGTCGCCCTTTTGCAGCAGCTCGTCGAACAGCGCTGTGCCGGGATAGGGCGCGAAGATCGCCGTACCCACCGCATCGACCCCCAGCTTGCCCAGCCGCGCCGCAAAACGCACGTTGGCCAGAGCATCGCGGTGTTCGTCGCCCGGCAGGCCGTTCATCACCTGCACCTTCAGCGGAATCCCCGAGGCGACCGCGTCGGCAATCGCCCGCTCGATATCGCTTGTTTTCATGCGCTTTTGCACGCGAGCGCGGGTCCGCTCCGAGGCACTCTCGGGCGCTAGCACCAGGTAGGCTAGGCCGGCGCGGCGCATCAGGTCCAAAAGCTCAGCATCGACTTGCTCGAGCCGGGTGCCGCTGTGGAGCTGCCACGACACGCCCACGTTTTGCGCGATGATTTCGCGGCACAGCTCCTCGACCCAGCTGCGGCGCACCACGGTGGTCAGGTCGTGCAGCGAGAAGTCAAAAACCTGATAGCGATCGCGCAGCTCGACCATCTCGGCGACTACGTCGGCCGGCGTGCGCGGCAGCCACAGCGGCGACCACATCGCCGGCGACGTGCAAAACGTGCACTGGTACGGACAGCCGCGGCTAGCCAGCATCGGCAGCGAGCGGCGGCCTTGCCACAGCGCCCCGCCCACAAAGCGCCGGCGCTGGTAACCCTCGATGTCGAACAGGTGCCACGCCGGCTGCGGCAGGGCCTGTAGCTCACGAATCCGCGGTCGCTTTTTGGTGAGCACTACCTGCCCGTCTTGCCCCAAGAACGCCACCCCCGCCACCTGCGCAAGGTCGTCGCCGCTGGCCCAAGCCTGCAGCACCTCGACAGCGGTCTGCTCGCCCTCGCCGATGACCACCGCGTCGGCCGGCGCAGTCTGCAGGCAAAACCCAGGCATCGCCGAAGGATGCTCGCCACCCAGCAGAATCTTGAGGTCGGGCCGCGCGTGGCGGATGCGGTGCACCAGGTCGGTAACGAGCGGCCAGTCTGTGGTCGAAGTTACACTAATCCCAAGCACTTGCGTGTCGTCGGGGATGCGCTGCACCACCTCGGCATTGGCCAAGCCGCGCGCCACTAGCGGGCCGTAAGGCATCACATTGTCCCAGCCGTCGAGCACCGCGTCGCACACCGTAACCGCATGACCAGCCTGCAAAAGCGCGGCGGCGATGTAGGCCAGGCCCAGCGGCGGCGTGCCCTCGAACATATGAAAATGCTTGCCCTGCCCCCACGCCGGCCGCACCAAGTGCACATGCAAGTGCTTTGAATCGTTAGCGGGCATCGGCCAAGTCCTCGTCGGTCTGCACCGCTACGCCGCGTTGGCGCAGCAAGGCCGCGAATACGCCGTCGCCCACTTGTCGCCGCCCATCGATGGTAGTCTGGCTGCAGCCACACGATGGCGAATTGGCCTTGAGCACTGCAGAAATGGCACGTGGGGCTAGCTTTGCGGCAGCGTACGCACCGGCGACAAACGCAGCAGTAACGTCGACTCCATCCCCCTCGCGCGCGACGGTTGCCCGACCCGACAGCGCGGCATGACCGTCGCCCCCGCGCAGCTCGGCGGCGGGCCGCGGTGTGCCTAAAGCGCCCAATTCTTCAGGACAAACGACCACAACCTCGTCGCCCACCGCCCGCCACGCCGCCACTTGGGCGATCACCGCTGCGGCCGGCTTGCTGGCGCCATCGTAGCGGCAGGCCTGGCCCAAAAGACAAGCTGAGATCAAACGCTGCGCCATCTTCGCCCCCGAGCCTGCCGAGATCACGGCACAACATCGAACGTTCGTTCTAGCTTGCCCCAGCCGCCCGCTGGCCACAACGCCAAGCGGTGACAGTCGTTGCGGCTCAGACCCTTGCAAGACGGCACACTTGGCGCTACACCACTGCCGCCGCGGCGCCCGACCGCGCCCCACCACGCGAGGTTTCCCATGCTTACCGCCTACCGTCAACACGTTGCCGAGCGCGCCGCCCAAGGCATTGCCCCCCTGCCCCTGACCGTCGCCCAAACCACCGAGCTTACGGCGCTTTTGTGCAATCCGCCCACCGGCGAAGAGGCCTTTTTGGTTGACCTCGTGACCCATCGCGTGCCCGCGGGCGTAGACGATGCCGCCAAGGTCAAGGCGGAGTTTTTGGACGCGGTGGCCAAGGGCAAGACCGCATGCAAGCTGGTAAGCCGTGAAAAGGCTACGGAATTGCTGGGCACGATGCTGGGCGGCTTTAACGTGAAGCCCCTGATCGAGCTGCTGGGCGACGCAAGCTGCGGGCCGATCGCCGCCAAGGGCCTGGCGCACACGCTGCTGGTGTTCGATTTCTTTCATGATGTGGTGGAGTTGGCCAAGGCCGGCAACGCGAATGCCAAGAATGTGCTGGCCTCGTGGGCCGACGCCGAGTGGTTTACCAGCAAGACCGAAGTGCCGCAGAAGATTACGCTTACCGTGTTCAAGGTGCCGGGTGAGACCAATACCGACGACCTGTCGCCCGCGCCCGACGCCTGGAGCCGCCCCGATATTCCGCTGCACGCTCTGGCGATGCTGAAGAATCCGCGGCCGGGTCTGGCCGAGAAGCCCTTGCAGCTGATTGAAGAGCTGAAGAAAAAAGGCCATCCGGTCGCCTACGTGGGCGATGTGGTGGGCACGGGCTCGTCGCGCAAGTCGGCTACGAATTCGGTGCTGTGGTGGACGGGCGACGACATCCCCTTTGTGCCGAACAAGCGCTTTGGCGGCTACTGCCTGGGCAACAAGATCGCGCCGATTTTCTTTAATACTCAAGAGGATGCCGGCGCGCTGCCCATCGAGCTCGACGTGAGCCAGATGGACATGGGCGACGTGGTCGAGCTGGCCCCCTATGCCGGCAAGGCCTACAAGAACGGCAAAGAGATCGCTTCGTTCCAGGTGAAAAGCGACGTGCTGTTCGACGAAGTGCGCGCCGGTGGCCGCATTCCCTTGATCATCGGCCGCGCGCTGACGGCCCGCGCCCGCGAGCACCTGGGGCTGCCGGCCTCGACGGTGTTCCGCCTGTCGCACGTGCCGACTGACACGCACAAGGGCTACAGCCTGGCGCAAAAGATGGTGGGTAAGGCCTGTGGAACCCTGGGGATTCGCCCGGGCACCTACTGCGAGCCCAAGATGACCTCGGTGGGCAGCCAAGATACCACCGGGCCGATGACGCGCGACGAGCTGAAGGACCTGGCCTGCCTGGGCTTTTCGGCCGACCTGGTGATGCAGTCGTTCTGCCACACCGCCGCGTATCCCAAGCCCGTGGATGTGGCGATGCACAAAGAGCTGCCGGGCTTTATGTCGACCCGCGGCGGCATTGCGCTGCGCCCGGCCGACGGCATCATCCACAGCTGGCTGAACCGCATGTTGCTGCCCGATACGGTGGGCACGGGCGGCGACTCGCATACCCGCTTTCCGATTGGCATTTCGTTCCCGGCGGGCTCGGGTCTGGTGGCGTTTGCCGCGGCGACGGGCGTGATGCCGCTCGACATGCCCGAGTCGGTGCTGGTGCGCTTTAAGGGCACGATGCAACCCGGCGTGACGCTTCGCGATCTGGTCAACGCCATCCCGCTGTGGGC
>CAISBR010000165.1 GCA_903883645.1 uncultured Myxococcales bacterium | reverse complement strand
GGAGCGGCTCGCGGACGGGCTGGCGAAACAGACACCACTCGCCTGCAGCCACGAGTGGCTCCAGCGCCGCGCTTTGCACTTGCGCGACGAACAGCCCCTCGCCCCCAATCTTGGTGTGGTCCGGCGGCGACGCCCAGCCGAAGCAGTTACGCCGCAGCGCCCGCTCCACGACGGCCACCCGCCAATTCCGCGTGCAACGCGTCCGGCGCGATGTCAAAGCCGTTCGGCCACACCAGCGCACCGAACTCATCGATCTGCACTGCCGCAAACACCGCAGGATCGCGCAAAGGCTCCCCGAGCGGCCCCCACAGGTCCGCGCTAAGGTCGACTTCGCCCTCGACGCCATCGACAAACTCGACGGCCAAGGCATGCGGCGGGATCACGCGAAACGATCTGATTCTCCACATCATTTCACCTCAGTCCAAAGGTTCAATATCGACGGCAGGTTCGTGACGCTGGGCACGATGCCAGTTGTCGAGCAAGGCCGCCCGATGCAGGAGCGCCCATTCGATAACCAGTGCGTGGGCGCGCCGCGGCAGCTTGCCCTCGAGCGTCGTCAGCGTCTCGATGGCGATCGCGGCTTCGTCCTGACCGTAGATGGCATGAAAATGCGGCACACCGTGCTCTCGGACGTACATGCGGATAATAATGCCGAAAAATCGGCTAATCGTCGGCATTGTCTTGGGCATCGTGGCGGCATCGGCCGCTCGGCCAAAGAATACCATTTCCGCCGCGGCGCGCCAGCTTGCGCGTTGTGCCCGCCGTCTCAGGCTTTCGGCGCAAGGGCCGGCCTAGCTGGAACCCAAGGCCGTGTCTACACCCCGAAAACATAGAACTTTCGCGCGCGGGATGCCGACCCGGCACGGGCGGCGGCGCGCGGTGTTGCGTCGCGGCGTCAGCGTGGCCTCTCGCCCCGCGCGTCGCCGTTTCGGACGTAAGGCCGCCCGGTACAAGCGAAACCTGTGCCCGCCCGAAATCGCAGCCCGACCGCCGCAGGTGCCGCGCCGCAATCACGGTAAACAGCGCGTCGGCCTGGCCGTTGTCGTACGCAGTTTGCCCTAGGTCATCCAGGACCAGCAGCGCCGGCGAAACGGACCGCCGCAGCGCCCGCGACCGACCGTCGCCGCCCGCGTTGCGCGCCAGGTCCGCGAGCAGGTCCGCGACCGAAACCAGGCGCGCCGTCCGGCCCCACAGCAGCGCACCATGGGCAATATTCTTGGCAAGCATCGAGTTGCCTGTGCCCGTCGCGCCGATGAGGCGCGGATTGACGGCCTGAGCCAAGAAGCTACCGGTCAGCAGCTCTTCGACGGCCTGGCGATCGATGTGCTCGGGCCAGTCCCAGTCGAAGTCATCGACTGGCTTGAAGATACCGATGCGCGAGCTGTCGGCTCGGCGCGTCAAGCTGCGGGCGTAGCGCTCGGCAGTCTGCGCGTCGCAAACGCGAGTTCGTGGCGCAGGGTCTAGGTCGTGCCATAGAGGCAGCAGACCCCACAAACCCAGCTGGCAGGCGCGTTTCTGTTCGTCGTCTAAGCATTGCAGGCGGTTGTTATCGTGATTCATTTTGTGTACGCATTCACCACCCCACGCCGAGCCTCGGCGCGATGTGGAAGTACGCGCCAATCCTGGGGTTGCTGACGACCCACAGCCACGCCCGGTTATTGCAATGACGCCAGCGGTTCTTGCTTACCAGCGAGACATTGAGTGACCCTGGCACCGGCAGTTGGCGCAGCCGGACGCAAAAACCATCGCAATGTTTGGTCGCCGCCGCAATCAGCGCCTGCGCGATGATCGCCCGCCCTTTCAAGGGCCGGGTTCTATCTAATAATCAGTAACTTACCTGCAAGATCTCGACATGGCTGAATGCAAAAGCTGCTCCGGGCCCGAGCCTAGGTCACCCGTAGTAGTTAACCGGTAGGGCAGGCGGTCAAGAGCTCAGTTCGTTCAGACAGTTTTGCAGCTCGCGGACTTCGCGTTGCGCCTGCGCCCACAGCCAGCCCGGCACGCCACCTACCACCAAAAGCGCCAGCCCCACGCCCAGCCACGGCTGGTCCGGCGTCGCCACCTTGCCGAGCCACCAGCCCAGCAGCGGGGCCGCGGCGGTGATCAGGGTGCAAATCCTGGCTGTACCCCGATTTAGGCGCAGTGTCGCCTCGAGCTGGGCGCGCACGTCGGCCAATGGCTGCAGGCCTTGGAAAAGCCACCGCTCGCGCCAATCGGCGCCCAGCTGGGATTCGAGCAGGGTCAAAGCGCTTGGATCCACAGCAAAATAGGCACGAATCGGCCGAAACTGCGCTGGCGCGACGCACTGCAGCCAGGCGTCGAGCTCGGCCAGCAGCGTCAGCGGCTCGGTTCTGGCCAGGGTCTCGCCGGCTGCAACCTCGACGATGCGCCCCGAGCGCTCATCTAGCGCCAGCAGCCCCTGCGACCCCACTTCGCCCACCGGTAGCAGGTGCCGTGGCCAGTCGGGCAGCGTCGCTAGTCGCTCGATCAGGGTATAAGCTTGCATCATTACACGCTTTTCGCCCACCACAAGCGGCTCGACCGGCGTGCCAAAGTGCAGCCACGCCTCGGCGAGTGGCCCTAGGTCGACCCGCGTGCGCAAATTTGCGAGATCGGCGGGCGCCACCAGCAAGAACGGCCGGTCGTGAGCCATCGCGGTGGCGCGCAGCCCTTGCAGGCGGGCCATCAGCAGGGGGACGAGGCGGGCGACGTCAAGAGGGTCCATCGGGCGATGGTACTGCGCCGGCGGCGTGGTTGACCAGCGGGACCGCGCGGAGGCGCGCTGCTTTGTGCTTTGTTCGGAGCCTTGACGGCCAAGGGCGCCTGCCATGTCGCGACCGGTAACCCCGCAACCGGTCAACGCGAAAGTGCACCCTGGCCGATGGAGCCGACTGCGACGACGGAATAGTCTGCACCGGCGGCAGCACCTCGCACGCCTGCGCGGTCTTGGCCGACGGCAGCGTGGTGTGCTGGGGCAGCAATCCGTTTGGCCAGCTGGGCGACGGCAATGGTTGGCGGTCTACGCCAGCTTACGTCGTCGGACTTGGCGACTAGGGTACCCGTTGCGCCAGCGAAGATGGATAATAATAAATATCAGTAAGTTAATAGCCATGCGCTTGACTCCATCGCGCTGGCTGTGGCATTCTCCCAAACCGCCGCCGCTGCAGCACGCCCCACTTTCGACCCAGCGGTAGCGGCGCGAGGATATCTGCCCCGACCACGGCGACGACGACCTGCAACCACTTGAGCAGCAAAACCTTCTGTGATTCGAACACCTTTTGCGGAGG
>CAISBR010000164.1 GCA_903883645.1 uncultured Myxococcales bacterium | reverse complement strand
GTTGCCGTCGTCGCAGCCCGCGTTGCTGGGCGTGTGGCTGCAGCCGGTCTTGGCGTCGCAGGCGTCGATGGTGCACTTGACGCCGTCGTCGCACCACGTGGCCGGCCCGGCTTTGCACGCACCGCTCGCGCAGGCATCTTGGCTGCAGACGCTGCCGTCGGCGTCGCAGGGCGGGCCGTTCAGCGGCGACTTGCCGCAGGCGCCGTTGCTTGGGTCGCAAGTGGCCGCCTGGCAAACACTTCCTGGACAGCTGACCACGGTGGTCGCGTCGAGCACGCAGGTCGGCACCGCCAGCGTCGTGTCGCACTTGAGGGTGCCGTTGCAGGCGTTACCGTCCTCTTTCCACGCGCAGTCCGCGGTGGTTTTGCAGCCGCATTGGTTGGCGCCGGCCTTGCACGCCCCGGCGTCGCAGCTGTCGCCCACGGTGCAGTTGTTGCCGTCGCTGCACGGACCGGCTTGCGGGGTGGCCTCGCAGGCGCCGGTGGTGGGGTTGCAGGCGTCGGCGGTGCAGGGGTTGCCGTCGTCGCAGGCGATTTGCTTGGCAAATTGGCAGGTTCCGCCCTTGCAGGCGTCGCCCTGGGTGCAGGCGTTGCCGTCGGAACAGGGCGTGCCGTCGGGCGCGCTGGGGCAGGGCGCCGGCTGATCGCACTTGGGGCCGGTCTTGGCCGGGTCCTTGCACGCGGTGCAGCCGGGGCCGGTCCTGCTCGGGTCGGCGCAGGTGGTGCAGTCGGCGCCGGTGTAGAGCGGATCCTTGCACGTGGCGCAGTCCGCGCCGGTTTTCTTGGGGTCGCTGCACACCGCGCAGGTGGCGCCGCTGAACTTGGGGTCTTTGCAGCCGCAGGCAAAGGTGGTTTCGCCGCTCACCGGGTCGGTGCTGTCGTCGCAGGTCTGTACGCAGCCGCCGCACCAGAGGCCGCCGCACTCCGACTTTTGGCATGCTGTTTCAAATTTCATGGGGTTGCAGCCGGGTGCGCCCGCGTCGAGCGCCGCCAGCCAGCCATCGGCCGAGAACTGTACCGGCGGCGCCTTGCCCTTACCGGCGATCTCGATCTCGACTTGGTGGGTGCCGGCCAGCTTGGGCGAGCAGTAGCCCAGCACGTACAAGGCCTGGCGCTGCTTCTGGATTTGCACGGCGACCTGGCCAAACAAGCCGTCGAGGGCGCTGGCGTCCTTGCCCACCAAACTGCCCGCCGGCCCTAGGGTTTGCAGCACGGCGGGGTCGACCTCGGTGCCAAAACCCACGGTGCGCACCTGGTCGGTGGTGGCGGCCAGGGCGGCTTTGGCGTCGTCGAGCGTTTTGACGCTGGCTTGGTCGGTGCCGTCGGTAAAGAGCACCACGTGGCCCTGGGTCAGCACGCCGCCGAGCATGTCGCTGTTCAAGGTGCTTTGGGCGTTGCTGTTGTAGGCGACGGCGTCGATGAGCGCGCCGTACAAGTTGGTGGTGTTGATGCCGGTGGTGTCGGTCAGCAGGCCGTCGATGGCCTTTTGCACCAGGGCGGCATCGCTGGTGTGGGCCTGCACCACCTTGAATTTGAGCGAGAACACCGCCACGGCCACCCGCACCGCCAGCGGGTCGTCGCCCATCAGCTTGGCGGCAAACGCCTTGGCGGCCTTGACGGCGGCATCCAGACCGCCCTGGGCCTTGACCGACGGCGAGTTGTCGAGCACCAGCGTCACGTACACCGTGGCCTTGCGGCTGAGGATGGTGGCGCCCGACTCGGTGGCGCTGACCGGCTTGCTGTCTTCTAAGATCGCAAAATCCTTGGCAGCTAGCCCAACCAGCGGCTCGCCCTGGCAGTCGGCGGCGGTAAAGGCGATGGCCACCGAACCCACGGTGGGCTGGCCGGTGCGCTTGCCAACGGGCTGCAAGACCACGCACGGCGGCGCCACGGTTACACAGGTTTTGCTTGCCAGATCGCAGACTTTGCTAGGGTCGCCGCAGTCGGCGTCCTTTTGGCACTGCGGCTTGCTGGTGTCGGCGGTGTCGGGCGACACGGTATCGGGCTGGGCTGTATCGGGCTGGGCTGTATCGGGCTGGGCGATATCCGCAGGCAAGACATCAGGTTGCGCGGTGTCAGGTTGTGCTGTGTCAGGTTGTGCGGCGTCAGGTTGGACCGCATCCGCGCCACTGCTGTCGCCGGCCCGCGAGCTGCCGTCAGCCGGTTGGCAATCGCAGGCACCGTATACGCCGCTGGCGCAACTGGCTGTCGACTTGCTGCCGTCGTCGCATGTGCAGGGCTTGAGCGTGCCGTCTTCGCAGCCGACAGCAGCGCCCGTAGGCGAGGCGGAGCCGCCGCAGCCCACAACGGCGACAACGAGCCAGGCGATAGTTAATATATACATACAACGACATATACGCACACTCATTGCACACTCCACGACCCGCCACGGCACTCGGCCCAGCGGAGACAGCCTACCCATGAAATCATGGGTGTCAATAGCATCACTAGTTCATGGGTTGTGTGGCCGGCTGGCTGCGTGTCTTGTTGCCGGCCATGACGCGACGCTTCGACTTAGAACCCGGTTATCAACGTTGGCTCGGCCACCTGGGCGCGGCCATCGCTCGCCAGCGGGCCCGGCGCGGCTGGACGCAGACCCAGGCAGCGGCGGCGGCGGAGCTAGAAGTCAAGCAATATCAAGATATTGAGTACGGACGCCGGCCCGTGACCACCCGCACGTTGTACGCGATCGCCGTGGGGTTCGACTTGCAGCTACGCGAGTTGCTTGATGAACCCCCGATAGTTCTGGGCACGGGCGAGCCGGCAACAGCCTTGACCCGCGCAGGTTGGTCCGTGGTCGAAGCCCAGGGACGGCGCAAGCCGGCGCGCGCTTTACCAATCTTTGACTTGACGGCGGTGGCGGACAAGCTCGGCCAATCGCAACCACCACCGGTAATCGGCTGGGCGTCGCCGCCGGACCACACCAAGATTGGGGGCGAGGGGCTGTTCGTCGCGCAAGTGCAAAGCGCGGCGCTGGAGCCACTCGTGGCTGCAGGCGAGTGGTGTCTGTTTCGCCAGCCCGTCCGCGAGCCGCTCC
>CAISBR010000163.1 GCA_903883645.1 uncultured Myxococcales bacterium | reverse complement strand
GAGCACAGAATCGCTAGCATAATCCAGGCGCTGTGCAGCCAGCTGTGTCGCTTTTCTGGCGCGCTTGCCCCGGTGGTCATCGCTGGTCGGCCCCTGCCCGCCGCCTTGGGCAGCGGCCGGTACCCTAGCGCGATTTTGCTTGCCGGGCTAGCAGTGGTCTGGGCGTGGGCTGGGGCCGGGCACAATCCCCAGGCGCTAGCGAGACATGCGCTCTTCGTCAATGGCCCGCAGCAGCGCGTAGCAGGGCTCGGACTTGACCACGGGGCCCATCTGACCGTGTAGAGCCTGTTTGAAGGAGTCGGCGATACGCTTCTCTTCGGCGCGAAACTCGTCTGGCCCCAGGTCACCGGCTTTGCCTTGCGCGGCGATTGTGACCAAGCGTCCGTAGGTTTGGCGGTACAGATCCTCGATCGGGCCGGCTAGCGGTTTGGCTTCTGGACATGCGCGCAGCAGGCGGTCCATGGCCATTTCGCGCTTGCGGTCGAGTTTCCAGCTTAGCCACCCAATCGGGTCGGTGCGCCGGTCGGGGCCCGGATATGGCTCGGCGGGTGTCGTGGACGCAGGACTCGGGGCGGGTTGCGTGGACTTCCCGGGCGGAACGGGAACTGGCCCGAGAACGGCCTGGGCGGGCAGCTTGGGCGCCAACTCGGCAGGAACTGCCAGTTGCCGGCCCTGGGGGGCTCGTTCGGCGATTGGCTTGCTCTCGCGGGCGCTGAACCACAGCGCCAAGGCAAGGCCGATACCCATGGTTACAAGGCCCAGCTTGCGAAGCCACGGCGGCGTGTTCAAGACTTTGGGATTGTTGTTCCGCACGTCAAGCCTGCCTCTGCCTGGCACAAAGCCTACTTCTTGGGGGGGTTCGCCTTTGCCTCAACTCCAGCAGCCAGGACACCCCGGATGACCTTGGGGATGACCGACGGGTACGGCTCGCCGGTCTGGTCCGTTCCGGCGACGGTCATGGATCCGGCGTAGGGCGTACACTCGTAGGTGTACGGCACGGCACCGAGGTAGTACTTCGCAGCGACGCCTTCTTGTAGATCAAATAGCCAGCCAGTCGAGTAGCTGGCCACGTCACCCTTGTCGATCGTAAGCAGCCATGCCCCGGCGTCCTCTTTGGCCGCGGTCGGCGCCTGCCAAGCTTCTGAAGTCCCTGTGGCGAGTTTCTTCCAACTCTGGAACTTCGCTGGGCTCACGCCTTTGCCCGAAATCGGCTCGCTCCACAGCACGCGCCACACATCGCTGGCTTGGCCCTTGCCACCCGAGATCCTCTCGCTGTGCACGATGTGGGGGCACGAACCGACGGTCAGCACCGCGGTCGCCACACACCCCAACGCATCTGGGCGCTGTGCCCCGGCGGGAGTCGGCGGGGTTGCTTTTAGCCCCAGCACCTCGGGACCGTTGAAGCCCATAGCCGCGTAATCATAGCAGACCCGAGGCAAGTCGATCTGCCAGGTGCCTGGCCCGTCCAGGTTCACCGTGACCGTCACATCCAGTTCGTTGGCCTGGCCAGGGACGTCCTTGAACACCACATCTGCCGGCACGAATTGGGGATCTGGCCCGCCCTTGGCCGCCGTGATCTCGGCCTTTAGGAGCGCGCGACGTGCGTCGTCCCAGGCCACAGTGCCGACTCCTGATTCGAAGGCGGTTGCCCGAAACGCTAGGACTTGCGGCCCGGGGGCAAGGTTCGACTTGTCGATCGGAACCGTGCGAAGGTCCGAGAAGTAGTGGATCGTGCCATATCCGTTCACCGCGGCATTCGAGGTCGCACTTGGAGGAGTTTCCGCGCATCCGGCGAGCGTGATTGCGAGTGCGAGAGCAGCGTAGAAAGTCTTCATTTTCAGCTCCTTTGTCATGTTGTGACCTGGACGAATCTCCTAGTAGTACCAGTTCATCGCGAACGACATGCCCCCGTTCGCCATGTAGGACAGCTGACTGAAGTCGGAGCTCACGATGGTTCCGCCTGCCGACGGCGTGGCCATGTTGGTGCACGTTGAGACGATATGGCCCCAGCGGTTCCCGGTACCGGCGTGGCAGGCTTAAAGCCCTGGGTGCCGAAGTTGTAGGGCACCGTCACCAAGGTGTTCAAGAGACCGCAACCCTCGTCGACCGCGTTATCGCAGTCCTCGTCGACGCCGTTGCCGCAGACCTCAGCGCTTACGCAAACGGCGAACACATCACCGGCCACCGCAAGGGTGAGGAGTGCAAAAAGCGCGACGGCGACGCGAAAGACGCGGGACGGGCGAGCTTCTACCCCCCCCCGATTTGCAAAATTAGACAATATCATCAAGGAGTTATGTGGAAGTTCGCAACTACCTCTGCCCGCGTTGCTAATGGGACTGTGCATTGCTTGCTCTCCTCTACCGTCCAGCCCTTACCCAGACTGTATGCCTGCCCTGGCACGCCGTCAAGGCCGACCGCACGATCGCAGCCGTGTCGGGCCCGACGCCGGCAACGCGCAGTAACGTCGGCCGCCTCGGCCGGCGCCGCGCGAAGTTCGCACCAATGCTGGGATTTCTCCGCCGCCGAGTGCGACCTTGCGGCTTTGCCGCCGCCGAAACCCAATGCCGCTTGCGGACCAGACTCGACAGGTTCGGCTCGCCCAAGCCGGCTTAACCGAGAGATCAGCCACCTTTTCAGCCCGAACGGTCTGCACCGGGCGCAAACTTCTGTCATGCACATTCGGGACAGGCATCGTGCCGGCGGTAGCCCATGTTGATCGCGGCGGCGACAACAGTGCCATGGTTCGGATAACGCGTCACCCTGCATACAGATTTCAGCTTTGGTGACGTTGCGTAGGGTCCCCGCAGCGGTCGCCTCGCTGCCCAGGACCTTGCGGCGGGGGCAAAAATCGACCAATCATCCGCCGAGCCAAGCCCATGCGCGAGCGCTCATGCTGACCCCCGCTCACCCGACAAAATCTGTCGCATGGATTTGTCGCCCTAAACGGTTGCGTCGGTCGGGGCCCGGGCGAAGCGCCTTCGGCGCCTTTGGCTTTGCAGCAGTCGACCTCGCCGCTATCGCTGGCGGGGGTGTCGCTGCCGCCCAGATCGCTGGCCGCGACGTCGCTCTTTAGGATGGTGATGCTAGAGGCCGGCAAATAGGCGGGGCAGCCCGAGCACAGAATCGCTAGCATAATCCAGGCGCTGTGCAGCCAGCTGTGTCGCTTTTCTGGCGCGCTTGCCCCGGTGGTCATCGCTGGTCGGCCCCTGCCCGCCGCCTTGGGCAGCGGCCGGTACCCT
>CAISBR010000162.1 GCA_903883645.1 uncultured Myxococcales bacterium | reverse complement strand
CTAAGGGCCTGCAGCGTCTCCGCTTCGTTGCGCACGTCGAATTGCAGCAGCAGACACTCGGTCGCCAGCTCGGCGGCCAGGGCCTCAAGGCGGTCGCGGCGGCGGCCTGTGAGAATCAACTTAGCGCCATGCTTGGCGAATCTTCGGGCACACGCCTCGCCGATGCCCGCAGTGGCGCCCGTGATGAGCACGGTGCGCGGCAAGTTCTGCTTCCAAGTCATGCTATTTCCTCGCGAAAAATCAGTGAGCAGAGCGCCCTAAGGTTTGATCGGCTGTACTGCGATCTTGCCCATGCCCAAATCGTCGACCTGATAGAAGGAATTGCTTGTCAACTCGCCATGTTTGCCCAGCACCCAGACCTCGTAATCGGACGGCGCTTCGCCCGTGTCGGGGTTGAAGTTGAGCAGCCCCGATGCCCCCTCGACATTGACCGATAGGCCCTTCTTGAGTGCTGAAACCATTGGCGTAATTTCTGTTGGGTCAAAGGCGTGGGGCTCGCCGCTCGACACATGGCGCAAGCCCTCGGCCAGCGACGTACCGTTGACCGTACCGTTGCCCCCCGTACCCGTCGCCCACGCGTGTGCCAGCGCGATCAGGCATACCGTATCAAACGCGTGCTGCGTATAGGCCTGATCACCTGGATCCGCATGGTATTTCTGCTTAAAACGCTCAGCAAACGACGTGTAGGTGGCTGTGGGCGGCTGGCCGGGGCGCACGCACTTGGCGCCCAGCAGCGTGGCATCGGCGTCGAACGGATGGGTCGCAAGGTCTTGATCGCAGGCGCCATCGGCCAAGAACATCGGCAGTCCGGCCAGCTTGGCGATCTTGGCGCGCGCATTGGCCGCCTTGGCCGCCATCGGCGACGTGCCCACAAACACCAGCGATCCTAGGTCCTTGGGGTCGATGTCGGCGAACGCCTTGTCAATCTCGGTGCCCGCCGCTGGAAAGGTGCCGGCCAACAGCCGCGTACCCAGTTGCTTGCGCATCGCATCGACCAGGCCGTCGCCATAGGGGCTTTGCACGGCCACTACGCCCACTTTCGCCCCCGCGTCGATCGTCTCGGTCGCCAGCTGTGCCAGCACCGCACCTTGGTACACATCGCTCGGCGCCACGCGCCAGACTAGCCCCTTGTCGTCTAAAAAGGTGAGCTCTTCACTCGTCGCTGAAATCGACATCAGCAGCACACCGCGCGGCACGGTAACGGCTTGGGCGGTCTGCGTGTCGGCGCTCGCGTCGGTAATGATGGCCTGAATGCCATGTTTTTCGATGAGATACTTGGCCAAGTCGCGGGTTACAGCGCCGCCACCTGTGGCCCAATCCGAGTGCGTGTCGCAGACCCGTACGCGCACCCGCCTGCCGCTGATGTCGCGGTGGTTGTTGAGTTCTGTTACAGCCAAGTGCATGGCGCGCAAGTAGAACTCGCCGTTGGGGTCCTTTGCGCCGCCAGGTTGGGTCAGCTCGAGGATCGCGCCGATGTCCCAAGTGGGCATGCCTTCTACGCCTTCGTCGATGACCGTGGCGCAGCGTCCGGCGGCGAAGTCGACATCGGGCGGTACGATTGTGCTGCAGCCGGCGACGGCAAACAGGGTGACAACGAGGCAGAAAGTCTGGAGAATTCGAATCATGTTGCCTAGTTGTCGGTCGCCGTTGCGGGCGCCCCCTTTGCCGGTAGACGCATGCGCGCGGCGGCCCTTGCACTTTACCCGCACGGGCCCGCGCTGACAACCGCCTGCGGTTTTGCTGGGGAATTGCCGGCACGCGTTGACGCTGGGTGAGCTGCGGCGTAGCCTTTGTCGGGCGAGCTTCCCCGGCAATTGCATTGGCATTTTGCGCAGGTGGCTGGCCCGCCAAGGATGACCGGTGCGTTCGGAGCGCGTTTACTGCCACTATAGCTGCAACCAGAACTGCCGCTTCTGCACCGTGCGGCGGCCGCGCGACGAGCGGCAGTTTGCGGGGACTGCCGCGGTCTTACAGAGGATTCAGGCCGTGCTTGCCCGCGGTGTGGGCGAGGTGGTCCTAACGGGCGGCGAGCCGATGCTGCGCAGTGACTTGCCCCAGCTGGTGGCGGCGGCGCGGCAGGCGGGGGCCGAGGCGGTGGTCATCGAGACCAATGGCACCTTGCTCGACCTGACGCGAGCGGCGCAATTGCACAATGCCGGCGCAACGTTGCTGCGGGTGCATCTGCCGGGTTGGGGCGAAGCGTGCGATGCTGTGACCCAGGACCCGGGGGGATTTGCCCGTACTATTGAGGGGATGCGGGCCGCCTTCGCGGTCGGCTTGCCCGTAGAGTTGACGACTGTGCTGGTGCGCTCGACTGCGGCGACAGTGGCGACATTGCCGTTGCAGCTTGCCGAGTTGGGGCTTGCCAGCCAGGTGCGCGGGCTGCATGTGGCGGTGCCGGCGCAAAGCGCCGACCCGACGGAGCTGCTGGACTATCCGCACGCCGCACAACTCCTCGCCCAGCTTGACGAAACGGCCCGGCAGGTCGAGCTGCGTTTGTCGCTGGCCGCCGACAGTGGTCCGCCGCCATGTTTGCTGCAAAACCCCACGCGTTTAGCGCACTTGTATGCCCTGTCGCCTGGTGGCGGTCGCGGTGACCAGCATCAGCACTTGGCCGCGTGCGCCGAATGCCTGGTCCAAGACCGTTGCCCGGGCGTGCGGCGCGAGTACTTGGCCCGCCACGGGGTGCCACAAGTGCAGCCCATCCGTCAGGACCGGTTGCGGCGGCGCCTGACGCGGATGGCCAGCCTTGACGAGCAAATTCGCCGTGAATTCGTGCAGCTCAATCGCTATACCGACCGTCGCACCGGTTCGCCCATCGAAGAGAACTTGATTCGCATTAACTTTAACTGCAACCAGGCTTGCGCGTTCTGTTTTGTCTCGACCCACCTGCCCGCTGCCGGTGACGCTGCGGTGCGCGCCGCGATTGTGCAGACGGCCGAGGCGGGCCGGCAGGTGACTCTGAGCGGCGGTGAGCCGACGCTGCACCCCCAGTTGCTGGAGTATATCGCCCTGGCTCGCGAGAAAAGCCAAGCGCATCCAAATCGTTATGGAGTTGGCCTGCAGACCAATGCCGTCCGCCTGGCTGACCTGGCGCTCGCTCAAGCGGTCGTGGCGCACGGGGTTGCGTGGGTGCAGGTGTCGCTCCACGGAAGCTATGCCGAACTAGCCGAAAGGATGTCAGAAGCGCCGGGTACGTTTGCTCCGCAGCTGCAGGGTATCGACAACTTGCACCTGCAGGCCGGCGTGTACTTGACGGTCAACTTCGTGATTACCCAGCGTAACTACCACGATCTTGTTGATTTTGTTGAGCTGTGCGCCCGCCGCTGGCCGCGCGCCTTCCTAAACATTTCGTTTGTAGGCGCGTCGAGCGATGTGGTGCCCAAGGGCGAGGAGCTGGTGCCCCGGTTTGCGGAGGTGCTGCCGATGTTGCTGCAGGCGATCGCGCGTGCTGAGCAATTGAGCTTAGATATTGGGGGATTTGAGTCTATGTGCGGTGTGCCGCTGTGCCTGGTGCCGCCGCAGCACCGGCAGGCGATGCAGAGCGACATTCCGGCGGGGTACGACCAAGGCGAATTTGTGCATCCACCGGCGTGCCAGAGCTGCGCACTTCAGGGCAATTGTTTTGGCCTGAGGCGTGGTTACCTGGCCTTGTACGGTGATGGCGAGCTGCGCCCCGTGCCGACCGCGCCCAAGTCCGCGCCAAAGGTGGTGCGCCTGAGCGAGACCGAGCTGCTGCTGCGTACGCGCGGCAAACCGGCGCGGCTGGTCGAGGTGTTAGGGTCGCAAGTGCCAGGGCAGCCATTGGTTTTTGAGCTGTACCTCGAGACGCCGTGCCAGCAATCGTGCAGTTTTTGCCAACAGCCCGGCCGGCGCAAGCAGCTGCACCACCGCACTGGCGAGCTTTTGCGGGGTCAAGCGCGTCGGCTGGGGCGGTCGCTGGTGAGCAGCGGCGTTTTTGCTGAGCTGGTGCGGAGTTTGGCCCTGTGTGAGCCGCCTGCCACAGTTTGTCTGACGGGGCACGACTGGGCCGCCGACCCCGAGCTGCCCGCCATGCTGCACCTGTTGGCTGCGCAGCCGAAGCTGGGGGTTTCTCTGCTCGGTCCCGGTGCGGCACTCAGCGAACCTGCTGTACTCGAACGGGTTTGTGCGCTGCCCAACCTCCAGGGCGTCACGCTTACTCTGCAGTCCGCCGACCCCGCGCATCACGACCAACAGGTAGGCTTGGCGGGCGCTGGCGCGAAAGTACTGCGTAGTATCCAATGCTTGCAAGATCGCGGCGTGCGCTTGGGCATCAACGTCGTGGTGACGGCCGCGGCGCTTGCGGAGCTGCCGGGGCTGCTCGACTGGGCCCTGCAGCAGCGCTTGCGCCTAACTCTGCTGGGTTTTGTGCCGGATCATGGGCCGCTGGACCTGCGACCTGCAATCGCGGACTGGCACAGCTTGCGGCAGGTGCTCGCCGGGGTGACTGGCGAAAAGCTGCAAGCGATCGAGAGGTTGAGTCGTGTGCCGCTGTGCGCCGTGCCCGAATCGTTGCGTGGTCGCTGTGACGCGGACCGCAGCCGCTCGACCGAAAACTGGCCCAGCACGTGCCAGAGCTGCGCGGCCCGCAGCGCCTGCGCGGGTGTGGCTAGCGATTACCTTGAACGATTCAGTGCGGTTGGCCTGCAGTCGCTGGTTTGAGGAGCCGCCGCAGTGCCGTGCGGACCGCCGCGGGGTTTAGGCCAAAGATTAGGTCAAGCTCTTGGTACGGGCTGATTGCGCACCCGCCCCCTGGGCTGACCGCTGGCATCTGCGCAAAAGCCTTGGCAAAACCGTGGTCGGCGGCGCTGGGCCAGGTGCGTTCGTCGGCGGTGAGGTGGCAGGGCACGAAGGTGCCGTCGGGCATGATGGTCACGAACTGGCGGCCGGCTCGGCAGTTTTCGCAGCGGCTGCCCCCAGGCGTAAGGGCCAAGCGCCGCAGGTAGCCGGGCGAGGCCCCGACCGGCCGGCCGAGACTCTGAGCCGCCACAAGGCGTTGGCTGATATCGGCTAGGACCTGCGGCCCCAATCCAGGCTGCAGCCCACGGTCGCGGCCAAAGCACTCGAGGTACGCTGGCTGAAAATAGGCCCAATAGCCATTCTGTTCAGCTAGTTGTAGTATAGGCTCGACCACGTGCAGGTTGGCCGGCGTCAGCACCGTGATGCTGGTGGTGGTGATGCCAAGCGCGCGGGCCTCGCGCAAGACCTGGATGGCCCGAGCAAATGACCCCGGCTTGCGCCGCGCGGCGTCGTGCTCAGCGGCTGGACCGTCGAGCGAGACCATCAGCAGATCGAGGTGCGGTGCGAGCTCGACGAGTTGCGCATGGGTAAGCCAGCCGTTGCTATTGAGCGAGGTGGTGAGCCCTAACTCTTTGGCACCCTTAATGATACTGACGGCATCGGCGCGCAGCAGAGCCTCGCCACCCGAGAAGCTGGCGCGCAGCAGGCCGGCGTCGCGAAGCTCGCGCAGCCCACTCAGCCACTGGTCGCTGCTGAGCTCGCTGCCGGCGCGGTCAGGTATGTCGCAGTAAGTACAACGGAAATTGCAGCGGTGGGTCAAAATGCACGCCGCCGACAGCGGGCGCCGCACATTACCCGCGCAGGCCAGCAACGCTCCGGCCAGGTTGCGCCCTTGGCGCGGTAGCGGCGACAGACGCATCAGCTCAGTCCTAGCGAACTGGCAAGAATCTCGGCAGAGAAGGCCACAGTGGCGCCGACCAAGACCACGCGCCGTTGCAGCATTCTTCGCCGGGCAGGCTTGGCAGCCGAGCACGTTGCGGCTGTGGCCAGTACCGCGGCGCAACCCATGGCCGCCGCAGCGCAATGGGGTAGTGCGAGCCAGGGGGCAGCGGCAGCAACACCGCCGAATGTGGCCAAAACCCACCGCGTGCGTTGTGGGCCCAACCAAGTCGCTGTAGAGGGATCGCCGGCAGCGGCGTCTTCGCCCGCGTCGGCCTGCTCGTGGACAAGTTGATTTTGCAGCAGCAAGGCCGAAAACGTCGCCGCCCACGCTGCCAGGCGTATCGACAGCTCAGCGCCCGGCGCGACAAGCAAAAGTGGCGCAAAAATAAGGACATTGGTGCCCGTACCGAGCAGCAGCCGCGCCTTGACCCTGGGACCAAGGCTGTAGAACGCCCCGGCCGCGAGGCTCGTCAGGGCAGCCATCGGTGCATCGCCACCGGCCGCGAATGCCAGCAGTGCCGTGGCCGCGGCCAGAAGGCCCAGCAACTGCGCTGAATTCTTGGCGAGAGGCTGTCCAATCCACGGGTTCTTGCGCGGGTCGCGGTCGGTGTGCCGCTCGACCAACCCGTTGACCGCATAGGCAAAGCCCAGACATCCGCCGGCTACCACCGCGCCGTGCAGCAGCGCCGTCAGTAGGGGTAGGGTAGGCCGATGCCAGGTGGCCACAGGCAGACCCGCGGCTGGCAACACCAAGAAATACCACCACTGTTGCGCGCGCAAACCCATGGCAACCTGCTGCCAGGCCTGGGGCGCGGTCGACATGGTTGTGGGGGTGTGCGGCATGGTTGTGGGGGTGTGCGGCATGGGCCTTGGCGAAAGAGCGCTGCCCGGCGCGGCACGCTGGCGCCTAGTGTGCGGGATGCTCTGCGGCGAGGCAATGGCAAGCGGGCGGTCGAGGTGTATGTGAAAAAAATGCATGTAGATCAGGTAGTAGAAAATGGCTGCATCCTTCTACCCTTGACAGCCTGGGTTTGGTCGCTATTCTGACCGAGCAGTCAGTGACTCGCTGGTCAGTGACTCGCCGGTCAGTAATCCGCGACGCGACAGGGAGGTGGTGGCCATGGCCCGGCAGTCGAATCCAAACTTGCAGGCATTGCTGCTCGAGGCCGCGCTTACGGTCTTTGCCGAACGCGGCCTGCTTGCCGCCAAGATTAGCGACATTACGGACCTAGCTGGCGTGTCGAAGGGCGCGTTCTATTTACAGTTTGAGTCGAAAGAGGCGCTGTACGAGCAGATGTGCCGGGGCTTTATCGCCGACTTGGTCGAGTACCTGGCGCAGCACGGCCGGGTCACGTGTGGCACGGAAGCGATTGATATGCGGCTGGTTGCGCAGCTGGCCGACTCGGACGAGGCGCTGCTTGACTGGCTGTGGCAGCGGCGGGTGCACCTGCAGATGGTCTTGGCCGGGGCCGCGGGTACGCCCCTGGCGCACCTGGGCGACGAGCTCATCGACGCGATCCAGAACTCGATGCGCGCGAACATCGTGCGGATGCACGATCAGTCCTGCCTAGAACCCACGCTAACTTCTGAGTTTTTGTCTGCGATGGCCACGGGTCTGGTGGTGATGTACGCGCGGCAAATGGCGCAAAGTCACGAGCGGCCGGCGCTGGCCCGCGACATTCAGCACTTCCGGCGCATCATGATGTTGGGGGCCGTGCTCACGCCCACCCAGCTTGAGCAACTTTGGACGAGCGCGGCGGTGCAAGCGGCTTCGAGCGCTGGCAAATCAGCGAACTAGTACTAGAAGGGTACAAAAATGCGGCAAAAGATTGTGTACATCTTGCTGGTGTTGTCGACGATGGCGCTGGGGTTGTTGCTCTACGTCAAGGTGAATAAGCGTTTGGATTCGATGGCTTCGTTGGCCAAAGAGGCCGAGGCCAAGCAGGCGACGCAGACCCAAAAGGTGGCGCCCAAGCTGGTGCACCCCGAGGCCGGGCCGGCGACCGAGCAGCTGCACTTGACGGGCACGCTGAAACCCGACGCCGAGGTCTCGTTGGGCTTTAAGGTGCCCGGCCGCGTGCTCGAAATCGGCGTCAAGCGCGGCGATGTGGTCAAGAAAGGCGACTTCTTGGCGCGACTCGATGCGCGGGACCTGCAGGCCCAGGCCGACCAGGCCCATGCGGGTAAGCGGGCGGCGGAGGCGCAAAAGTCGATTGCTTCAGATGCCTTGCGACGTGCCAAGCAGCTGGCCGAGGCCGGTGCGGCGACCGAGCAGCAGGTGTTTGCGGCGAGCGGCCAGACGAACGCCATCTCGGCGAGCATTGAGCAGGCGGGGGCGGCGCAGCGCTATATCGAAGTGATTCAAGGCGAAACGCGGATGTTGTCGCCCATCGATGGCGTAGTGACCAATGCCCCGAGCGCGCCGGGCTTTGTGGTGCAGGTGATGTCGGCGCCGGTGGTGACGATTCAGCGCCTGAGCATCCTGAAATTTGTGGGGCATTTGACCGACAAAGATGCCGCGCGGGTGCAGACCGGCATGGCGATTCACTTAGAGAGCGAGGCGGGCGTCACGGCCGAGGGCAAGCTGGATACGCTGATTCCTAGTGTGGATATGCTGACGCGGCGCGTGCCGATCGAGGCGACGGTGCCCAATGCGGACGGCAAGCTTTTTGCGGGGTCGATGGTCGATGCCACCGTGCAAGTGCAGGCCGAGGCTAGTCTTGTGGTGCCCGTGTCGTGTTTGCTGACCGGCGAGCAGCCGTCGGTGCTGGTGCTGGGTGCCGACCGCAAGCTAGAGCGGCGAGCCATCCGCGTGCTGCGCACCGACAAAGACAAGCTGCTGGTTCGCAGTGGCCTTGCCGTGGGCGACACCGTGCTCGCCAACCCCGGCGTCGACTGGCGCGAGGGCGAGACGGTGCCTGGGGTCAAGTAGCTGTAGCCGCGACACACCTGTAAATCCACTGTATTTCTTGTCGATTTGGAGCGCGCAATGACGCTTTCGGATATCGCCATCCGGCGACCGGTCTTTACCATCGTCATGCAGTTGGTGCTGATTGTGCTCGGGCTCATCAGCCTGAAAGACATGGGCACCGACCTGTTCCCCGACGTCAGCTTTCCGTTCGTGATGGTCAGCACCGTCTATCCCGGCGCATCGCCTGGCGAAGTTGAGAGCGAGGTGACCAAGCCCATCGAAGACGCGGTGGCGGGTATCGCCGGCCTCGACACGGTGCGCTCGTCGTCGCGCGAGTCGTTCTCGATGGTTTTTGTGATCTTTAAGATGGCCACCAATGTGGACCAGGCGGCGCAGGACGTGCGCGATCGGATCTCGGCGGTGCGAGCCAAGCTGCCGACCGACGCGACGGACCCGACGATTCGCCGCGTGGATGTGGGGGCGACGCCGATCTTGATGTACGTGGCATCGCAAGAAGGCGTGCCTAATCAAGAGGTTAAGAAGCTAATTGAAGACAAGCTGCGGCCGTTGCTCGAGCGCGTGCCCGGGGTGGCGGCGGTCGAGGTGACCGGTGGTGCCGACCGCGAGGTCAAGGTCGAGGTCGACCGCAAGCGCTTGGACGCCCTGAATCTGCCGCTGACGCAGATTGTCGACAAGCTGAAAATGGACAATATGGCGGTGCCGGCGGGCCACTTTGCCCAGGATAAACAAGAGATTAGTGTGCGTCTGACGGGCGACTTCCAGACTGCGGCCGACGTGGGCAATGTGGTGGTGGCGATGACGCCGGCGGGCACGCAGATTCGGCTGAACGAAGTGGCTGAAGTCTATGACGGGCTTGCCGAAGTGCGCTCGGACATTCGCGCCAACGGCAAGGCGGCGGTGGCCTTTGAGGTCATCAAGCAGTCGGGTACGAACACAGTGCAAGTGGCCGATGCCGTGAAGAAAAAGCTCGACGAAGTGCTGCCGATGGTGAGTAAGGAGCTGGTGCTAGGCAACATTTTTGACCAGTCGACCTTTATCCGCGAGAGCACGCACGAGGTGCAAATCTCGATTGTGTACGGAGGCTTGATGGCCATTTTGGTGATCTTGTTCTTCATGCTCGACTTGCGCTCGACGTTCATCTCGGCGCTGGCGCTGCCCACCTCGGTCATTGGCACGTTCTGGATTATGAATTTGCTGGGCTTTACCCTGAACATGATGACGCTGATGGCGCTGTCGCTCGCGATCGGCTTGCTTATCGACGATGCGGTGGTGGTGCGCGAAAACATCTTTCGACACCTAGAGATGGGCGAAGATCCGGCGGTGGCGGCGAGCAAGGGTACCAGCGAAATTGCCCTTGCCGTGCTGGCGACAACCCTGGCGATTGTGGCGGTGTTCGTGCCCGTGGCCTTTATGAGCGGCGTAGTGGGGCAATTCTTTCGATCTTTTGGCCTAACGATCTCGGCGGCGACGCTGCTGTCGCTGTTTGTGGCCTTTACCTTGGACCCCATGCTGTCGAGCAAGTTGGCGGTTAAAGTCGACCACTCCAAGAAGAAAAACATAGTGGTGCGCTTCTTTGAGGGGATGCACAGCGCGATGGAAGAGGCGTACATGGCGACGCTGCGCCTGTCGGTCAAACATCGTGTGATTACAGTGTTTATCGGAGTGGCGGCCTTTGCCGGATCGCTGCAGCTCGCCAAGCTGATGGGTAGCGATTTTGTGCCGCAAGAGGACCGCGGGCAGTTCATCATCGATGTGGAGCTGCCGCCCGGCACGAGCCTAGAAGAGACGCGGCGCCGCTTGCTGCCGGCTGAGCTGGCCATCAAGAAGCATCCTCATATTATTACGGTTTACAGCAAGTTGGGGCCCAATACCGAGATCAATAAGGCGCAGATCCGCATTGTGGCGGTCGAAAAGACTCAGCGCAAAGAGAGCGTGTGGGAGATTCAAGAGTTCTGCCGTCAGGCGCTCAAGCAGGTCGAGGGGGCCAAGATTTCGATTGTGCCGCCGGCGTTTGTCGAGGGGCTGCCGTCGGGTGCGCCGCTGCAAGTGATGGTGCGCGGGGCGAATTTGGCGAGTCTTGAGCGCGATGCGGCGGCGGTCGAGCACATGCTCAAGTCGATCCCGGGCGTGACGGACGTGCAGGTGACCTACGCGCCCGGCAAGCCCGAGCAGTCGGTGCGGATCGATCGCAAGAAGGCGTCAGACCTGGGGATTCCGGTGGCGCTGGTGGCGCGGACGCTGCGGGCGGCGCTCGAGGGCGAAGAGACGGGCAAGCTGCGGGTCGAGTCGGGCTCGAGCAAAGAGGTCAAGATTCGGGTGCGCCTGAAGCAAGCGGACCGGGCGAGCCTTGAGCAGCTGGTGCGGCTGCAGATTCCGATCCCGCCAAAGACCATCATGACCCCGCAAGGGCCGATGCAGATGGGTGGTTTTATTCCGCTGGGCGATATTGCCCGCATCGAGCCCGAGTCGAGTCCGCAGGTGATCGAGCGGCAAGACCGCACGCGGCAAATCGCGGTCACGGCGGTGCCCAAGGGGCGGTCGCTGGGCGAAGTGGTGACGGAGCTCGAGGCGAAGCTAGGTAAGTACACGTTCCAAGAGGGGAATTACTATCGGCTCGACGGTATGATCAAGCAGATGAAGGAGTCGGGCGAGTCGTTTGGCATTGCCGGCCTGCTGGCGGTGGTGTTCATCTTCTTGATTCTGGCGAGCCAGTTTGAGTCGTTTGTGCACCCGCTGACCATCATGATGTCGCTGCCTTTGGCGATGATCGGCGCGTGGATGGGGCTGTTCTTGACCGACAACTCGATGAGCATGGGCAGCAACATCGGCGTGATTTTGCTGATGGGGCTTGTGACAAAAAACGGCATTTTGCTGGTGGATGCGGCCTTGCAGCTGCAGCGCGAGGGCAAAAGCACGGTCGATGCGATTGTTGAGGCGGGGCGCAAGCGGCTGCGGCCGATTCTGATGACGTCGGCGGCGATGATCCTGGGCATGCTGCCCACGGCGATTGACCAGGGGCCGGGCTCGGAATTCCGCTCGCCGATGGCGATTGTGGTGATTGGCGGTGTGATTACCTCGACTTTGCTGACGCTGCTGGTGCTGCCGTCGGTGTTCTTGTGGTCGGACTATCTGCGCAGCTTGCCGGGGCGGCTTTTCAAGAAGAAGCCCAAGCCGCCGCTGGCGGGGCCGGGGCACGAGGCGCCGGTGCCGCAGATGCTGCTGGTGCTGCTGCTGAGTGTGGGGCTGCTGGCGTGGCCGCAGAGGGCGCAAGCCCAAGAAAGTACGGAGAAAATGCCGCTTGCGACCGCGATTAGCCGGGCCGTGGCTCGCAACTCGGACCTAAAGGTGGCGCGCGCCAAGATTGAGGAAAGCGAGGCGGCGCGGCAAAAGATTATCAACGCCTTCTATCCCGACGTAAAAGCGCTGGGGCAGTATGTGCGCAATAGCGACGAGGCGAAGTTCGATATCGGCCAGATGGCGGCGGGGCTCGGCGCGGCGATGGGGCTGCCGCTCAAGATCGACCCGACGAAGCTGGGGCCGGCTACCGTCATTCAGGCTTACAATCAATTCGCGGGTTTGCTGACGGTCGACCAGACGATCTTTGCCGCGGCGCCGCTGCTGTACGAAACGGCGAGCGCGAAGGGGCTGCTGGCGCAACGCACGGGTACGCAGGCGGCCGAGCGCGAGATCGCCTACCAAATGTCGGCGGTGTATTACAATATCGCGGGGTTGGATCGGATTATCGTGGCGGCGGGGCGGGCGGTCGAGCTGTCGCAGGCGCGCATCGACTTGCTGAACAAACGTAGGGCGATCGGCTCGGAAAGTGAGCTGCCGCTGCTGCGGGCCGAGGTGGAGCAGGCGCGCGCCGAGCAGGATGTGCTGCGCGCCACGCTGGGTAAGAAGCAACTGCTTGAAGTGATTGGTATGTTGCTGGCTGACGCGCCGCCGGCGGATATCGCGGTGCCGCCGCCGCAGACCCGGCCCGCGGGCGGCTACGACGAGTGGCTGCGCAAGACCCTAGAGGACCGGCCCGACCTGGCGGCGCGGCGGCAGGCGGTCGAGGCGCAGCGGGCGCTGGTGACCGAGGCCGAGTACCGCTGGCTGCCGATGCTGGCGGCGCAGGGGGTGTACCGCTGGAGCAATGTAAAGGGTTTTACGGATACCAATACGATTTGGCAGGTTACGGCGAATCTGGTGGTGCCGCTGTACGACCGCGGTCAGCGCTATGCCGATGCGCACGAGCGGCGCGTGACCCTGCTGCGGATGCAGGCGGAGGTCGAGAAAGCCGAGGCGGACCTGAAGACGCAGTTGCGGCAGGTGGCGCACGAGGTGCAACTTGCCGAGAGTGTGGTGAAAATCGCGGCGAAACAGGCAGAGATTGCCAAGCGCGGCGCGGCGATTGCGGCCAAAAGCCAGATTGCCGGGGTGAGCACGCACCTAGAAGTCGACGAGGCCGAGACGAACCTGCGGCTGGCGGATGCGAACGTGGAGCGCGAGAAGGCGAACCTGGACCTGGCGGTGCTGAAGCTGCGGCATCTGGTGGGCGAGGTGCGGCCGTAGGTTCGTGGGCGTCGCGAAGCCCAGGCGCGCTGACCGCGCCAGTCGCTGTTGCCCGCACAGCCGCTGCGGTATCCTACCGCCATGAGCCACGACCCCACGCTGCTAAGTCGAGTGCGCAAGCTGCTGGCGCTGGCGACGTCGCCCAATGTGCACGAAGCGAGCACGGCGGCGGCGGTGGCGCAGACGCTGATTGCCCGGCATCGGCTGCAAAAGTGGCTCGACGCGGAACAAGATGCCCTGCATGACCCTGATCCGATTACGGATGCGCGCGATACGCCGCTCGACGCGGGCAAGCGCCTGCGGCCGTGGAAGGTGGTGCTCGCCAATACCCTAGCCGATGCCAATGGTTGCGTGGCGTATACCCTTGACCGTGGCCGCGACCAGGCGATTGTGCTGGTGGGGCGAGCGCGCGACCGGGCGGCGGTGGCCGAGCTGTACACCTGGCTGGTGGCACGCATCGAGTGGCTGTCGGCGACGCATGGTACGGGCCAAGATCGCCAGTGGCATCAAGCGTTTCGTGTGGGTGCGGTGGCGGCTGTGGGCGACAAGCTGCTGGCGGCGACGGCCGAGGTGCGCGCCGAATTCAGCGAAGCGGCGCTGGTGCGCGTCGATCCCGCGGCGCACGCACACCAAAAGGCGCTCGATACCTTTGTGGCTACGCAACTGAAGCTGGGTCGCGGTCGCGGTCTTCGCGTCGATGCCCAGGCGTGGCAGCAGGGTCAAGCGGCGGGCGCGGCGCTGGTGTTGCCAGGGCAGGGTAAGCGACTGCGGTAGGGCTACTTTTTGCCCTTGCTGGTCCAGTAGTCGCCTTCGCGCTCGTAGACTTCGCCGGGCAAGTCGGTCACGTGGTTAAGGATACGGGCCTGCGCGTCGAGCACGGCCTTGTTGTAAATGGCCGGCCCCACTTCGCGAAGCACAAAATCGAGCAGCAGACCGGCTTGCAAGTCGCCCACCGGCTCCAAGTTTTCGTCGAAGTAGCGGCGGATCGAACCCACAAGTTGCTGGTGGTCGGGTTTGCTTAGCTTGATGGCCATGCGGGTGTCCAACTGCGCCAGATGCGGCGGCACGGTGCAAGGCTAGCTGCGAGCGGCAGTCGCCGTCAAAGTTGCCCGAGCGCAGGGTGCCTCCCGCCGCTCAAAAGTTCGTGCTACGCTTGCGGTCATGAGTATCGCCCAGCCTATCGCCCGCCTTACTTGCCCCGCCGAGACCGAGTCCGACTGCCCCATCTGTGGCGGCCACGACAGCGTCGTCGACATTGCGGGCGCCGTCATCCAAGCCAAAGTCTGTGACCACATCATGGGTTGCAGCACTTGCCGCGGCACCGGTTACCGGCCGGGCCGCGATGCCAAGGGCTACGAAGTGCAGACGCCATGCGCCCTGCGCGATCTGCGCCGCCGCGTGCAACTGTTTAACTCTGCTCAGCTTCCGGCCCAGTTCGTGCAGGCGACGCTGGCGAGCTACCTGCCCAAGACGCCCAGCCAGCGCGATGCGCACATGCGGGTCGGCGCGTTCTTGGCGCATCTGGACCGCAACGGCGTGCTGCCCGGCGGAAAACTGCCTCGCGGGCTGCGGGGTTTGGCCCTGTCGGGGCCGCCCGGTACCGGCAAGACGCACCTGATGGTGTCTCTGGCCCGTGCCCTGACGCTTGAGTACGGCGTGGCGGTGCATTTTACGGATTTCTCGCAGCTTTTGTGGTCGCTCAAAGCCGGCTTTCAAGAGGGCAAGGGCGAGGCGCAGCTGATCGCGCCGCTCGTCGATGTCGAAGTGCTGCTGATCGACGAGTTGGGCAAAGGCCGCGCCAGCGAATGGGAGGTGGGCGTGCTCGACGCCCTAGTCGCCGGTCGCTACAACCGCGGCGGCGTTACATTTTTTGCCACGAATTACGCCTTTGCTGAGCCCAGTGCCCCCGCCGATGCCAATGCCGCGAGCAAATTTGTGCGCGCGCTCGACAAGTCGGCCGACAGTCTCGACGTCGAAGGCATTGGCTCGCGGGTTGGCCCGCGGATTTTCTCACGACTTTCGGCCATGTGCGACCTTGTTCGCGTTGACGGCGCCGACGCCCGCCCCGGCTCGTGGCAATCGCCCGCTGCCCGCCCCACGCGAGGCAAAGCGTGATCTGCCCGCGCTGCCAAGCCAATCAGCCCGAGGCCGCCGAGTGCATGTTCTGCGGCGTGGTCATCGCCAAGGCCAAAGCGCCGGTCGAGGCGAAATCTGTGGTCGAAAAAACGGCGCCCCCGCAACCGGTAGTGCCCCAGCCGGCCCCGGTAGCCAAGCAGAGGCCACCACTGCCGAGTACGAAGACGGCGACGGTGTGGCTGTCGGCCCGCGATCGCCAGCAGATGTTTGTGCAGCTGGAGCGCATGGCCCGCTCTGGAGTGCCCCTGCCCGAGGCGCTGGAGCACGCGGCGGCGGTAATCGGCGGCAAGGGCGGCGCGGCGCTGATGACCCTGGCGCAACGGCTGGCGGCTGGCGGCGAGCTGCTGGGCGAAATGCAGAGGCTGCCCGGGCACTTCGATGCCATTGACCTGGCGATGATCGAGGCGGCGCAGCACACGGGCAAGCTGCCCGAGGTGGCGACCCGGCTGGCAGCGCGCCATGCCCACGCGGCCGATCTTCGTACGCAACTGCTTGGTAGCCTTAGTTATCCGGCTTTCTTGGTGATCTCGTCGGTGCTGCTGTCGCCGGTGCAGCTGCTGTTTACCCAAGGGATCGGTGCTTACTTGGCCGACGTGTCGGTTTCGGTAGGCATCATGCTGGCTTGCGGCCTTGGCGCGTACGTGGGGCTACAAAAGCTGCAGCGCTCGCCGCGGCTGTGGGATGGTCTGGGGCGGCTTGAACCCGCGCCCGGCATGGGCTTTTTGCTGCGGGCGCGCAGGTATTCGCTGGTGTTCGACGTGCTGGCGATGAGTCTGCAGGCCGGGCTGCCGCTGGGGCGCGCGCTCGAGCTGGCCGGTGCCGCGCCGGGCGAAGCGGTGACAGCGCGCGCCATGCAGAAAACGCTGCAAAGTTTGCGCACTTTGTCGCTGTCGGACAGTGTGCCGCAGTGGCCGGCGCCGCCGCCTAAGACTAAGGAGCGGGTCGCAGCGGCGGAGCGTAGCGGGCATCTTCCTGAAATATTTGGCGAATTGGCCGGTGAAGCCCGCGAGCGACTGACGGTGGGGCTCAAGCGGGCGACGCAGCTGCTGCGCGGGCTGATTACCGCCGTGGCCATTGGTGTGGTGGTCTGGTCGCTTATCAGTCAAGTGACGAAGATGGTTAGCGATCCGTTCTCGGCGATCCCTGGCGAAGAGGGCGAACAGCTGCGCCGCGAGTTAGAGCAGACGCTGCCGAGCTTGCTGAAGAAAGAGTGACAGCGCCGCCCAGAACGAACGATCCGATCGCATTGGGGTTTCTGTGGGCGGCCCTGTCCTTTTTGTGGGGCGCAAGCTCGCGTCTTTACAGCCGACTCGCCGCGCCGCGACGTAGATCCCGTCTAGTATCCAAAGTTTCGCGCGCCAGTGTGAGAATCTAGCTAGCTAATGGCCGTGCTGCCCGCCGCCCGGTTCTGGCTGCCGCAGCCCGCGCGACACGACCACACCCACCGCCACCAGCAGCCCGCCCACCCAAAACGGCACGCGCAGGCCGACTTCGAGCAGCAGGCCCGCCGCTGCCGGACCCAGCACGCGCCCCAAGGCCGACATCGACTGGCCCAAACCCAGCGCCGCGCCTTGCCGATCGGGCCCCACCGACCGCGATAGCAGGCCCGTGACCGACGGCGTGGTAATGCCCGAACCGACCGCCAGCAGCATATTCGCCAGCACCATCAGCGGAAACAGCCCCGTCTCGCCCATGAGCGGCATCGCCACCATGCCCACCACCAGCAGCGCCGAGCCGACGGTAATCAGCTTGGCCTCTCCATACTTGCGCGCCAGGCGGCCTATAAACCCGCCTTGCACCACCGCCATCGTCAGGCCGACACTGAGCATTGTGTAGGTAAATAGCTTGGTTGCAGTCCGGTGGCCCAGCGCCGCCGTGGCCGGCACCAGCGCCTCGGGCACGAAGGCGCGCTCGATGTACATGGCCAGCACCTGCTCCATCAGGGCGAAACCGGTAGTAATCACCAGCGAAATCACCATCAGGCGCTGCACTTGGCTAATGCCCAGGATCTCTTTGCGCACCTCGGTGTGGTGCTTGCGCTCGGCCTCGGCACCGGGGCGGCGCGTCTCGGGCAGCATGAAGTAGGCCCAAATCCAGTTGGCGGCCGACAGTCCGGCGGCGGCAAGTGCAGGCGCGGCAAGGCTATACTGGCCAAGCGTGCCACCCAAGGCGGGGCCAATTACAAAGCCGAGGCCAAAGGCCATGCCGATCATGCCCATGCCCTTGGCGCGATCTTCGGGGCCGGTCGAGTCGGCGATGACGGCCTGGGCGGCGCCGATGTTGGCGTTGCCGAAGCCGGCGAGCATGCGCGCGGCGAAAAGCATCCACAGCGAATTGGCGTACGCGAAAAGCATAAAGCCGCTAAACGAAATGAAAATCGAGAACAGCATGACCGGGCGGCGGCCGATGCGGTCCGACAGGCGGCCCCAAAACGGCATGAACACGAACTGCATCAGCGAGTAGGCCGCGCCGATGAGGGTGACGACCGCGGGCCGTGCGCCGAATGACTCGGCGTAGTACGACTGGATGGGGATGATCAGGCCGAAGCCTAATAAGTCCATAAAAACGGTAGCAAAAACGATGCCGAGGGTGGCGCGCGAGAGCCGCGTCGGGGCTGGGGAAGCGGTCATGCGGGAAGGGCTCCGGCTGCCTGTAGGCGGGCAAGGGCAGCAGCAAAATCATCGTGGATCAGCAGCACAAGCAGGTCGCCCGGCCGCAGCCAGACCAAAGCATGGTCTAAAGCGGCGCCTTCGTCCATTGCAACGCTAATTTGTCGTTCAGATACGCCATGTTGCAATAGGCGAGCCCGCATGTGCCCGGTCACTTCGCCAAGCGCCCGGCCGCGCAGGTAATGCAGCGATTCTTTGAGCACATAGTGATCAGCGCCCAGCTGTACCGCTTGGTCGACTAAGTCGGCAAAGGCCTGATCGCTGCGGTCGCCCGCTTGCCCCAGCGTAATTAGGCATCGCGCCGCGGGAATCGCCTTGGCCAGCGCCACGATATGGCGGATGCCGTCGGGGTTATGGGCAAAATCGACCACCACCTTGGCGCCGTTCAGCGCGAACACATTGGCGCGGCCCGGATTGTCGTAGACATTGGACGTAAAGGTGCGCAGGCCCTCGCGAATCGCCTCCCACGGCAGGCCCATGGCGTGCGCGCCTAAGATAGCGGCAAGGGCATTTTCGATGTTGTGGCATGCCGAACCACCAAAACAAATCGGTACTTCGGCGACGTCGACCACATGCACCAGGTGCGTACCGCGCTGCCACACCAGCTTGCCGTCGCGGGCAAAGGCGACTTCGCTCGGCGTTTTCATGGCTTGCTGCAGCATGTCTGAAAACGGCGACAAGCCGAACCAGGCGATGTCGATGCCCTCTGGCACCGCACCTGGGTTGCGCAACACGTCGACACTAGGCGGGTTATCGGCGTTGGCCACCAGCACGCCGCCGCTGCGAATCCCCTGGGCCACTACCAGCTTGGCGCGCAGCATGTCGGCGACCGTGTCGATGCCCCACTCGCCCAGGTGATCGTCGCTCGCGTTGGTCACGATCGCCACGTCGGCCATGGTGTGGGCCAGCCCGCGCCGCAGCAGACCACCGCGCGCCGCCTCGAGCACAGCTAGCTCAACCCGTGGATCACGAAGAACTTTTCGCGCCGCACCCGGCCCCGTCCAGTCGCCGCCTTCGATCATCACGCCGTCGATGCCCCAGCCATCGGTGGTGGTGGTGCCCACGTGCAGGTTGGCACAGCGCGCCATCTTCGACAGCAGCCGCGCCGTGGTAGTTTTGCCATTGGTACCAGTCACATACGCCGACGGGATGCGGTCAAACCGCTCGGGCTCCAGCTCCTCGGGTTCGGGCAAGTCGCCGATGGGCCAGCACAGGCAACTGGGTCCCAGTCCTAGCGAAACGACCTCTGTGTCCCACAGGAAGGCCACGCCGTGCTGGCGCGCCCAGTGCTGTAGCCGCTCGAGCTTGGAGTTGGCCTCGGCGTGGCTCCGCTCGATTAGGGTCTGGCGGGCCTGGCGCCATGTGCCCAAAGGCTTTGGATCAACAGCATATTCCGCAATATCGGCGGCGACGAGCAACTGGTCGATGGGCGCCGAAAAGGCCCAGCTCGCACCCGTCGCGTGGCGTCGCAGCCGCCATTGCACTGTAAAACCGCGTTCTTGCCACCCGATACCCCGCAGCATCGCCGTGGCCCGCCGCAGCCAGGTCGCCTTGGCCCGACTGGGTAACTCATCAGGATCGAACGTGACTTCGACGGCCGCGCCCTCGCAGGGCAGCAGGAAATTGGGTCCGGTCAGGCGCCGGCCGCCGTCTAGAGTCCGCACTAATCCGCCTCTTCACCCTTGGGGATGCGTACGCCGCGCTCGTCGCGGACTAAGCCACCGGGGACCTGCAAGTCCTCTTCTTCGCTGGTAGTTTCGACTGCAGCGGTCGCAGCTTCGGCGTGCCCGGCCCGCTGTTGCTGGTAGTAGATGATCTGCTTCCACGACCGACTGACCTTATCGCAGAACGCGAGCAGCAAGTCGCCCGGCTGGCACATGTCGAGCGCGAGCTGAATGGCCTCAACCTCGCCCTGCACCACGGTAATTTTCTCGGGATCGACGCCTGCTTGCACCAGCCCGTCGCGCAACAAACGCGGCACTTCGTCGAGGTCGCGGCCACGGGGATTGTCGTCGCGGCGCACGATGAACTGGTCGAAGTGCGGGGCGGCGATCTTGGCCAAACCAATGATGTCTTCGTTGCGGCGATCGCCAGGGGCCGACAGCACCACCACGCGCTTGCCATCGGGGCCCAGCTGCCCGCCCTGCACCAACCGATCGGCCAGCGTGCACATGGCCTCGACCGCGGCGGCGTTGTGGCCGTAGTCCAAGATGACGCGAAAGCCAAGGCCATCAAAGATGTTCATCCGCCCAGGCGCTTGGAAGTAGGTGGTATCGAAGGTGCGCAAACCGTGGCGAATGTCGTCGAACTTGACGCCCATCGCCGCCGCCATCGCCGCCGCAAACATGGCATTTTGCACGTTGTGGATGGCCTTGCCCTCGAGCGTAGCGGGGATAAGGTGGGTCCACAGCAGGGGAATATGCGCGCCGCGGTCGTAAATCGCGATCATCTGGCCATTGATGCCGTCTTCGAGCGCGACCGCCTTGCCGCCCGAGCGAATGTGCTCGCGAACCAAGGCGTTGCGCGGATTCGTCGTCACGTACCAGATGTGCTTGGCCTCGCTATGGTCGGCCATCGCCAGGCACAGCGGGTCGTCGGCGTTCAGCACCACCGCCTCGCGCGCCACCTCGATGGGGATGCGCTTGACGAACGCGAGCTGCTCAAGGGTGTCAACTCCGCCCAGTCCAAGGTGATCTTCGGCCACGTTCAAGCAGCACGACACATCCGGCTGGCTGTAACCCAGACCCGAGCGCAGCAGGCCACCGCGCGCCGTCTCGAGCACGGCCACGCTAACCGACGGATCGCGCAGCACCATTTGCGCCGACTGCGGCCCGGTCATGTCGCCCTCGACCGTGCGCCGCCCGTCGATGTACACGCCATCGGTGGTGGTCATGCCCACAACTTCGCCTTTGAGCTTAAAGATATGGCCCAGCATGCGCGTGGTGGTCGTCTTGCCGTTCGTACCCGTAATCGCGGCGATAGGGATGCGACTGGGCGCGCCTGGGGCGAACAGCATGTCGATGACTTTGCTAGCCACATCGCGGGGTTTGCCCTCACTGGGTGCCACATGCATACGAAAGCCGGGCGCCGCGTTGACCTCGCAGATGCCGCCGCCCACTTCGCGATAACTTCTTGTAATATCCGATGTTAAGAAGTCTACGCCGATGACGTCGAGACCGATCGCCTGCGCCACCCGCACCGCCATCTCGGCATTGTCGGGGTGCACCTGGTCGGTCAGATCAATGGCCGTGCCGCCCGTAGACAAATTGCCCGTCGAGCGCAGATACAGGATCTTACCCTCTGGAATTACACTATCTTTGGCGAAGCCCGCGCTTTCCATCAGGCGCAGGCCTTGGTGATCCAGCTCGAGGCGCGTGAGCACTTTTTCGTGACCCACGCCGCGGCGCGGATCGCGATTGGTCAGCTCGACCAGCTGCTCGACCGTGTGCGCGCCGTCGCCAATCACGTGGCCCGGCACGCGCTTAGCCACCGCCACCAGCTCGCCGTTCACCACCAACATGCGGTGGTCGTCGCCGATAATGAACGACTCGACCAGCACTGCGCGGCTATGCTCCTTGGCCTTTTCGTACGCGATCTCAACCTGTTCCATGTTGGTCAGGTTGACCGACACGCCGCGGCCATGGTTGGCATTTAGCGGCTTAATCACCAGCGGATAGCCCACGCGCCGCACCGCCCGCGCGCACTCTTCTTTGCTGTACACCATCTCTTGCTTGGGCACGGGCAGGCCCAAATCGCCAAGGATCTTATTGGTTTCTTGCTTGTCTGAAGCCAGTTCGACCGCGATATGCCGCGTCTCGCTCGTTACGGTCGCCTGGATGCGCCGCTGGTACTTGCCGTAGCCAAACTGCACCAGCGAGTAGTCGTTTAGGCGCAACCACGGAATATCACGTGACTCTGCCGCGTGCACCAGGCTCAGGGTCGACGGACCCAGGGCCCGGCGCTGCACCTCGCGAATCAGCGACGTCAGCTCGTGGGCAAAGTCGAAGTCGGCCTCCACGTGCGCGTCGGTCGCCAGCTCGGGGCCCACCAAGTGGTGCAGCAGCTGCAGCGCCAGCTCGAGGGCGGCCTGACCGGCGCGCGCATCCTCGTACTCAAAAACAACGTGATATTCGCCACGTTTGCCTGTGCCGCGCGTCTTGCCAAAGCTGACCTTGGCGCCACACAGGTTCTGCAGCTCGATGACGACATGCTCGAGCACGTGGCCCAGCCAAGTACCCTCGCCATCTTGCCGCATCCGCGCGATGAAGCCGCCGCGCACGCCGGGCGAACACGTGTGTTCTTCGAGACTTGGCAGCGCCGCGAGCAGCCGATCGACAAACCCGGGAATCTTGGCGCTGGGCCAGTCCTCGAGCGCGCCGAGCTGAAGGGTCAGCCGCATACAGCGGAAGTGTGCGTACAGGTTTGGACCCTGATACACTCGAGTTTCAGTGACTTTCATGGCAATCGGCCCTTGCTGCGCAGGCGGCTGCGCACTTAGGTCGGTAGGGTAGCATGGCCGCGGCTTGGCGGGTAGGTCGTCGGGCGGTTGTGTCGGAAGGTGTCTAACCCCGTGCCCGCTCCCCCGCAACAATCCCCCGCGCCAGCGCGTAGTTATCCGGCAAGTTGTGCCGCGGCCCGGCCGCATCGTCGTGTTTGGCGTGGGCCTCGTCGAGCCCGCCGTCGTCGGCATGGTGCTCGGCCAAGAAGTCGTCGTGCCCCACGGCCACACCCATCGACAGCACCCCGTGCGGCGCCCAGTCGGCCATCGCCTGCTGCACCGACGCCGCGCCGCGGTCAATCGTCTGATCTGCAACAGCAAATACCTGTCCACGCAGCTGCACTTCGCGCTCGCCGGTGGGGGTCGCGATGCGGTACGACCACGTATGGAACACATGCTCGCCGCTGCCTTGCTCGATCTCTTTGCCCTGTTTGGTCTTGAGCTGGGCCCCAAAGCCCTGGGCCATCGCTGCATCAACATTCTTCTTGGCTGCGACAAAGCCTCCGGTAGGGTTGTTGACCACTGAGCCCCAGTTGGCATAGCCCGTCAGCAGTAATTTTACTGGCCCCGAGCTAACTTGCGGCAGCGCCGTGTCGATCCAGCCGCGCAGCGCCGAGCCCACCACCGCCTGCGTATCTTTCTGACTCGTCTTGCGGGTGTAGTCCTCGCTCGCGTTGTCGGTCGCCTCGCGGTCGCCGGGCAGGTGCAAGAAGCCGGTCAGCGACTCGCCCTGCTCATTGCGTAGGACGCTGCTGGCCGCCTGCTCCGCCGCCACCTGCGTGCTGTAGAACATGTGTTCGCAATAGAAATCACCGGGATCCGTGCCGTGGGCCACGCGCTTACCACTGGGCAGGTTCTGCAGCGTATCGGGCAGGCCCGCCTGGGCTTGGCCGGCGCTACCAGGAATCCCCAAGTTCTGGGCGGGCTTTGGTGCTGTCGGCTTGGGCTTGACCGCGGCCTGCTGCTGGGCATAGCCCGTCTTGCCGGCCAGCGGCGCCTGCTTGTGCGTCGTCTGGGTGGTATTGGGCGTGTGCGCGGTCTGCGGCGCCGGCATTTTCTTTGTGGGCACAGGGGGTTGCTTGGTCATCGGCATCGCGGACCTCCGCTGGGGCAGGGCTCAGTCGTCGTGCGGCGAACCCAAGAAATCGCCCAGGCTGGTAATGCGCTCGGCGGTCTTGCGCGCCAGCTTCTTGGCGTGAGCAAAGGCGCGCTCCGCCTCAAAAAGCTGTTCGTAGGGCAGGGGTTGCGGGGGCTCGCTCGCCGCCATGCCCGGCGTCGCCACGGGCACGCTCTGGCCTAGGCGCTTGGCGACCCGCTTGCCAAAATCAGCTGTAAAACCAACATTAAACGCCATGGTGCGCGGCAGGATATCCACCACCAAGTGCTCAGCTAACTCGCGCGTACACAGCCCGCGGCGCACGGCGTCTTCAATCGACCCGGCCAAGCCGTCGGCACCGATCTTGTGCTCGCCCACCAGCTCTTCGGCCACCGCGGTCAGCACTTTTTCGTCGGCCAGACCTTCGCTCGCCAAATTCAGGGCAATTTGCAGGGCGTTAAAGGTCGCCGTCACCCGGCCGCGGTACGCGCCAAAGCGACTCGGCGGCGAGTTACCCTCTAGGTGGATAAAGATGCGGTGCACCGGATCGGCGTTGGCTACCAGCCCGGCGCGTTCAAGAATCGCTTCGATCTCATCGGGATATGCCCCGCACACATCCAGAATCCGCGCCAGTCGCGCCGGCGGCACCCGGCGGGCACACACATCGGCATACAGGCAATAGACCAGCGCATCCACTTCGGCATCGTCGCCAAAGCAGATCTCGGGCCCCGCCTCGTCGCGTGCCGCCAGCCACAGCCGCGTCTCAAGGTGGGCGCGCATTTTGTATGGCACCTGCGCCGACAGCGTGCGCACCCGGCCCCGCCGCAGCGCCGCGCCAAAATCCTTTAGAACCAGGCGGTCACAGCGGATACCGTGCAGCTGAAACATCGCCAGAATGCGCCGGCGCAAAAACACCGGACTGCCCGATACCACCACCACCCGCGCATCGAACGAGTGCGACAGGGCCGACAGCAGCGCCCGCATTCCCGGAATCGTTTTGCGCCGTTGCGCGCTCTCGACCGCCGCGGTCAGCAAGCCCTGCACCGTCGAAAAATCGGTATGCAGGTAGGTTTTGTCCAAGTCCCAGCGGTAGACCACCTCGGGCGGCTTGCCGGTGTTCGCGGTGCTCAGGGCGCTCATGGCTCCCCCTGTGGGGGCGGCTGGGCAAACATCTGCGCCATCGTCGCGCTCAATTCGCGTTGCAGTCCGCGGGTGTGGCACCTCGTTGCCAGGCGCAGGGCGTTTTCAAAGGCGGGCTCGCGCGAGTCGGCCGCCGCCACCAGCACCAGATGCTCGAGGCCTAGCAGCGGCGCGCCGCCATAATCCTTAAACTCACTGACTTTACGCAGCATACCCACGCCCTGGCTCAGCAGCCGCAGGCCCACCCGCCACGACATCTTGGCCTTCCAGGCATAGCGCGCAGCCTCAACAGTCATGTCGGTCAGGCCCTCGAGCAGGCCGTGCACGGTGTGGCCCACCAAACCATCGGCCACCACCACGTCGGCCAGGCCGCGCGACAGCTCGGTAGCCCGGATATTGCCTACGAATTTCAGCCCTGGCAGCGATTTTAGCCGGCGGTGGGCCTCGACCACTTCGGGCGGCCCATCATTAGGCCCCGGCCCGGTCGACAGCAGGGCCACGGCCGGCTCGGCCACCGCCGACACCGAGCGCGCATACGAGGCGCCCATAACCGCAAATTGCACCAAGTCATCGGCACTTGTGGTGCGGCGACCCGACACATCCAGCAGCAGCGCCAGGGGGTCATCGGCGCCAGGCCGCGGCATTGTGGGCACCACCGCCGCTGTCGCCACCGCGCGCGCCCCCGCCAGCAGCGGCAAGTGCAGCACCGCGAGCTCGCGCACCAGCTCGGGATCACTCGCAGAAATCAGTACATCCGCCTCGCCTTCGCGCAATAGCTGCAGCGCCACCGGCAGACCTACCCGCGCCGCCTCGGCCTGGGCTAGCGTGTCTCCCGGTCGCCGCGGAAAGGCCGCACCGCCGGGCACAAGTCGCAACGTCATAGGATCGTAGGGAATTAGACCCAACTGATCTTGCAGCAGCGCCACATCGCCCACCAGCAGCACGTGGGCCACGCCTTGCCGCGACATGCGGGCCGCCGCGCGCACCACCTCGGCCGGACCAGCTTGTCCGCCATACGTATCGAAAACTACAGTGGTTCTCTGGCTCATTGGAGGTCGCCCCGGCCTAGTGCGCCGCCCTCCGAGTATGCCCCGAATCGGCTGGCGGCGATAGGGCGCGCGCGCGACAGCCTGGCGTGTCAAGGGCTAAGCGCTCGGCTCCACCAGTAGCTGCATCGCCACATCGATCGAGCCGTTGTTCAGCGGACTCGTGCGCCGCCTTTCCCAACCCATCGCTTCGGGCAATTCGTTCGGCGCGATCAGCCATACTTGCCACAGGCCCTTGCCGCGCCAAGCCTGGCCCAGCTCGCGCCACAGCGGCTCGGCCTCGCCGGGCGAAAGACGCTGCCCATACGGCGGGTTACTAAGCAACACTGTGCCCGGCGGCTGGGGCGGCAACTCGCGCGCATCGCGGCAGCTCACCTGCACGAGCTCGCTGAGGCCAGCATTGGCAAGATTTTCGCGGGTAGCGCGCACGGCGGCGGGGTCGATGTCCGACGCCGCGACGTCGAGCTTGGCCCCTTCAAGCGCCTTCTGCGCCTTCTCGACGGCCTGGGCACGAATCTCAGTACACCACTTCAGCAGCGTCTTGCCGTGGTGGGGCCAGCGCTCGATCGCAAACGTGCGCGTGCACCCGGGCGCTAGGCCTAGCACTTTGCTCACCGCCTCGATGATCAGCGTGCCCGAGCCGCACATCGGGTCGATCAGCTTGCCGCGGCCGGTCCAGCCGGTCAGATCGACGCACGCCGCAGCCAGGGTCTCTTTAAGGGGCGCTTCGACATCGGCGATGCGGATACCACGCTGAAAAAGCGGTGGATCAGCAGCATCCAGGTAGAAATTCCAGCGGCCCTGCCGCCCGCGCACCACCACTGACACCACCGGATCGTCGCGGCTGACGTTGGGGCGCTTGCCCAGCCGGCGCGTTAGGTCGTCGGCAATGGCGTCTTTGACGCGCAGGCCCACAAACTGCAGGTTGGTCAGCCCGGCGTGCGGCCGCCCCTCCGGTGTCTTGCCCGGCGGCATGGTATCGCCCGAGGCATACACCGCAAAAGTCGAGCGCGCATCGAGCCATTCGCCCCAATCGACCTTGCGTGCCGCCGCGTACAGCGAGTCGCCATCAAAGGCTGGGTGGCTACCCAGCTCGACCAAAATGCGTTGCGCCACCCGCAGATGCACCAAGGCAATCGCCAGCTCGCGCCACGACAGGTCCAGGTGCACACCCTCGGCATCGGTCTTGGTGACCTTTAGACTCAGGGCACGGCACTCCGCCGCCACCAGTTCTGCGGTACCGCGCGCCGCCAAGGCCAAGAATTGCATGATTTTCCTATGTATTCGCCGGTTCTTGTGCGGTTGCTGTCGCTCCGACTACTCGCTCGGAGGCGTCCAGCTTGCCCGCTCTTTGGCGTCGCTCCAGATGAACCAGCCGGCGACGATCACCGACCCCAGCAGCACGATACCCGAAAGTATCCACCATCCGTAAGGGGTCTCGTTGGCGACGCACGCGGCGCAGCGGGCCAAAGGCGGGGCGAGCAGGCTTGAAGTCAGCATAACTACAGCTTGTTATTAAGCAGTGGCGTGTGCGGCGGTCTTGCTCCACTGCGACGGCGGCACTTCAAGCGCGTGTTCCAGCACATCGTCCATGCGGTGAGCGAACACGAACTCGACACCTTCGCGCGCCTCGTCCGGGATGTCGCGAAGATCCTTCCTGTTCTTTTCGGGCAGGATGATCTTCTTGATACCGCCGCGCATCGCCGCCAGTACCTTGTCTTTGATACCGCCCACGGGCAGGACCAGGCCGCGCAGAGTTGCCTCGCCCGTCATCGCCACATCGCTGCGCACCCGCACGCCCGAAAGCAGCGAAACCAGGGCAGTATACATGGTCACACCCGCCGAGGGACCGTCCTTGGGCACCGCGCCCGCCGGGAAGTGTACGTGGATGTCCCACTCCTCAAAGGCCTTTCGCTCAATGCCCAGCCGCTCGGCATTGGCTTCGACCAGCGACAGGGCGATCTGCGCCGATTCCTTCATCACATCGCCTAGTTGGCCGGTCAGGCGCATCTTGCCCTTGCCCGGCATCTTGGTCGCTTCGATGAACAGCAGATCGCCACCGACCCGCGTCCAGGCCATGCCGGTCGCCACGCCAGCTTGTTCGATCCGCGTGGCCGTCTCGGGCTCGTACACGAAATTGCCCAGCATATCATCGAGATTTTCCTCGGTGATCGTCATCGTCGTCGCTTCTTCTTTGGCGATCCTGACAGCGACTTGGCGGCAGATATCGGCCATGCGTCGCTCAAGGCTGCGCACGCCGGCCTCGCGGGTGTAGTGCGAAATGACCTTCGCCAGGATCTCGTCGGTCACAACACACTGCTCGGCGGTTAAGCCGTGCTCTTTGAGCTGCTTGGGGAACAAGTGCTGCTTGGCGATATGGAACTTCTCTTCGTGCGTGTAGCCCGAAAGTTCAATCACTTCCATACGATCCAGCAGGGGCGCCGGAATCGTGTCGAGCGAGTTCGCCGTGGCGATAAACAGCACCTTGCTCAGATCGAACGGGGTATCTAAGTAGTGGTCTGTAAACGAGTTGTTCTGCTCGGGGTCCAAGACCTCGAGCAGGGCGGCCGTGGGGTCGCCGCGCCAGTCGTGGGTCAGCTTGTCGACTTCGTCCAAAATCATCACGGGGTTACGCGACTCGGCCTTCTTCAGGCTCATGATGATCTTGCCGGGCAGCGCGCCAATATAGGTGCGGCGGTGACCGCGGATCTCGGCTTCGTCGCGCACGCCGCCCAGACTCATCCTCTGGAATTTACGGCCCAAAGCCTGCGCCACCGAGTGCCCCAGCGACGTCTTGCCCACGCCCGGAGGGCCGACGAGGCACAGCACCGGCCCGCGCATGTCTTGCTTCAGCTTGCTGACGGCCAAGTACTCGATAATACGCTTCTTAACCTTGTCGAGGCCGTAATGGCGCTCGTCGAGCACCTGCTGGGCGTTGTTCAGGTCCCAATTGTCGTCGCTAAACGTGGCCCACGGCATGTCGGCGAACCACTCTAGGTAGGTGCGCGACACGGTATATTCCGGCGAGCCCTGCTGAATGTTGCGCAGGCGCTTAAGCTCTTTGGTCGCGATCTTCTGCGCGTCTTCGGGCAGCTTGGCCTTGACCAGCCGCTCCTCAAGCTCGCCCAGTTCGTCGCCTTCGTTGCCGTCGAGCTCGCCCAATTCCTTTTGGATGGCCTTGAGTTGCTTGCGCAGCACATACTCGCGCTGGCTTTTGTTCAGGTCGCCCTTCACCTCGGAGTTGATGCGCTGGCTGATCCGCAGCACTTCGATTTGCTGAATCACCAGTTGCAGGGTCTTGGTCAGCATGTCTTGCAGCGTCGCCGCCTGCAGCACATCGACTTTTTCTTCGACCGAGACCGACATGTGGGTCATCAGCAGGTAGACCAACCGCGACGGATGCTCAAAGTTCTCTTGGAGATCCGAGGCACTGATCGGGTTGTCGGGCACCATGCCGACCAGCTCGACGGCCGAGTCGCGGATGTTGTGCACTAGCCCTGCAATCTGCGGGTCGTTGTCGGCCTTTTCGGGCAACACCTCTACATTGGCCTGCAAGAACGGATCTTCCTGCTCGAACGAGTGGATGCGGAATCGCTCAAGTCCGCGAATTACCACATGATACGTCTCGGCGCCGTTGCGCAGCACCTTGATGAGCTGGCCGGTGCAGCCCGCCCAGTACAGGTCTTCGGGCTTTGGATTGTCAATTCCCTTGTCTTTTTGAGCAACTACGCCCACTACCGTCTGGCGGCGGTCGCCCAGCCCCTCCAGCAGTTTGATGCTTTTGCCGCGGCCAATCACCACCGGCATCACCGCACCGGGGAAAAGCACCGCGTTGCGCAGGGCCAAAATCGGCATCGATTGCAGGGTGACACCGTTGAGGGTCGTGTCCGAAGTCATGGGATCCTCGCGCTTCAGTTTCGGGTTGAACGCGGGCCCGGTGCCGGCGTCCGTTCAGAATAGCCAAGCACGCGCCCAGGGGAAGTCAAGGGAACGGCGCCTGACAACCCGATCAGGTCGGGTCGGTGTCGCTGAACAAGTCGGAGGCCACAACCCCGGCACTCGCCCAAATACTGGCTTCGAGATCAAGAAGTTGCGGCATATCCATGGCCAGACGTGACAGCCTTGTCAGGGTCAACGCGGTCGCCGTCCAGCCCGAGGTGCGCAAGGAGTCGATGGCGCTCAGAACGCCGGGCAGGTCGTGCGCCTGTGCACAAAGGGCGCCGTTTAGCGCGGTATGGGCTTCGGTCAGCTGTTCGCGGTCGAGCAACTCGAGCAGGGCGCGCAAGTCCGCATCCGGCGCTTGGCCCAAGCAGGTCAGCACCACGCGGCAGGTCGCTTGCGGCAACGGCTCGCCCAAGGCCACCCATTGGGCCAGCGCCTCGTGCCCGCTGCGCTCCGCATCTTGCCGCTCGCCGTGCCACGCCTCGTCGATGGCCATAAGCAGCCGGCGCGCCGCACCTTCGCGCGGTGACAAATCTTCGTCGTAGGCCATAACCCTGGCGTAATCTTGGATAATGCGGTGACCGATCAGCGTGTTCATCTGGCCGTGAAACAGGCTGGTGGCAATCTTGTCGGCGTGGCTGATCTCGGCCCCTTTGGCGTGGTCCAGCGCCGCACGCGCAGAGCCCAGGTCGAGGTGGGCCAGGGCGCGACGAGCCTGCAATAGTGCAAGTGTATTGCTAAGTTTAGGGCTCACTTGCTCGGCCGGCAGGCGAGCCAGCATCGCCACCGCGCTCGCTTCGTCGCCGCAGGTCCAGTACAGCTCGGCCAGGGCTAGATCGACTTCGCTCAGCGCCAGGCGCTCGCCAGCACGGCCCAGATCTGCACGCACGCCCTGCAGAATTCGAATCGCTTGGCGCAGTTGCCCGGTGCGGGCCATCGCGAGTCCCAGGTTGGCGCGCAGGGGCAGTGACGCCGCCGCGTACCCCGCCTCCTCAAAGCGCAGCAGCGTATCTTGGATGAACTCGACGGTCTTGGGCGCCGGCAGTTCACCGCTGGTCAGCAGCAGTCTGGCTTGACTCGCTTGCAGGGCCGCCAGCTTGTCGTGCCCCACCTCGGCGAGATGCTTGGCCTGTTGGCACGCGAGGTTGGCCCCCTCGCGATCGCCCAGGTCGCGCAGCACATAGACCAAGTTCAACGTCGCCGAAGCCTGCACGCGCAGGTCGCCCGCCAGCTCTGCTGAGCGTTGAGCATCACGCAACACCGCCCGCGCCTTTGTGAATTCGCCCTCTGCCCGCAGCTGGTCTCCCACCACGACCAAGGCTTGCGCGGCCAGGCCCGACTTGCCGCACTCGATAAACATCCGCCCAGACTGCAGCAGCAAATCCTGAGCGTCTTTAAGCGCTTGCTTGCGATGTTCGGGCAGAGCGGCCCTTGGCAGCAGCCGAGCGACGTTGGCCGCGGCCAGCGCGGTACCCAGCCGATCTTTGCGACCTTCTTGGGCCTCGAGCACGGCGCGATGGGTGGCGAGTGCCTCGAGCAGCTGCCCCATTTGCTCTTGCAACACGCCGAGTTCGCTGCGAGCAGCCAGGGCTTCGGCTGGTGTGGCGAAGCGCTCTGCATGGGCCATCGCTTGGTGCAACGTGTCGGCCGCTGGCTCGAGCAACCCGGCCGCAGCTTCGCACCGCGATTGCAGAATTGCCGATCGCACCGCGTGATCATGGGCACCGGCCGCAGCAAATGCCGTCCGGGCGGCGCTGGCTAGGCGGATGGCGGCTTCGGTGTGCCCGTTTTGCAAGGATTGGCGCGCTTGGGCAAACAGTTGCGACGGAGTGGGCAGTTGCGACATGTGGCGAGCCTAGCAGAAGCGGCGCCGAAGTTGCACCCAGACGCAATCCCAGGTAAGCAGTACGTACGGAGGCAAAGATGGCAAGGTTCGGGTCCAGTTCAGCAGGGGTAGCTGCAGTCGTGGTGGCATGGCTCGCGGCGGGTGCGCTGGGGTGCTCAAGCTCTGGCACTACTGCGAAAGCAAACGGAAATGTCTCGGCCGATGCCGCAGTTGACACCGCTGGCGATGCGGGCTCCGACACGGCCGCCGATACGGCAACCTTGCCCGACACTGCGACTGCGGCCGATGTGGCGAGCGACGCCACGAGCGCAGATGGGGCGCAAGCCGATGTTGTTGCAGCAGATACTGCCACGGCGGATACCGCGGCCGGCGATGCGGTGGTGGTAAGCGAGGCCAATGGTCAATGGACGGCCGTTGCGTCGGAAGCGCCTTCGGTCCTGCACGGCATCTGGGGCAGCAGCGCCGACGACATCTGGGCGGTGGGCGAGCAGGGCACCGTCGTTCACTATACTCCGGCGGGATGGCACAAGGTCGACTCGTCGAGTATCGCGTGGTTGCATAGCGTATGGGGCACGGGCGCCACGGATGTGTGGGCGGTGGGCGAATCGCAGACCATCTTGCACATGGACGGCAAGGCCTGGACCAAGCAAGACGTGGGCAATGGCGGCGCACTTCTCAGCGTCAGCGGTTCGTCGGCAGCCGACGTTTGGGCCGTGGGCGACGCCGGCCTGCTGATGCACTTCGACGGCAAGGCCTGGAAAACCAGCACAGTTACTGGCGAACCCTACTTGTACGGCGTGTTTGCAGTCAGCTCGATCGACGTGTGGATCTGCGGCGGCGGCGGCGTGCTGTGGCATTACGACGGCAAGACATGGAAGAAGGTTAGCAGCGGCGTCACGACTGGCATCGAGGGTCTTTTCGGCACCGCCAGCGACGATGTATGGGCCGCGGGCGACCAGGGCACGCTGCTGCATTGGGACGGAAGTGCTTGGAGTAAGACGGATTCTACGGTTCCGGCCGGGCACTTGTACCAACCCTGGGGCGCCGCGCCGAACGACATCTGGGTGCCGGCGAATACCGGCGTACTGCTGCACTGGAACGGCCTGAAGTGGAAGCAATTCGACTGGGGCAGTGACGATAATTTGCGCGCTATTTGGGGTACTTCGGCCAAAAACATCTGGATGGTCGGGCCGTTCAAACAGGTCGAGCATTACCAGGCGCCCTAGGCCGCGAGCGGGTTGCAATCGCCGCCCGAGTGCCCGATCCTGGGGCTGCACTTGGCCGATAAGCGAGGTCTGCATGCGCCCCATCCGAGTCGTCGTCATTCAGAGCCTAGTTGCCGGGTTGATTAGCATTTTTGCTTTGGGCTGTGGCAGTTCAATGGCCAGTAGCTCCACGATCGTCGAAGAAGACGACACCAGCGCTACCACCGACGAGGACACGACGGCCGGCGATGGCAGTGGCGACAGCAGCGGCTGCCGCACGATCGGCTGTGTTTGCAGTGGCCCCACCGGCTGCAACTCAGGATTTTGCAAGCTCGGCCCCTCAGGCACGGGCGCGTGCGTGGCCTGCGTACCGACCAGCGACCCCACCGAGATCTGCGACGGCACGGACAACGACTGCGATGGCGCCACCGACGAGGGCAGCTGCCCCGGCCAAGGCGATTGCCAAGTGGGCGTGTGCCAAAACCTGCAGTGCGCGCTCAAGAAACTGGGCGGAATCCTCTGCAACGACGGCAACGCCTGTACGGCCGGCGACAGCTGCGTCAGCGGCGACTGCCAGGCCAGCCCCGTAACCTGCGACGACAGCAACATTTGCACGACCGACAGTTGCAACCCGGCACAAGGCTGCGTGTTCTTACCCATCGAGGCGACGTGCGACGACGGCAACGCCTGCTCGCTCGGCGATGCGTGCCAGGGCGGCGTTTGCCAAGGCACTTCGACCAAGAACTGCGACGACGCCAACCCGTGCACCGACGACAGCTGCACGTTCAGCAGCGGCGCCTGCCTGGCCACGCCCAACACGGCCACCTGCGATGACGGCAACTCGTGCACCGTGGGCGACGGCTGCATCGGCGGTGGCTGCAAGCCGGGCGACAACGTCTGCCCACCATGACTTTGCAACGTTCGGATCTTGAAGCAATTCCGCGCTTGGGTTGGGCCGAAACGCCAACGCCTGTGCTGGCCGTGCGCGAGCTGGCGACGCTGTGGCGGCTGGGCTGGTTCGGCATCAAGTGCGACGAGCTGACGGCGCCGCTTTTTGGTGGCAGCAAGGTGCGCAAGCTCGATTTTGCTTTGGCCAGTAAGCCTTTGGCGAACGCGCGGCACTGGGCGACTGCGGGGGCGGTAGGCTCAGGGCATTTGGTGGCGACGGCGGCCGCGGCCGAGCTGCGCGGTGCCCAGCTGCACGCCGCCCTTTTCTGGGAGCCGCTGAGTTACGGTGTGCGCGACAGCCTGGCGTTTACTGCGAGCCATGCGCACCGCCTCAGTTTCTATCGCAACCGGGCGTCGCTCGCGGCGTTTGCCTGGCCGGTGCTGCTCGGTCGGCATTGGCAAGGGGCTGCGGTCATTGCGCCGGGTGGATCGACGCCCCACGGCACGTTGGGCATGGTGCGCGCAGGGTTAGAACTGGGCGAACAGATTCGCGCAGGACTGCTGCCGCTGCCCGAGCGGGTGTATGTGGCGCTCGGTTCGGGTGGTAGCGCCGTGGGGCTGGCGATTGGCCTGGGGCTCGCCGAAGTGGCCTGCGAAGTGCGCGCGGTTTATACGGTTGAGCCGCAGCTGACCCCCATGCGGCGGTTGCTGGCGCTGCAGCGGGCGACGCTTGCGCTGTTGGCGCAGCACGGGGTGCGGGGGCCGGCGCCGCGGCCGCTGGTGCTGGTGCAAGGTCACCTGGGGCAGGGCTACGGTGTGGCCACGACCGAGTCGCAGGCGATGCGGCAACTTCTTGTAGAGAAAGGATTTTCGGGCGACGACGTCTACACAGGCAAGGCTCTGGCCGGGCTGCAGGCCGACGCGATGCAGCGACCGCCCGGACCGCCGCCCGCGTGGCTGTTTTGGAATACGGTGCGACGCGCGGGCGAATTGCCCAGCTCGGCGCAGTGGCACGCGCGTTTGCCGGCGTGGCTGTTGCACCGGCTTGACCCGCAGCCCAAGGGGCCGCTGCGATCGCGGCGGGGGGTGCTGGCGGGTGCTACGGCGCTGGCACTGCTGGCGGCGCGGAGCCTGACCGCTGCGCGTTGGGATGCCTGGCACGGCCGCGTGTTGGGTGCTGGGGCGGCGGCGACGATGGCGGCGGCAGCGGAAGCACTGCTCGAGCCCGCGCCAGATGCGACCACACTGCGCGAAGTGGCCGTAGCGGTCGAGACTTACATGGCGGGCGTGCCCGTGCCGATGCAGCGCGAAGTGGCGGCGTTGCTCGCGGTCATCGAGCACGGCTTGCCCGGTATCGCACCGTTTTCGCAGGCGAGTCGGGCGGATCGGCTGGCGCGTCTGCTGCGACTGCGCGACGTGGGTGGGCCCGTCGTCGACCTATGGAATGGCATTCGCGACCTTGCGATGTTGGGGTTTTGGCAATTGCCGAGTAGTTGGATAGAGTTGGATTACCCTGGGCCGATGGTGCCGGCCACTCCACGACCGCGCCGCGACAGCTACGACCGCCTGACGGCACCTCGGGGCGCTTTGCCGCCCGGTTTGGAGCGCTGGTGATCTACGACGCCTCGCAACTTGGCAATTTTACGCTGCACTGCGATGTATGCGTGGTGGGATCGGGTCCGGGTGGCCTGACCGCGGCGATGGTGCTGGGCGAGGCCGGGCTGCGCGTAGTCGTGCTTGAACAAGGCGAATTCATCACGCCTGACGACATGACCCAGCGCGAAGACCAGATGATGCCCCGGCTGTACTGCGACAGTGCCGCGCGGACCAGTGCCGATCGGCGCGTGCGCATCCACCAAGGCAAGGGCGTGGGCGGGTCGTCGCTGCATAACCTGAATCTTGTCAAGCGGATCGATGCCTCGCTGCTACAGCAGTGGCACGAAGAGCGGGTCTTGGGCCAGCTGCCGCCTGCGCGTTGGAACGAGCTGTACGGCCAGATCGAGTCGCTGCTGCAAGTAAGCAAGGTGCCAGAAGCGCAATGGAATCGCCATAATCAGCTGCTTTTGCAAGGGGCGACCAAGCTGGGCTGGCGCGCCGCTGGCCTTTCGCACAATCGCACAGGCTGCGTCGGCTCTGGATTTTGCGAGCTGGGCTGCGCGTTCGATGCCAAGAATAACGCGGCGAAGATCATGTTGCCACGGGCAATTGCTGCTGGAGTTATGGTGATTACCCGGGCCCAGGCTGTGCGCGTGCGCCACGATGGTGCCCAGGCGCGCGGCGTGGATGCGGTCGGGCTGGATTCCGATGGTGAGGCGCGGACTTCGCTGCATATCGCCGCGCCGCGGGTGGTGGTGGCGGCCTCGGCTACAGCCAGCGCGGCCCTGCTGCTGCGGTCGCAAGTGCCTGATCCTAGTGGACTTACCGGCAAAACCCTGCGCATCCACCCAGCTGTGGTCGCGGCGGGCGACTTTGCCGAGCCGGTGGGCGCCTGGGCCGGTATTCCGCAGACGGTTGAGTGCACTGAATTTCTTAGGTTTGGTGCCGATACCGGCCGGCCGGGCGAGCCCACGCGCATCTGGATTGTGCCGGCCTTTGGTCATCCGATGGGCGTAGCGACCATGATGCCCGGCTTTGGCGAGCAGCACCGCGGAATCATGCGACGGTACAAGCACTTGGGTGTGCTCACCGCGATGTTGCACGACAGCACTGCGGGTCAAGTCGAGCCGAGCGGCGACCTGGGGCTGCGCATCGACTACCGCTTGAATACGGCGGATAAGCAAGAGCTCCTGCAAGGTTGGCAGCGCTTGGCCCAGTTGCTGCTGGCCGCTGGGGCGACGCGGGTGTTGCTGCCGCAGCCAATTCCTCTTGAATTGCAGTCGGATGCAGACCTGCCCAAGGTGCTTGCGGCCGATGTCGAGCAGTCGGGGCTGACCGCGGTGCATCCGATGGCGTCGGTGCCGATGAGCGACGATCCCCGCCTGGGACCTGTGGATTCGCGCGGCGCGCACCATGGCCTACGGGGGCTGTGGGTGGCCGATGGCTCGCTGTTTCCGACCTCGATTGGCGGGCCGCCGCAACTGTCGATCTACGCGCTGGGTCTGCACGTGGGGCAGGGAATCGTGAAGCCCTAGGCGCAATTACGAGGCGATCAGAAGTACCAGCGCGCCGACCCGCCGCCGTAGAGGTACAAGCCGCCGTAGTGGTCGCTGCCCAAGAAGAAGGTGGGCCGCAGATTTGCCGTCAATTCAACAGGAATGTTCTTGAAGTGCCAGCCGACCTCAAAGAGGCCGACGACGCCGACCGAGGTGTACGACGAGTTCCACCACTT
>CAISBR010000161.1 GCA_903883645.1 uncultured Myxococcales bacterium | reverse complement strand
GCCACCCAGACCATGCAGCGGCAATTCGCGAGTGATCGCCGGCATCTGCAGCAAGTGCGGGCGCGCCTGGGCGACGGGGATGCGGTCACGGGGATGCGCGCGGTGCAGCTAGATGAGCTGCAGCAGCGGCTGGCGCGGGCCGTGGTGCGACAGGTCGAAGGCCAGCAGCGGCGGCTCGAGCGGTTGCGGTCGCGGCTGCACATCGCCCACCCGCTGCGCAAATTGGCCAGTCAGCGCCGCACGTTAGAGGCCCAACACAATCGACTGCTGAACGCGGGGCGGGCGATGCTCGAGCGGCGGCGGCAGTGGTGGCAGCGGCGGCGCGATGTGCTGCTGATCTTGAGTCCGCGGGCGGCCTTGGGGCGCGGCTATGCCATTGTGCGGCGCGAAGGCGGCCCGGCGGTGGTGGGCGTCGGCGGGGTGCAGGCTGGCGATCAGGTCGAAGTGTTGCTGCGCGATGGCAGTTTTGGCGCGGCGGTCACCGTGGTTAAGCCGCAGGAATAGCTAGCAGCAGACCGATTTCGTAGGCACGCGAAATTTTTTCGCGACGTCGCGGTTTTTTAGCCGGCGCCGGTCTGCAACCACGCTGTTGCAAAGTAGGACTTCGCCGCATCTACAGCGTAAGTGCTAAAAACGATCTCGGCGACTCGGCCCAAATTGGCGGCGAATGCCTCATTTCCCGCGGTGATTTTGGCAGGTAGTGGCCTTGAATTGGCGCCAGACCTTGCCGGTTTCGGGAGCTACGGCGGGGGCAAAATCCAGCCACGGCCGCGAGTCGCGTCGCGCTATTGCAGCGTAGCCAGCAAATTACCCGTGCTGATTTCGACCATATCGAGCGTCGCCGCGCCGCCATCGACCACATAAGCGCGCGCAAGGCCCGGGCCCGACATCACCGCGGTGGGCGCGGAGCCAACAGCCGTCACTCGGGGCCGGAAACCCGCAGTCACATTAAAGATCCACGTCGCCTCGCGGAGCGATGGCAGCACGCCCACCACCGGCTTGCCGGCCGCGTCACTGTGGTTCTGGCAGCCAGGCTGAAGCTGCAGGCCCGCGAAAATCGGCGTCTGCAGCGGCGTGGGCTCAAAGGCCGGGTCGAGCGCACCCGCCGCATAGGGGCAGCTAGTCGGCCGCTGCGGCGTGCCATCGGCCTGCTGGCGCAGCTTCGGTTCGGTTAAGCGGGCGCCCAGTAGCTCGTCGCTAGGCAGGTCGGCGCACAGCCCATCGTGCGCTTTGCGACTACTGAGCAGGCCCGTGCGACTGCCCACGAGCAGCCAATCAGCGGCGCGCACGCTATAGGCCACCTGAGCCACCGCTGCGCACTGCGGCCCCGGGAGCTGGGCCGGCTTGTGCAGCGCAGTCGTGGTCGACAAGTCGTAGCCGAGCTGGTCGGCCGTGGTCAGCACCAGGTCTTCGCGCGCGGCCGTAGTATCGAGTTGCAGCGTGTCGCCATACACTTGCAGCACCGGCACCACCACCGGCTTACTGGGGCAGCCCGGCGCGGTCGACGCGGCAAACACCACTAGATCACCAGGCACCACGCCCAGTTGGCAGAAGTCGGCCGTCGGGTCGTGCAGCAGGCCCGCGCCGCGCCACTGCCCCGTGCTGCGTTGGCCACCTGGAAGCAGGCCTTGGTAAGTCAGGCGCCACTGCTCGGTGCGGTGCTCATACGACTCGGTATTGGGCTGGATGCCATAGTAGTTGGTACCCGCAGTGGTCGCGGTCAGGCGCAGCGGACCCAATGCGGCATAGCGCGTGGGGACCGAAGCGCCCATATCTACAGCAGTTCCCGCGATCATCAGCGCCGGCTTGGCCACCACGGTCGCAGTCTGTGACGCCGCCACCACCAGCCGCACCGAGGGCGTAATCCCATCGTCGCCCGTCGGTCGCACCACGAACAGGCCGCCGGGCGTGGTCACGGCAGCAAACGCGGGCTGCCCCGCATAGGTAATCGGGGCAATTGCAGTGACCGGGGCGCCCATCGCGAGGCCCATGACACCCTCGCGCTCATCGAGCCGCGAAGTCCGCAAGTACGGTGCTGTTTCGCCGCGCTTGGGGAGCAGCAGCGTACGGGTTTGCGCATCGATAATCATGAGTTCGCGGCGGCCCTGGTGCGCCACAGCAACCCAGCGCCCGTCGAACGAAGCGGCGATTCGCGCTGCCGGTGCCATATCGGGCCCTGCCTCGCTGCCACTGCCGCGGTTGAAGCAGCCGCTGTCGTCCATGTCGACCAGGCCGTCGCCGTCGTCGTCGATGCCGTTGGCGCAGGGCATGGCGCTCGCCACCGCCGCGGGCTGGGCTATCAGCGTCACGGGCCACTCGGCACCGCCGGGCTGGCCTTGACAGTCGGGGTCGGCCAGGTCAGTCAGGCCGTCGCCGTCGTCGTCGTGGCCGTTGGCGCAAGGCGCGGCATCGCTGTTTTCGCTGGCGTCGGCATAGCCCGAACAGCCTGGATCATCAGGGAAATCGGTTTTACCATCGCCATCATCATCGACGCCGTTGCGGCAGCCGTCGACCACGCCTTGGTCCACAGGCGCCTTTTGGCAACCCAAGTCGGCTGCATCGGTCTGGCCGTCGCCGTCGTCGTCGAGGCCGTTGCCGCACAGCGCGGCGCCAACTTCTGCAGCTGTTTCGCTCACATCGTCGGGTCCGTCGCAGCCCGAATCGGCGCGATCGACCAGACCATCGCCGTCGTTGTCGAGTCCGTCGCGGCAGGCGACGTCGATCGAGATCGGCGCGCCCACCAGCTTGCCGGTTTCGACATCCAGGACACTGACATAGCCGTGCTGCAAGTGCCCGACCCAAAGCTGTTTTTGCGACGAGAGCCACGCTAGGGTCGCCGGCGATCCCGGCACCGGCCAAGTGGTCCACTGCACGGTCTGGCCAAAGGTCGCACTATCGGCCACATGTAGTTGCTGGCCGTTCGGGTCTGCGACGACGAGCCACCAGCCACCGGCGCGCGCCACCAGCACGGCATCGCTGGGCTCAAAGTCGATGGGCGTGCTACCAATCGAACTGATGATGCTTTTTCCCAAGTTCTGCAAGCCGACGCGGGCGATCTGCGCCTGTGGCCCCGCCGAGATGACGGCAAAGGCCTGCGCTCCGGTCACATCGATGGCCAACGCCACAGGCGGACCTGGCACGCGCAAGGGGGTAAAACCCGGCACCAGCCAAGACAAATCGACCCAGCTCGGCACGCTTGGATTGGCCAGCGACAGCGTGCCGCGCGAGCCACCGCCCACCAGCGCGCGCACCGCGGTGTCGGCCGTGCACGTCAAGTCGTCGTGTAGTAGGCCTTTGGCATCGACACAAGCCAGCGCCAGCGACCGGCCACCGCTTAGGCCGCTGAGCACCGGCACGGTGCTGGTGGTACAGCTCGCCAGCAGGGTCGCGGCCAGCACCAGGGTCAAGGCTGCGGCAAGGCGCTTCATGGATTCCCCGACAGCAGGCTTTGCACCATGTTGCGCGCCGCAGAGGCCGGATCGATCGGCACCACCGCGAGTTTATGGGCGCCGAACAGCGCCACGTACAGCTTCCACAGCTTGGGGTCGCCGGCCTTGGCCGCAACGTGCACCGTGGTCACGGCGTACGGCCCGTGCGGCAGGCGAATCACATCGACGGTCTGGCGCAAGTACGGGTCGAGCACCCACACCGCATCGTCGTTAAAGCAGCTCACGTACAGCAGATCGCGGCCATTCGGCCCGGTGGGCGCCACAGCAATCTCCGACGGTCCCGGCCCAATGGTCATCACCGCCGCGATCGCATTGCGCGGAGCGCCCGAGGGCCCCGGCGTCACATCGACCTCAAGCACGGCCTGCGGGCTGCGGTCGGCCAGGTAAAGCCTTGCCCCGTCAGACGAAAGCGCCAGTCCGCGCCCATACGACGTCGCCGTAACCGAGGGCAGCACCAGCGTCGGCTCGGCCACCACCTTGTAGCCCGTGGGCCGCGTGGGGTCCGCATCGATGCGCAGCACATGCAGATACGGCGCGCCCATGGTCGAAATGTAGGTGCGGCCGGTCGCTGGCACGGTCTTGACCGCATACAGCCCGGTAGTCAAGGCAATTTGGTCGACCACCACAAATTGGCCCTTGGCATCCATGCGCAGCACGGTCGCTTTCGCCGATGCCGCCGTGACGACCGTGACCCGCCAATAGCCCGGGCCCCAGGGCACCACGTCAATCCCCATAGGATCATTGCCAATTGGCGTGGTGTCGGTGGGGAAGCCGAAGCGATGACCGCTGTCGCACTGCCCCGCGCTGCCGTGCGTTCCGCAATTCAACGTCGCGTTCTGACTTGAAAAACCTGCCCAGGTGATGGCGTCATCGTCGCGCGAGGTAACGAGCAGCTTCTCGGGCAGCGCGGCCGTAGGCGTGGCCCCCTGCGGATATTGCAGTGCCACACCACCCACATAGCCCGGAATCTCAAGCGATCCAGCAACATACTCATCGCGCGCCGTGTCGAGAATGCGCACCTTGCCACCGCGAAAAGCGCGATCGAAGTTGGCGCCCGCCACAAACAGCAGCTCGCCCGAAGGCACCGCCGCCATCGCCATCGGATAGCGCACCACATTGCCCAAGTCTTCGGGCAGGCCCGGATTGTCGCCGCACGCGGCCAACAGCAGCGCCACCGCCCCAGCGAGCAGCGGCCCAATTACAGCGGCATGGCGACGCAAATCCACTGGGACCACCTACCCTTGCAGCTTTGAGAAGTCGGCAATCCGCGCAAACAGAGCCGCGCAGCGCCCCAGCAGCGCCAGCCGATTGCGGCGCACCGCCGGGTCGTCGACCATCACCATCACCCCGTCGAAAAAGCCATCCACTTCGGGCTTAACTAGGGCTACGAGGCGCATCGCCCCGGCAAAATCGCCCGCATCGAGCAGCGCACCGCTGGTGCCAGCAATGCTCTCTAGCTTGCGATGCAGGTCGAGTTCAGCCTGTTTTTCGCACAGTTCTGCGGAGAATACCGCACCCAGGTCGCCATCGCCGGCCGACTTGCGCACCAAGTTCGCCACGCGCTTGAATGCCGCCGCCAGGGGCGCAAAGTCCGCCGCTGCGCGCAGTTCAGCCAGGGCCTGCAGGCGCGGCGCGATCGTACCCACCGCATCGAAACCAGCTTCGAGCACCGCGTCCACCGCATCCACGGGGTGGTCCGCCGCGTGCAGCGAGGCTAGTCGACCGCGGAAGAACTCGAGGATCTGCGCAGTGATTGCGGGCTCTTTGCCAGCGCGCACCGACTCGGGCAGCGCCGCCACCGCCTGGGTTACCGCCGCCGACAGGGGCAGCGCGTGGCCGCCCTCAACCAGAATCCGCAGCACGCCCAGCGCGGCCCGACGCAGTGCATAGGGATCTTGCGTACCCGATGGTACTAGGCCCAGACCAAAGCAACCCACGATGCTGTCGAGCTTATCGGCCAGCGCCACCATCTGGCCTTGGGCCGTGGCGGGGATGGCATCGGCAGCAAAGCGCGGCTGGTAGTGGCTGGCGATCGCCTCGGCCACCGCCGCTTCTTCGCCGTCAGCGCGCGCGTAGTAGCCGCCGATCACACCTTGCAACTCTGGGAATTCAAAGACCATCCGCGTCGACAAGTCGGCCTTGCACAGGTAGGCGGCGCGCGCCACTTGACCCTGCACATCGGGGCACAGCAGCTCGGCAAACCGCGAGGCCATGTTCTCGATCCGCTTGACCTTATCGGCAATCGAGCCCATGCCCGCCAGCCAGATGCGATCGCCCAGACCCACCACGCGCTCGGCCAACGGCACCCGCACGTCTTCGCGATAGAAGAAGCGCGCATCTGCCAGCCGCGCCGACACCACCCGCGTATTGCCCGCCGCCACCACCGCCCGGCTCGCCTCGCTCAGCGTATTGGCCACGGCGATGAAGCGATTGGTCAGCTTGCCTTGTTGGTCATTGATTGTAAAGAGCTTTTGGTTTTCGCGCAGGGTGGTGAAGATCACCTCGGGCGGTATTTCGAGAAAGCCCGGGTCAAACACGCCCAGCAGCGGCCGCGGCGACTCGACCAAGTTGACCACCACATCGAGGGTGTCGAAGTCCTGCCGCCACGCGCCGCCGATCTCGCGGCACAGCCCGTCAATCCCCTGCAAAATAATGGACTTACGCTCGTCCGGGTCGAGAATAACCTGCGCCTCGCGCAGCCGCACCTTGTACAGTGCCAGTTCCGAGGTCACCTCGACGAGGCCCGGATGGTAGAAGCGATGACCCTGCGAGGTGCTGCCCGAGCGCATCCCCGCGAATTCAAAGTCGAGTACCACGTTGCCCAGCAGCGCCACCAGCCAATGCAGTGGTCGCACAAACGCCTCGCGCTCGGTACCCCAGCGCATCCGCTTGGGCAGCGGCATCTGCCGCAGCAGTCGCGGCAGGGCCTCGGCAACCAGCTCCGAAGTCGGCTTGCCCACAATGGTTTTCTTGGCGGCGAGGTACTGACCCTTGGGCGTGTCGACCATGTCGAGGTCGCTCATCGCCACGCCCTGGCCCTTGGCAAAGCCTTCGGCGGCGCGCGTCCACTGGCCATCGTCGGTGCGCGAGGCCTTGAGCGCGGGGCCCATCGCGACCTCGTGCCGGTCGGGCTGACGTAGCACAACCTGCGGAAAGTACGACACCATGCGGCGAGGCGTATACAGAACTTGGCCCTGCTCTGCCGTCGCGCCGACCAGCTGCGCGATCTGCTCGTGCAGCCAGCGCGCGGCATTGCCCACCACGCCCGCCGGGATCTCTTCGCTGCCAATTTCGATCAAAAGAGGTGCGGTGTTCATTTGCGCACCTCGGCGTCGCCCTGGGCCTTCTGTTGTTTTTGTGCAGCCTTTTCAGCCGCTTGCCGGGCACGCTCGGCCTCGGTCGCCAACAGCTGTTGCCGCGCCGCCAACAAGGGTTCGCGCTGCTCGGGCGGGCACATGGGCAGGCCCAAGCGGTAGCGCATCGCCTCGTAGGCCACGGCGCAGGCCCGCGCCAAATTGCGCACGCGGCCGATGTATTTTTGCCGCTCGGCCACCGAGATCGCGCCGCGGGCATCGAGCACGTTAAAGGCGTGGCTGGCCTTCATCACATAGTCGTAGGCTGGCAACACCAGGTCGCGCTTGACCAAATCGAGCGCCGACTTCTCGTACTGCTCGAACAGGTGCAGGTGCAGCGCCACATCGGCATGCTCGAAATTGTGGGCGCTAAACTGCACTTCGTCTTCGTGGTGGATCTCGCCATAGGTGACGGCGCGCCCGTCGGGCCCGTAAGTCCACACCAAATCGTAAACACTTTCTTTGCCTTGCAGGTACATGGTCAGTCGCTCGAGCCCGTAGGTGACCTCGGCACTGATCACCGGCAGATCCAAGCCGCCGCACTGCTGAAAGTACGTAAATTGGGTCACTTCCATGCCGTCGAGCCACACTTCCCAGCCCAGGCCCCAGGCGCCCAGGGTCGGCGACTCCCAGTCGTCTTCGACAAAGCGAATGTCGTGGCCCTGCGGGTCGATGCCGATGGCGCGCAGCGAGTCGAGGTACTGGTCGAGCACGTCTTTGGGCGACGGCTTCAGGATCACCTGAAACTGATAGTAGTGCTGCAAACGATTCGGGTTTTCGCCGTAGCGCCCGTCGGTGGGCCGCCGCGACGGCTCGACGTAGGCCGCATTCCACGGCTCTGGGCCCAGTGCCCGCAAGAAAGTTGCCGGGTTAAACGTACCCGCGCCCTTCTCAAGATCATAGGGTTGAACAATCAGACAACCACGCGAACTCCAAAAGGAACTCAGCTTGGTAATCACATCTTGAAAAGTGATGGCAACACGTTGGGACATCGGCAGCAGTCGGCCAGGGCAAAGGCCCATTGGGCGCGGCAGGCTAGCACGTCCCCCGCCGCTCGGGCAATTCGCTTACTTGATCAGCTTCGAAATCGCTTTGAAGTTCGGATGCTGGGCACCGCGGACCAGATCAAACAGCGCGGCTTCGGTCGAGGTGACCACTGCGCCCGCCGCCTGCCACAAGCCCTTGGCGGTATTCCAGTTTTCTACGGTGCGCGAGCTCGTCGCATCGGCCGCCACGTGCACCCGCCACCCCGCCGCGCGCAGATCGGCCACCGTCTGCCACACGCACACATGCGCCTCGATCCCCGCCACCAGCACCGTATCGCGCCCCGCGTGCCGCCAGCCCGCCAGCAGCGCCGCCGCCCGCGGGTTCTGAGCTACCGAAAACTCGAGCTTATCGAGCGGGGTGGCGCTCAGCTTGTCGCGCAGCGCGGCCACGGTCGGGCCAATTCCCTTAGGATATTGCTCCGTCACCAGCAGGGGCAGCCCCAGCTCGCGCGCTGCATCGGCCAGCCGCCCGGCGTTATTCAGGCTCGCCTCGGCATGGGCCATCGCCGGTAGCAGCCGCTCTTGAAAATCAATAATCAAAACAACGGTACGCGAGGCCTCGAGCCGCAGCTCATTCATCGCCGTCATCGCTATCCTCCTTTGGGCGACCAGCGTGGCGAGGCCAGCCGCACCAGGGTCTGCTGCTGCCACTCGCCAAAACGGTCGGCCAGAATCGCCGCGCGGGCGTCTTGCGAAAGCTGTACATAAAACGCCAAGTTATGAATCGTCAGCAGCGTCGCCGCCAATGCCTCGCCCGCCACAAACAGGTGCCGCAGGTACGAGCGGGTAAAGGTACTGCAAGTCATGCAGTTGCAGTCGGGGTCGAGCGGCGTGTCGTCGTCGAAAAAGCGGCGGTTTTTGATCGACAGCTTGCCATCGTGGGTAAACACCACGCCGTGGCGGGCGTTGCGGCTGGGCATCACACAGTCGAACTGGTCGATGCCGTAACCGATGCAGCGCACAATGTCTTCAGGGGTACCCACGCCCATGAGATAGCGAGCTTTTTCGGTGGGCATCTGCTTGGCGGTGTGCTCACAGGTCGCCCACAGCTCCTCGCTCGTCTCGCCCACCGACAGGCCGCCGATGGCAAAACCCTCGCACGCCCGCTGGCAGATTTGCTCGACGTGCGCAGTGCGAAGCGCATGGTTTACGCCGCCTTGCACAATTCCGTACAGGGCGCACTCGTCTTGCCGCCGCCGCGCCGCCAGGCATCGGTCCAGCCACGCCACCGTGCGCTTCATGGCCCGCTGCACCACCTTGTCGTCGGCCTTGGCGGGCGGGCATTCGTCGAGCTGCATCATGATATCGGAGCCGAATTGCTCTTGCAGCTGCATACAGCGCTCGGCATCGAGCACGTGTTTGCTGCCATCGATGTGGCTCTGAAACACCGCGCCCTGGTCCGTCACCTTGCGGATCTTCGCCAGCGAATACACCTGAAAACCGCCTGAATCCGTGAGGATCGGCTTATCCCAGCGCATAAACTTGTGCAGCCCGCCCGCCGCGGCAATCCGCTCTGCCCCCGGCCGCAGCATCAGGTGATAGGTGTTGCTGAGCATGATTTGGGCGCCCAGCTCGGCCACATCGCGCGGCAGCACGGCCTTGACCGTCGCCTGGGTGCCCACGGGCATAAAGATCGGGGTTTGCACCACGCCGTGGGTTAGATGCAAAAGCCCTGCGCGGGCGCCCGTTTGCGCACAGGTGTGCTGCAGTTCAAAGCGATACATTAGACTCCGGGCCTATACAAAATACAGTAGGTCCTGCGGCGACTTGCGACGATGGGACGGCAGCTCGCCGCTCGGCACGCCCAGGATCAGCGCGCCCACCACCTCGTCGTGCGGCTCGGCCCGCCAAAAGCTGCGCAGCGCCGGGCCCACAAAATGGCCACCCGTCGACCAAAACGAGCCAAAACCCTGTTCCCACGCAGCGAGTTGCATGTTCTGCATCGCGCAGGCGCAGGCCGCATAGTCTTCGCGATCGAGCAGCGGATCGGCCGGACTGGTGTGGCGCAGCAGCGTGATCACCGCGCCGGCTTCGTGCAGCACCGCCTTCACCTTGTTGATTTGCAACGCGATCTTCTGCTCGTCGCCGCCCGCATGGCGCAGCCCGTGCTCGATCGCGTGCAGCATGTGCGGCAGCCGCTCGTGGCGCACCACCGCAAACCGCCACGGCTCGGTCAGGCGATGATTGGGCGCCCAGGTCGCCAGCTCGACCAGCTCGGTCAGCACAGCATCGGGCACCGGCACACCGGTAAATTGCTTGTGCGATCGCCGCGTGCGGATCGCCGTGCGAACGTCCATAACTACCCCTCAATTCTTGTGTATTTTTAACTAGATAACCCGCCGACGCACCTGCACTTCGTACACTGCACGGCCCTGCTTCTGCCCAGCGCGGCTCAGGGTCAGCACGCCCAGGTGCAACTGCGCCACCTTGCCGGACTCCATCTGAATCGCCACGCGGTCTTGGTCGTGCACTTGGGTGATCACGCACAGCCCCAGCGCGGGATGCTGCAGCGCGTCGCCCACCTTAAGTTGGGGCATTTCTTCGGGTTCGAGCAGGCGCGACGGCAGCGCTTCCATGGCGAGCCGGCCCGAGCGCACCGCCGTGCCATCCCCCGCCACCACATTGACCGCCACATCCATCCAGCGCCAGTGACCCGTATCCAAGTCCTCGAAACGACGCAGGGTAATGTCGTCAAAGGTCTGCGCCGTCAGCTCGACCGAAGCCGAGATCGCCTCTTGCAGCAGGCCCACCACCACCGCGCCATCTTGGCCCTGCAGCACCACGGTAGCGACCACGTCGCGCGCGCCATTCTTGTACGAAATTACGATCTTGGCCGACCCCAGGGCCGCGTAACCCGGCACCTGTCGCGGCACCGAATACTGACCACTGTCGCCCACGCACAGCACAATCGCGTCGCACACCAGGCCCACGGCCTCGATCCAGCCCGAGTCGATGCGATAGCTGTCGGCCAGCGTGCGCAGCGTGGCCATCAGCGCGACGCCCGGCTGTACTTCGCCTACAAAGCGGCGACCCTCGCGAGTTTCGGCAAAAATCATGGGCTTGGCGCGGTCGCTGGGCGAGTCTGCCCGCTGCTCCACGCGTGCGACGCTAGACAAG
>CAISBR010000160.1 GCA_903883645.1 uncultured Myxococcales bacterium | reverse complement strand
TTACGACCGTCGGCGGCCGTCCTACTGGCCACAGAACCCCAATCGACGCCGGCATTGGCCATCCGCCAGTCCTGCGCCCGCACCTGGGCGCCGAGCTTGGGCAAATCCGCCTCGACCATGCCGGTCGACAGGTTCAGCGATTGTTGGGCGTCCCTCATGGCGGCCTCAAACGGGTGCGGCACTGAACCCTGGTCCCGGCGCCGCAGGTCGAAATCCCCTCACCCTCCGGCGACTTTACGACGGTCGGGTGATGATGTCCACCGTTGCCGTAATGCTGGTCCAGCCGCCGGCACCGCCGTTCTTGTAGTACACCGCGGTCACGTCGCCTAGAGTCGTGAGCTCGATCGAGGCCGAGCGCTCGGCCGTGGAGATGGTGCCCGTGGCGCCGGTGACCATGTTGTCGCCCTTGCCGGTCTTGACATAGATCGTCAGCGTGTCTGCGGCGTTGGCGCTCAAGTTGACCGACACGCGGCACTTGGGCGTAGGCGTGGTGCTGACGTTGCTGCCGAACTGGACGGGCGAGCCGCTGGCGGCCGTCATGGCCACGGCGGCGGCCAGGCGGGTGTTGGCCACCAGGGCCGTGGCGAGCGGCGCGGCGTCGAGGTTGACCTGGGCAAAGCCCTGGGTGGTGGCGTCGACGCTGGCGACCTCGATGCCCACGCGGAGCAACGCGCCGAACTCGGACTGCTCGCCGCTGTGCTGGTAGCTGAAGGCGCCGGTGGCCGTCTGATAGGCGGACAGACCGTCAATGTAGCCGGTGCTGCCCAGGTTGAGCCACGTGGTGCCGTCGACCGAATACTGGCCGCGGATGCGGTACTTGGCGTTGTTGAGGACCACGGCGTAGGCGCTGAGCAGGATGGCCACGCACAATTGGAAAGCGCCATACGAATTGGCAGGCGACCAATAGACGACGGCTGCGCCGTTGGCTTGGCTGGTCAGGACGTTGGTCGAGCGGGCGACGGGGACGGAGGCAAAAGAGTCGGACATGAACGCACCAAATGGGTCCAAGTGGGCCACGGTAAAGGGTTTGCAGGCGGTCAAGAACGCCGTCGGATGTCGATGAGCTGAGTCTGACCCCACCCCTGCTGCGCTTGTCAAGCAGAAAATTCACGTTCGCGGGACAGAGTGTCACGCGGCTGTCATGCGATCGCAGTGACACGCTCGCCGCAGGCCTATTAGGTAACAGCTTGGAACGTCACCGTATTTTCTGTGAACTCCGCCGTGACATACGATCCGCGTGGCCCCAGCTCGCGCGTAGCTACCCCAACACCCTCGCCAACCCCGGGGCGCGTGGGGTAAGGGCGCGCAGCCGGTGTCCAAGTACGTGCTGCTGGCCTGTCGCGGCTGGGGTGGCGGAGCAGGCAGGTGGGCGGCGGGCGGCGTAGGCTACGCTTCAGCTGGGGGCAGGTTCTGGCTTGGAGGGGCTGGGGCCGTTCTTAGCGCTGTGCCAGCGGGGCTACCTCGGTGCTCCGGCGCGAGGAACGCGGCGCCGATAAGTACGTCGCCACCGCCCGATCGATTCTGCGTGCACCCATGTAGCGAATATGCTACATTGCCAGCGGGGGTCGGATGACACCCCGCGACGCCTTTAGCCCTTACGCAATCACCATTGCCGGTCGGCGCTTCTTCGTGTACGCCAATGACCACCCGCCACCCCACGCGCACGTTCGCCTGCAGACCTCGGACCGGATGTTGCTCGTCGACCTAAGGACTGCCGACCCGATGCCGCTCGACTGGCCGCGCGCCGCGGTCCGCGAATAGGCCGACTTGCGACCGCAGGCGACGCGACACTTTCCCAAGCTGCTTGCCGAGTTCGAGCGCCTCAACCCAACCCGAGAGGACCGCCAATGACACCCTTTGCTGCCGAGGCCAGTTTTGACTGGGCGCCGCTCTTTATAACCTGGGCCAGCTTGTCGGCGTCGGGGCTCGACGTGCGCTTCGCCGACGGCCTGACCTGGCGCATGGCGCTCGCCGAGCTGTCGGAGCGTATTGGCGGCGACGCGGTGGGTCTTGCCCTGGATGAGCGCCACGAGACGGTGGTGCTGCAGCGCGCGGATCGCCGGCGAATTCCCTTGCCGTGGGACGGTTTGCGGGCCATGGCCGATGTTGCGTACCGCGAGCAGCTCGTGTTTGCCGAGGCGCATGGCAACGCCGTAGCTGGGGCGCGCATCCGCGGCTGGCGCAAGGCGGCGGGCATGACGCAGGCCGAGCTGGCGCTGGCGTCGGGGCTGTCGCGGACTACGATTAGCCGGCTAGAGGGCGGGCAGCAGTCGCCTAACCATGCGACGATTCAGGTGCTGGCGGCGGCGCTGCGGGTTTCGGCGGGGGAACTGACTACGGGGGTGGCGTAGCGGCGAGGGGGCGCGCGGCGGAGCAACGCCTGGATTGCCGGCGAAAACCCCTTGCGCCGTACCGTCGCGCTCATAGACTGTCTCGAACATAGGCAGCCCCGTCAGGAGTAGAAAGTGCCCGGTACCTTGTACCACCGTGCCTGAACCGGCCGGTCAACGACCTGTCGCGCGGCTGCTTGGTCGAAGATATCGTGTTTACCATTGCGCTTACGGCGATTCAGGCCGAGCAGGCGAGCAAGCGGGGGTAGGTGGTGGGGGATCCTGTTCGCGTGGGATGTAGACACACTGGCCATCCCTTGCCGTGCAGCGCTTCTCCTTCAGGCAAGCTTGGGCGGCCGCACAGTCCGTGTCCTGCAGCGCGCTACAGGTGTGGCCATCCCACCGGCAAAGGCCTTTTTCGCTGCAATCCGTGGACCTTCGGCAGTCCTCGTCGGTACCCTCGTCGCATACCCCGTCTACATTGTGCGAGTTGGGTGTCAGGTATTGTCTTTTGCCTATTTCGCACCGCAGGCCCTTGCAGCCGCGCGCAGCCGCGCTCCGCCGCGCTAGCTCGCATTCGCGCTCGTGTCGCTGACGCGGGGGCCCGTGTGCTAGCGGATGACCTGCAGCCACTCGCCCAACAGCTCGGCGTCGCGGCCCAGTTGGACCGTGCAAGAGGCGTGCTCGGGATTCAGCGCGTCGAGTCGAACCAGGCATTCGCCGGCGCGCAACTCGAGCAGGCCGATA
>CAISBR010000159.1 GCA_903883645.1 uncultured Myxococcales bacterium | reverse complement strand
GCCGGAGATGTCGGCCAAACACTGGGGTTTCAACCTGCACATAGACAACGCGTCGAACCCGGCAGGCGGTGGTGGAAGCCGGCGGCTAAAGCCACGCCTACACGTGCCGCGCCCGTCGCCACGGGCTTGGGTTCCTTATGTTGTGCGAGGGAGCCATCCCCACCCTTGACGCCCGCCGGCGCCCCAGCCGATGATGCCGACGACCCAGAGCGCGTCTCTGACGGTAAAGGACCCGCAATGAACAAGCTCTTCTCCGCCGCCGCCGCGATTGCGCTAGGTCTGGCGGCTGCAACCTCGGCCCAAGCTGCCTCCCCCGGCGTACACCTGGGCTTTCGCGCCGGGTACTCCTTGCCGGCAGGCGACGCAACGGGCAGTGCCCACGATAACCTAAGCAGGTCGGTCGGCGCGGCCATCCCGCTCCAGTTCGACGCCACGTGGGAGTTCGCCGGCAAGCCCATCGAGGCCGGCATCTACGCATCGTACGGCTTTGGCTCCAAGGGCAGCGAAATGCAGAACGCAACAGGCACCATTAGCTTGATGTCGTTCGGCGCGCAGCTGAACTTCCTGCCGCCCAGCGATGGCACAACCCGCCACTGGTTCGGCCTGCTGATCGGTCGCGAGTCCATGAGCTACACGGTCACCAAGTCGAGCACGACCCTTACCAGCGCCATCACGGGCTGGCAGGGCGGCCTACAGGGTGGCACCGAGTGGGCCGTCGCCGACAAATTCTCGATCGGCCCCTGGGTCAGCGCCACGATTGGCCAGTACAGCAACATATCGATAAGCGATGGCGACGTGACCATCTCGGGCGACCCGAAGAATACGGCCCTGCACCAGTGGATCTCGGTCGGCCTGCGCGGCTCCTTCGGCTTATGAGGCTTCGCTTGCCGCGCCCCATCGCCGCGGTGTTGACTGTGGTGGTGCTGCTGCAAGCCTGCGCCGCCAAGTAGGACGCGCCGCACCAAAGTACTTCGCTGAATTTCAACGAATAGTCCGCAGCGCGGACTGGACGCAATCCGCAAGTCCCGAAGGGACTTCGTGAGGCTTAGCGCGGCGAATTTAGTCTCGCGCGCCCCACCCGCAACACGTCGGCATGGGTGACCGACACGACATGGCCACGCGTGGCACGCCCACCCGCGCGCCCCACCCAAAGCACAAAGCCGCCCGAAGAAATGCCAACGTGGTCAGACCGCTCGCTTTGGGCAGCGCTGTCAGCCCTGCGCCGTCTTGTTGGGATCGCTGCCAATCAGGCTCATCACGCCATTTTGTCGGTCTTTGGCCTGCGGGTCGTACTTGCCGTCGGCGACATACTTGCCCGACTTGTACTGGTTCGTCCCCGCAAAAACATACGGACTGGGCTGGCCTTTCAAGTGGTACCCCAGCCCGTTGTAGTACTCGGAATAGGTCGCCATCGCCGCCTTGTCGGTGGTCTCCGCCGTCATACCCAGGTCGGTCTGCACTCCCTTCTTTTGCTGCAGGGCGTGCACCGCCGCATCTTCCCACTTGTAGAAAATGGGAATATCGGTTGGCTCGTGCACCGCCGGCTTGCCCAGAGGGTCGCCTTGATGCAGATACGTCTCGAAATTACCGCTACTTTCGCGCCAGTGCAGCGCTGCAATCAGCCGAGCCGGGATGCCGGTCTTGGCCGAAACCGCGTCGTAACGGGCTTGATTGCGCGTCCAGTTCGCTTCAAAAAGCTTGTCGTCGGCGCTCTGCTCTTCGCTGCGTGCAGGCTCCATCCCCTCGACGCGCTTGGTATTGCCATCGTAGACCTTCTGCGCCAGGGCCGACTTCAGCTTCTTGCCGCCCACCTCGCCACCTGTGGCACCCGGGCCGGTCTGCGCCGCAGAGGGCTGGCCAGTGGGCGTAACCAGGGCCTTACCCTGGTCGTACGTAGAGCCGCGCAGGGCCTGCGTCAGCGCATCGGTACCGCCGCCCGCTTGCGTCTGCGAGTTGGCGCCCGGGGTCTTGGTACCGAAGGCTGGGGGCAACTGGAAATCGGGCATCGAAAGCACCTCCTACCCCATACCCTAATCGATTCCCCGGCGCAGTGCTACGGGGAGTTGGCGTGCGGTGCCGCGTTGGTGGTTTCGCGGCCCCAGTCTGACCCGGCGCTACTCCACCCGCCCCTGCCAATACCAGAGCCTGCGCACCCCATCGTAAAATACCCACAAGATATCGCCGCGCTCCGTCTCGACGAACCAGTAATCCCGCCGCACCTCGCGGCTCCACCAGCCACCCGACACGCGATACGGCCCCCACAGCCGCGTCACCGCCCCCTGCCGCCAGTCGGCCAGCAGCCAGCCATCGGGCTCGTGCTTGGGCCGCGACGGCAACACCACGGGCTTGCTCAGGATACGCCGCACCAGCTGGGGCGGACCCACCGGCGCCTTGGGCTTGGCCGCGGGCAGCTCGCTCATCGGCAGCCACCGCCACTGCGCCTCGGGCAGGTGCGCCGACTGCAGCTCGGCCTGCCGCACCACCCCATCGCCCAGGGCCGCCTTGACCCGCGCCAGCGCCTCGGCCGCCGCCCGCGGGTCGCGCCGCGCCAAACCACCCGCCTCGGCCAAAAGCTGCCACATCTGTAGCTGTTGCGCACTGGCCGGCACCGTCTCGGCCTGTAGGGTCAGCCGCTCGGCCCGCGCCGGCAGATGGGTCGCTTCTAGCCGCAGCCGGAGCAATTCGAGCCAATGCGGCTCCCACAGGCTGGGCTCAGCGGTCTGCACCGTCGCCTGCACCAGCCGCACCCCCGCGCGCGGCGCCGCCTGGTTGATTTGCCGGTTGTGGTGCGGCACCTCAAGGTCAAGGCGCAGCTGCAGCCCCGCCAGCGCCAGGTTCCGCTCGGCCGCCGCCTTGAGCAGCTCGGCCAGCAGCCCCTTGGCGATGAACAGCAGGCGGTCGCTCTGGTCGTCGGGCGGCTCGACATCGCGATGCCGCTCAAGCACTTCGCTGGCCTGGCTGGGTCGCAGCGGCTCGGTCAGCACATCGTGCGCCCGCCGGTGCAGCAGCCGGGCCGCCTCGCCGTGGCGCTCGCGCAGGTCGGCCTCGGGCAATTGTAGCAGCTGACCCAGGGTGCGAATCCCCAGCCGATCCAGGGCATCGCGCTCGGCCGGCGGCAGCCCCAGCCCCGGCCCCAGGCTCGCTAGGTGCACGCGGTCGCGCACGGCCTGCTCGGCAGCGCGGTCGGCAAAGACCACAATGCCCCGCCGACTAGGGTCTTGCGCCGCCTGCGCGGTCTGCACCTGCCGCGCCACCGCGTACACGGCAAAGCGCGAAAACCCCACCACCACCGCGGCCTTGTACCCCGCCTCGCCCAGGTCGTCGCGCACCGCAGCCGCCCAGTCAGCCATGCGCGGCCACAGGCTGCCCAGCCCGGTCACATCTAGCCAGAACACCCCGCTTTCGCACAGCAAGTCGCGCCCCGCCACCTGCGCCGGCTCGACCCGCGGACTAAAGCGCCGCAACCGCTCGGCCACCCCCTCCGTCGCCGCCAGCTCGTCGGCCGCCTCGACCACCGCTGCCCGCACATCAGCGCACAGCGACAGCGCTTGGGCATAGCGCATGCCCACTTGGATGCGATGCGCCCGCGCCAGCCGGTTGGCCTCGCGCACCAGCCCCTGCGGCCGGTCCTCGGTCACAATCACCGCCGGATGCGCCAAACAGGCCGGCTCGCGCACCCCCAGCACCTGCAAGGCAAAGTGCGGCAGGCAAACACAAGCCAGCTCAACAGGTTGCAAGGTCTGGGCAGGTTCAAGTTGGGGAGGCGGCGCCAGCATGCCCACAGGATACTGAACATACGTTCAGGTGTCGAGGCCCATCACCCGCACCTCGGGCACCAGCACCACCCCGCACGCGGTCTGCACCTTGCCCACAACAACCTGAGCAAACTCGAGCACTTCTTGAGCCGTCGCCCCGCCGCGATTCACCAGCGCCAAGGTGTGCTTACTCGACAGCCCCACCCGACCCTGGCCAAAACCCTTGGGCATCCCGCACTTCTCGATCAGCCACGCCGCCGACAGCTTGACCTGCCCGGCACCGTGCGGCCACGTGGGCATCGCCGCGCCCGCCGCCAGCCTAGTCCGCACCTGCTCGGCCACCGCCAAGTCGACGATTGGATTAGTAAAAAATGAGCCGCACGAGCGCGAGTCAAGGTCGCTGGCGCTCACCACCATGCCCTTGTCGGCCCGCAGCTGCAGCACCAGGGCGCGAATGCGCGCAAGTCCGCCCTGCCCTTGCCCATTTAACCCCTGCGCCGCCTGCTGCAGCTGGGCATAGGCCAGGCACGGCGGCCGCCCGCGCCACAGCTGCACGTCGACCGCCAGCACCACCGCGAGCTTGGGATTCTGCTTAAAAATCGAGTCGCGATAGGCCAGCTGACACTCCGCCGCCGGCCACGTCCGCGCCGTCCGCGCCACTGCATCCACGCCGTGCACCGCCAGCAGCACATCGCTCACTTCTTGGCCATAGGCACCAATGTTCTGCACCGGCGCCGCCCCCACCTGCCCGGGGATACCGCTAAGGCATTCAATACCTTGCAACCCCTGCGCCACCGACCAGGCCACCAGCTCGTCCCACGCCAGCCCCGCCGCCACCCGCAGCTGCACGCGTTCGCCGTCGTCGCACAGAATCGCAATCGGCTCAGCAGGTTGCACGGGCTGCAGCACCACCCCAGGTAGCCCGGCGTCGGCGATCACCACGTTCGAGCCGCCGGCCACCACCCACCACGGCAACTGCCTTTCATCCGCAAAAGCTAGGGCTTGCAGCACGTGCAGGGCGCTCGTCACCCGCGCCAAGTGCTCCGCCGGCCCGCCCACACCGAGGGTGGTCGCGAGCGGCCCTCTGCTCAACTCCAGAGAACTAGACATTTGTCTACCTGATAAATAGCTATTTTGCTACTTGCGCAATTCGGCCAGCAAATCTGCGCCGTACTTCTCGACCAGCCGCGGCCCCAGGCCCTTGACCGCCAGCAGCGCCGCCGTGCTCTGCGGCCGCGCCGCCACCACGGCCTCAAGCGTCGCATCCGACAAAATGCGGAACGCCGGCACCCCTTCCATCCGCGCCTTGGCCAGCCGCCAAGCCTTCAGCTCGCCCAGCAAAGCCGTGTCAATCGGCAGACTTGCCACGGGTGCCACCGGTTCCACCACCTTGCCCGCCCGCTTCTTGACCAGCTTGCCCGCCGCCGCCGTCGGTTTCTGGTCCTCGAGCCGCACCCGGTCGAGCCAATCGGGCTCGCGCTGCCCCGGCATTTCCGTCAGCGTCGCCGTGCGGTAGCGAATGGTCTCGCCGCCCTTGTCGAACGCCTCCCAAGTCGTTGTAATCACTTCGGCCCGCTCGAGCCCCGTGACCAGCGCGTCGAACATGCGTCGGTCGAGCGCATCGCCAAAATCCTCGCGAAACAGCTTGCTCAGCGACAACGCCCGCGTCGGGCTCAAAAGGTCAACCAACTTGTTTAGTTGCCGCCTCTCTAGCGAATCGGGCGCCCGCTGCCGCCGCAAAAGCGACTCGTCGGCCCGGCACCAGTCGCACAGCCCGCATGGCCGATGCCGGTCCTGGTCGCCAAAATACGCCGTCAGCGCGGTCATCCGGCAGCCCATACCGCGACCATACTCAAAGATTACATCGATTTGCGACTCGCGATGCAGCCGCTGCCGCTGGTACAGCGCCGGCCAGTCCGCCACCGCGCCCGGCCGCACCACGTCTTCGTAGTCGATCAGCGCCGCCCGCAGCCCCCACAGCTTGTCGAGCGCCGCCTCGGCCACTTCGAGCACTAAGCCACTGCGGCGCAACAGGTTTTCGCGGGCAATCCCCTCGGCCGGAATCTGCGCGTACAGCTTTTGCAGGTCGGCCAGCACCGGATAGCCGCGAGCAAACAGCGACTCGTGTAGCTTGCGATCTGCCCAAGAATACAGGCAAACCGCCGCCGACGGCAGCCCATCGCGGCCCGCACGCCCCACCTCTTGGTAATAGCCCTCGACCGTCGCCGGCATCCCCAGGTGCACCACCGTGCGAATGTCGGCCTTGTCGATGCCCATGCCAAAGGCCACCGTGGCCACCACCACCTCGGTCTTGCCGCCGATGAAGCTTTCTTGAACCTTTTTGCGCGCTTCGGTATCCATGCCCGCGTGGTAGCCGGCCACCTTGAAGTCGTGCTTCCACGCCACCACCGTCTCGTCAACGCCTTTGCGACTGAGCACATACACAATCGCCGGCCGCCGCGCCGGGTCGCCCAGCATCTTTCTGGCCAGCGCCACCCGCTCGCTGGGGTTGCTCTCGAGCAGCTCGATCGCCAAATTGTCGCGGCGGAATCCACGGATAAAGCGCGTCGCCTGCGGCACCCCCAGCTGCTCGACGATGTCGGCCTGCACCCGCACCGTCGCCGTGGCCGTCAGCGCCAGCACCGGGCAGTCGCCGTGGGCGCGCAATTCAGGCAAACGCTCGCCCAACAATCTGTAATCCGGGCGAAAATCGTGCCCCCACATCGAGATGCAGTGCGCCTCGTCGATCGTAATCAGCTTGGGCGGTCGCGCCATCAGCCGCGGCACGAACCCCGGCACGCGCAGCCGCTCGGGCGCAATCATCAAGAAGTCAAGTTCGCCGTCAATCCAGCGTCTTAGCGCCAGTTGCGAGTCGCCGCGCCCGCGCCCCGAGTGGATGCGGTCGGCCTGCAGCCCCATCCCCAGCAGCTTTTGCGTCTGGTCTTCCATCAGCGCAATCAGCGGCGAAATGACGATACCGCCGCCCCGCACCAAGCCAGGCAGCTGATAGCACAGCGATTTACCGCCGCCCGTGGGCATCACCAGCAGCCCGTCGTGGCCGGCAATCACGTGCTCGATCACCTCGCGCTGGTGCGGGCGAAACTCTTGCAAAGCAAAGCGGTTGCGCAAGATCCCTAGCAATGCGTCGGGGATTATTGCGTTGGGTGTGGGCGCGGTGGGTACCTTTAGGTCGTAGCGCGTCGGGTCACTGGGTGCGCTCATCGACCATCCTCTTGGGGAACTTTTGCAATAGCAATCAGAGACTTACCAAACGGCACCGGCAGCCTACTCTCAAGCGCCCGCGTCACCGGCACGCCCAGCCGGTCGTACCACGTCGCCCCGCGCGCATCGAACTTGCGCTGCCGCAACACTCGCCCGGCCACCAGCCACGGAGCCATACCCAGCAGGTCGAAGTAGCTACATTCCTCAATCCGAAAGCCCGCTTGCACCATCTTGATCCGCAGCTCAGAGCGCCGGTAGCGCCGGCAGTGGTGCACCAGCGCGTCGAGCGAGCCGTACAGCGCGGGCAGCGCCGGTACAAAAATCAGCAGGTAGCCGCCCGGCTTCACCACCTCGCGCACCTGCTTCAGCACCGCCACATCGTCGTCGATATGCTCTAAAACATTGACCATCAGCGCCGCATCGAACTTGGGCTGCAGCAGCTCGGCCGGCACATCGCCCAGCAGCGCATTGGTGCAGGTCACGTGCGACCGATTCGCCAGCTGCTCTTGCAACACCTTGTAAAGATTGGCAGCAGGCTCGACCAGCAGCGCCGACTCAACCTGGTCGACATAGCGCCGCGACACATTGCCCAAGCCCGCACCGACCTCGATCACCCGTCCGCGCAGAAAGGGTCGAAATCGCTCAAGAATCCAGCCCGTGTAGTTGGGCAGGTCCGCGAGCGCTTCCAAGTCTTGCCCATCGTAATGCGTCGGGTCCGGATTGCCGTTCTTCGCCACGCGTGCACTCACCCCTTAACCCCACCGGCCGTCAGCCCGCCCACCAAATGCTTCTCGACCGCGTAGAAAAGCGCCATGACCGGCACGGCGGCAATCAGCGAACTCGCGGCAAACAAAGACCATTGCACATCCTTGTCGCCCACGTAGTTGCGAATCTGCACCGGCAGCGTATAGGCCGCCTCTTGCGACAAGAACGTGTACGCCAACACGAATTCGTTCCACGCCGCCATAAACGAAAACAGCGCGGTCACCGCAATCGCCGGCGCCGACAGCGGCAGGATGATGCGCACAAAAATCTGCAGGCGCGTCGCCCCGTCAATGATCGCTGACTCCTCGATTTCTTTGGGCAAGGTGTCGAAGTAGCCCTTGAGCGTCCAGGTGCAAAACGGGATCGCCGTGGTCGAATACACCAGGATCAAACCCAGCATCGAATCGAGCAAACCCAGTTTCTGAATCAGCACATACAATGGGATCAGCGTCAGGATGCCGGGGAACATCTGCGTGGCCAAGAAGCCGAGCAAGCCAGCGCGCCGCCCTGGGAATTCGAACCGGGCAAACGCATACGCCGCGGTGCACGCCAGCACGATGCCCAGCACGGTGGTCGCACCCGAAACAATCAACGAATTGAGCAGTTGCCGCCCAAACAGCCAAGTGCCATGGGCGTCGGTGCGCAGCGCCACCTTGGCAAACGCGTCTAGGCTGGGGTGATCGGGCCACGGCCAGGCCGAGGCGGTCGCACCCGAGGTGCCCGACAGCGCCAGCTTAATCACATACAGCACCGGGTACAGCGTGATCACCGACACCGGAATCAGCAAGAAATGCGGCAACATCGCCTGCCAACCGGTAGGTGCTACACCACTTGAACCATGTCCGGATCCAGCCATGGGTTCCTGCTTAGGTGCTCACCGATTCGGTGGCGCGCGTCTTGCGGTTGGTAATCAGGGTATACAGCAGCAAAATCGCGAAGATCAGCACGCTATAAGCCGCCGCGAGGCCTGTGCGCCGCAGCACCGTAAACGTGTAATACGCTTCGGTAATTAGGATATCGGTCTTGTGATCCGGCCCGCCGCCCGACACCAGGTAGATGACGTTGAAGGCGTTGAAGGTCCAGATGGTGCCCAGGATAATCGCCGGGAACAAGGCCGGCTTGAGCAGAGGCAGCGTAACATGCTTAAATTTTTGCCAAGTTGTGGCGCCATCGATGTCGGCCGCCTCGTACAGCTCGCTGGGGATCGACTGCAGCGCGCCCAGCGAAATCACCATCATAAACGGGAAGCCCAGCCACACATTGGTCGCGAGATTCGCGCCAAAATTGCTGAGGGGGCTGTTGCCCAGCCAGTCGATGCGGTCGTGGCCCAGCGCCGCCAGCATGGCATTGATGGGGCCAAACTGCGTGTTAAACAACCACTTCCACGTCAGCGCGGTGATGTAGCTGGGCACCGCCCACGGCACAATCAGCAGCAGACGGTAAAACGCGCGGGCGCGCAAGTGCGGGCGATTCAAGACCAAAGCCAGGCCCAGGCCAAAGCCCACGTGGAAGCCGACGTTGATGGCCGTCCACAGCGTCGTCAGCGCCAGGGTGCGAAAGAAGTGCGTAGAACTATTGGGATCTACCACCGAGGTCAGCACCTCGATGTAGTGGTCGATGCCCACAAAGTGCCCCTCGCCATCCACGAACGACAGGCCCACGCCCACGGCGAACGGCACAAAAATCAGCAGCCCTGTCGCTAAGATAGCTGGGCCAACGTAGAAATAGGGTACCGGATCCTTACGCAAGGCCGCAAATACACGGGCACTATCGTCTAGAAGCCAGCCTATTGCCCCGGCGGCGAGCAGCAGCAGCCCGAGCAGCCACGGACCAGCATTGCCGCCCCCCGCCTCGACCGCCGCGTGCGCGACCATCCGCGAGCCGCCCAGCACCGCGACACCGGCCGGGCCCGCACTCGGCAGCGCCGGCGCCAGCAGCCAACCCACTAGCACTACAGCACAAATGCTCGCGGTATCCACCACCCTAGGCGCCAGCGGCAGCTTGCGACCCACGCCTGCGAGCAGCACCGCCAGCCCAGCTAGCACAGCCACGATCCACAGCGGCGGCGAATCCTCTGTCGTTTTGCGCAGAACTGCCCCTGCCACGGCCGAGACACCGTTGCCACTAGAGTCTTTGACAGGCACCGCTACCAGCAGTCGCCCATCCGCCATTTCGCCAAAAAGATGTTGAACAGCAAGGGGTTGCTTGATCTCCAGCGCCCTGTGCCCGTCGGTCGACACGCGCTTGCTGTGGTCGAGCAGCCGCGCCGCATCCACCGCTGGCGGCTTGGCGTGCACCACTTCGCTGCCGCGCGAGATGCCAAACTCGTCGACACCACCCTCGCGCACGGCAAAAGCGTAGTCAATATCCTGGTGTTCGCGCTCAATCGACTCGAACAACTTTGCGCTTTTACCGCTATCTACCTCTGCCGCCGCCGCAACTGCCGCATCGGCCACGGCTAAGGCCCCTACCCGCCGCGCCGACGTCTGCTGCTGGCTGCGCAGTGCGGCCTGGCCAAACACCAGCGCCAGCCCCAGCAGCGCGCACAGCACACCGGCGGATACCATGCGTGACCAAGGGGGCGGCGGAGCGAGCGGTACTTTGGGCGGCATCGTCTTTCCTTTTGACTACTTGCGCAGCTTGGCCCAGTTACTTCTTCATCTTGGCAATATCGTCGATGGCGCGCTTCTGCGCTTCGGCCAGGGCTTCTTCGGCCTTGGTATCGCCGTAGATAGCCTTTTGCAGCGCGGCGTTATACGGCGTCCACACCGCCGACATCTCGGCTGAACTGGGCATGGGCACTGCAGTTTCGGCCTGGGCGCGGAACACCTTGACCACCGCGTCGTCGCCCCACTTGGGCATCTCGTAGGTCTTGATATTGGCCACCATCTGCTTGCCCTGGTCGATACGGGTCAGCGCCGCCTCGTCGCTGGTTAGGTAGTCGATCACGCGCAACGCTGCAGCTTTGTTCGTAGTTTTGGCCGAAAGCAGCGCCGCCTCGGAGCCCAAGAACGGCCGCATTGGCTTGCCCGGCTCCAGCTCGGGCAGCGTGGCCACCGCCCAGTCGACCGACTTCTCGATCTCGCCCATAAACCACGGACCTTGCAGCACAAACGGCACCTTGCCATCGTTGAACATGCTGGTAATCACAAAGCCCGACACCGTGCCCTGCGGCAGAATCTTGGCGTCTCTGTACAGCCCGCGCACCGTTTCAATGGCCTTCTTGGCCTCGGGCGAGTCGATCTTTAGCGCACCCGCCTCGTCGAAGACAGCGCCACCAGCACCGAGCAAGAACGGGCCGTGGAAGTACAGGTTCGCAGCCTCATAAGCCAAGCCAAACGAGGCGTTATCGGCGTTGGGGTCGGCCTTGGTAAAGCCCTTGGCCACTTCGACGAGCTGCGCCAGCGTCTTGGGCGGCGTGGGCACCATCTTCTTATTATAGAACAAAACCAGGGTCTTATACGCCAGCGGCAGACCGTACAGGTTCTTTTCGAACACGAGCGGCTTGACCGTCTGCGGCATAAAGCGCTTTAGGCGCTCGGGGGTAGCAAACTCGCCCAGCGGCTGAATTAGCCCATCGCGCGCCCACACGCCGATCTTGTCGTGGGCAAAAATCATTAAGTCAGGCCCATTTCCGTTAGGAACCGCAACCTGAAACTTGTCGATAATAGCATCAGGTGGCACAGATAACGCCTGAATTTGCGTATTCTTGTGCGTGCCGTTCCAGTGTTCGATGAGCTTGTCGAGGGCCGCCCGCTCCGCATCGCGGTAGGCGTGCCACACCGTAACCGTGCTGGCCGGGCCCGGATCGTCGTCGACCACCGCCGCCACTGTGGGCGATGCCGCCGCTGCGGCTGCAACAGCCCCTTTATTATCATTAGGTTGCTCGGCAGATGCGGCAGCCTTGGCCTCGGCCGCGGGGGCGGCGTCCTTCTTGCAGCCCTGGGCACCTAGCGCCAAAAAGCAGGCAGCCGCCGCAGTTACGAGTTGAAGCGTAAGGCTCTTTCGCATCCTATCACCTTTAACCGAGCGTGGGCTCAGAGGTATTCTTGTTCAAGCGCACGCCCTTGGCGTCGAAGGCGTGCAGCCGCTGGCGGTCGATGTGCAGGCCAATGGCCGGCCCCTGGTGCCCGCCAAAGCCGGCCTCGAGCCGCAAAATCACCAACGAATCGGCACGTTGCTGGGTAATCAGGTCGCGCCCGGCCAGCAGGTCGCGGTTCGCCCCCAGCAGCTCGCCGAACACAAACGTCTCCGACCCCAGCGGCTCTTGCACATCGACCTGCAGTGTGGCATCGGGCGTCGAACCCGAAGGCGCGGGCCGCCAGTCCTGAGGGCGAATCCCCACGGTCAGCTCGGTCTCATCGCCACAAAGCAGTTCAATTTCGCCAGGATCTAGGTCCATGGCCAGGCCCGAGCCCACCAGCCGCGTGCCCTGGCGCTGCACCGCAAACAGGTTCATCGCCGGCGAGCCGATAAAGGTCGCCACGTAGGTATTGGCCGGCCGCGAGTAAATAACCTGAGGCGGGGCGCACTGTTGCAGCACACCTTCGTGCATGACCGCGATGCGGTCCGCCAGCGTCATCGCCTCGACCTGATCGTGCGTCACATACAAGATCGTCGTGCCCAGCTTCTTATGCAACTTGGCGATCTCAAGCCGCATTTGCACGCGCAGCTTGGCGTCTAGATTGCTCAGCGGCTCGTCGAACAAGAACACGCTTGGCTGCCGCACCACCGCCCGGCCCATCGCCACCCGCTGCCGCTGACCGCCCGAAAGCGCAGCCGGTTTGCGGTCTAACAGGTCGTTGAGCCCCAGCATCGTCGACGCCACGCCCACGCGCTGCTCGATCTCGGCCTTGGCGACGCCGCGCAGGGTTAAGCCAAAGGCCATGTTGTCGCGCACCGTCATGTGCGGATACAGGGCGTAACTTTGGAAAACCATGGCAATATCGCGGTCGCGCGGCGCCACATCGTTGACCACGCGGTCGCCGATGAGCAACTGGCCGGCGGTAATGGCCTCAAGCCCCGCAACCATGCGCAATGTTGTTGATTTGCCACAGCCCGAGGCGCCTACCAGCACCAAGAACTCGCCATCGGCCACTTCGAGGTCCAGGCTGCGGACTACCCGCACATCGCCATAGGACTTTTCGATGCCCTTGCACAGCACTCGAGCCACGCTGACCTCGACGGGCGCACCTGCGTCACGCGGCCGAATCCTACACCACTGCCGCGAAGTTTGACCACATGTCGTTTGCCGCCGCGGTCACAACGTTGCATCGGGGCGCTACTCGTCGTCTAGGTCGAACTGCAGCTCTTGCTCGACGCGCACCGCCACCGCTACACCGGCGCGCTGAGCTGGCTTAAAGCGCCACCGCGGCACTGTCTGCTTTACGGGCTCGGCGAGCCGCGGATCGCCTTTGACGACGCGGATCTGCAGATCGCGCACGTGCCCATCGGCCGCCACCACGTAGCGCAGCGCCAGCACCGCCGTCTGGCCACGGCGCCGTGCCCAATCGGGATACACGGGCGAGGGTTGTGCCAGCGGAATCGGTAGTTGATCCACGGAACTGGCCCCGTACACGACCTCGTCGCCCAGACCGGCCGCAGCAGCACCCCCCGGACCTGCGGCCGACCCCAGCGCAGAACCCGTTCCAGTTGCCGTACTTGCAGGCCCCGGCACGGTCACGGTACCCGTTTGGGACTGGGAGGCAACCGGCGCGGCCGCGGCCGAATCAAGCGACTTTGCACTAGAAACCGCACGCCTGGGTCGCAGCGGCAGCACTTCTGGCTTACTTTCAGCGATATGCGCCTCGCGCGGCACTTCGGCTGGCAGCTCAGGCGGCGGCACCACGCGCTTGGGCGGCAGCACCACAGCCAGCGAAACGGCCCTAGCTGTCGCAATTTCTGCAGGTGGAGCCACCCACGCCGGCAGCACCGGCAGGCCCGCCAGCCACGCCAAGAACAGCGCCGCCAGGGCCAGGGCGGTCGCCCCACCAATGGCCAAGTTGCGGTCGAGCCAGGTCACAACCATTTGGATTAGCTACGGATGCGCCGGCGCAGCCCGACCGCCAGCACCAAGACTGCCACGCCCGCGCCCATCGGCCAGACCGGTGCGCTGCCGCCCGAGGTCGAGCAACCCGACGCCGGTGCGCCATTGGGTACTTGGCCGGCGCTCGCGATGTCGCCGCTGCCGTCGTAGCTCAGGCCGTCGCCGCCGCTGGCATCACCCCCGGTAACATCGCTGCTGGCCTGGCATTTGCCATTTTGGCAGGGGCGGCCGGCCGGGCACACTTGCTCCACCGCGGGGCCGCCGCACGGGTCCGTGGCGAGCACGTTGATACCCTGGCAGGTGGCGACAGAGGGCGCGCTGCCGCCGCTGTGTTTGCACTCGCCAGCCTCGCAACTATCTACGGTGCAAGCGAAACCGTCGTCGCACTCGGTGGGCGCGCCCGACAGGCACAAGCCGCCGGCGCAGTAGTCGCCCACGCTGCAGGCATCGCCATCGTCGCACGGGCCGGTGATCGGCGTGTTCTGGCAGCCGCCCGCGCACGAGTCGAGGGTGCACGGGTTGCCATCGTCGCAGAACGTGCTGGTACCCTTGCACTTTCCGGTCGCGCAGCTGTCGCCCGCCGTGCACGGATCGCCGTCGTCGCAGGCCCCGGTGATCGGCGTCGAGGTGCAACTGCCCGCAGCGCAAAACTCTTTGGTGCACGGGTTGCCGTCGTCGCAGTTCTTGGGCTGGCCCGGCTGGCAGGTGCCGCCCACACAGACGTCGCCCACCGTGCAGCCGTTGCCATCGTCGCAAGGTGCCGGACTGCCTGTGCATTTGCCGCCACCGCAGTGGTCGCTGGCCGTGCAGGCGTCGCCGTCGTCGCAGCCCGCGGTATTGTTGCTGTGGGTGCAGTTGCCCCCGGTGCAGCCATCGTCCGTGCAGGCATTGTTATCGTTGCAATCTTTGACGATCTTGCCACCGATGCACGCGCCGTTGTTGCACTTTTCGCCGGCCGTGCACGCATCGCCGTCCCAGCAGACCGCGCCGGTGTTGGGGCTGTGGGCGCACACGCCGTTGTTGCACGTGTCGTCGGTGCAGGCCTTGCCGTCGTCGCAGCCGCCTGTGCAGGTGGGCACGGTGCCGCCGCCCATGCAAGTCTGTACTTTGGCTAGGTAATCGGCATAAGGCCAGTACTGACCGGGGTCGGTATGGGTCTGATTGGGCAGCTGCACGTGGCCCTTGATGGTGTCGTTCGTGGCCGGTAAGCCCCATTTTTTCAACAAGTAGCAAGTCAGCTGGGTGCTCGCCTCGACCATTTGCGGCGTAACCCAAGCCGGATCAGTCACATAGCCCTCGTGCTCAATGCCAATCGTATAGCTGTTTTCGCTGCCCACATGCCACGCCTTGTCTTTCTCTAAGACCATCTGCGTCACCGCGCCGGTCTTGGATACCACGTAATGCGCTGAAACTTGCGCGGTTGGATTCTGGAACCAGCTGATGCAGCCGTTGTACGAGCCCTGCACCGTGTGCATGATCACGACTTTGACGTCGCCGACCTTGCGGTTCATCGGCGAGAAGTTCGGGCTGGCGATCCACTGCGCGGGCCCGAATTCCGCGGCGCCCAGGGCACCTTTGACCTCGTCGCAGTTGAGGCAGTAGCGCGAGCCGTACTCGGGTTGATTCCACGGCGCGGTGGGGTCGCTGGCGCAGCCGCCGAGCGTGACGACCAAGACCGCCAGGCCCAATGCAATGCGTTGGATCACACGAGATTGACTGGGGGCAAAAGGATCGAGGTTCATGGCGGTCTCCGCGCGGGTCGCAACCAACGGGCGAGTATACCGCTCAAGGCGCGCCGGCGCTACGCAAAGTGCAGCCGCCCCGCCCAAAGTGCGGCTTTCAAGCCCCATCGCGATGGCCCGGCGATCAGCGGCACCTCCAGTTGGGGTTGCGGTGGGGAGTGCCCTATACGGCCCTCGTCAACCCACCAACGAATTGCCACTTAGTCCACTGATTTGATAGGTAAATATCACCAATCTACCCTGCCCCAGCGGCCTTCGCGCTTGCCAACCTAGCGGTGCGGCTTGGCCCCAGGTTACCCACCTCGTATCGCGTCCAAGGCATTGGCGATTGACGCATCGCCCCACAATCGCTAGTTTCAAGGTTTTTCCGTCGCAGCGGCCCAGAGGCTAGGCTGCCGCAAGGAGATCATCATGTTGCCCCGCCCGCACCTCCGCCGCTTCAAGACCGGTTTTGTCGCACTACTCTGCACACTTACGGCACTTGCCTGCAGCAACACCACCACCGGTACCAACGGCGGCAACGGCACAGGCGGCCAAACCATAGCCGACTTTGCCTGCTTGAGCGGCAGCACGCAGATCGACTGCAAGGCCACGCCTGAGATCTTGAACACCATCTCGGGCAAGAAGGTTGGCAACGGCCAAACCGACACAGTTTCGGTGGGTTCAGTGGCCAAGGGCAAGACCCAAGGCGTCACCTACCGCATCACCAACGTCGCCAGCGCCATCTCGGCCGCCGGACTCGTGATCGACTCGATCGCTCTGGACTACACGCCGCTCGCCACCGACGAAACCGCCGAAGACGGGGCATTTCGCTGCCTTAGCTCGGATGGCCAAGCCTGCAGCGCCAAGACCGGCCAATGGAAAAAGCTCGTGCCCGCGGGCGTAACGCCGGGCGCGGGCCAAGGCCTGAGCGAACAATTCACCATTCTATTCAAGCGGTTCGACGACAAGGAGCGCAACGCCAAGGTCACATTGAACCTGCGCGGCGTCACCGGCAGCCTGGCCAGCTTCAGCTTCAACGTCAAAGCCAAGCTGGGCTCGCCCTCGGCTAAGTTCCAGTCGACCGACCCTAGCGACCCCAACAATGGCGTGTCGTTCCCCTCGGTTCAGCCCGGCGAGACGGTCAAGCGCGTGATTAAGCTGCTCAATACCGGCGAGGCGGACCTGAGCGTCACCGCCTTCGACCTGACCACGCTTGACCCCACGTTTACGCTGCAGCTGACCAACCCGGCCGACCTGGACCCGGCGGTGCACGCCGGCGGCGACATCTGGACCCTGCCGAGCGTTTTAACTGTGCCTTCGCAGGGTTCGGCGACGCTCGAGCTGACGTTTAAGCCGACCGACGACAAGATGCGCAAGGGCCTGATCTCGATCAAAGGCACGAGCAACGACCCCAACGCCGCAGACTTGCTGGTGCAGGCCAACAGCCAGATGCCATGCATTTTGGTCACGCCGGGTACCTACAATTTCGGTGGCGCGGTGCCGGGTTACGAGCCGGGCGAGCTCAAGGCTGTCATCACCAACTGCGGTGCGATTGAGATCGAACTCACCAGCATCGCCTTCAACGCGACTCTGGGCAATAGCAGCGAGTTCGGCATTGATGTCAGCGACTTGTATACCAACGGCAAGCTCGCGAGCCCTGACCCGGTGTCGCCGACCAATACGCTGAAGATCCCGGTGGGTGGCAATGCCCAGGTGCGCATTACCTATTCGCCGGCCGATGTGACGCCAGACGGCGCGGCGCCCGACAAGGCCGTCATCGAATTCAAGAGCAATGCCTTTGTGGTGCCGCAGCTCGAAGTGACGGGCACGGGGATTAAGGTCACGTGCCCGCTGCCGAAAATCAACGTGGTCGAGGGCGAAGAAGTGGTGCCGCAGACGCTTTTGCACCTGAGCGGCCTGAAGTCGATCGCGCCGGGCGGCGGCTCGATTGCCAAGTACCAGTGGACCGTCAAGCAACCCGTGGGTTCGGCGCAGCCGCTGATGCCCAACGCGACCATGCCCACCCCGACCCTGCTGGCCAACACCGCGGGCGAATACGAGTTTTGCCTGGAGGTGTGGGACAACATGGACACCAAAAGCTGCTCGGCGGCGTGCACGAAAGTGCTGGTGGTGCCCAACAACGCGATCCACGTGGAATTGCTGTGGGATACGCCGGCAGACTCGGACCAGGGCGACACGGGCCCAGCGGCGGGCGCCGACTTGGACTTGCACTTTGCCCACCCGCTGGCCAGCGAACAGGACTTGGACTGCGACGGCACGCCCGACCCGTGGTTCAATAACCCCTGGGATACCTTCTGGTTCAACAATAAGCCGCCGTGGGGCAGCAGCTCGAGCAGCGACGACGACCCGGGCCTAGACTTGGATGACACGGACGGCGCCGGCCCCGAGAACCTGAACTTGGCCAAGCCCGAGGGCTCGGTCGACGACCCGCAGTACTACTCGGTGGGCGTGCACTACTGGAACGACCACGGTTACGGCGCCTCGTATGCGACGGTGGCCATCTACGTGCAGGGCACGCAAGTGCTTCAATTCAGTAAGGTTAAGATGAATCCGCTCGACATGTGGTATGTGGGCAAGCTGTGGTGGCCCAACCTGGCGTCGGGCGGCAACAAGAAGGTGTTCGAGGCGTGCTACCAGTCGGGCCTGTCGTGCAACGCCAAGCAGAACCTGATGTGGCAGCCCAAGGGCGACTGGTGCATTACCCCCTGCTACGTGAACAAGGCCTTTGTGGGCACGGTGAGCGGTGGCGCTAGTACGCCGAGTTGCAAGTAATTCTGCGCGCCAGCTGCCTCGCCTAGACCATCGCGATGCCGCCGCCGCAACCCGCAAATAACAAGCCCGCACTGCTGACCGGCGGTAACCTGCAGATTGCCAAGGGCGATGCCCGCGGCCGCCGTAGCCTTTGCCCATGCGGGTGACGCCCCCCTTGCGCAGCGCACCTGGCCCGCGACGTGGTGAGCGCTGCCCGCCGGTTCAAACAGGAAAGGATATCTCTGGTCCGGCCCCCCGGCCAAGCCGGGGAGCGCCATGCACCAACCGCGGCTGAACTGCTAAGTGAGCCTGTCTGCACTGCATTTTCATGCCCTTCGCCGCCTAGCGACGAGGCTCGCCGCGATTAAAAGGCAAAAGACAATACCTGACACCCAACCCCACCGCCGCCGCCGTAGCCCGCGTCCGCTGCGGCACTCGCGTCCTGACCAAGCGGTGCCGAGCCATCGGGCCCACCGCCCGCCTCCGCGTCGGCATCGGCCCCTGAGGTCGCATCGGCACCGTCGCAGTCGCAGTCGAACGAGCATGTTGTGCACGAGCGCCCGACCGGGCATGGGCAGTCAAGGCAGCAATATCAGACAGTTGTTACGCCCTGCGCACTGCACTAGCGCGGCGTACTCGGCCCGCCAACCCGCCTCGTCTACATCGACTTGCCCCGGCACATGCCCCCGCAGCACCTGCAGCACGCGAAAGTGCCTGCGCTGCCGCTGAAAGGGCCGCGCCCCCGGCACCGGCATGGGCGTCAGGTCGGTCGGCACGTCGGGCACCTGCGCCAGCACCACCGCGTCGCTGCGCTGCCAAATCTGCTGCACGTTCAGGTCATTAGCCAGGGCCGACTGCGTCAGTGCGACGAGCAGCAGCAGAGCCAAAGGGGCGATTCGGTCCATGGGCGAGCTCCGCTTGACGCGCTGAACCGAGTGGGCCGCACGCTGCCCCGCATTGTAGCGTTGGGTGCGGCGCGGGGCTACATGCTGGGGGCGGTCCGACAGGTGGCACCCTTGTGTCAATCTATTGAAGTTACTACGAAAAATTCTGCGAGACGCATTATGCGAATTATGTGGACAGCCCGCCGGCCGGGGGCATGATGGGCGAAGGTTATGGCGCCAAAACTCGTGAATATTTATAGCACAATTCAAAGGAGGCACCGGCTCGGGCCGCTGCAGTTGCTGCTTGCCAGTTTCGCGCTGCTGCCGGCCTGTAAGACCCCGCTGCCGCGCACGCCCCTGGCCGAGCACGAGGCCTATGTGTGGCAGCAGGCCTGGGGTCCGGCGATGGCGACGGCGGTGCGCGAGCGGCTGCCCGAGCTGAAGAATTTGCATGTTCTGGCGCTGACTTACGACCCCAAGGGCCAAGCCCAGCCGGCGACGGTCGACCTTGAGCCTCTGGTTGCCGCGGGGCCGGTGGTGGCCGTGGTGCGGGTCGAGGGCAAGACGGGGCTGGCCGACCTGTCGCTGGCGCCGCTGCAGACTATCGTGCGGACCTGGCAGGCTAAGGGTATCCAAGTAACTGGGATTGAAGTGGATCACGACTGCGCGACCTCGCAGCTGGCAAGCTACGCCAAGTGGCTGCAGGTGCAGAAACAGGCCGTGGCGCCGCTGCCGCTGGGGATTACCGCGCTGCCGACCTGGCAGGGATCGCCAAACCTGCGCGACATAGCCAATGCAGTAGATAGGGTTACGCTGCAAGTGCACACGATTGCGGCGCCGACGCTGTTCGATTCGCATGTGGCGCGGCGAGCTTGCGAGGCCTGGAGCGCGGCGTCGGGCAAGGCATTTTGGCTGGCGCTGCCCACGTACAAGGCGAGGCTGGCGACGGGCGAGCAGTTGGCGGCGGATCCCCAGGAGTTGCAGGAGTTCGTGGCCTCGCTGCGGTCGAATCCGCCCGCGGGTATGCTGGGGGTGGTGTGGTTTCGCTTGCCATTTCAAGGCGATCCAGATGCGTGGCCCAAGGCGACCTGGCAGGCGGTGCTGCGCGGCGAGCCCTTGCAAGCCCAGGTGGCGCTGCAGCTGCGGCCGGCGGGTGCGGGGCTGTGGGATATTGTCGCCGGCAACACGGGTACGGCGGCGGGCGCACTGCCACAGATGATGAAATTTACGGGAACGATCGAGCACTTAGAAGGTGTGCGCGGCTGCCAAGCGCGGGGTCGCGTGCTGCAGTGCCCGGCGCAAGCGCAGGTGGCGGTCGGTCAGATGGTGGTGCTGGGCTACGTCAGAGGGCATGAGGTGCAACTTGAAGCGAATTGAACGGATTGTGGGGCGGATGCTGCTAGTTGGCGTTTTACTTGCGGGCATGGCGACGAGTCGGCCGGCGCAGGCCTGTGGGCCATTCTTTGACCCGTCGCTGCTGCAAGACCGCGGCGCGGTGCTGGGCGGGGTGCGTTGGGGCGACAACAACGCCGAATTGGCGCGCCTCTTGCCGCAACAGAACAAGAATAGCTGCAAGTGCAAGCTCGAGTTGTGTACCACGATGCCCAAGCGACCGGACCTGGTCGATGGCCGGCTGTACGAGCTGGGGGCGCAGGCATTTGCAGCAGAAGACTTAGAAACTGCGCAAAAACACTTTGAAGCTGTGCTGGCGCTGCCACCGGCGCAACAGAAACACTACGCGGTGGCGGCGGCGTTTATGCTGGGGCGGCTGGCGGCTGTGGGTGGCGAAGCGCAGTTTGCCAAGGCGCGGACACTGGTTACGCAAGGGCTTGATGATCCGCTGTGTTTGGCGACCGAGAGTCTGGGCGAGCTGGGGCGGCAGGCGCTGGCCGACCATCGCGAGGTCGAGGCGTTCCACTACTATGTCAAGCAATATCAAGAAGGTGGCCCCTCTGCCGCGGCTTCACTGCGGGTCTTTGCCCAGCTGGTTCAAGCCAACGACACGCTTTTGCGTACGGTGATGCGCGACCCGCTGCTGCAGCAAGTGCTGGCGGCGTCGGCCTATGTGGCGCGCGGCGAAACGTGGGACGCGGAGATCTGGAGCCAATCTAACATGGCGCATATGCTGCAGATTTTGGCCGAGTTGCCCGAAGTGAAGGGGGCGGACCGCTTGGCGGCCGCGGCGTGGCTCGCGGGGCAGTTTGCTGTGGCCGAACAGTTTGCGCCCAAAAGTGCTAGCGGGCTTGGACTGATGATGCAGGCGAAAGTGGCTCTGCGGCATGGCGAATCTGCGCGCGTGCCGGCGCTGCTCGCGTCGTCGGCCCGGGCGGCCGAGGCCGAGAACGACCTGCGCACGCGCGATGCGGCCCGCCAAGACCTGCTGGCGCTGGCCCTGGGCGACGAGCGCTGGAGCGAGGCGGCACAACTGGCGATTCAGATTGGGGATCGCGGTGTGCTGGCCCACCTGCTCGACCAAGTGCTAGATGTCGATGCGGCGATTGCGTTGCTCAACAGTCGCGAAATGCAGGCCCTGCCGCAGGTTCCGCGGCCTACGCCTACCGACGAGCAGCTAGCTAGCCAGCCGGCCCAGGCGCGTGACGATTGGTCGACTTTGTACCGCGACGCTCCGGGCTCGCAGAGTGAGTGGCGGCACCTAATTGGTCGCAGGTTGCTGCGGTTGGGGCGCGGCGTGGCGGCAGAAGCCTATTTTCCGGCGAAGTTGCGGCCGCAAGTGCACGGGTACATCAAGGCCTTGCAACAGGCTGAGAAGCTTGACGGAATCGACAAAGCGCAGGCGTTGTACCGCGCCGCAAACTTGGTGCACCCAGACGGTATGGACCTGCTCGGCACCGAGCTCGAGCCCGATTGGGCCTGTGTCGGCGGTTCCTATCCGACCGGGTACGGAATGGTCATCCGCGCGCCGCAAGCTGAGAACGAAAATGCGAGCCTTTTTGAGGGTCCACGCATCCAAGGTTGTGCGATGTACCGCGACGAAAGCCAAGCGACAGCTGCACTTGCGGGCCCTTGCCTGATGACGGTAGACGAGCAGCTGCGCACGCACCAGGCGCTGCCGCAAGTGGGCGATGTGCGCTTCCATTACCGCGTGGTCAAATCGCAACTGCTTGAAGAGGCAGCTGATCTCGTGCCTAAGCACACCCAGGCGTTTGCAGCGCTGCTGTGCGCGGCCGAGCAGCCCATTCACTACCGCGACGACGCGCGAACGCACCATCTTTACCACCGCTACAAGATAGAAGGTGCTTTGGTTGCAGGGCTTTTTCAGGGTAAGTGCCCCGAGCCTGAGTTTGAGCGTGCCCGACAGACGCCCGCGCCGTCGCTTCTGTGGCGCACACTGCGGCCGGTGCAGCGCGAAGTTCGCAACTGGGTCAACACGATTGACCTGATGAGCGCGCCACGCCGCTGACGCCGGCTACTTGGCCAGCACGAACACAAGCAAGTGCTGATATGGCAACAGCTTATCGTCGCGCAGCTGGAGCACAAAGCCCGCCTGTTGCAGCTCGGCCACCATCACCTCGGGCGCCACCCGCATCTCCATCGGCGGCCCAACCGGGATATCGCCCATGGTGAAATCGACAATCGCCAGGCGCGCACCGGGTGCCAACTGCGCAGAAAGCTTCTTGAACCACGCCACGCGCTCGCTCAGATGGTGGTACACGTCGCACACCAGCACCAGGTCGACCGGCTCGGGCACGCTCGGATCGTCGGGCTTGGCTTGCAGAGACTTCAGATTACTCAGTTTTTCGCGCCCTGCCCGCTCGTTCAGGTAGCGCACCATGTCGGCCTCGATGTCGAGCCCAAACACCTTGCCCTCGGGCGCCGCCTTGGCCAGCCGCACCGAGAAATAGCCAGTACCCGAGCCAATATCCGCCACACGCGCATTCTTGGCCGGAGCCAACGCCGCCACGACCGCATCGCCCCGCTGCCAGGCATCGCGCTCGGGCGACTCGAACACCTTGGCCCACTCGTCGGCATTGTCGAAGCGATGGTGCGCGTCGTGGCTTTTATGCGGATTTTCGCCAGGTTGCGCATGGTAGTCGCCGTGATGCTCGCCGTGATGCTCGCCGTGATGCTCCGCGTGCATCGGGCAGTCGTGGCCATGCGCGGCCGGCGAGGCCCCTGTCTGCGGCGCGGAGCAAGCACAAAGCGCTAGGCCCGCCGCGGCAATACCTTGAATTCGCTGCATTCGGACTCCTAAAACGCCAGTCTTTTCTGCCTGTTTTGCAGTCTTAGTTAGCGCTGCGCCAGCAAATCGACGTGGGTAACCTCAACGTCGACCCCGCCGTGGCTACCGGCCTCGATCACCCGCCGCCAGCTGCGAACCAGAGCGCCCACGGCCTGTTGCACGTCGTCGAGGCTGGTCGTGCGACCCAGGCTCAGCCGGACCGTGCCCGCCGCCTCGCTCGCATCCACCCCCATCGCCAGCAGCACCGCCGGCGCCGTCACACTGCCGTCGTGGCAGGCCGAGCCCGTCGAGGCAGCAATTTCGGGCGCCGCCGCCAGCACCGCATGGCCCGTAACCCGCGGAAAACGCACGCTCAGGGTATTGGGCAGCCGCGGCGACGCCTCGCCGTTGCACACCATGCCCGGGATACCCGCTTGCAGGCTCTGCCACAGGTTGTCGCGCAGGCCAGCGATCCGCCCGGAATTACGCTCTAATTCGCCCACAGCCAACTGACAAGCTAGACCCAGTGCCACAATCGACGCCACATTCTCGGTGCCGGGCCGCAGCCCCCGCTCGTGGTTCGCCCCCAGCAGCAGCGGCGAAAGCGGCGTGCCCGTGCGCACATACAGCGCGCCGACCCCTTTGGGGGCACCCAGCTTGTGGCCGGCGATACTCAGCAGGTCGACCCGCAAGTCTTCGACATTGACCGCGATCTTGCCAATCGCCTGCGCTACATCGGCGTGCACCACCGCGCTGTGGCGATGCGCGAGCTTGGCAATGTCTAAAGTAGGCTGAATTACACCTGTTTCGTTGTGCGCGTGCAGGATCGTCACCAGCGCGGTCTGGGTGTCGACCAGCCGGTCGAGCTCGTCTAAGTCGACCTGCCCGTCTGCGTCCACACCCAAGCGGTCGACGCGATAGCCGTTGCGCGCCAGGTAGTTACAAGGTTCGGCCGTGGCCGGATGCTCGACCGCGGTCGTTACCACATGCTTGCGGTACGGCAGCGCCGCCGTCACGCCGCGAATCGCCAGGTTATTGGCCTCGGTGCCGCCCGAAGTAAATAGAATTTCGTGCGGTTTGCACCCCAGCGCCGCGGCAATTTGCTCGCGCGCCTGGTCGACGGCGTGGCGGGCGCGCTGGCCAAAGATGTGCGAACTCGATGGGTTACCAAAGTGCTGCGTCAAGAACGGCAGCATCGCCTCGACCACTTCGGCGCGCACCGGCGTAGTGGCATTATGGTCTAGGTATATGGGGTCACTCACGATTTGCACCTTCGCCGGGCAGATAAAACTCGCGCTCGGCGGCAAAGCGCTCTTGCGCCACGGCATAATCACTCGGGCGGCCGATGTCGAGCCAGCGCCCGTGGCCCCAATCAAAGGTACCTATCGGGTCGCCCGCTTTCAGCATCGCCAGCACCAAGTCGTCGAAACCAAAGCGCTGTCCGGGCTCAAAGTAAGCTAATACCTTACGACTCATGGCATAAACGCCCATCGACACGCGAAAATCGTAGGTCGGCTTCTCGACAAAACGGTTGACGCAGCCGTCGGCCCCCGTCTCGAGCACACCCAAATCCACTTTGACTTGCTTAGGATACGTGGCCACCGTGAGCGTGCGGCCCGCGTCGCGATGGGTCGAAAGCAGCGCGCCGAAGTCGATATCGCTCAGCACATCGCCATTTAGCACCAAGAAATCGTTGGGTAAGCGGTCGGCCAGCAGCGCCAGGGGCCCCACGGTGCCGAGCGGCTTCTCTTCGCGCTGGTACTCAATGCGCAGGCCAAAGCGCTCGCCGTCGCCCAGCACCGCCTGGATCAAGTGACCCAGATAGCCAATCGAAACAATAACTTGCTCGACGCCGCGGTAACGCAGCTGGCGCAGCAGAATCTCGGCAATCGCCTCGCGGTCGATCGGCACCAGGGGCTTAGGGATAATCGCCGTCAGCGGCGCCAGGCGCGAGCCCAGGCCACCGGCCAGAACCACTGCAGTGTTAGGAAGTTGCGCCACGTGCTACCCCACGGCCTGAGTGAGCGAGTGCTTGAGCGCCCGCACCACCAAGTCGATGTCGTCTTCGGTCAAATCGGCGTAAAGAGGCAGCGTTAGCAGCCGATCGGCCACAAAATCCACGCCGCTGAGGTTGGCCGTGCGCACCTGCTCCGAGTCCCGATGCAGCGTAAACGTATGAATGGGCGGGTAATGGACCGAGGTCTGGATCCCCTGCTCCTTCATCGCCTGCTGAATCGCCAGCCGCGGCACCCCCAGCGGCAGCAGCACCGGCAGGATGTGCGGCGCCACCCGGCCCTCGGGCAGCCGATCGGCGAACGGCACCTCAAGACCCTGAATCTTAGCCAGTTTTTGGCGATACAGCGCCACCGCCTCGGCCCGCCGCACGTTGTTCGCCGGCAGGCGCGACAGCTGCGAAAGCCCAAGCGCGGCGCGGATTTCGTCCATGCGGTAGTTAAAGCCGAGCTCAACCACATCGTAGCTGTAGGCGTGGCCCTTGTGGCGGTCCAGCGTCAGCGTGGTCATGCCGTGCGAGCGAAGCAGGCGCAGCTTCTCGGCAATTTCGGGGTGGCGGGTCACCACCATGCCGCCCTCGCCAGTGGTCATGTTCTTGTTCGAAAAGAACGAGAAACAGCCGATATCGCCAATTGTTCCCAACGCTTGCGCCGGCTCATCCTCGCTCACGATGCAATCGGCCAGGGGCGCGTGGGCCACATCTTCGACAATCGCGATGCCGCGCTTCTTGCACTCGGCCACCAGCCGCCGCATGTCGCAGGGCTGCCCAGCATAGTGCACGGGGATAATCGCCCGGGTTTTCGGCGTAATTTTCGCCAGCACGTCGTCGGGGCACAGGGTCAGGTCGCCGGGGCCCACAATGTCGGCCAGCACAACCGTGGCGCCCGTGTACAGCACCGCGTTGGCCGTCGCCACAAAAGTCAGACTGGGAACAATGACTTCGTCGCCCGGCCCGATGCCCAGCGCCACCAGCGCCATGTGCAGCGCCACCGTGCAATTGGCCACCGCGTAGGCGCTCGGCGGATTCTGCGGGTCGAGCGCAAGGGCAAACGCCGCTTCAAATTCAGCAGTCTTGGGCCCCATCGTCAGCCAATTGGACTGCAGCACGCCCAGCACCGCGTCGTGGTCGTCTTGATGCAGCCGCAAATCGCTCAAAGTCACTTTCCACATGCGAACTTTCCTTCTCAGGTCTTGCGCAGTCTACTTAGGCCGCGCCACTTGTTGCAATATCTGTGCGAGCTTGGCCGCCGCCTCGGGGCTCGACACGCCAATCGGCTGGCGCGGCACCGCCCGCTGCCGGCCCCGCGCCAGCTCGGCCTGCACCGCATCGGCCACGCCCGCCACATCGCCGTGCCGCAGCATCTGCCCCGCGGCCGAATCATTCAGCATTTGCTCGACTTCGGGGTTGTCGGCGATCGCCAGCACCGGCCGCTCGGCACTCATGTAATCGTAGAATTTGGCGTTGACGCGCTGGGTTACCCCCGGCACCACCATCAGCACCAGCAGATCGGCCGCCGCCATCACCGGGCCAATCGCGTGGTACGGCACGTGCGGGTGGAGCACCACGTAGCGGTCGACCCCCAGCGCGCGCGCTTGCTGCCAGGCCGCTTGCGAAAAATCACCCGTAATCACCAGTTGCAGCTGCTCGGGCGCCACGCCGCGCCGCGCCAGCTCGACCAGCACCTGCAGCAGCATGTCGGGCGGCAGCAGGCGGTCAAAACGGCCCAAAAACAGCAGGGTAAAGCGGTCGAAGCCCGGGTGCGTGCCCTGATTAACCAGCTCGCGGTCAAAGTGATTGCGAATAAACGTAAACTTGTCGGTCGGCAAGTCAGCGTAATGGCGCAGGTAATCGGCCAGCGTGTTGGCGGTGTTCAAGATCACGCGATCGGCCCGCTCGACGCACCACCGCTCAAGTCGGTCTTCGAGCCAGCGCATCGGCAGGGGTCGCCGCGGCCGCCGCGCCTGACAAACCGACCATGGATCGCGCAGATCCAGCACTAGCGGCAGCCCAGTACTGCGCTTGAGGTCCGCACCCAGCAGCAGCGCCGCGTAGGGGTCGGCGTTGACCACGATGGCCTCGATCCCCGGGTAATCGCGAATGACTTTGAGCGCAGCCTGGCGGGCATGGGGCAGATCGACGCTGTGCTCGCCCAGGGGCACCAGCTCGGGGTTGTTGAGCCACGCGGGCAGATTGCGGTCGGTCCAACTCGCCAGTTTAGGCTTATTTTCAGTCGGTTGCGCCCCATCACCCTGAGTCTGCCAGCTCTGCCACGTGGGCGCAGCCTTGGCGCTGTAATCGCGAATTACCAGCGCATCGGCGGGAACTTGCTGCAGCATGGCGCGGTCGGTGCGGTCGCTGGGCCACAGATCGGCCAAAATCACCGGCTGCCAACCCAGCGCGGGCAAGTGGCGGCTGAACTTGAGCGGACGCAACGCCCCCACCTGCGACTGGGGCGCAAAATAGGGCGAAATGTAGAGAAATTGCCGCATCGTCGCCGTGGTGTTCTGCCGTTTGGCCTCGGCGCGCGGGTGGCGCCGCGTGGGCAGTGTAGTCGCTGGCGGGGGCTGGCGCCATAGGTCGGACTGCTGCTCGCGCGGCTGGCACCGCGGCCTCGATTGATTCGTGACACGCAAGGGCCATTGTCGCTTGACGCTGCTGGCAATCTCTGGCAACCCATGGCGGTGGCGCCCCGTGGCGCAGTGGGCACGACATGGCAGACCTTTCCGCAGGCGTCGATGACTTAGAGGGGCAAGGCCTGTCGGGCTGGGCCGTACTCGGTGGCGACGAACGCCTGCTCAACCAGGATGAGCGCACCGAAGAAATGGCCCGCCGCGCCGCATTGGTCGTGCGCGCCCGTTGGTTTGCCCTGCTTTTCTTTGGCTTATACGGCGCCGTAGCTGCGGTGGTGTACCAACTGAGCGCAATGAGCGAGGTGGTCGCCGAGCACACCCTGGTGCCACTGGTGGCGGTGGCGGGTACGGCGGCCTACAACGCGGCGCTGCAGTTTGGCGTGGCCCGGCGCCTGCCCCTGCGCGGGCTGGTCGAGCTACAGCTAATCTTGGACCTAGTGGTGGTCACAACCATTGTCCACTTTAGCGGCGGCGCGCTCAGCTGGTTTTGGACGGCGTATCTAGTGGTTACGCTCGAGGCGGCCATTGTGCTCGACGATCAACGCGAGACGTGGCTAGTGCTGCTGCTGGGCATGCTGATGTACGGCGGTTTGCTGGTGGCCGAGCATAATGGTGTGGTCGAACCCGTTAAAATGCCGTTTATGAGTGGGCAGCTGCAGCACACGCTCGCCTACGTGATGCTGACTTGGAGCTGGGCGGTCGCGGTCAACATTGCAATTGCGGTGGTCGGCGGCTTCTTGGTCGAGACGCTGCGGCGCCGCGAGCGCGCCCTGGCCGTGGCGGCGGTGACCGATGCGCAAACAGGCCTGCGCAATCGCATGTATTTTGAGCGGCGGCTGCACGGCGAGGTCGAGCACAGTCGCGAAAAAGGCCGGCAGGTGGCGTTGTTGCGCATCGATGTCGATCATTTTAAGGACTACAGCGATGCCAATGGCTACGGCGCAGCCGAAAACCTGCTCAGCCAGCTCGCGGGCGTGTTGGCTGGTGCGGCCCGGCGAGCTACGGCCAAGACCCAAGGCGACGACTTTGATGCGATTTGCCATTTTGGCGGTGCCGAGTTCGCGATTTTGATGCCCGAAGAGGTGGGCGACAAGGGTAGCCAGTCGATCGGCAGCGAGCGCCACCAGGCCGAGGCCTTGCAAGTGGCCGAAAGGATTCGTGCGCGCGTCGAGCGATTCTTGGCGGGGCCCCACGGCGTGACGCTTAGTGTGGGCGTAACGAGCTTTGTGGGCGGTCGCGACAGCCCCGAGGCCCTGCTGCGGCGGGCCAACCGCGCGCTCAAGCAGGCAAAGGACGATGGGGCCAATCGCGTGGTTCTGACTGCATTTTAGCACCTCTAGGGCGCGACACACATGCGGTCGATGCAGAGCAAGCCGGGCGCGCAGTGGGCGTCGATTTCGCATTCGCTGCACACGTTGTTCCAGCAGCCTTGCTCTGGGCTGGGGCAGTGCGGGCAGAGCGCGGGTTTGTTGCCCTGGCAAAACGAAGGATCTTGGCTATACGACTGATCTTGTTTGCGCGGATGGTGGCAGCCCGTCTCGCAGCGGCCCCAGTGGCAGACTTGGCCTTGCGGGCAGTCTTGGTCTTGCTTGGCGGCGTCGCAAACGCCCAACGTGCCTGGGGTTACGCAGCTGCGCGCGGCGCAATCGGTGCCGCCGGGGCAGGTGCCGCCGCCCGCATTGCATTGGCTGGTGCAAAATCCTTCGACGCAGAATTCACCGCTGGGGCAGCTAGAACCGCAGGCGCCGCCTTGGCATTGACCCTCGATGCAGCCGGCGTTGACTTGCCCATCGGCAGACTTGCACTGCGAATTGCTCAAACAGCGACGCGGCGCCTCGGCCACGGGTTCCGACACCAAATACAGCCGCGTCAGCCGCCCCACCACGCCCTGGTCGAGCGCCACAAACCGCAGCCACGTCTGCTTGAACGGCGGCACCCACGTTTCGAGCCGCACATGCCCCGCCGAAAACCCGAACGGACTGCCGTTGGGAATGCCAAAATGCGTACCCGGCACATCCGGCGCCGGCCCGGCGTGCATCGGCCAGCCTTGGGTCGAGGTGACCTGATCCGTGCCCTGATACAGCACCGCAACGGGCGCATCGCCACTGGCCGGCGCATGGTCGTACACCTCGATAAGTAGGTCGTTATCCACCGCCCACGGCAGCGTCGCGCGCCCGTCGCCCGCCAAAAACAGCGCGCGGTCGGTCTGGCGGTACACGCACTGCACCATGGCCGACACAATGCTGCCCGCCGGCTGGTAATCGGTGGTAACGCCATTGGCATTGCCGTAAACACTGGTATTTTTCTCGACGACGTCGTGGTCAACCTGCACCGAGCGCGTGCGGTCCAGATCGATGCAGCCAAAGCCCTTGGCATCGTTCAGCCCCAGCGGCCCGATGCGCGCACCCGAGCGACTCTGCGGAATTTCGCAGCTAGGGCCGCCAACTAGCCGGGCATTCAGGCCCAGGGGCGTAGAGGCATTGCCAAAGGTCGCCAGCGTCTCGTACGCGTGCAGACCGGGCTGCAGCGCCACCGGCACCGTCAGAATCGTCGCCTTTTGCGTGCCCAGCACGGGCTTGCCGTCGAAGTGCTGGCGGGTCAAATCAAAGGTGAGATTGCTGGCTTGCAGCTCGATGGCGCCCTCGCCCGTGCCGCTGAGCACCTCGACCTCGACCCGCACTTTGACCACGTCGCCCGGTTGCAGCGGGTCGAAGCCCCCGGCCACGCCCGCGCCGGTCTGGTCGTAGATGGTAATCGCTGTGTGGGCGGCGATGGCTGGGCAGGTGACGAACAGGCAACCGCCCGCAGTGTCTGTGAATCCTGGGTTGCAGCCGCACACTGCGCTGGCACTTGGACCGCTGCCGGCGACCGTGCAGACGCCTTTGTCGGGTTCGGCGCACGGGTTGGGGTGGCACGGCGACGGTTCGCTGTCGGCCAGGCACTGCTGCGTGCCCAAAAGCCAGAAGCCGGGGTCGCACTTGCACAAAACCGTGCCGTAGACGGGGAAGCAGCTGCCGTGGCCCGAGCACGTCACGCTCGCGCACGGCGAAGGGGTGGTGTCGGCGGGTTTGCTGTCGGGCTCGGCGATGTCGGGGCTGTCTGTGTCGGTGGCGAGGGTGTCGAGCGGGGTGGGCGTGTCAGAAATGGTGTCGGATTGCGTGTCGTCGAGCGTGTCGGAATGCGTGTCGGTGTCGGTGTCGGTGTCGGTGTCGGTGTCGGCGAACGTGGCGTCGAGGCCTGGGTAGATCAAGATTTGCGTGTCGCGCGGCGGAGTTTGCAGGCATGCGCTGGTCGCGAGGACGAGGAATGCGGCGAAGACGATAGGTTTGCAGGCGACGGGCATTCGGGTACCTCTTGCGGCGAGGCTAACCGGTTTTTGGGGTTTGGCGCTAGAGGTTTTGGGGTGGTTTGCGGGGCCGCCTGCGTGTCACAAGGCGCTCCGCTCGCGTACTTGCGCCGGGGAGAGGGTACGAATTGATAAATCAATCGATTTTTAGCCCGCGGTGCCGCTATCCAAGCTCGCCGGCGCCTTGGCGTCGCCCGCCGCCTTCTTGCCGCGCGACTTGTGCGGGCCCTGCACTGCAATGCCGTAGTCGAGCATCGCCGGGCTGTCGGCGCCGTGCACACCTTCGATAATCAGGCGCAGGCGCTTGCGAATCTCGCGCGTGCGGCGGTCAAGGTTCTTGTTGGCGTTCGACAGCCCGCGGCGCGCCGTGGAGCTGGTGCTGCGCGTGCTTTCGGCAGCCAGCACATCGTCGGCCAGCTTCTGGGCCTGAGCCAGGGTCCAGCCTGCCGGCAGCTTGGGCTGAGGGTTCTTTGCGAAGCCAGACACCGCCGCGGCCAAGAATTCGCCCGGCGTATGGCCGCCATTGCCCAGCGGGAAGTAGCTGTTGCGGCCAGCGGAACCCGGAGGCAGAGCACCATTGATAATCTTGGTCAATTTGCCGTGCAGGAGCTTGCCTTCGGCCGCCACGCCGCTGCGCACGTCGACCGCCACCCGCTCGCCCTGCGCGGCCACCCGCCAGCCTAGCTCGGCCGCTGCGTGCTGCGCGAGGTGGTCGGCCACGGCCGTAGCGCTCAAGTCTGCAGGGAAAAGCTCGAACTCGCCCTTCTTGACCATCGCGTTGAACACGGCGAGCGCGTCGACCAAGCTGGCGTTGCGGACATCGGGCGGCACGGTGATGGCAGAGGTATTTGACCAGCCGATACAGGTCCTCGCGCTGGCACTCACCCACACGCGTGTTGGCGACGCAGTGCAAGCAACGATACTGCGGCGTCGCCTACGCTTCGCGTTTGGCATGGAGGGAGTAGCCGTGAAATTGAGCACAGTTCCGCGAGATTGGCCGAGGCCGGAGGGGCGGCCGGTGCAATGCCGGCGGTTAAAACCGCGCCTAGTCCTGCGGCGCCCCACCTCCGTGGGGCTTAGGTTCGTCATTGGGGTCGCTGACCTGTTCAAGCTCCAGGTCCACGTCACCCTGTTGATGATGCACTGCCTGGTTTACCAAGTATGCCTGCACGGTTGCGCGATCCG
>CAISBR010000158.1 GCA_903883645.1 uncultured Myxococcales bacterium | reverse complement strand
GCGCTGCTGGTACTGGATGACCTGGGGCAAACCGCGTACGACAACAGCCAGGCCGACGCGCTGTTTACCGTGATTGCGGCTCGGCATCTGCGGCGCTCGACCATGATTACGACGCAGGTACACATTCACCACCCCGCGCCGAGCCTCGGCGCGGAGCACCGAGCGTAGCGCATGGCTGACGGCGTAACAACGGATTTCGAAGACGGTGTGCGGGTTTTGGGGTCAGCCCGCAGCGCTCTGCGGCAGCAGCCGCGGCAGTTCGACCGGCGCCCACAGCGCCTTGAACACGCCGGTCAGCCAATCGACCAGACGCAGGCCTTGGCACTTGGCCGTCACGATGACGCTTTGCAGCCGCGACACGAAGTCGGAGCCAATCAGGCTGTGCGTGCCGCCGTTGGTCTTGCGCAGCAGCACGCTGGGGCGAATGACGCGTTCGGCGTGGTTGTTGGTCGGCTCGGCGCCGTCGTGGCTCAGGAACGGCCACAGCGAATCCCATTGTTTCAGCAGGTCTTTACCCAGCGCCCGAACTTTCTTGTGCTCGTGCGCCTTGGCCCGCTCGGCCAGCTTGCGCCAGTCTGCCTGCACCGGCAGCATCTCGACCAGCATGGCCGCCCGGTCGATGTCGCCACCCTTGAAACGATGCCAAACCTTGAACATTGCGTCGCTTGCCGCCAGAAACGCCGTGCCCAGGTCGCCGGCGCTGCCCTTCAAATCGACGAGCGCTTGCATGTCGCGGCGCAGGTGCGCGTGGCACAGTTGGTGCAGCAGTGCAGCGATAATGTCGTACACGCCCCAGCGGTCCGTGTGAATAAGCCCCCGCAATTCGGGCAGAAGCTGGGCGAAGGCCTCGCGGTTGCGCCGGTCGTCGATGTGGAAGTACGCGCCAATCGTGGGGTTACTGACGACCCACAGCCACGCCCGTTTATTGCAATGACGCCAGCCGGTTTCATCGCAATGTTTGGTCGCCGCCGCAATCAGCGCCTGCGCCACGTCCTGCACGGCGGGCTTGACGCCAATCGCCGCGCGCTCCGTGATGTCGTGGATGGCTCCGACCGACAAGTCCACGCCAAACATCTGCGATATCGCGCCTTTGGTGTCAGCGCGGCTCAAGTGGCACTGCGAAATCAGCATCGTGATGATGGCCTGCAAACGCGGCCCGGCAGCGGTTGGCGGCGCCTCCACCGGGAGTCGGCCGCGCGATTTCCGGCCGCACTTTCCGCACTTATGCAGCTTCTGGAAGTAGTTCTGCACCAGCGGCTCACTGACGACCTCGACGACTTGGTGCAGCGCCTCTTTGCCTGCAACGATCGTCGACTCGTCAAGAACTGCCTGACAATGTGGGCATTGCTCGCCAATACAGTCGTAAACCTCGTCGGGACTGGGCTCAAGCAGCGCACGATTGTGAGGTTTGTGGCCCGGCTGCCCGCCTGGCTTCTTGCCCGTGGCCGGCCGCGGCGGCTTGTGCTTGGTGTGCCACGGCGGGTCGGTCGACGGCGGCTTGGACGAATTGGACGAATCGCGGTTCAAACGCGCGAGCAACTCGGCGACTTGGGCCTTGAGCGCTGCAATCTCGGCGCGCTGGCTCACAATTTCCGCCTGCATCCGTTCTTCGCTTTCGCTCACTGTAGGCCCGCCCAGCCGCAGCGCGGCTCGACCGAGATCTTTTCACGCGATAACTGGCTGTCAACTTTTCAGCTGTACCGCTTCGAGGGGGTGGTGAATGGGTACACTTGAAGTTGTGCGGCGAGCCGGCCAGCGGCTGCGGCACGCGCCAAAGCACCAACTCGGCGAAAGCGTTCTTGGTGTAGACGATGCGGTTTTGCAGGAGGAGATCCGCGTTCATGTTG
>CAISBR010000157.1 GCA_903883645.1 uncultured Myxococcales bacterium | reverse complement strand
CCGTGGCTTCGCAACACCCGCAAAATCGAGGTGGGGCAGGTGTTTACCATCGAGCCGGGGGTGTATTTCATCCCGGGGCTGCTGGAGCCGTTGCGGCAGGGTCAACACGGCCAGCTGGTGAACTGGGAGCTAGTCGACCGTTTGGCGACGTTTGGCGGCGTGCGGATTGAGGACGACCTGTACGTGGGCGAGCATGGGGTCGATAACCTGACGCGGATTGTGCTGCCTAGCGGGGGTGGGGTGGCCTAGGTCGTGGCGCGGGGACGAGAAACCGCAGAGTCCATTGTAACTAAAGAATGAAATAGCCGCGCACAAGAGTAAGCGGGCCACCTGCTGGCGCCTGCGGTTCGGGCGGGGGCGCAAGGGCTCTACCTCACAGCCACGGGATTTCTGCCGGCGGCTGCAAGCCGCGCCTACAGTTGCCAAGCCCCACCTCGCTGCCGGCCCTTCGGCCAGCCAACTCGTGCGGCTTTGACCGGGGGTTGCCGCGGGCCAGCTACGCCGCACCCAGTCGCTGCCGCAGCCCGTCGATCTGCCCATGTAGCTGGTCGAGCGCCGCGTGCCCGCCCAAGCCCAGTTCGGCCAATTCGCCAGCGCAGCCCGCAGCAAACACGGCAAACGAGTTCTCCTTAGCAGATTTGCGTGCGATTTGCGGCGTCAAGTGTGCCAAAGGTGGCCGTTTGCGCTCGCCGGGCTCATGCCTTGGCGGCGGCGGCGAATCGGTGAAGGCCGCTCGTTTGCGCGCAACGCGGCTCGAAGCGATTGCCGGAATAGGCCGTTGACCCACCGCAAAAATCCATGCAAGCTCGCCCTGTTCCGCGGTACGACCTGCAGGTTGAACGGATGGGGATGCGCCGCCCGGGGTCGGAGGCGCGCGCCACGTGCAATGCCGATCGCCCACGGGGGAGGGCCTATGCAACCGTCGCCGCTACTGTCTATCGTATTGCCCATCGCGCTCGCCATCATCATGCTGGGCCTGGGATTGGCTTTGACTTGGGCTGACTTTCAACGGGTTGCCCGCTATCCCCGTGCGGTGACGGCTGGGCTGCTGGTCCAGGCTCTGCTGCTGCCGGCCGTAGCTTTTGGCCTCGCCCATGCCTTTGCGCTGCCCCCCGTGCTGGCCGTGGGTTTGGTGTTGCTTGCTGCATCGCCGGGCGGACCAACAGCCAATCTGTACAGCCACTTGGCGGGCGGCGATGTGGCCTTGAACCTGACGCTCACCGCGATCAACAGCGTGCTCGCCATCGTGTCGGTGCCGCTGCTGGTGGGCTTGGGTATGCAGCACTTCATGGCGCAAGACAAGCAGATTCCTCTGCAATTTGGCAAGGTGCTCTCGGTGTTGCTGGTGGTGTTGCTGCCTGTGGCCATTGGCATGCTGATCCGCAAGCAGAAACCCGCCGTCGCCGCGCGCATGGACAAGCCGGTCAAAATTGCTTCGGCCGTGTTCTTGGTGCTGGTCATTGCGGGCGCGGCCTGGCAGCAACGCGCTGGCCTCGGTGGCTGGTTTACCCAGGTGGGCGCGCCGGTCTTCGTTTTCAACTTGGCCAGCCTGGGCATTGGCTACGCGCTGCCACGCCTGTTGCGCCTCGACGAGAAGCAATCGGCGGCCATCGCCTTTGAGATCGGCATTCATAACGGCACCATGGCCATCGCGGTGGCGGGTACGGTACTGGGCAACCTCGACTTGGCGGTACCTGCGGTAGTCTACAGCCTGATTATGTACTTTACGGGCGCGGCCTTTGCGGCGTGGGTCAAACGGCGCACGACTGCAGCGATGGCGGGGCAAGTTTCGCTGGGTTGAGGAGCCGACAGTGGGGCGTGGGGAGGCTGGTGTGGTCTGTATTGCCTCGCCTAGGTTGCTACGCCAGCGCATCCAGGACTGCCCCCGTCAACACGGCCCATGGCGCAGTCAGGTCTACGGTCACAGCGCGGATATCGTATCCGTCGAGCTGGTACCGGAAGTCAAAGCTAGTCCCAGCATGGGCATAGACCAAGACCCCGCGCGTTGGCCAGTCGAGAGGTCGTTCGGCGGCGTGGCGGCGCAGGTAAGCCAGCAGTTGATACAGATGCCCAGACCGCAAGGTCTTCTTGCCGTACCTCTCTACCAATGGGTCACGATAGAACTTGACACCCCACCACCTCGCTGATCGCGCTGTCGCCAAAGTAGCGAAGCTTCTTTTCACGGTCTGCAAACCGGCGAACCCGCATCTCAACCGGATCTTGGCCGTGTGCCAGGTCCATGAAGACGTTTCGATAGGTCTCGATCGGGTGATTGGGCTTACCGAGGGCGTTAGCGCGGGCGATGGCGAGTTGCGTAAAGGCGTGAATGTGCGTCCCGAGCCTCTGAAAGTACGGCCAGTCAGCATTCGCGAGCTTGTCCGCGTCCACAAAGTCGCGGAAGAACTCCCAGTAATTGCGGATGAAGGTCGCACCTTCAAACCACGCTGTCGCGACCAACGCAAAGTGTTGTAGCTGTATCTCTAGGCGACCTGTCATGGTTCCTCCTGTTCGTACGGATTCTAGCACCACAACGCGGCACCGGGCCAACACGCGCCGAGCGAGACGCGGTCGACATGCTCAAAGCCCCCTAATCCAGCGACGGCGGCACCGCGCGGCACAGGCGTGGGGCCATGACAGCGCCGCTCAGAACGAACAATCTGATCACACTGGGTTTTCTGTGGGCGACCCTGTCGTTTTTCTGGGGCGCAACCTCGCGTCCTTGGGGCCGACTCGCCGCGCCGCGACGTAGCTCCCGTCTGGTATCCAGAGTTTCGGGCACGAGTGTGAGATGGTGCGAATCGGCGCTGTGGCTGAAGGGAGGTTCTTGTTGCCAGTCAAATTGCTGTAGCTGCAATCGGTTCACAGGTATTCGGTACGCCCCGCGACGCGCTGGGCATCCGACGCTGCGCTGGTCAGACCGGGCTTGCGCAGGATGTGGGGTTGCGATCAAGTCAAGAAGGACGCTGCGAACAAGGTCGCCCGCGACGCCACAAGACAACTGCGCAATACCCGCACCAGGGCGCAGCGGCCGTGCCTACGCGCCGGCCGCTCCAGCCTCGCAACCAACAGAATCTACAAAAATTCCAACACCATGCTGGCGGTATTGGCCCCTGCAGCGCCAAGGGCCAGCCAAATCCGCAGCTATAGACTAGGTCTCGGCTTTCGCCGCATCGCCAACTACGCCCCCGCTAAACCCGCCACCGCAAAAGATACCCCACTTCGACGCGCACCGGCGTCGCCGCCTGCCCGCCCACCGCCTGCGGGCAATAGCACGTCGCCCCCGTAAACCGCTCGGGCAGCGCCAGCGCCTGGGCCTGGCCAAACCCGGCTTCGGCAAACAGCGCGCGCACCTCGGCCTCGCGCAGCAGCCACCGGTCCAGCCAGTCGGTGTGGTAAATCACGGTCGCCCCCGGTGCCAACAGCGCCCGCCACCGCTGCAAATACGCCACGATCTGCGCACGCTCTTGCTCGGTCTTAAAGTTCACCGAGTTCAAAAATACTAGCGCGTTGAGCGACTTGGGGGGCTGCTGCTCTAGGCCGGTCTGCCACGGGTCGCTGACCGCCACCGTCTCGATCTGCCCCAGCTGGGCGGCCGTGGCGCGCCGCTGGATCTCGGCCAGCCGCCACCTGTCAAGATCCGTAGCAAATACCTTGCCTTGCGACCCCACGATCGGCGCTGCCTTCAGCGTTACGCCGCCCCAGCCTGCCCCAACATCGGCCACCCGCTGGCCCGGCTGCAGCGCCAGAGCGTCTAGGGTTCGCCGATACACATCTTCGGTATCTTGGCGAAATTCCGTGCTGTAGTAGTACGATTTGCACATATTGGGCGGCCCGCAACAGGTCGACGGGCACCCCAAGTCGCGGGCCTGCGCGGCCTGCTGCGCCGCCTGCCACTGCCCGCCCAGCCACAGCGCCCCACCCAGCAGCGCCAGGGGCACGCCCAGCCGAATTGCCCACTTACGCTGTACGCTCGCCATGGTCGACCCCCTCGCGCAGCCGCAGCAGCAGCCGCTCGGCATGGCGCTTCAGCACCGCGACCACCTGGGTACTTTGCTGATAGGTGCGCTCTAGCTGCTCGCGCGCCTCGGCACTCGCCGCCTGCCGCGCCCGCACCAGCTCGGTCAGCTGTACCTCGATTTCTTCTTGCATAATCTGGCAGTTGTTGTCGATGGCCGCGCGATGCTCGGGCCGCGCCGCCGGCCGCTTGCGGCCACCTAGCCGCACCTCGAGCGCCTGCCGCCACTGCACCAGCGCCGCAATGATGGGCGGGGTAAAGCCAGGCAGACCCTGCAGTTGCCGCTCGTCTACATCGGCCGCCGTCAAGATGCCGCGAATCCGCAGCGCCTGCCGCCGCGCCTCGCCCACTTGACCGGGCAGCTCGGCATCTTGCAGCCGCACCTTGGCGAGCGCAGGCCGCATCGCCTCGTCGATGCTGTCGAGCAGCAGCCGCTCGAGCTCGGCGGTACGAAACGCCACCACGCCCTCGTGCTGCGCCGCCAACTGGCCAAAACGCTTCAGCAACTGCCGGTCGCGACTGCGGAATTGGTAAGCCTCGACCCGCCAGGCATCGCCCGAATGCTCCACTTGGTCCAGCAAGGTATGCAGGGTCGCAAGCTCGCGCAACCACGGCTGTTTAAAGCGCCAACGCAGCCACCGCGCCAGCGACCAGGTCAGCACACCGCCGCTCATGGCCAGCTGCCCCACATGGTCGAGCACGCCCGCCAGCGCCAGCCGCGCCAGCCCGGCCAGCACCGCCAGGCCACCCAGCACGCCCAGGTACCAACTGCGCGGATCCACAGGCACATGGATGCGCAAGGCCCGCCGCGCCACCACCACCGCCGCGGGCTGCTCGGCCGGCAGCAGGTACACCGTGGGGTCGGGCGGCGCCCAAGTCTCGGCCAGCGCCAGCCGCAGCTCTTGCAACTGCTGCTCGCGCGGCGTCCAACGCGAGGCGAACCCATCGCGGTCTTGCCGGGCAAAATACGCGTAATTCAGCAGCGACTCGATGGCACACCACGGGCAGCGCGCCATCGTCGGCGGCAGCACGTGCAAGGGGTCGTCGCTACAGACCGTCAGGCTCGCCGCCAAGGTCTGCAGCTGGGCGCGCCACTGCTCGGGCGTGGGTCGCTCGTCGCCCGTCAGCGCCGCCACAAACATGTCTTGCAGGTTCTTGGGCAGAATCGCTAGCGGAATTAGATGCTTTAGCCGCTCCGCCACCTGCGCGTAGTCGTATTGCTTGGCCGCAATCGCCGCCGCCAGGTCGCCATCCGCGCCGCCCGAGAACGGATGCCGCCCCATAAACAGCAGCTTGAACAGCAGCACCGCCAGGCCAAAGCGGTCGTGGTTGGTCGAGCGCACGGCACTCCGAAAATCGCTGCCCTGCAGCTCGGGCGGCGTATAATCGACCACGCCCACGCCCGTCACATACACCTTGTCGTCGCGCTGCACCTGGAACGAGTCGGCATCGACCAGCACCAGCTGCCCGGCGTGATTCACCAGCACATTGCGCTCGTTCACGTCGCCCACCACCACCCCGCGGGCATGCAGGGTGGCAAACAGCCGCGCACACTCCGCCGCCGTCTCGACCAGCGTGCGCCATGTCGCGTTCGGAAACAGAGACTTACGCTGCTCGGGGCTATACAGATGGTGCAAAGGCTGCGGCCCGTCTAGGCGCTGCATCACAAAGCCGCGCACCGCACCGTCGCCGTCGCGCAAAAGGGCCAGCGGCCACGCGCTCACCTGCGGCAGTTCCGGCGACGTTTCGCCCAACTGCACAAGATACGTCAGCTTCTCAGAAGCATCGCCATCGGGCACGGCGTTGTACAGCTTGGCCACCAGCTCGGGCTGGCCCACCACCGCAAACACTACGCCCTCGCCGCCGCGACCCAGTTCTTCAGCCAATTCAACTGGCTGCTGCCCATCATGCAGGTACATCGCCACCCGCTTCGGCGCGCCGCACGGCCAGCACCAGGCTCACATCGTCGTCGGTCCGCTCGGCCAGTCGCGGCGAGCTCAAGAACTCCACAAAGGCGTCGTGCAGTTGCGCGGCCTCGCCCCGGCGCAACTCACCCGCAAGCCCGCTAAAGAACGGCTGAAACGGCTGACGCGTCGCGTGGTCCACCGCCACCGGCAGCAGGCCATCGCTCAGCACCGCCAGCGCCTGCACGGGCGGCAGCTCTTGGCTGTGCCAACGCGAGCGCGGATCGCCGGCAAACAGCGTCTCGTTCACATGCTCGCCCCGGTCTGGCCAAATTGGCAGCAGCCAGGCCGAGTTTACAGCCATTTGCACCACCGCCGCGCCGTCGCCCACCTGCGCCAGCCACGTCCGCGTCGGCCCCGCCACGGCACACACCAGCGTCGTCGCCAGCTCGCGCACGCTGGTTTTCTGCCGCTGCGCCTCAGCTTGCAGGGCCCGGTCGACCGACCGCTGCAGCCCGCTCACCATCCACGGCGTCTGCCCGGCCCGCTTGCGCTGCACCTTGGTCTGTAGCCACAAAAGCGCTTGCCGCACAGCCACTTCAGCGCCACGCCGCCCCAGCCGCGCCGAGCCCGCCCCATCGGCACACACCGCGATGAGCCACATTGCTGCGGCAGTCTGCACGACTTTGTGCCCCACCACATCGTCGCCCAGGCCAGGGCGCTTGCGCGGAGCCGCCACCGCCGCCGCCAGCACCTGCCAAGCCTGGGTATTCAGCTGTTTCTCGGCCATCACACCTTGGCCCAACCGTCGGGGCTGGCGGGGTTGGCCAGCGCGACCTCGTCGGTCAGACCCGACTGCGACACCGACCGCAGCGAATTCGACAGCCACTGAAACATCTCGCGAAACATCATCCCGCGCAGCTGCAGCGGCTTGCGCGTGGCGATCTGCGCCAGCACATCCATGTTCGCCTCGCCCACGCCCACGGCAAAAAACGCCACCTGTCGCCCAGTTTCGGCCTGTTGCACCGCCGTCGCGGCCTCGCGCCAGTCGTCGTTCGGCTCGCCGTCCGTCAGCAAAAACATCCACGGCCGGTAATACGCCAGGCCATTGTCGCGGTAAATCTGCTTGCGCCCGCGCAGCAATTCTAGCCCTGTCTGCACCGCCGCGCCCATCGGCGTCAGACCGTCGGCCACCAGTCGCGGTGGCTCAAAGCTCTCGATCACCGTAAAATCGCTGGCCAACCGCACCGAGCCGCCAAACGTCACGATCGCCACCTCCACCCGCTTGCGCGCCAGCGGGTCGGCCTGCAGCTCGTCGCGAAACTGCGCAAGTCCGCGCTGCAGCTCGGCAATACGCACACCCGCCATCGACGCCGAGGTGTCGAGCAGCAGCACACACGGGCACCGCGGCTCCGGATTGGCGGCAAATTCAATCGCCGCGAACGGCAGCCTCTCGACCATGCTCTCCCCCAAGCCGCGCTGCTTGCCCGCGCGCACTTTCTCAACTGGCATCGTATGGGTGCAACTATTGCGGATTTTCGCCGCCGCCCTCAGCGGGTGGCTCGCCACCGCGGTCCTCGCGTGGCGGGCGATCCTCGTCATTCGGCTTATCGTTGGCGTTGTCTTGCGCTTCTCGATTGTTATCGCCCTCTTCGCCACCGCCGCGACGACCACCCGCGGCTGGGCGATCCCCTTCGGCGGCCGGCGGACGACCACGGCCATCGTTCGCCCGCGCCGGCTCTGGTGCCGCAGGCGGCGGTGCTTGCACCGGCTGATCGGCCGCACTGGGCCCAGCGGGCGGAGCGGGCGTGGGCTCGGGGCGCGCAGCCACAGGCTGAAAGGTGGGAGGCGGCGCGGCCACTGCCGGCACAGCCGCAGCTGGGTCCGTGGGCGGTGGCGAGCCTGCGACCGGAGCAGCACCCGGCGCGCCCTCATTCTTCGCCGCACCACGCAAGCCCGTATTCATCATCGGCAATTCGGGCTTGCACTGCGGCCGCGACAGGGGCCCCGTGCAGCCAATGCCAATGTAGCCGCCGCGCTCAAACGGCTGCAGCTTCTTGCCCACCAGCGACAGCAGCGACGCCCACTTGATGCGATCACTTTGCGCCTTGTCGTCTTCGGTCTCGGCGTCCGTCTTTTCGGCGTCTTTGCCCTTGTCACCCTTCTTCTTCGCGCTCGGCTTGTCGGGCAGCGCAAAGGCAAAGTGCAGCTGCAGCGTCGCCTGCTTAAAGCCCGCTTTGCCAGGCGGAATCAAGATATGGCTCGTCTCTTCCGTAACCAGCTCAAGCTGATCGCCCTCGGCTTGCATCTGCTCGATATGCAGCACCGTCGCCTTATCGGCCCCGCGCACCGCCGACAGCGCCGCAATGTTCTGCTTCAGGTTCATCTTGACCTTCAGCGTGAACGTCCCCACGCCAAGATCCTGAAGCCGCAGGCCACCTTGCACACTCAGCTCGGGCGAGCGCAGCACGGCATCGGCCAACTCTAGCTCCACCTGTCCAGTCATGTCGTCGGTACTGCCGCCGTAGTGCATCTGCATCTTGCCGTTCAGCTTGCCATCCACCTCGCCCAGCAGACTGGTTTGCGGCCCCAGCGCGCGCTTGCCAATCCCCATCGCCGCCAGCGACAGGCCATCGATCGCCCCGATTTCAAAGTCGAAAACCTCGCCCTTTTGCACCACCCGCCCATCGCTGATGCTGCCGCCACCGGCTTCAAGGTCAAAGCGCACATCAAAAGTTCTGCCAAAAATCAGCGGGAAAAGCGCGACTTTAGCCGACACCTTGTCGATCTTTAGCTCCACTTCGGGCAGCCCCGGCGCTAGCCCACCGCCTTCAACCGGCTCGCCCGGCTTGCCCGGCAGCGTCACGCTCAGGCCGTTCAGCTCGATGCCGCCCAGGCCGCGCAGCCGAATCTCCTCGATATCCATCGGATAACCCTGCTGCCGCGCCTGCTTGGTCACAAAGCTGCGCAGCTGCCGCACCGGAAAGGTCCACGGCAGCGCAAACACTAGGATCACCATAAAAAACAAGGCATATCCCGCATATTGCAGGGCCGCGATCATCCGCGGGTGTTGCCAAAACCGCTGCATCCGCTACTCCTCGAGCTGTCCGTACCGGAATTGCCCAATCTTGATCGTCGCTTGCATCTGATCGCGCGTCGGCCCGGTGCGCGTAATCTCTACGGTAAGGCCAAACATCGGCTCGGGGTGGGTCTCTAGCTTCGACAAGAAGCGCAGCACCGCATCATCCGGCACATTTTGGAACACCGCGTCGATCGTCGACAAAAACACCTCTTTGGCGCCCTTCTTCTTCTTCGTCTTGGTCTTTTGCACCTTCTTGGCCGCCTTGGTGGTCAACTCGGCCAAGATATCCGAAGCATTCGAGAATTTGATCACATCCGCCAGCCGCGTCTCCGTTTCGGCGCCGTCGGCATCTTTAGCCTGGTACTTGATCTCTTTGGCGATCGCCAGCACGGTGGCCTGCAGCGGCTCTTTGGCCGCCCGGTCTAGCTGCTCCGCTACGCTCTTTTCTTCTTCGCGCAGAGCCAGGTAGCGCGGCGCCGCCCCAGAAATATCCTTAAGCGCGACCTCGTTGCCCTGCACTTCTTCTTCGAGCGCACTGACGCGCCGCGACACCAGCACCGCCACCAGCACCAGCCCAATCATCGTCATCAGCGCCACGCCGGCCATCACCAGCTTGCGCTCGCGGTCGCTCATGCGCTCAAATGCCGCGCCGATCCTGCCTAATTTCAACGCCATCAGCGTCATTTATCGTCCCCTTCGCCGTCCGACTTATCGCTCTCGGCGTCGCCCGACTTGTCGCCTTTGCCCTTCGTCACCTTTTCAGCTTCGGCCGGGCAGGCCACTTCAAACTCCAGTGTAAATTTGAACCAGTCGCGGTGCCGATCAAAAGTAATCCGGTCCGAGCTCGACTTGACCTTGCTAAAGCACTTATGGGCGTCGATCGCCTGCTGCAGCGCCAAAATTGCGTCTTGCGTGTCGGCATCGCCCCGCAGCGTCGCCCGGCCGCGCTCGATCTGCACCGCCGCCAGCTCGACTTTGTGCCCCGTAAACGGTTCGTTCGGGTCGCGGCCCTTGCCCTCGGCGCCCTCGCCGCTTTCCGACTTGCCTTTGGCCTCCGCCGCTGGACTCGGCGGCATCCCACCCGGCGCCGGCGAAGTGCCTGCCTGGCTTGCCGTATCGTCGCCCGTCACACCGCCCGGCACCCCACCCGTCGCGCGGCCGTGCCCGGGCCCCCGCGGCGGTCGCCGCACCGCGTCCACAGTCGGCAGACGATGCGCAGGAATATTCGCCAATCCTGGCGGCGGGTTCAGCCCCATCGGCGCCATGGGCATGGCTGGGGGCGGCTGCGGTGCGGCCTCCTCTTCGGGTCCACCCGGCGCTTTAAAGTCCGGCGGCTCAGTCACCTTGTCCAAAATCCCCGACACATCTTCTAACACCTTAAAGGCAGTGATATCGGGATACAGCGCCGCCATATCGACCGCCGGCTCGCGCGCCAGCTCTTTGCGCACCGTCTCAAAGTCGGTCGAAGCCTTGCCGGTCACCTGCTTCGAAAGAATTTGCAGAATCGAAAGTTGCTGCTCTTGCTCGATCACCAGCGCCCGGTAGTTCAAGCTGGCGCGGATGCCCATCAAACACAGCGCCACCACGACAAACGCCACCAGCTGCGGCAAGCGCTGGCGCAGGATCTTAAAGTCGCCTTCGTAGGCCAGCTCGCCCTGGCGAAAATCGACGTCGTCGTCGCTCTCGGTATCCGCCGCCGCCAGCGCCAGCGCCACCGCCAGCGCACCGCGGTCGCCCAGGTCGTGCGCGCCCGCCAGCCGCACATCCGGCATGTCGCCCAGCGCAATCGACTGCACCGGCAGGTCTAGGCTGCGCTCGATCAATTCGTGCACGCCACCCAGCTCGGCCAGCCAACCCGTCAGCAAAATCCGGTCCGGCTTCTTGTGCGAGCGCCGCTGCCAATTCGCCAAAGTCAGGCGCAATTCGCGCAGCAGCGGCTGCAGGGCCTGCCGGCTCGCCAAAGCCAGCCCGCGCTCTTGCTCATTTTCTAGCGCCTCGTCGGGCAGCAGCACCGCATGGCCGCGCAGCAGGTCGGCCGGCTCCAGGTCACTTTGCACCAAGCTGGCAAACACCTCCGCGATCGTCTGCCCACCCACCGCAAAGCTGCGCAACATCTGGGCTTTGCCATTTTGGCACATCAGCACTTCGGCCGAACGCGTGCCCACATCCACCAGCATCGTCACGCCGTCTTTGGCATCGGGCAGCTTGCGGACCAGGTGCGCGTAGGCCAGCGACTGCAGCCCCAGCCGCCGCGCCTCGATCCCCATTTCTTTATAGGCATCAATATGTTTCGTTACGATACTGCGCGGCGCAGCTAGCGCCAGCACCTCGGTTTGCCCCTCTACTTCGCCCAGGCGCACAAAGTCGACCACCACATCGGCAATGGGCGTAGGAATATGATTTTCAAGTTCAAAACCCACCGCTTCGCCAATCGCCTGATCGTCGCGAAACGGAAACGCCAGCACGCGGTGCATCACATATGTGGCCGGCATCGCCACCGCCACCACATCGTCGGGCCGCTGGTTGCGCAGCAGCAGGGTCTGCACCGCCGCCACTTGCTCGGGCGAAAACAGCGCGGGCCGATGATGCGCCGCCGCATTGGGGTCCGCAGGCGCCACCGCCTCTTCGTCCCAGCCCGTCAGCGTCGTCTGCCGCAGCGACTTGTCGGCAATCGCCAGGCGAATCGCCCGCGTACCGATATCTAAACCTAGGATTCTATGAGCCATTCGCCCTATCCCCTTCGCTCAGTCTTCGCGCCAATACACGTACCGCTGCGACGTCGTGTCGAGTAGCGCGGTGATGCGCCGCTGCACCTTGCCGCTGGTGCCATAGGCCTGGATGCGCACAATCTTGCCGGTCGTGCCGATATCTTCGAGCATGCGACCCTGATTAATCGCCAATACTTTCGCATAGTCAGCCGGTACTACCGTGCCCAACTTATCAAAGAAGCTGACGAAGCGCCCCGGATTGGCAAACGGCGGCGAAAACAGCATTTTCTTCAGCGTTCTGCATACTTCGATGTACTGCCCCGCCACATTCACCGGCACAAAGGCGCTCTGTTGGTAGCCGCGCGCGCACGCAATCGTCTCGTTCATCGGGTTTGCCAGATTCTTGCAAATCAGCGCCTTAATGACCTCGATCGACGCAGTATTCACGTTCAATTTATCAGTGTTATACACCGTCAGCTGGTCTTTGAGCTTGCACCACATCTTGTCGGTCATGCCCTGCACCAGCCGCACTTCTTCGGTGGTATCAAACGGCGCGTCCTTGACCTTCATGTTGCTGCGCGCATAGCCCGCGCCCTCAGCACCCGAGCCCTCGACCAGCTTCTTGCTACCCGGATCAATGTCGGTCTTGAGGGTATCCTTGTCGGCCCAGTCGATGACATTCAGCGCCAACTGCGCCATATCCTTATCAATCTCGCCCACCCGCGTCACGCCCTCGTTGCGCTCGAGCAGCTTGTACAGCGTGTCGAATACCGCCTGCTTCTGCCCCAAGTCGTTGACGCGGTTGATATTGACCCGCCCGTCGTCGTCGCCCGACTTGCAGCCACAGGTGCCGCGCTTTAGGCCCACCGCCGGATGCCCTTCAAGATTGACCAGTTGCAAGCCCATCAGCGTCATCTCGCCCTTGCAAAAGGCATTGACGAACTCGCACGCATACGCGCCGATGCTGATGTTCGGCTTCTTACCCGCAAGCATCTGCGAGTACTGCGAAATCATCTTTTCGACCAGGTCGTTGCTACCGATCACCATCGCCGCCAGCTCGACCGCCGCGCGCGCGTGCAGGTGCGCCTCGACCTCGGCCTCTACATAGCTCGACGTCTTGACCGCCACCCGCGAAGTATAGGTAAACTCGAGCGAAAAGATGGTCAGAATCGCGATCGACGCCATCGCCAGCAGCAGTGCCACCCCGCGTTGCCGGTCCGTCGGCCCCGCCGAGCCCTGGCCCGTCGCACGCAAGCCCGCCCGCACCGCCTCAGCGACGCGCTCGTGCAGCATAAGCTTGCGATTCTGAGCCATTAATGAATCCCTGGTGGGTTGTTGGTTGGCATCAGCCGCGGCGCCATTGGGCTACCCGGCAGCCCCGCGCCCATCCCGCCCGCACCCGGTACACTAAAACTGCCCGGCGTCTGCCCCGGCATGGCCGCGTAGGGATTGAGCGAATTCTCATACGGCTTGGGCACATAGATACCCCCCAAGCTCAGCGGCTGCTGCAGCCGAATGCGCGTCTGCGTCTCAAACGTCAGCTCGCCCTCTTCGGTCGCCAGCACCATGATCACCTTGACTCGCGCCGGCAGCCACAAGTCCATGGGGCCATGCGTCGTTTTCTGGTCCGCCGCATTGGCCGCCAGTGCCGAGCCCAGCGCCGCGTTGCCGGTCATCGCCGTAACGCCCGCCGCTGCCTGGGCTTTCTTCATCTCCTCTTCCTTGGCATTGTCGATCTCGACCTTCCAGTCCGACTGCCAGCTCTCTTTATCCATATCCCAGTAAGCAAAGGTTAATTTCTTCACGCCCCAAGCCAGGATCTGCTTGCGCCCGCCCTTGTACGGCTGGTCGTCGATGATCGCCTTCTCGCGGCGCACTAGGATCGAAGCGCCCGTTTTCGTGTCCTTTTCTAGCTTGTACTCGATCACCGCCTCGTCGCTCTCGCGGGCCTCGCGCACCATCCGCCGGTGGCCAATCGTCGAGAACGTAAGCGCATTTTGCTTACCCACAAACACCGTCTTGGTCGACTTGTGGTCGCTCTGGTGCTTGCTCAGGTAGGCCATGGCGATCTCGTTCTCCATGCGCCCCAGGGCCACGCGCGCGGCGTGGTAGTACTCTTGGCTCTGGCGGTTCTCGCGGATGGCGCCAATCAGCGACGACGTCGAAGTAGCCAAAATCACGCCCAAAACCGCCAGCAGACCTACGGCCACCAAGATTTCGATTAGGGTAAAGCCACTCTGGGCGTGCGCTTTCATCGCTTCACCCCGCCGCCCAAAGTGCCCAGCAGACCACCAGGCGGCATCCCAGGCATACCGCCCGCGCCGGTCGGATCCATCGCGTTCTGAATCTTCTCTTGTTTCTGCATGTTGCGGATTGCCTCGGCCTCTTCTTGGCTCACCGCAGTCGTAAACGTCTCCATGTCGAGGCTGCGCTTGTCGCCCACCTCATCTTTCCACTGCAAGTGGATGATGACTTTGCGCGTTCGGTCGCTGGCGCGCTTGAGCACCATCGGCAGCAGGTTGCTAATCACCAGGCCCATCGACATTTGCAGCACCGCAATGTTGATGTCGCACAGATCCAGCAGGTTCATACCCTGTTGACCCGACAGCAAAATCACCTGCAACAGCCCCATCAGGTCGGTACCCTTGGCGATCGAGCCCAAGTCCATGCCGGCGTTCTGCGCCTGCTCGGCCGACTTGCCCATGTCCATGCCCTTGTTCATCGGCGCGGCGCCCTTGTTATCGCCCGATAACTTATCCAAAGCGCCCGATTGGGCCAGCGTTTCTTGCGCCTTGGTCAGCATCGTCTGGGCCTGCTCGGTCATGCCCGAGATCGAGCCCTCGTCTAAGTTCAGGCCCAGCAAGTCGTAGCGGCACTTGAACTGCTTGGCATAGGCCTTGGGCAGATCGCAGTCGCGGCCGGTCAGGTCGTTGGTGGGGAAGCCGTCTTTCCGATACTTTTCTTCGATATCCAGCAGAGTTCCGCGCAGCAGCAGCGCCGCCACGGTCGAGCGGTACACGCGCTTGCTGTAGTTCGCCGACGACGACGCGCTACCGGCAATAATGGTGAGCGCAAAAGCCAAAAGGGCCATGGCGACCAATACTTCCAGTAACGTAAAGCCGGCACTACCCTTGCGCACCTATCTCTCCTCCTTGTCGCGCTTCAGCTCGTCGAACTCGACCTTGCCCGAATGCACCTTGGCCGTACCCTGCAAAGCGAACACTTCTACGGTGTTCCAGTCGTCGTCGGCGTTCAGCTGAATCAGCGCGTGCTCGGTGGTGCCATTCGGAAAGAAGTTGATGAACGCCTGCCCCTTCTCGAGCGGCTGGTCGTCGTGACTGGTCAGAACCCCGGCAAACTTCACGCCTTTATCCAGCACGTTCTTTTGCAGCAGCGTCGTCTTGCTCGCCTCAAAGCCGCCCGACTTCTTCATCTGCTCGTCGGTCCCCTCGTCCTCTTTGTCGCCCGGCAGCAAGAAGCCCTGGCACGGGTCGTCGCTCGTCTGGCCCTCGCCCCACCAAGTCCGCGTATCTAGGTCGATTACCATCCGCTGGTTGCGCCCTGTCACCACCGCCAGGTTGTACAGATAGCGCACCGCCGTCGCCACCTTGCCCGCCTCGGCCTGCGCCGACGCACCGCGGATGTTGTTGACCCCAGTCGCCACCGCCAGCGTCACCGCCATCATCACCGCGACGACGACGATCAACTCAATGAGCGTAAACCCCTGGGATCTTTTCACCATCTACCGGCTCTTTCCGCCGTAGCAGATGTCGTCTTCGGTGCCCACCTTCTTGTCCGCGCCGCCCGAGCACAGGGTAAAGCCCTCGCCGTTAGCCTGGTACTGCAGCTCTTTCTTCCACGGATCCTTAAGGTTATCGGGCTTCAGCTTGGCCTTCTTGCCCTCGGTCAGCGACTGCAGACTTTGCGGAAAGTCGCCGTTGCGCGCCTCGTGGGCCTCGACGATCTGCCCCACATTAGCGATCTGCGCCTTGCAGGTATCTTCTTTGGCCTCGCCCAGGGCGCCCATTACGCCAAACGCGAGCGCCGAGCCCAGCACGCCGATGATCACGATCACCACCATGATCTCGATGAGCGTCATGCCGCGCTCGTTTTTACGAACTTCTACAATAATTTTCTGCAGTTCTTGCACCTTCATCGCTTCCTCCGCTCTTTCCTAGTCTTTTGGGGGCGCCTAGCCCTGTTGAACGGCCTGCGTCAGCTTCATCATCGGCAGCAAAATCGCCGCCACCAAGAAGCCGACCACCAACCCCATGAACACAATCATCAGCGGTTCAAGCAGGCTGGTTAGGGCCTGCACCCGCGTATCTACTTGATTTTCGTACGACTCACTCACATTGCGCAGCATCTCTTCTAACTCGCCCGACCGCTCGCCAATGGCCACCATGTGCACCACCATCGGCGGAAACTCCCCCGAGCGCTTCAGCGGTCCCGCGATGTTGTCGCCCTCGCGAATAGCGGTGCGCGCTTCGGCCACCACCTTGGCCAAGACCTTGTTCGCCACCACGTTTTCGACGATCTCGAGCGCAGTCAGCAGCGGCACGCCCGACGACAGCAGCGTCGACAAGGTGCGCGAAAACCGGGCAATCGCAATCTTTCGCATTAGATCGCCCATAATCGGCGCGTGCAGCAGCCAGCGGTCAAAAGTCTCGCCGCCCTTCTCGCTCGCCTTCCACTTGGCAAACCCGCGCCAAGCCGCGACCGCTGCCAGGCCGCCCGCCCACCAAAAGTTGGTAAACAGCTTGCTAAATGCAATCAAAATCTTGGTAATCAAAGGCAATTCGGCGCCCAAGTCGGCAAACATAGCGGTGATGTTCGGCACCACGAACACCATCATACCCGTCACAATCGCAAACGAGATGCACAGCATGATCACGGGATAAGTCAGGGCACCGATGATCTTATTCCGCAATTTAACTTGGCTTTCGGTAAAATCGGCCAGCCGCTGCAGCACCACATCTAGGTTGCCCGACGACTCGCCCGCGCGCGCCATGTTGTAGTACGTGTTCTCAAACACATCTTCGTGCACACTCAGCGCCCGCCAGAACGGCGCACCTTCGTTCACATCCGTGCGGACTTGCGCCACCACGCGCTTTAGCTTGGGGTTCTCAAGCTGTTCGACCACCGCCGCCAGCGAGTCGACCAGCGGCACCGAGGCCTTCAGCAGCGTCGCCAATTGCCGTGTAAATTCGCTGATATCCTGCGGACTAATCCGCGTCAGCATCTCGCCGATCTCCACATCGCGCGACCCTGACTTTTGCTGCTGACCGGCCTTGACCTTCTGACCCTTGCCGCCCTTGGCGCCCGCCTCGCGGTACTCGGTCAAGAACACCTTATCGCGGCGCAGCACAGTCTTTAGACCGCGCACACCCTCGACATCGAGCGTACCTTTGACGGTGCGCCCATTGGCGTCTTTACCTATGTACTCGTAAACTGGCATATTTTACCCTTGTTCCTGCGAGTCAGCCTGGTCCGCATTGGCAATGCGCATCACCTCTTCGATCGTGGTAAAGCCGGTCAGGCACTTCTCGGCGCCGTCCATCAGCAGGGTCGCCATGCCCTGTGCCACGGCTGCCCGCTTGATCGCACCTGCATCGGCCCGCGACACCACTAGGCGCTTAATTTCTTCACTAGGAATCAGCAGTTCGTGCAGGCCCGAGCGACCCGCATAGCCCGACATCGAGCACTGCGGACAGCCCTTGGCCCTAAAGAACGTGCCGGCCTTGACCCGCGGGTCATTGCGATCCAGACCCAGCTGCTCGAGCTCCAAGTCCGTCGGAATGTGGGGCTGCCGACAGTCTTTGCACAGCACCCGAATCAGGCGCTGCGCCAAGATGCCCGCGATCGAGCTCGAGAGCAGGAACGGCTCCACCCCCATGTCGATCATGCGGGTATAGGTCGAGGCGGCGTCGTTGGTGTGCACCGTGCTCAGCACCAAGTGGCCCGTGAGCGCGGCTTGCACTGCAATTTCAGCCGTTTCCAAGTCGCGAATTTCGCCCACCAGCACCACATCGGGGTCTTGGCGCAGCGTGGCGCGCAGGCCGCGGGCAAAGGTAAAGTCGATCTTCGGGTTCACCTGCATCTGGCCGATGCCTTCCAGCTGGTACTCGACCGGATCTTCAATCGTCAAGATGTTGATATCCGGGTTATTAATCGTCATCAGCGCCGAGTACAGCGTCGTCGTCTTGCCCGAACCGGTAGGACCCGTGCACAGCAAAATGCCGTTGGGCCGGTGGCAGATGCCGTCAATCGCCATGCGGATCGACTCGCGCATACCTAAAGTCTTTAGATCCAACGTGGTACTGCCCTTGTCGAGCAGACGCATCACGATGCGCTCGCCGTGGGCCGTGGGGATCGTCGACAGACGCAAGTCGATGTCGCGCCCCGCCACCTTGATGCGGATACGGCCGTCTTGCGGCAGGCGCTTTTCGGCAATGTTCAAGTTGCCCATGATCTTGACGCGCGAGGTGATCGAAGGCTGAAACTTCTTGGAAGTACGCACGACTTCTTTGAGCACACCGTCTTTGCGAAAGCGCACCATCACGTACTTTTCCATCGGCTCGATGTGCACGTCGCTGACTTTTTCTTTCGCCGCCTGGTTCAGCACCGAGTTGACTAGCCGGATGATCGGCGCCTCGTCGTCTTCGTCCAAGATGTCTTTGGCGGCGTCTTCGAGCTCCATGGCGATGTCGGCCACGCCCGAGTCGCCCTTTTCCATGTCGTCGACCACTTGATCGGCGCGCGCGCGGCGGTCGAACGAGTAGTTGATCGCCGCCGCCAGCACCTCGGGCGACACCAGAATCGGCTCGATGCGCACGCCGCCAAACAGCACGCGCAAGTCGTCAAGTGCGCCCAACTGCATCGGATTCGCCAGCGCCACCGTCAACACGCCGTTGTCGCGCTTCAGCGGCAGCAGCTCGGCGTCGCGGGCATAGCCAATCGACAGCGGCCCCACCAGCGCCACATCAATGGCATCGTGATCGAGCTTTTGCACAACCTCTAGGCCCAGTTGCGCCCCCAAGGCCTCAAGGACCTGCAGCTTACTCACCGACCCCTGCGCCACCAGGATCTCGCCCAGCAGCCCGCCGCGCTCGCCTTGGGTACGCAGCGCCGACTCCACGTGCTCGCCCGTGGTCAGGCCGCGCGCCACCAGGATCTGCCCCAGTGGCCGCGCGTCAATTTGCGGGGTAGGCATCCGTGCGTTCACTTGATCCCCTTGTGTTTCTTGTGCTTCTTACCCTTCACCGGCTTGGCTACTTTGTCGACCGCCACCTTGGGCTTGGCCTCTACAGCTGGCACGTCGCTGTCTTTGCCCGCATCCGCCTTGGGTTCTGCAGGCTTATCACTCGCTTTTTCAGCGGGCTTGTCTGCCTTGTCTGCCTTGTCCGCGCCCTTGTCGGCCTTCTCGGCTTCGGGCAGCTCCAAAACCTCAACCGGCGGGCCATCTTCGTCGTCGTCGGCCTTGGCCCCCTTGTCGCCCTTCTTGGCCTTATTGGGGTCGTACTCCAGGTCGTGCCCGTCGGGCGAACCCACCTTGTCCACATCTTGGTTGTCAAAGTAGGCCTTCTCCAGCAGCTTGCGCTCATCCGCCGCCTTATCGACCGCCTTGAACACGGTCTCCAAAAAGCCAGTCTTCTTGCGGTAATCGACCTTGCCCTGGTACTCCTTCTGCTTGGTCGCCAGCTCGTCGACGAATTGGCGAATCTGCTCCATCTTATTTTCGTGCATGCGCTGCAAGTCGCTGGCATCCTTGATAATATGCGGCACAATAATCAGCAGCAGGTTCTTCTTTTCGATCATCACGGAATTCTTGCGGAACAGCATGCCAATCAGCGGCAAGTCGCCCAACACCGGGATCTTGGCCACGCCCGTCGACTCGCGGTCGGTAATCAGGCCGCCGATAACGACCGGCTGCTGATCGCGCACCACCACGGTATTGTTCACTTTGCGCTTGCTGGTCGTCGGCCCTAGGTTCGGGTCGATGCCTTCCACTTCGTTCAACTGCTCGTCGATCTTTAGCTTGATGTAGTCCGACTCGTTGATCTGCGGCGTAATTTTCAGCGTCATGTCCACATCTAAGAACTGCACCATGCCGCCCATCATGCCGCCCATCATCGAGCTCAGGCCGCCCATCGCACCCATGCCGCCGAGTGCACTGCCGCCCAGACCGCCCAGCATGCTGCCCAAACCGCCCATGCTACCCATCGACTGCGAGCGGTACGGAATCTTGCGACCGACCGTAATTTCAGCGTCTTCGTTGTTCAGCGTAAGGATGTGTGGCGTGCTGAGCACGTTGACGTCGCTGTTTTCTTGGATGGCCTGCACCAAGAAGCCAAAGGCCGGGATCGACAGCGTTACGCCCGCCGCCACCGACGAACTGCCCGTATTGCCCGCATTCACGTTGAGCAGCGGCCCCTGCATACCTGCGGCAAAACCGCCTGAATTCAGCTGCTGCAGGCTCACGCCCGACATGCCCAAGCCGCCCAAACCAAAGAGCAGCGGCACCGTGTCGCCACCGATGTCGAACGTCGTGCCCGCCGAACCCGCCAGCTGCGTCTTCCGGTTCTTGCTCGTCGAGATTTCCATGACCACGGCCTCGACGTAGACCTGCTTGCGCTTGCGGTCGAGCTCGGCGATCACCTTCTGCAGCGCCACATAGTCTTTCAGCGACGACTCAATCACCAGCGAATTCGTGGCTTTATGCGCCGTAATCTTCACACTACCTTCAAACAAGCTGGCCGAGCCACCGCCGCTGCCGCCGCCGCTGCTTTTGGCCCCCGTGCTCTTGCTGCTGCTGCTTTTGCTGGTCGAGCTTTTGCTGGCGCCACCGCCGCTGCCGCCGCCGGTCAGCGAACTCAGCGTCTGCGACACATCTTCCGCATCCGCATTCTCTAGGTGGTGGATGTGGATCGCACCCTCGCCCGGGATCGGCACATCCAGCTTGCGGATCAGTGCATCGACCTTCAGATAGTTCGAACGGGTGCAGATCACAATGATTTGATTGCTGCGGTCGTCGGCCACCACCTTGGTCAGCGTCACTTTCGCCGCCGACGAACCGTTCGACGAGCTGCCGATCTGCGTAGAACCGCCAGCGGCAGGCGCCGTCGCTCCACCACCGCGGGCGCCGCCACCACTGCCGCTGCCATCGCCAAAAATCGCTGTGATCTTCTCGACCAACTCGCCCGCATCCATGTGCTGCACCGGTCGGATGAAGATCTTGTCGGTGCCCAGCGGCACATCCACCTCGGCCAAAAGCCGCATCAGCGAGCGGATATTGCTCCCCGAGTCCGTCACGATCAGCGTATTGGTCGGGCCGTACACAAACACGTCGCCCGACTTCGACTTGAACTTGCCGGCGAGCCCCTCCGCATCTTTCACATCGATGTGCTTCAGCCGAATCAGCCGCGTAATGATGTTGTCTTCATCGGGAACAACACCTTTGGTGCCAAGCACTTGCGCACCCGAACTGCGGGCATCTGGCGCGTCGACGATGTAGTGAAACGCGCCCTTCTTGGTAATCGTCAGGGCATTGACCGCCAGCGACGACAAGAACGCGCGATACGCTTCGTAGACCGACACGCGCTGCGGCGACAGGATCGTCACCTTGGCGCCGCGCTTCTGCGTGGCCACCACAAAGTTGCGGTCGAGCCAGCAGCTCATCAGCTTGGTTACCGCTTCGAGCGGCGCGTCTTGGAAGTCGACCGAGACCTTGGCATTGAGCGGCAGGCGCTTGCACTTGATATCGCTAAAATTATTCTTGATCGTCACCACGTCGTCGAGCTTCTTCAGGTCTTCGTCCAGGGCTGCCGAAGCACCACCACCGCCCGCCGCCGCGTCGTCTTTGCCCGCCCCACGCGCTGGCAGCCCGCCCGCAGCACCAGCCGCGTCGTCGTCTTTGCCCTTCTTGCCACCCGCGGCAGGGTCAAATTCGGGTTCCAGCTTGCTCGAGCCCTTGCGTTTCAGCACGCCCGAGCCCTCGCCGCCAGCCTTCAACTCCCCGTCTTTCTTACCCTTACTCAGCCGGCCTGTGCCGCCCCCAGCCGGGATCTCGCGGTCGCCGCCAGCCTCGGGCTTGGCCGCTTCGGGCTTGGCAGCCTCGGGGCGTCCAGGCGCCGGTCGGCCACCCGCCGCATCTTGCGCCAGGGTGGTAGCGGCGGTCAGTCCCGCCAGGATTAGGGCCGCGGCTGCCGCAGCGCTCCGTCGTGTGAGTCCGTGAAAATTCAAAGTGAACTCCTTCCCTCATAGGCGCTGGTCCGTCGCCGGCAGCGCACCTTTCCTTAGCGAATCGTGTAGCGCAGGGTCTTGGGTTGCCCGTCGCGCTCGATGAGCACGGTCAGCCGCGCCTTGTTCTTCAGGGCGTCGTATAGCGACAACGCCTTGTTTGGGCTGTCGATTTTATCGCCGTTTACCGCTTGAATTACGTCGCCGTTGGCAAAGCCGATATCCGAAAACAGGCTGCCCGAGCCCATGCCAATCATGCGAAAGCCTTCGTACTTGCCGCCGTGGTAGTTCGGCACGATCCGCACTTGCGTGCCCAACTGCGTCACATCCTTCAGCTTGTCGTTCACGTGGCTGCGGTCGAGCTGATAGGCACCATCGGCCAGGCGCTTGACGCCCGGGGGCGTGACCTCGTGGGCATCGCTGGTACGCGGCGGCGAACCGGGCGGGCTTGGCCGCGGTCCAGGCAAATTCGCTCCAGGTGCCGCAGGGTTAGCAGGGTCGGCCCCGGCAGTCGCATCCTTGGGATACAGCGGCGCCACGGTCAGCTTGCCACTCTCGTTCAGCACCAGGTAGTTGCGACGCACCGCGTACACGGTCGCCTTACCATCTAGCAACTCCATGCCCACATTCACGATTTTCTGCGGACTTTTGTCGATCTCTACGCTCGCGCTCGACCAGGTCTCGGGCGCCACGACCATTGTACCCAAAAGCTTGATCGGCAGGGTCGTCGGCTCAAGCGAAGGCTCGGGCGGCGCTTGCTCTTTGGCCCCGCCTTCACCGCCATCTTCACCTTGGTCTTCGGGATCTTGCGGCACCTCGGGCTCGGCAATTTCAAACATCGAGCGGCCCGACATCACCGCGCCCGATTCTTCGCGCAGGCGACCGTCGCGCAGGCGCTTGGCCAGGCCCGATTCCCCTGCAGAAGCAGCAATTTGCGGCTTGTCGTCGCTGCGCGAGGCCTTCGATAACTGCACGCCAATCAGCGCGTTGAGCGATCCAGCGGCAAGCCACGCGATGACCGCCAGGCCCACAAGATTGATCGCCCAAAAGTGGCGTTTCAGCAGGGTTTCCATACCAGAGCTCCCGAGCGCGACCACTGCGACTGCTCCACCCGGAGCCGCTACACCCTGGTTGAAGCAAAAGTCGTGCCACCCGGACCACCGGCCCGTCTGTTTACTTTCGTAGGGTTGCAGCGAACGGCCGCCACAGGCGCGCGCACCGCTGGCATGGCCAGGCGCGGCCCAGCGGGCCCGGCGTGCCAAAATGGCAAACCCCTGTGGCAATCGACCGTTGCCAGCTGCAGAGCGTTTTGCGCCGCCCCACCGCCTCGGCTATGCTGGGGGGCGATGGTCGGCCGCCCACGCCGCCCGCGAGGCTCGCCCGTGACCCGCTACTCCCACCTCCGCGCCTGCTTGTGCTTCTCGCTCGTCACCGTCGCGACCGGCGGCTGTACGACTGCCGATGCTCCGCCCACCAAAGACGCCGCCACAGCCGATATAGCGGGCGATGCAGCCACTCAACCTTCTGATACTCCAACTGAACTAGACCAAGACAGCGGAACCGACGCCGCCATCGACTCGGCCCCACCGCAAGTCGACATCACGGTCGAAGCCAGCAGTCCCGGCGGTGGCGACGGCTGCACCCCCGACTGCAAAGGCAAGCTCTGCGGCCCCAACGGCTGCGGCTCCGTCTGCGGCTTCTGCAAGTCGGGCGAATTCTGCGAGCCCGGCGGCAGCAAGTGCAGCGAATACTGCAAGCCCAAATGCGACGGCAAGGCCTGCGGCAGCGATGGCTGCGGCGGCCAATGCGGCACCTGCGATGCCAACTTCCACTGCGGCACCAGCGACGGCACCTGCTACAAAGACAGTTGCGTCGGCTCGTGCGACGGCAAGAACTGCGGCGACAACGGCTGCGGCAAGCCCTGCGGCGAGTGTGCCGGCAGCGACTGGTGCGACGGCGGCACCTGCAAAGCCAGCGCGTGCAAAGGCCTCGACCTGCAAAAAGGCCAGTGCGACGGCGACTTTCTCCTCACTTGCCAGGGCAGCGGCGCCACCGCGCAAAAAATTACCAAAGACTGCGCCGCGCCCCCTAGCGGCACCGGCCAGACTTGCGGCTGGGACGCGATTGCCAACGCCTACGGCTGCATCAAGAAGGTCTGCGACAACACGTGCAAGACCGACGGCGGCGCCGCGATCGTCTGCGGCAACAACGCCTGCGGCAACCCTTGCGGCACCTGCCCCAGCGGCTGGAAGTGCAATGTCACGGCCTGCGCGCCCGCAGCCGGCGGCACCTGCAGCGACGCCAACTTTCAGGCCAAGTGCGACGGAAATAGCTGGATCTATTGCAATACCGGCACGATCAAGACGGTCGACTGCGTCATCGAAGCCGGTGCCAGCAAGTGCGGCTGGAACGCGGCGGTCAGCAAGTTCGAATGCATCTACTGAGCGGACTCGCCCACACCGTCGCGAATCTCGGCCATGTTCTTCAGCAAATCCTTATAGTTTTGCCCCTGCCGACCGCCCCACGGCCCAAAAAACACGTCGTCGAGCAAAAGCGCGTGTGGCGGCGCCGTCTGCCCAGCACTGGTGCGATCCCCTGTATTCAGCGCGTGTTCTAGCTGTTGCAGCGTCTTGCGGCCGCGGGCGATGTCGACCACGGTGCCTGCCATGATCCGCACCATATTGTGCAAAAAGGCGTTGCCCTCGACGGTGATCGCCCAGATCTTTTGCGCACCGCACTCCTCTACGACTTGCGGCCGCACCAGCAAGATGTTCCGCGAGGTCGACTGCGCCGAGCAGTTCACCGAGCGAAATGCGGCAAAGTCATGAACTCCCTCAAGCATCTGGCACGCCGCCAATAGCTTGAACTCGTCGAGCTGCGCCTTGACGAACCACGCCCGGGCGCGCCACAGCGGCAGCCGCGAAGGCCCTGTTTGCACATAGTAAATGTACCGTTTGCCCACCGCATCCGAGCGCACGTCGGCCTCGCGCGGCAGCTCCTCGGCGCTCACTACCTTGCAGTCGTCGGGCAAGATTACGTTTAGGCCCAGCATCAGCCCGCGGGCACTCACGTTCTTGCGCGTGCGAATCAGGATGGGCAGGCGCCGCGCGTGCACCCCCGCGTCGGTCCGGCTCGTCGCCCGGGCGATCACCACCTCGCTGAGCATGGCTAGCCAGGCTTCTTCGACCACGCCGGCGACGCTGCGAATCCCATCTTGTTGTTTCTGAAAGCCCGCAAAGGCCGCGCCGTCGAACATCACCCGCAGCAAAATCGAGCGAGTGGGCGGGGCCGGCAGGTCGGCGCTGGTGGCGGCTGTATCCAACTCAGTAGTCGAAGGCGATGCCGAACGAGAACAAGTCGGCCGAAAGATTCAAGCTTTTCTTATTGCCAAAGTCGTTCAGCCGCAGCATCTGGTACTCGGCGAACAGGTAGCTGTGATTCACGCCCATCTCGATGTCAAAACTGCGCGCGGCCATAGGCTCCAGCACGTCGAGCAAGAACCGCATACCCGCGGTCGCGTGCCAGCCGCCCGTACCGCCCATCGCCTCTTTGCTTTTGCCGTTCGCATCGGACCAGCGTGCCAAGTTGTCCACGCCGTCGCGCATCCACCACAAGCCGTACACCCCACCCAGCTTGGCGTACGGAATAAAGGGAATTCCCCAGGCTTTTTCCAGTTCGTCAAAGCGGTAGACCAGGTCCAGCGTGATCGGCACGATCGACAGCGTGGTGGTGTCGGTGCTCGCAGAACCCGTAGCCTGCTCACGGCCATACCCGCTTTGACTCCAGTAACCAGCCGAAAATCCCAGCGAAAGTGTTCCGAAACGCTCCCAGACCTTCGAGTCGCTCGCGAGCGACAGCTGCCAAGCGGCGCCGCTAAAGATGTCGGCATAGGGCTTGGTCTTTCCCGAAAACGCGTCATCGATCTGCGGCAAATAGCGCGAAAAGTGGAACTCGATCGCTCCAGTTTCCGGCGACGCGGCCCGGGCTTCTCCAGCGTTCGCTGCGACCCCGGCGACCAGAATCACCAGCAGCAGTCCCGACTTGCGCCGTCGCAGCGCGACCACCACCGCCACTGCGGCCAGCGCCAGCCACAGCCAGCTCGGCCCCGCCGCGACCCGCTGCGCCGAACATGGGGCGAATCCGCCCTCTTCTTCGCCGCCGGCATTCTTGTAGTACTGCCAAGCATCGTACACGGGGATCGGCGACGCGGCCTTTTGCAGCGACAAGTCCGACTCGTTGTCGTTGGCGTCCGCAGCGGTGACCGAGACGTAGTACTTCTTGCCGTTCGTCAAACCCTTGATTTGATACTCTTTTGCCGTCAACTTGCTCGAATGAGACACCGTGACGGTACCCTCGCGGATCGCCGTGGCATCAAACGGCAACTCGGCCCAGTACACGTAGCTGCCCGCGACCGTGGTCTCGTCGGCGTGGCTCCAGTTGATGCGCAAGTTCTTGTTGCCCTGGCTGATCGACGACACGGTCGGAGCGGTTGGCCCAGCCAAGTCAACGAAAAAGCGCAGCTTAAACGCCACAACCTGCGTCGTCGAGCCGACGGTGGTACCGGTGTCGTTCACCAAAATATAAACGGTCGCGTCTTGCTCCGAGCTTTCGCCGCAAGTGGTCGATCGTCCAATCAAGTCGCGCATATCCACATCAAACGTGTACGACTTGCCCGACAAGTAATCGACCTGCGCGTTGACGATGCACGCCGAGGCCGTGTCCGTCTCTTGCAGCGACGTCTCGAGACAGCTTTTGCCGGCCGGCGCAACCTTCGTTACCGCCGAGTACGAAGTGATGGACACGATCGAGCTGGGCTGCCAGGTCCATGTCACTGTAACTTTGGGGTTGGTCGCACCCAGAATTCCATAGCAATCTGCTCGGTTGACTACGTGAATGTCGGTGGCGCTGCCTGGCGTGTTGGTGCCAAGGCCCAACCGAGTAGGCGGGTCCCAGTCACCGGCCGACGACTTGGCGATGCTTGTGATCTGCACATAAGGCACGGCGAAAGCGCTTGCCGGCAGCAGCAGCGCGATCGCGGCCAAAAGCAACGAAATCACACGGCTCATGCCGGGGCGATTCACAGCGAATTCAATCTGCACGGTTTCCAACTTGGGCGACATCCAGAGCTCCGGGCGATGGACCGGCGGCAAGGTGACCGCGGTGCAGCACAGCGTTGCATGGGCCGTGCCAAGTGCCCACGCCGCCAAGGGCGCAAGCCTACGCGAATTTTGGCAGAACGGTCGCAAAATCGAAAGCCCGCCGCGTCACACCCGTCGCAGTGGGCCCTGCTATCCGTGCCAATTTGGCACAAGGCCCTATTTGGCGCCGTGCACCAGCCCCGTCTTGGCCGCCAGCCAGGCTATCTGCACCGCATTGGTCGCCGCGCCCTTGCGCAGATTGTCGGCGACCACCCACAGCGTCAGCGCGTTCGGCCGGTTCGGGTCTTGGCGAATGCGCCCCACATACACCGGATCGGTCTCGGCGCAGTCGAGCGGCATCGGATACTGCTTCTCCGCCAAGTCGTCGACCAGCACGATTCCATGGGCTTTTCCAAGAATCTCGCGCGCATCCGCGACGCTGATCGGTCGCTCGAACTCGCAGTAGACCGACTCGCTGTGGCCGCAGAACACCGGCACGCGCACACAGGTCGGCACCACCTCAAGTTCAGGCAAGCCCATGATTTTGCGGCTCTCGTAGACCAACTTCCACTCTTCGTCGGTATAGCCGCCCTCGCCCGCGCTGCCGATATGCGGCACCACGTTAAAGGCGATGCGGGCATTGTGCACGCTGACATCAAAGGGCTTCTGGTTCAGCAGCGCGATCGTCTGGCTGCTAAGCTCGTCCATGCCCTTCTTGCCGGCGCCCGACACCGCCTGGTAGGTCGACACCACCACCCGCTTCAGCCCTGCTCGCTCGTGTAGCGGACCAAGGGCCACCACCATCTGGATCGTCGAACAATTCGGATTGGCAATAATCCCGTTGTGCTTGGCCATCGCCGCGGCATTGACCTCGGGCACCACCAGCGGCACGCCGTCGATCATGCGAAAAGCACTCGAGTTGTCGATACATAGCGCCCCGCGTCGCGCCGCCTCGGGCAATAGCAGCTTCGACACCGTCGACCCGGCCGAGGCCAGCACCAAGTCAATGCCGACAAAGCTCTCGGGCGTCGCCGCCTGCACTTTCAGCGTGCGATTGCCGTACTCCACGTCTTCGCCCACCGACCGCGGAGAGGCCAGCGCCACCACTTCGCTCGCCGGGAAGCGTTGTTCATCGAGCACGCTCAACATCTCGCGGCCGACGGCGCCGGTAGCGCCCAGCACGGCCACACGATACTGCTTGTTCTGCATGGGATATTCGCTCCACACGGGCGAGTGCCCCGTGCGCTTCATGGTAGGAGTTGTCGTGCGCAGCGACCGTGTCGCCGGGGTCTAATCGACCGGCGCAGGCCCGCTCGGTGGCGGCGGAATCATGCCCGGAGCGAGGCCCGACGGCGGCGGCGGAATCATCGGCACCGGCGGCTGCCACTCCGGCTCGTGCACCCGCACCACCAGCGTGGTGATGTTGTCGTGCCCGCCGCGGCTTTTGGCCAAGTCGGTCAAGCGGGTACAAGCCGCTAGGGCGGTCGGCGCCTGGCCCATCACCGCACCGATCTCCAAGTCGCGCACCAAGTCGGTCAGACCGTCGCTGCACAGCAAATAGGCATCGCCACGCCGCACGGTGAACCCAAAGATATCAACAGCCACGGCCTCTTGCAGCCCCAGCGCCCGCACGATGACGTTCTTGTACGGAAACGTCTCGACCTCGTCGGGTTGCAGCAGGTTCATGCGGAGGTATTCGTTCAGCAGCGAGTGGTCCTCGGTAAGCTGCGTCAGCCGGCGGTCGCGCAGGCGATACAAGCGGCTGTCGCCCACGTTGGCGATGTGCAGATTGCGCCCAGCAAACACCGCCGCCACCACGGTCGTGCCCATGTCGCGCAGCTGCTCGTGCTGCTGCGCCAAGCGATACACTGTGATATTCGCGCTTTCAACGGCCTTGCGCAGCCGCAGTGCGTGATGGCTGGCCTCACCCTCGGGGATCGGATGCCCGGCCCGCCGCATGCGCCGATAGGCAGCTTGGACGCGCTTGGTAAGGTCCGCGTTGCCATAAAAGGCTCGCAGCGCCTCGATCGTAAACGCCGACGCCACCTCGCCCGCCGAGTGACCACCCATGCCGTCCGCCACGACGTACAGGCGCTCCTCTTCGCTCAGCAGCATCGCGTCTTCGTTGCCGTCGCGCACCAAGCCCACATCGGTGGTACCGCAGGTCTCAAGCGCGTAGGCTGGCCCTGGGCCGCGGGTGCGCGAGGGAGATTCCGCCGGTCCGACCGCGCCGTGCTCCTGGTAGCCGATTTCCTTGGCGGAGGCGGCTTTGCTCTTGGCTTTGCGAATGGCCATGCGCTTCTTTCCAGTTTACCCGCAGCCTTGACTGCAAGCGACCTTACACCCGGTGGTTGCTTCGGCCGCTCGGTCGGGCAGCTGCGTCACCCGTGCGACAGAGCCGCCGCACAGCTAAGGCGCCACGCGAGCGGCTTTCGAGCACCACGGCGAACGTAGCCTGTACCGCGATGCCTGTCAAACCTTGGCGCCTTTCGCCAAAGTCCATCCGCAACTAGCAATTGCTGTGGCAAACCGGCATCGCGGCTCGCCAGCCACAGCGAAGGGTCAGTCCTTAAATAACTCAATCGGATGCTCCGACGGCGGAGCGGCGAGTCGGCCGTATCGACGCGAGCTTGCGACCCACCTAGCAACAACGACCAGTCCAACTTGCTTCACGACAGGTCCTAGGGCTTCAGCCGGTCCATCAAGCGGGCAAACGGAATTGTTTCGCGCACATGAGGCAGACCACAGATCCACGCAACCGTTCGCTCAACGCCCAGACCAAAGCCGCCGTGGGGCACCGAGCCGTACTTGCGCAGGTCGAGGTACCAGTCAAACGCCGACTCGGGCAGTTCGTGCTTGTGGATCGCCGCCAGCAGGGTGTCGTAGTCGTCTTCGCGCTGACCGCCGCCGATAATCTCGCCGTAGCCCTCGGGCGCGAGCAAGTCACACGACAGCGTCCGCAGCACATCCAGCGGGTCGCGCTTCATATAAAATGCCTTCACTTCAGCGGGATACTTGGTTACAAAAATCGGCCGGTCGTACTGTTGCGTCAGAATCGTCTCGTCGTCGCCGCCAAGGTCATCGCCATCGCTGATGTCGGAGCCCAGCGCGCGCAGCTGCTTGACCGCATCCGCATGGTGCAGCCGGACAAACGGCCGCTGCAGGCTGCTCAAGGCCTCGCGACGCGGCTTCAGCTGCCGGTCCTCTTCGGCCTCACTGCGGATACTGTCAATTGTATCAAGCTCTTGCCCGCAGTCGCGCAGCACGTCCTGCACGATCGTCCACACCATGGTCTCGGCCAGGTCCATCACCCCGTCCAGATCCATGAAGGCTGCCTCGGGCTCAACCATCCAGAACTCGGTCAAGTGCCTGCGCGTTTTGCTCTTTTCGGCGCGGAACGTCGGTCCAAAGGTATACACCCGGCCCAGCGCTGCCGCCGTCGCCTCGTTGTACAACTGCCCCGACTGGCTCAAGAACGCCTTCTGCCCGTGGTAATCCGTCTCGAACAGCGTCGAGGTGCCCTCGCAGGCCGCCGGTGTAAAAATCGGCGTATCGACCAGCAAGTAGCCCTGCCCGTCCAAGAAGTCGCGGATCGACTTGATGATGCGCGCCCGCACCCGCAAAATCGACGCCTGGCGCCGCGATCGCAGCCACAAGTGCCGGTGATCCATCAAGAACGCCACGCCGTGCTCTTTGGGCGAGATCGGATAGTCCGCGTGCGCCGCCGACACTACGGTCAGGCCGTCGCACGCCAGCTCAAAGCCGATCACCGACCGCTCGTCCTTGCGCACCAAGCCACTGACAATGATCGACGTCTCTTGGGTCAAGTGATCGGCGCACTCAAAGGTGGCCTCGTCAACATCCCCTTTAAACATTACCGCTTGAATCAGGCCAGAGCCGTCGCGCACCTGCAGAAAGTGCAGCTTGCCCTTGCTACGGCGGTTATACAGCCAGCCGCGGACTTGCACGCGCTGTCCCTCAAAGCGGGCCACATCGGACACCAGCGCCACCGGCAGGTCCGGCAGCCGAATCGGCAGGGTCACAGAGCTCATAGAAACACTCCAAGCACTCGGGAAGATACAGGCTTCCGCAACAATTCGGACCACTTATGCCCTCGCGGGCGCCAACATCAGCGAAAAACAACACGACCGCCGGCCGCGCCAGGGTTGCCCCCGGTCATCGGCCGCGCGGTCGTGCAGCTTGGCGTAGATTGCCGGGAGTTTCGACTACTTGCCGTCGACCCGGTTCTTCAGCTCGAGACCGACCTTGAAGAAGGGCATGCGCTTCGGGCCGACCTTGACCGGGTTGCCGGTCTTGGGATTGCGGCCGGTGTAGGCGGGGTAGTTGCGGACGGTGAAGTTACCGAAGTTGCGGATTTCGATGCGCTGGCCCTCTTTCATCGCATCAACCATCAGCTCGAAGATGGCATTGACGACAGTGCCCGCTTTGTCCTTGGTGAGGTTGGACTTGCCGGCAACGACTTCGATCAGATCGGACTTGGTCATAACGCTTCCTAAGCGCTGCAACGTGGCAGCATTGACGGCGACCGTGCAAGGTACGGCGCGGGTTGACACTCAAAGCACGTACTCGGACGTACAGAAACGTACGAGACGGTACGAAAGAAACCGGCCTGGCCCGTGCCGCCCCGCGGACCATCCGCGGCTTGGGCACGCGCTACGCCAGATGCGGCGACAGCGTCGGCAACGGCAGCAGGTCTTTGCGACCTACCCCAGCCGGTGTGTGCGTCTTCGGTCTTCGGGTTGCGTAGAGGGCGGCGCACGCCCAACTACCCGGAAGGCTTGCGAGCTTACACGCGAGCGCCCGCCGTTGCAAGTCCCACCCTGCGCAACGATTGAGCAAAATCGCCTACACCACAAAAAGCGCCGGCCACTGCGGCAGAATTTCTATAATCGCGCGACTGCAGTTGCGCGCCGCACCCTATTGGCACTGCAGACTTCCCTGTATAACCACCGGATATTTATGCGTAAGTAAATTACCCTGCCCATCCGCACCCGGGCAGGCCTGGAACTTGTTGGGTTGCCAGCTGACCTGGCCCGCACACCACAAGTCCCCCTCAACCATCTCGGGGCCGACCTTGCTGGTCATCGCCTGCAGCTCACCATCGACGAACACACGCACCGTAGGTATCGATTTTCCAAAGGAATGTGCAGCGTTGTACAGCACGCCAATACTGTACACTGCCCCCGCCGGCGGCTCCTTGATGTAAATGATCTCTGGCCCCCAGCCGTCCTTGTCGTCGCGATCGAGCTTGGGGTTGTCCAGGTAGTTGCCGAATTCGTCCCAGTCGGGATAGCCGTTAAATACTGAGCAGTCGTAGCACACCGCAAACCACGGATCGGCCACACCGTTCTTGTCGTAGTCCTTCTGCCCGGCCTGGTCCTCAGCCAGCGCATTCGCTAGATGCAGGTCCAAATCCGTGCCCGCGTACGAACCATCGGCCTTCTTGCCCTTGGCGTCGATGCCTACGTCGGTCTTGTCGGCGTCGCCCGGCGTGTCCCAGGTGAGCTCAATGTGCAGCTTGTCGTCGGGTGTCACATTGAGTTTGTAGGTTGCCGGCGCACAGGCGTGCACATCCGCGGCGTCGATCACATCCAGGGTAACTGTATAGGCTCCCGCTGAATTTGGCTGAAATTGCGGGCTTTTTACCGCATCCGAGGGCGTCAGCACCGCATAGCTATCGGGCGGCTGGCTAATGCTCCACTTGTACTTGACGATCGCCTGCCCCGTGCTGCCCGGTGTCGAGCACCCCGCATCGAGCACAAGCTGCGTCTGCGGAATTACGGCCTGGCCGATCACTGGCGAGCTATCGGCCAAGTTTTTCAGCGCCATACAGGCCTTGGGGCACGACACCTGCGTCTCGCCCTTGCCCGCCAGCAGCACCATACGGTCGCCGGCCGAGGTATGGACAGTCAGCTTGCCTGCGCTGATCGCGCCCAATTGCGGCGCGGTATAGATAACTTGCAGCGAGCAGCTCAAGCCTTGGGGCACGGCTACCGGCGCAGCCGCCGTGGGCGCCACACCCGAAAAGCACGTCGTTGCAAAGCCGACTGCGAAGCCTTGCTCTGAACCCTGGGTGATCTCGGCACCCGTAATCGACAGGTCGTCGGCGCCGCAGCTCTTGATCTGCAGCTCCTGCACCGCAGACGCGCCCACCTGAGTCAGGCCAAAATCTACAGTTGTTTTCGACAAAGACACACACGGCCCACTCGCATTGGCCTGCCAAGTCAGGTCGATCTGCGGCTTGCTCGGATCGTTGGTCGCAAAGCGCAGAATCGCCGCCATCTTCTGCTCCGACGTCAGGCTGGTAATCACGCCGGTGATCGTCAGACTCTCTTCGGCAGCAATTGTCACGGTGGTCGTGGCCGGCAATTGCGTGGCGGCGTCAAGAGTTACACCGCCCATACTGATACTGACCGGCAGCGATCCGAGCAACTTGATGTCGCTCATTTGCAAATCGGCCTTGCCCTGATTGATGCACACCACCGTGGTCGAAGCGGCCTCGGCCAGGCCAACCTTGCCAAAATCCGCGGGGTTCGGCGAACAGGCGATGCTTGGCGTACCCAACCGCGTCGCCACTTCGACGGTATAGGGCTTGCTGCCCTGCTGCACATCGCCGGCAAAGACGATCGCCACCTTGTACTTGCGGAGCGACAGCGCACCGGCTCGCGTATACTTGATTGTAAATTGCACACTTTCGACCGCACCGGCGGGCTTGCACGCCGCGTCGTAGCCAGCTGGCACAACCTGCGGCCAGCTCGCCACCGCGCAGTCCTTGTCGCCCGGCCCGTTGCAGCTGAACTCGGGGCTGCTGACCGGCGCGCCCGCCGCAGTGGTCTCTGTCACGGTCACCGACTTGATCGTCAGGGGCTGGGCACTCACCGCCGGGGCCGTATTGCGAATCGACAGGCTAAGCTGCTTGCTCGAACTGCTCGAAACCGTCGAGATATCCCACTCGTAGACGGCCTTGGCCGCCGTACCCGCGCTCGAGTCTTGCAGCGAGATCTGCGCGGTCTTGTCCAGGTTGCCCGAGTTGCCACACGACGCCGCGCTCGACGTTCCGCTACTGCTGCACCCCGCGAGCCATAAGCTGCCCACGAGCAGCCCACTACCAAGAGCCTTCGTTCGCAATTTCATAGGCCTCCAGTGTCGCAACCACCGCCATCCGCAGGGTGCGAGCCAGTACACATTGGCATTTTGGGGGAGTCTTGGCCAGCGGCGCCGCGCGTCGATCTGTTACCTAGGCCGGCAGGCTATCGCTACTTCTTCTTGCACTTGCCGTTCAGGGTCGAGCCGAGGTTGCTCCAATAGGCCGGCGTCACCTTGCCCGCCGACGGTGGCGCCAAGTTCGCCCCGCTAAACGGCACCAGGTCGCCCGACGACCACTGGATCTGCATCACCCACCACAAGTCGCACTCGATCATACTCTGCGAATACGAGCCCTTCAGTGTGCCGCTCACGTACAGGTTGACTGTCGCAGTGGTGGTGTCCGGGAAGTAGCCGTTGTTCGACCAGTAGTGCACGCCCACGCCGTACAGCGTGTTTTCTTCGGGCGCCACCATGTTCAAGTTCTCGGGGCCCCACCCGTCAACATCGTCGCGGTCCAAGCTAGGATTGTCGTTTCCGTCTTTAGGGTTACCCCAGCTCGGCCAAGTATTGTACCAGTACGCGTCGTACACGCCGTTGAACCAGGGGTCGATCACGCCGTCTTTGTCCAAGTCGGGCTGGCAGGCGCCGGTGCTCGTACCCGTGCACAGCTTGCCGTCGTACGCCTTGGGGTGCACAAAGTGCAAGTCCAGGTCCGTACCCGCGTTTTCGCCCGTATCGCCTTTGTTGGTGTCGGCGGGCGTGTCCCACAGCAGCTCGACGTGCAGCGCCACGCTCGGAATCACCGCCACGCAGGTCGTCGCCGCCTCGCAGCCCTTCGTGCCCGACGAGTCCTCAATATCCAGCGAGAAACAGTACTCGCCCGCCACCGTAACCCACACAATGTCCTTGCCGGTCTTGGGGTCCTTGTCTTGCACGCCAAAGGTCGGCGTCGGCGAGGTGTCGTTCGGGAAGAATTGCGCCGAGGTCGCACCCGTCGGCATCTTCGTCACCGTCCACTTGTACTTCTTAACGGTCTGGCCCGGCTTGGCAAAACTCTTGCTGGCATCCAACTTTAGCGGCGTCTGGGGCTCGATCTGCTCCGCCGTATCGATCACGGGCGTGGGGCAGGCCGCCGCCGTACCCATGCACGCGATGTCGACGATCTTGCTGGGGGTGGTCGTGTTGTCCTGCAGATTTAGCTTGGCGGTAAACGGCTGCGAAGTGCCCTTCGCGTCTTTGTTTTCGGACGGCGGCGTGCAGGTAATATGCACCGTGCTTTTGCCGTTCTTGGGTATCGTGATCGGCTCAAATTCCGTCGGCGCCTTGGTCGTCGTGGCGTACACGCCCTGCACATCGTCGCTCAGCGCCGCCTTGCTCACCACCACTTCGACCGCACCGCAGTTCTGCAACGTCACATCTTTGGTAATCGTGCTGCCCACATACGCCAGCCCCATATCGAGCTTCTTTTGCGGCGTAACTAGAATGCACGGCACCTCGTAGTTGCCCTTCAGCGTCGCCTGGGCCGAGCCGTTGTTGGCGTTGTGCAAAAACTCGATGCTCGCCACGTGCCCCTTGTCGTCGCCCGCCGCAAAGTTGGCCAGCACCGGCAGCGCACTGCCCGGCGTCACTTCAAGCGGCGGGTCGAACGCCATGGGCTTGCCGCTCTCGATGTGTTTACCCGCGATATCCAACGAGAATTGCGAGTCCGTCGCCGTCCACGTCACCCCCTTGACCTGCAAGTTGGCATCGCCCGTGTTCAGCACGCTCAGCTTTTCAGTCTTGGTCGCGCCCATGCCGACCACGCCAAAATTGACCTCTGGCGGCTGCACCGAGATCGCCGGCTTGCCCGCCTTCGTCGCAATTTTGTACTGCACTTGCAGTGTGTCGCCGGCGCTCGACGCAAACACCGTCACCGTGCAGTCGCGCGGCACGTTGTCGAGCTTGGTGAAGCGAATCGTGTACGGCAGCGAGTCACCGGTAGTACGGCTGGCGCAGGCAGGGTCAAAACCAGGTGGAATTACACTAGGAAATACCGCACCCGTGCAAGGGCGCTCCTTACCATCCGCGTCGTTGTACACGCACGTAAAGGCACCGTCGTCGCTACCATCGGGCGCCGTGTACTTCAGCATCACCTTTTCGACGATAAGCTCGAGCGCTACATCTTTGGCCGCAGCATTTTTGATCGTGTAGTTCAGCGGTAGCGCCGCGCCCACCTGCAGGCCGCCCGTGTCGGGCTGAATCGTGTCGCCATTGGCGAGCAGCTTCGATCCCGCGTACACCGCCAACTTGGCTGCGCGGTCTAAGTTGCCTGAATTGGGGTCGAATCCGCACTTGCCCGCCGGCTTACCCGTGTCGCCGCCGCCCGCACTCGTCGCATCGCTGCTCGAGCTCGCAGTGCCGCTGCTGCACGCCGCCGCCAAACCCACCGCGAATAGGGCGGCGATCAGGCTAGAACCACATTGTTTCAAGGACATCGCCACTCCGGACGCCGCTCGTCGGGGCGCAGCACGATCGCCAGGGCTACGGCTTGCACGAGCTGGCCGCCGCACCGCCGCCCACCGCGCCGACAAAGGTCAGGTTGTTGTAGCACTTGGTGATGCACCAATCGCCCTTGGGCTGCCACATGTCGTTCGTCTTGTCCACGCACGAATAACCCTTCTGGTAGCAGGTCTCAAACACCTTCTTGCTGCCGCCCGACGCTGTATTCGGCCACCAGATCTTGCCCACGTACCACATATCGAGCGGGTCCATCTTCACCTTGGTGAACTGCAGCGCCAGACCGCCCTGGATATACAGCGACAAGGTGGCGTACGAAGTGCCGTAGCCGTGATCGTTCCAGTAGTGCACGCCCACGGAGTACGCGATCTCGTCGTTCGCATCGCCTTCGGGCTCAATCAGATTCAAGTTCTCGGGGCCGGCACCGTCGGTATCGTCTAGGTCTAAGGTCGGATTGTCTTTGACCGCACCATCCGGGTTACCCCACTCGGGCGAAGCGTTAAACCAGAAGGTATCCCAGGGGTTACTGAACCACGGGTCCGGCTGCCCATCGCAGTCCAGGTCGAGCTCTGCCGCCAGCGGATGGCCAAAGTGCAAGTCCATATCTGCGCCTGCCGCCGGGCCCTTGTCGGTTTGATCCGGATCAGCGGGCGTATCCCACAGCAATTCCACGTGAATCGCGTCATTCGGAATCACCAGCACCGTCACGCAGGTCGGCGTGCAGCTCTGCTGATCGTTCTGGTCCCACACGTCGAGGCAGAAGGTGTACTCGCCCGCGGCGTTGGCCAGCAAAGTCGGGTTGGCAAAGGTCGCGCTCGGCGACAGCGGCTGATTCGAGCCCGACGGCTGCTTCACCGTCCACTTGTACTTCTTGATCGTGCCGCCACCCGGCGCCACCGACTTGCTGCCCACCAGGTGCAAAAGCGTCTGTGGTACAGTCTCTTCGCCCTCTTGCACGGTCACCTTGGCCAACGGGCAGGTCTGGTCGACGCCAATGCCCGTCACCGCCAGCGTCGGCGTCAGATACGCGTTCGAAACAAAGCGAATCAAGCCCTTGTCGGGCTCCGCCCCCTCGGGCGTCAGGTCGGCGGGCGAATACGTCACCATCAGCTTTTCGCACTTGCCCACCGCGATCTTCAGCAGGTTGTCGGCCGAGATCGGCGGCGGGCTCGCCAGCTTTTGCGCGTCAAACAAGGCCTGTTGGCCAATCGCGAATTCGTCGGGCGCGCTCGTCTGGGTCTGCTCGGCCACAAATTCGATGCCGCTCACATCGAGCTCAACCGACCCGCAATTGCACACATCTACGGCGAGTTCCGCCGCCGGCTGGCTAGGGATCGTGCCGCCAAAATTATACGTCGTCACGTTGGTCTTGATGCACGGCACCGCGCTGTTGGCCTGCAAGGTCAGCGCCTGGGCATTGATGTCGTTGCTCGACTTGTTGATCGAAACGGTGCCCGACTTCTTCTTGTCGTCCTTGGGGCAGAACTCCACCTCAAGCGTCGCCGTGCTACCCGGCGCCACTTCAAGGTCTTTGGCCAGCGTCCACGGCTGTCCGCCCGGATGCTTCTCCGTGTCCAAGTCGGGCGGCACCAGCAACTGCAGCGTAAACGACGGATCGAGCGCGCCCAGATCAAACGCGTGGACCTGCAGCATCGCCTCACCGGTGTTGAGCAAGTTGACTTTGCGCGGCTCGCATTTGCCAGGCGCCACATACGGGAAATTCATGCCGTTCTTGGGGTCCGCGGCATTGGCCGACTGGAAGCTGGCCGATGGCGAGCCGATCTTGGCCTTGACCGTATAGGTAAAGGTTGGGTTGGCAGGATCGACGCCCTTGAAGGTGATGGTCAGCTTACCCGAGCGTTCCTTGTCGTCGAAACGCTTGAAAACAATGTTAATCTTTTCAGACGAAGCCATGTCAGCGCTGAGCGAGCTGCCGATCGGCACCACCCGTTTCCACTTGCCGTCGAGCTGAGCACAATCGACGCCGGCGGCGTTCTGGCACACCAAGGCCTTGTCGTCCGAGGTTTCGCTGGGCGACACGGTCTGGTAATCAAATCGCACCGACGCAACTTGCAGCGCCGCGGCCGTCGTATTCGACGCGATGTTCTTGATTTCGTAGGTAAACTTCTGATTGGCACCCTTGACCACCGAGCCAACTGCCAGCGTATCCGTCGAGTTGGGATAGGTCTTTTTGGCGGTGACGATGTTGGTGATCTCGGGCAACGCCTTGCAGTCGATATGGGTGTCGCCGCTCAAGCACGCAAAGTCGGTCACGGCCTGCGTGGTCTGCGGACCGGTTGCGCCACTACTGCTGCAGCCGCTGGACAAGCTGAGCAGTCCCGCGGCAACAGCGCCAATGCGCACGACTTTCGGCAGGTTACTTGCAAGGTTGGTCATCGCGACACTCCAAACCGGACGGCACTGAGGGGTGGCCCTCGATCAGGACCTAGGCGTCGACACAAGGGGCCAAAGCGGCTGCGACAGACGCAGATTGCAGCGACTCAACACGATTGCACAGGGTCGCTCGGGGTCCGTACGCGCAGGGCGCATCAACGCTGGCGACCATGCGTCGAATTTTCAAAATTTACCGACTGCGGCGCCTGCCGTCAACGTCCCATTCGTGGTTTCGACAGAAGCGCGAATGACTTCGCCCGGCCCGCAGCTACCGCGCCAATCGCGCCCCAAGTGCCTCCTTCACGCCCCGTTCGACGACGCGCGCTTGACTTGCCGCGCAAGCAAGGGAAATATTGCTTGCTTCTGTCGGCGCTGCTCCAAGAGGGCTCCGGGAAGAAGTGAATAATTTAGCGAAGTTCGGCGACATGCTGCAGCGCCGACTTCGTGGCAGGTAAAGTCGATTTACCTTGCCGATGGTCCGGCGGCGGCGACGCGATCGCCACAACGCCCGCAAATCTGCGCCAAACGAGGCACCATGCCCACTCCGAATCCCAACTCGCGAACCCCAGCAGGATCCAATACGTCCTTGCAGAATCCGGGTTCCCGCGCTTCGACCACCGCCGCCGCGCGCAGCCCGGCCGGCCGCGATCGCTCGGCCCGCCTGGCGATCCCGTCGGCACTGCTGCTCGGAACCCTAGCGATCGGCTGGATGGTCACCGGCGGACTGACGTCGTGCGACTCGACCGCCCGTTTCAGCTTGGTAGACATCAAGTTTGATCGCGTGCACGTCGTTTCGGCCTTCCCGGCCAAGATCGACAATGCCACCGGCAAGATCACCCGCGCCTGCGGGGCGCCGATTGCCGATATCGACACCGGAGAGGCAATTCCGTCCGAGCAGAACATCGTGCCCAACGGCTTCGAATTCAACGTGAACTTGGTGTCGAACGACTTGAGCGCGGTCAACCCCGCCTGCAAGGGCGACAAAGACTTGCAGATCCGCGACGGCGAGCGCGTCGAGCAGCAGCTCGTCACCACCGATCCGAATTTCGGCTCCACGGTCGCGCCGCAGATGTTTAAGCTCGCGGCCCAGTGCATCGAACCCCGCGCCGGCATTGGTAATCCCAGCGCCTGCGGCACCTCGATGAACCAGGTCACCAGCACCGCCAAGGCCGTCACGTTTAAGCAGAACGCCCGCCGCTGCAGCCCCAACAAGACCGAAACTTGGCAAAACGTAGTGATCTTAGTCGATCACTCGGGCTCGACCAGCGGCCAAGTGGTGATCAACAGCCAGTCGTGCCTCGATGCCACCAAGTTCGCCGAGGACTTGCCCGCCAACACCAAGGCTCCCGAGCAGTTCGGCAAGTGCAGCTCCGACAAGTACTTCATCCGGGTGCAAGCCGCACAGCTCCTCATCGACCAGCTCAATCCGCAAGACCGCGTCATGACGATGCTTTTCGACGAGAACGACGGCGTAAAGGTCGGTTGCACCGACTCGGCGCGCTGCCGCCGCGACGATG
>CAISBR010000156.1 GCA_903883645.1 uncultured Myxococcales bacterium | reverse complement strand
CTCCCTTGCCGGTGCTGGCGGCGGAACAGGAGCGATCTCGCAAGCTTACATGGAGTGACGCGCTGAAGGTAAGCTTCGGCGTAGACGTTCTGACGTGCCCCTGCGGTGGCAAGCGCCGGCTGATTGCGGTGATCACGCAGGCCAAGGTCATCAAGAAGATCCTACGGCACCTGGGGTTACCTACCGATGTGGTGCTGAAGGAGACCCAGCCGGTCTGGCGCGTGCGTGGGCCGCCGGAAGAGCTTTTCCCCGAGGGCGTCGACGAAACCGGGCAGGACCTGGCCGTCGACGAGGACTTCGGGATGGATTTCCTGGACGAGCTGCCGGTGGACGAGTGGGCGGCGTAGGCGAGGGACCGTAAGGTGCTGCGCGGCGGAGCTTTGGCCGGGCGGCGCTTTTCGGTTGAAATTCAGGGGAAAATTGGCGTTGACGAGGGACTGTCGCGGGCGTAGAGTCGCTGATCGAGGCCGGAAGCTCCGGTTTTGGCGGGTGTGATGTGGTTGCGATTGGCGGGGGACAGGCTTTGGAGACCCTATGCGTGGAACGTCATTGGGCCGGCGCGCAAACGTGTTTTTGGTCAATACGGGTGTCATCACTGAAAGGAGTTCCATGAATCGTTTAAAGGTTTGCACAGTCGTCTTGTGCATGTCGTCGGCTTTCGGGTGTGCCAGTTCCCCCAGTGTCCAATCAACCGCCGACGCAGGCTCCGACACGACAATCACTTCCGTTGCCGCTCTTGAAGCACAGGTCGAGGCCAAGCTCCCCGTTGTCGCATCACAATTCTCAAGCACAGCGCCCACTTCGGCCGACCCGATCTACGTGATCCTCGACAAATATCTGACGGATAATCCTGAGTTTTACGGTATCACTCTGGCGGTCGACCCATCGCGGGCCCCCGCCGGCTTGGCTCCCTACAGCTACAGGACGGCCACGGGCCTCGCGCACAAGGATCTATCGAAGGTCGCCGGGTACGATTTCACCAATCAAGACTGGTATGCCAAACCGAAGGCTGCAGGCGCTGCATCATGGAGCGCGCCGTACTTTGACACTGGCGGCGGCGATATCAACATGGTCACCTATTCGCTGCCAGTCGTCAGCGGCGGCAGCTTTCTCGGCATCCTGACAACCGACCTCGGCATCGACGGGCGGCCCGCAAAGTAGGTGGACAACGGGCCCGAATCCACGTGACGCATCTGCCAGCGTTCGGGAAGCGCTCTCGACGAGAGATGTTGGCGGCCAGCCTGACGCGACACGTGAGCGACGCTGCGCGTTCATTCCGATCATGTGCTCGGTGAGAAACAAGGCGGCGACACTGCGACGCACGACCCAGAGAGACGACGGGACCGCCCGGAGCTGGTTGCGTGTAACCGCCATGCGACGATGCAGCTGGCCTCAGATAGCTCGTTTTCGCAGTGACAAATGAGAGGGCGCCGCCGGACGACCGAAGGATCTGGCGGATGTGGCGGAGTTGGAAACCTGACGAATCATCAGGACAAGCCCCCGCCCTACAACGGAAACACAGACCCCGCGCCGCTTTCCACCGCGCCATTGCTCCCCATGTCCCCGCCAATCCCCGTCGCACTACTCGACTCGCCCACCGGAACCTGTCAACAACTTTGAGACACATCACCGTCCGAGTTTAGCTCGGATCAGCGACCACCCGCACGACCATCGGCGGGTTGATCCACGCGGCATCCGGCGTCGCTCTGACGACCGGCCTGCCATGGACGAACCGTTCAGGATTCTGTCCGTAAGCGCCTAACATGACGCCGTTTCTGGCGGCGAGCACTGCATCACCCAGGCCGCGGTGATGGTCCGCTGGCGTCAGCATCGCGATGCCGGAGTGATGGTGGTCGTGGTTGTACCAGTCAAAGAACGCGCGGCAGAAGCCGCGCGCGTCGACGAGGCTGCCAAACCGCGCCGGGAAATTCGGCCTGTATTTCATGGTCTTGAAATGACTCTCCGAGTACGGATTGTCGTTCGAGACGTGCGGCCGGCTGTGCGACTTCGTCACGCCCAGATTCGCGAGCAGCGCCGCGACGTGCAGCGAAGTCATCGACGTGCCGCGGTCGGCGTGAATGCTCAGCTGGTCGGGCAGAATCCCTTGTCGTTCGCAGGTTTCAGCGATGAGTTGGCCCGCCAATTCGTCCTTCTCGCAGTCGGCGAGCATCCAGCCCACGACCATGCGGCTAAAGATGTCGAGCATCACATACAGCTGAAAATACCGGGCGCTGCCGGATGCGAGTCGCGAACAGCATGACCCAAGACTACTCGCTGTATTGGATGATGGAAAACATCGAACGCAATAGCGTACTTGTGACGGATTCGCACAAGTCGCTTGCCTACCACGCCCGTGCCGGGATGCGCACCCGCGAAGTGATCAACGCGGCCACGCACGCCGACCCCTTGCCGACCATCGGCCGCGTGACCACGAACCTAAAGCGGTGGCTTGAAGGCACCCACAAAGGCGCCGTGCGCACCCAGCACCTGCAAGCGTACCTGAACGAATTTGTCTTTCGGTTCAACCGTCGCGATATCCCGTGGATCGCCTTCAACCGCGTCTTAGGGCTCGCCATGCTTGGCGCGGAGCCGGTCACATACAGCGGACTTTACAAGCATACTTGGGTTCACCCGAACCCAGACCCCGCTGCGTTGGCGCGGTCGCAGGGGTTGCTACCATGAAACTGGCCAATAGTAAGCAAACGGTAAGGCAGGCGCGAACTGTCAAAAAGCTTGCACGGGTGGGTCGTAGGCGCCGTACTTTGGTGCGGCTTTGAGGGTAAAGCCAACTGCTTGGCGGGGCAAGTGGTGCCGGCGCTTTGTGTTGTCGGGCCGGTGCAAGTCCGACGGGCACCAGCAGTCTCAGTCTCAGTCTCAGTCTCACCAGGGGATACCGCGATACCGGCATCACGTTCGGCAACCGCATAATCTTCCTAGCTTTTACCGCTGGCATACCACGTGCATTCGATCACCTGATCGATGGGTGCACTGTCCGCCATCGCTACGCCAGCTTTCGCCGCCGTCGCCCAGACG
>CAISBR010000155.1 GCA_903883645.1 uncultured Myxococcales bacterium | reverse complement strand
GGACTAGCTATCGGTGTTGGATGTGGCGGCGTAGGCGACGCGGTTTAGGGCCCATGCGCCCCGCGGGTGCCGGAGCCCGACGCTCCAAGCAAAACCTAGGGCGCAGGTGTCTCAGATTTGTGAACTGGGCCCAGACCTCGGAGCGCCGGCGTGCTGAACAACGAAATACATGTCCATGTCGCCCTTACCTTTAACCGGAATCTTGCCGCGATACTCGCAAGCAAACGCGTCGCGCACGAGGTCGTAGGTGTAGGCAGAGATGTTTAGGCGGTCGTCTTCGCTGGCACTTTCCATGCGCGATGCAATATTGACGGTGTCGCCCCACACATCATAGGCGAGGCGCTTGGTACCGATGACCCCGGCAATGGCAGGGCCGGTGTGCATGCCAATGCGCAGCGACCACTTGAACGACGCTATCTTGTTTCGTTGGGTGATGTAGTCAAGCATCATCAAGCCCGACCGGACACAGCGATAGGCATGGTCGTCGCAGCTGGTGGGCGCCCCCGCAATAGCCATGTAGGCGTCGCCGATCGTCTTGATCTTTTCGATGCCGCACTCGCTGGTAATGGCGTCGAACGCACCAAAGATCTCTTGCAATTCCGCGATAATTCGGCTGGCCGGCATGGAAGATGCTGCGTCGGTAAACCCGACAAAGTCCGTGAACAAGACCGTCACAGCATCGTGCCGGCGCGGCAGAGTCGAGCCGTACTCCTGCAGTTCGGTCGCAATGCTGACCGGCAACATGTTGTCGAGCAGTTGCTTGATCTTCTCTCTTTGCGAGTTGATTTCGTGGGTTCGTTCGGTCACCTTTTTTTCTAGTTCGACCTTCCCCTCCTCGGCCTGCTTGGTCTTCACCCGCAGGGACGCGACACGCACCAGAGCGCGCAAGTACATGTACAATACAAATGATATCAACGATCCACCCAGAAGTGCCGCCCACGCGCTCCAGGCATTCTTGGCCACAAACGCCCCGGCGCTTGGCACCAGCCGCACCGTCCACGCCCGATCGGCGATCTTGAACGAGTACTCCCTGACTAATTGAAATGTCTTGTCAAAATACTTGTATGATTTGATGGGATTGATCTCGTCGCGCCCGTGAATGTGGCTGAACAGCGTGGTGCTTTCATCGAGGTGGTCGCCTTCGTGCACCTCGTAGTCCAAGCCCTGGTTATCCAGGTTGCCAACCGCCGCGCGGATTGTGTCACCGATCTTGAACACACCCACAACAATACCAAGCAAATCATGGGCCGGCGACACCGTCGAGCTGCGGGACATGTCGTTGGTGTAGATGGGCAGCACGACGAGAATTCCGAACTGCCCACCCTTCTCCTGCACCAACAAAACGCGAGGGCTGACGGCCATTTCGCCCGAAGATCGAGCTTTGCCAATCGTGGCCACGCGCTCTGGATTCGACCCCAAGTCAAAGCCCAGGGCCTGCTCGTTGCCCTTGAGTGGTTCCGCGAAGTAGACCGGAAAATACTCGGGTCGGTGGGCCACCAGAACCAATTCTCCGGCTGTATTTCGCTCTTTGACGCGAAATTGCGGGTTAACTTGGCGCGCTTCTGCCAGAAATCCCTCCATGCTCGTCGGCGTAATCAATGGCGCCCACTCCAGCGCCTGCACGCCTTTGTGGTTTGCCAACAGTGCCGCCGTGTAAAGGTAAAAATCTTCGGCGCTGAAGCCGCCCATCGTCGTGTAGAAGGCCTTGACCGCGCCAAGGAGTTGCAGGTTCGCGGCAAAGCTCTGGCTCAGCGCGTCTACCTGTGCACGCGTAACGTTGTCAAAATCGCTCTCGATCTGGCGCTTTTCATGGCTGCGGATAGAGTAAAACACTGCCGACGAAGCCGCGATACCCAGAAGCAAGACCAAATAGCTAAAAATCTTGAAGCGGTAGCCAAGCGTCGGCGGGTCGGCGCGGGCCTTCGAATTCGCGGTCAATTCACTTTCTGGATTTGTCATTGCAGGCCTCAGAATGCAAACGCCAGATAGCTTGAATCGCTAAAATTAGTGGCGAACTGTCGCGCGTCAGACGAACAGCGTGCAGGCGCGGTAGATCGGCAACCGCACACCGATGCGAAGCGAGTCTGCCAGTGAGCGCGTGGGATACCCGAGCCCTTCATCGAAGGCCCGGCCGCGATGGGGCGCCGTGCTTTGCCCAATCGACGCGGAAGCGGGCCTTGAGCAGGGCACAACCTTGGACCAACGCCCCGAGCGACCCGCTTGTTTGCGTTGGCGAAGCCGCGGCAGGCCATGGAACTTCCGTCGCGTGAGCATCTTGCGGGGCCGCAGGTCGGCAGCAGCGCGCACGCGACCGCCACGGACCACCCTGGTACTTTGCCGTCGCGCCGCACGCGGAGCAAACTTTGAGGTCCACGCACCCCAATTCTTGCCCCCACCCATGACCTCGCTTGCGGTGGCAGAACGAGCCTTCCGCACACTGATATCTTGCCGGTTGTTGGCGTTCGGTCCAACCAATACAGGCTATCCTATTGGTTTCAATACCATATGCCCCCTTTCAATTGCTCTGCCCACCGTAGGCCCCACCCTCGCTTGGTGGCCGTCGTCGCAATCGCTGTGCCAGTTGAAGCGCGGGGTCCAGCGCCCCGCCGTGTTGACTGCGACAGGACCGTAGCGGTAGCTGCCCGCTTGGCTGGTTGTGGCGCTGACCACACTGCCCACAGCGGCGGCCGGCGCCATCGAAGTCTGGTAGCTAGCCCCTACTCACCATCCCCGTCCAACTCCGCCGCCAGCAGGTCAATGTTAGCCTTGAGCGCCGCCACCGCCTGCCCATAGCGCTCGCGCTGCACCTTGCGCAGGTGGCTGGTCTGCGCCTGCTGCCACTGCGTGGCCCACGGTTTGACGTCCGTCCGCTCGCGGAGCATGGTACCCCTGGCGAGGCTGAGGTGCCACGATGGGCCACACAGCCGCGCAAGCACCCAGAGCGAAAACGGCGCGAATCGAGCGGAGAGACAGAAATGCACGACGAATTGCCCGCGGTCTACCTACTTGCCGCGCCGGTGGGGGGCTTTGTTAGCGACTTTAGTGTCTCGGCGCTGCGGATTCTGAAGGCGACGCGCACGGTGTTTGTCGAAGACCTGGCGTCGAGTGCGGCCCTGCAGCAGGTGCTGGGGCGAATGCACGCGCTCGACGAAAACCACCGCTTTGTGCCGCTGACCGGCGACGAGAGCGAGGCCTGTGCCGCGGCGGATGCCTTGATTGCGCGAGGGGAATCCTTTGTCGTGCTAGCCAACGAGGGCATTGCGTCCTTTATGGACCCTGGGCTGACGCTGCTGCAGCACCTGACGACCCGCCATGCCGGCGCGGTGCGCTTGGAGCCCGTGGGGGCCTCGACCGCGCTCGATGCGACGCTGCTGGTCAATGCCGTTGACTGTGGGCGGTTTGCCTTTGCCGGCCACTTCCCCGAGAGCCACGACTTTAAGGCGTTGAAACTGCTTGATTGGCCTTGTCTTTTCTACGTTCGCTCCGACTCGGTGTCGGCGTTCTTTGCGGGCCTAGCCACGGCGCTGGCCGAGGTACCGTGGGACCATCAGGTGGTGCTTACCGCCAATCTGCGCTTTGGCCCCGGCTTGCAGCGGCGCGTGGTGCTTGCTGTGGGCGACAATCCTGAGCCCGTGGCAGCCTTCTTGCGCGATTTGCCGACCTCTGCGCCCGATGAGCAAGGGGGTGGGCCGCACCGGCATCGCTTTACGGCGACCGTGGTTCGGACGCGGACGCGGCCACAAAGACAATGATTCACCGACGAATTCGCGCGACGATTGCGTCTTGCTGGGCGTTGTGCCACCGTTCTGCGCGCAGCACAGAGATGCTGCCCGAGATGCCATGACCCGGCGAGATAGCCTTGGGCCGGCCGCTGTTGCGGCACTACTGGGGGTGGCCATGGTTGCCATCGCCGCTACTGCCAACGCCGAATGGGTCTTGCCGGCCGGCCAAGAAGCTACGGTGCGCAGCCTGCTGGGCCAAGGTGCCCCCGTTGCGGGATGTACCCTTGAGCGCGCTGAAATTGCAGCAACAGCTGTGGTTAGCCACTGGCGCTGTGCCGAAGTGGCTGCCGAAGTGGCTGCCGTAGTGACTTTGCGCCGCGACCCAGCTGCCGCGGGTGGCGTTGCCGTCGATGCCCCGGCCGCGCCCGCAGCACTTCGCGACGCCCTGCAAAAAGCCGCTGCAGATCAGGGTAGTGCGCTTAAATGGGCCGAGCAAGCCCCTGCGCCTGCTGCGGCTACAGCGACCCAGCCCGAGCCCAAGCGGCTGGCCCATCCCGACTGGCCGGCGGGCGTAGAGGCCCTGTACGACGAGACCGAGCTGATGATGCGCGATGGCCAAACGTGGCAGCGTATCGACCGGTTGATGGAGGCGGCGCGCCAAGAGCCCGACTCGCTTGTGCTAGGTCGCCTGGTGGTGGCCGCGGCCGAGCGCGTGGGTCAGGCCGATGGACCGGCTTGGGTCGACGACCTCTTGGCGCGGTCTGATGCGCAACCACTTGATACAGTGTTACAATTTACGGCCGGTGTCGCCGTGCACTACCGCGGCCATACGCGCGGCGCCACCTTGGCCGCCAAGCGAGCCGACTACGAGCGCGCCATCGTGCGCCTCGAGCGCGTCAAGCAAAAGTACGACCACAATGCCCGCTTGTGGCTCTATCTCGCTGTCAGCTATTTGCGCACGGGGCGGCAGCCAGAGGCCCGCCAGGCCATCGATCGGGCAGTGGCGGTCGATCCGGGCAGCGATGCCGATGTGTACTACTGCCGCGCCGAGGTTTGGCACCGCGCCGACCCCAAGCGCGCTCTGGCCGATATCGAGCGGTACCAGTCGCAGATGAAGCTGAATCGCGCGGCCGGTGCCTGGTCGGGGCCGGGTAAGGAAGAGCGGGTCGAGGCGATGCGCCAGTACATCCAGCGCGTGGTCGATGGCAAGGCGCAACTGCCGTCTGCGCAAGAGGATTTGTTCGATCCACTGCGTCCTGCCGCCGCGCGCGAGGCGATGGAACCCCAGCCCTCGCCGTGGTTGCTGTGGGGCGGCGGGCTGGCCCTGGTTGCCCTGGTGCTTGCGGTGTTTGGGTGGCGTCGCCGCAATTCGTCAGCTGGGTAGGTTGGGCGTATTTCGCCGACTTGACCGACTCCGATAGCTAGAATCGATACGAATTTCAACAGCAAGCCTGTCGTCTAAGTCGAATATGGGCTTGCGCTTGACGTCGCCCAAGGCGAAGGCGAGACTGGGTTAGCCCCATCGCGCACGGCCAACGCGGTCGCGCACAAGCGGTGTTGCCGCATTTCGCTTTGCCAAGGTGCTGCCATGTCGATGCCAAGCTGTTGTTTCCAAGCGTTTTTTGGCCGGATGCGCCCCAGCACCTGGGCCCTGGCGGCCATCTTGGTCGTGGCAGGTGCCCTAGCCGGCTGCGGCGAGTCTGCGACCACCGGCACCACCGACGCCAGCAGTCTTGACCAGTTGAGCGGCCTCGACGGCCTGCCGCTCGACAGCGAGAGCCCCTCCGACACAATTTTCGACAGCTTCCCGCAGCTCGACGAGGCCAGCTTAGACCAGGTCAATCGCTTGCCCGAGACCAGCACCAGCAGCGACAGCGGCGAAACGCCAGACGCCAAAGCCTGTTCGTCGGCCGGCTGCCCCTGCCTGGCCAACGGCGGATGCGACTCGGGCTACTGCATCGAAGTGCCCGCCGGCATGGTGTGCGCGCAACCGTGCGTCACCGACTGCCCGAGCGGGCTGGTGTGCAAGTCGGTGCAAATGGCGGGCGGCGACTCGGCCTCGTTCTGCGTGGCGGCCTACCCGCGCCTATGCGAACCCTGCCAAGCGGATAGCGATTGCTCGGCCGCAACGGGTGGCGCCCTGTCAACCTGCGTGCCCTACATCGCGGGCAACGGCGCCCAAGTCGGTGCGTTTTGCGCCACGGCGTGCAGCCAGGGCAGCGATTGCCCAGACGGCTACGGCTGCGAAGCGACCACCAGCGTGGGTGGATTGAGCTCAAAACAATGCAAGAAACTTGACTTGCAGTGCGCGTGCGACGGCCGCGCCGTCAAGCTGGGCCTGGGCACCAAGTGCAGCTCGGCCAACGACGTCGGCAAGTGCGGCGGCACGCGGGCGTGCACGATCGGCGGCTTACAGGCGTGCAGCGCGCCGTTGGCCGTCAGCGAGACCTGCAACGAGCTCGACGACGACTGCGACGGCAAGACCGACGAGACCGAACCCGGCGTATGCGGCGACGGCTCGCCCTGCACCTACGACAACTGCGTCAGCGGCGCGTGCCAGCACCCACCCGCCACCGGCGACTGCGACGATGGCGACGCGTGCACCAGCGGCGACGGCTGCGCCAACGGCAAATGCGTAGGAGCTATCCTGGTTTGCGACGACAACGACCCGTGCACGATCGACAGCTGCTCGGCCAGCAGCGGCTGCAGCCACAAGCCCGCCGACGGCGCCGAATGCAGCGACGGCAACGTGTGCACCAGCGGCGATGCGTGCAAGAACGGCGTGTGCCTGCCCGGCGCCACCACCCCGTGCGACGACGGCAACCCGTGCACCACCGATAGCTGCGATACCAAGACAGGCTGCGCGCAGACCAACAACCAATTGCCGTGCAATGACGGCGATGTATGTACCATTCAAGACGGCTGCCAAGACGGCAAGTGTGGCCACGCCAGCAGCCTACCGTGCAGCGACGGCAACCCGTGCACCGACGATGCGTGCGAACCGGGCAAGGGCTGCACATTTACCGCCAACACCTCGAATTGCGACGACAATAATGCCTGCACAACGGGCGATGCGTGCAAAGACGGCACCTGCACCCCCGCCACGCCAAGCCCCTGCGACGACGGCAACGGCTGCACCACCGAAGTCTGTGATAGTAAAGGTGGTTGCGCCAGCACCAACAACACCGTAGCCTGCTCCGACGGCGATGTGTGCACCTTGGGCGACCAGTGTGCAGCCGGCAAATGCGTGGCGGGCAAGCCGGTTAGCTGCAGCGACGGCAATCCGTGCACCGACGACGCCTGCGACGCGGCCAAGGGCTGCACCTTTGGCAACAACACCGCGCCGTGCACCGACTACAACGCCTGCACCGAGGGTGATGTCTGCGCCCAAGGCAGCTGCAGCGCCGGCGCGCTCAAGAGCTGCGACGACAACAATGCTTGCACTACAGATAGTTGCAACCTCAAAGACGGCTGCGGCCACAGCGACAACGACCTGCCCTGCAGCGATGGGAACCCGTGCACCTCGGGCGATGCGTGTGCACTCGGCAAGTGCGCGGCCGGCAGCGGCAAGAACTGCGACGACAACAACCCCTGCACCACCGATTTGTGCGACGCGGTCAAGGGTTGTATCGCCGTGAGCAACTCGGAGTCGTGCAGCGACAACAACGTCTGCACCGCGGGCGACATCTGCGCGGGGGGCAAGTGCTTGAGCGGCGCCGTCAAGAGCTGCAACGACAACAACCCGTGCACAGACGACAGCTGCGACCCGCAAGACGGGTGTGTACATACCGATAATCAGGCAGCATGTAGCGACGGCGATGTCTGCACGCTGGGCGATGTGTGCGGCGCAGGCAAGTGCAGCGGCGGCGCCAAGGCCGGATGCGACGACGGCAACCCGTGCACCGACGACGGCTGCGACGCCAAGACCGGCTGCACCACCAAGGCCAACAGCGCCAGTTGCAGCGACGGCAACGTGTGCACCCAGAACGACGCCTGCAGCGCGGGCCTGTGCGTACCCGGCAGCGCAGCGCCTTGCGACGACAATAACCCATGCACCAGCGATGTTTGCAACCCCAAGACCGGCTGCAGCAGCAGCAACAACACCCTGCCCTGCGACGACAGCTCGGTCTGCACGTTGGGCGATGTGTGCAGCGGCGGCGCCTGCAAACCCGGCACAGCGCTCGCCTGCAACGACGGCAACCCCTGCAGCGACGACAGCTGCGATGGCAAACTGGGCTGCCAATTTGCATCGAATACGGCAACTTGCAGCGACGACAACGTCTGTACGGTGGGCGATGGCTGCAAACTGAGCAAGTGCGCCCCCGGCAGCGTAAAAGACTGCAGCGACGGCAAGCTGTGCACCACCGACAGCTGTGACCCGGTCGCGGGCTGCCAAAACAACGCCAATACGCTGCCTTGCGACGACAGCAACGCTTGCACCAGCGGCGACGTCTGCAGCGGCGGCACATGCCAGCCCGGCGCGGTGGTCGGCTGCGACGACGGCAACCCGTGCACAGACGATAGCTGTGACAAAACAGGCGGTTGCAAGCACACCAACAACACCGCCAGCTGCGACGACGGCAACGTGTGCACGACCACCGACACCTGCAAGCTGGGCAAGTGCCTGCCTGGCAGCGCCAAGGACTGTGGCGACAACAAGCTGTGCACCACCGACAGCTGCGATCCGCTCGCGGGCTGCCAAAACACTGCTAATACGCTACCTTGCGACGATAACAACGCTTGTACCAGCGGCGATGTCTGCACGGGCGGCGCCTGCCAAGCCGGCACGGCGGTCAGCTGCGACGACGGCAATCCGTGCAGCGACGACAGCTGCGACAAGACGGCTGGCTGCAAACACGCAAACAACACGGCCATTTGCGACGACAGCAACGCCTGCAGCAGCGGCGATGTGTGCAAGCTGGGCAAGTGCACGGCCGGCGCGACCGTCAACTGCGACGACGGCAACGTGTGCACCAACGACAGCTGCGACCTGGCGAGCGGCTGCGCGAACACCGCCAACACCGCGTCGTGCTCCGACGGCAGCGTGTGCACGGGCGGCGACGTGTGCAGCGGCACCGCGTGCAAGGCCGGACCGCAGGTGGTCTGCAACGACGGCAACCCCTGCACCGACGACAGCTGCAATGCCAGCAAAGGCTGCGTCTTTACAAATAATATCGCCCCCTGCGACGACAACAACGGCTGCACCGGCAGCGACACCTGCAGCGGCGGCGCGTGCAAGGGCGGCAGCACCTGCAGCAAGGATGGCTTGTGCCAGGGCAGCGCCAGCGGCGTCGCTTGCGTGTGCAAGGCGGGCTACAGCGGCGATGGCTTCACCTGCAGCGACATCGACGAATGCAAAGCTGGAACAGCCACTTGCCCGTCGCACACCGACTGCTCTAACACCGTAGGCAGCTATGTGTGCAGCTGCGCGACCGGCTATGCAGAGTGCGATGGCCAGACGAGCAACGGCTGCGAAGTCAACGTGACCAGCGACGCCAAGAACTGCGGCAAGTGCGGCGCAGCGTGCTCGGCGACCAACATCGCCACGCCCACGTGCAGTTCGGGCGTTTGCAACGGCACCTGCGCGGCCGGCACCTTCGACTGCAATAGCGACAAGGCGACCGATGGCTGCGAGTTCCAAGCGCCCGTGCCCACCGCCGGCACGCACACCGTCGCCGCCAACGCGATTACCTGGAAATGGAACGCCACCAGCGGCGCCACGGGCTACAAGTTCAACACGAGCAACAACTACGGCACCGCCACGGCGACCGCCGGCACCAGCTTCGCGCAAGCCGGTTTGAACGCCAACACCCCGTACACGCTCTATGTTTGGGCTGACTACACCTGCGGCACCTCGCTAGCGGCCACCTTGAACGCCACCACGTCGAACCTAGGCTACGTGTTGCAGCCGGCTTGCTCGTCGGGCTGCAGCAACATGGTCTTGGTCAAGGCCACCCAGCAACACAGCATCGGCGGCGCGGACTACAACGCGACCTGGAATAACCTGAACAGTATCTGCGGTGTGTATGGCTTTAGAGGCCCGACCACCTCGTCGAGCGCCACGGGCCTGTGGGCCCACAGCGCCAACACGGGCTACCCGGTCACCTCGGACCAGTGGAATCCGACCGGCCCGTGGATGAGCGGTGTGTTGCCCAACGGCTTTGCGGGCGGGCGCATCTGGATCGCCTCGGGCGACCCGAGCTGGCTGAGCAAGGCCACGTACCCCACCGTAGCGCCCGGCAATAGCTTGTATACCAACCAGGGCGCGATTGTGTGGGAGAGCTACCACCCGCAAAGTGGCGGCAACTGGGTCAACATAAGTTCGGGTTCCGTGCAGATCGGCGAGTACGTGATGTGCGCGCAGTAGGCGGCAAAGCAGACAGGGCCGCCCACAAAAACCCAATGCGATCGAATCGTTCGCTCTGGGTGGCGCTATCAGAACGGACGAGGACAGAATCGTCTGCTCGTTCCAGACACTGCACACGACAACCGTGCCCATCGCCAGGTCAGAGCGAGCTAGGGTTGCGCCGCGCGGATATCGCGCTCGACACTGGTAGCAATTCGTTCAATGGCGGCCCGAATTTGCCGAACCGCAGCATCCACTTTGGGCCAGTCGTGCGCTAGGGCCGCGCCTTCAAGTGCCGTGTAGAGCGCGGCAAGACCCGCGGCACCTGCCGACGCTGCTGCGGATTTCTGCTTGTGACCCCAGGCCGACAGCGCAATAAAGTCGCGGCTAGCATGGACAATTCTTGCCTCGGCATAGGTAGTCCGGGCGACCTCGACGAAGCGCCGGGCAAACTTGGCGACCTTCTCCTCGTCGCCCTTGAGCATTCGACGCAGTACCGCCAGGTCCAAGACCCCAGGGTCCATGCCTGCATCCTCTGAACCCGAAGTGTCCAGGCCGGCACTGGCATCGGCCAACCGCGGGGCAAGCGGCAGCCACTTGGCCAGCGTCAGCAACAGCCGGTCCGGGTCGATCGGCTTGGTCTCAAAGTCATCCATGCCGGCCTCGAGGCAGCGCGCCCGATCTTCGCCCATGGCGTTGGCGGTCATGGCAATAATCCGCTGCCCCGTCAGCGCCGGCGTGGCGCGAATGGCCCGGGTTGCGGCATAGCCATCCATAACCGGCATCTGCACATCCATCAACACAATATCGAAATCTTCCGCTTGCAGTAGGCGCAGCGCAGCCGCACCGTCGGAGCACAGCCGCACAGACGCACCACACTGCTCGAGCATCTCCTGGATAACCTGTTGATTAAATTCATTGTCCTCGGCCACCAGGATGCGGGCACCGTTCACCTGCTGCTGCGCCTGAGCCAGCATCTGCTGCTCGTGTTCGTCTAGAGTCATGGCCGCGTTGGCCTCGCCGCGCCGGAACAGCGATGTGAACGTGAAGGAACTGCCAATGCCCACTGCACTCTCGACCCATAGCTCGCCGCCGAGCAGGAGCACGAGCCGCTTGCTGATAGCCAAGCCAAGGCCGGTACCGCCATATTTGCGCGTGGTAGACGCGTCGGCCTGGTCAAATGCGCTAAACAGTCGGCCTATTTCGTCGCCACTGAGGCCAATTCCCGTGTCGCGCACGCAAAACTCAAGCTCGACCGTGCCACCCGCCGTCGCCACCGTGCGAACGTGCACGCAGACCGCGCCGGCAGCTGTGAACTTAACCGCATTGCTGACTAAATTGAGCAGCACCTGCCCCAGACGCATCGGATCGCCCAGCAAGATGGGGGGCAACTCCGGGTCCAACGTCGTTTCGAACCGCAGGCCTTTTTCTCGCGCCACATAACCAACCATCGAGTCGAGCGAATCGAGTATCGCGCCCAAGCTGAACGGCCTCTCCTCGAGCACCAGCTTGCCTGCATCAATCTTCGAAAAATCAAGGATATCGTTAATGATCACCAGCAATCCCAGGGCAGACTGGTTGACCCGGGCCACGTATTCGCGCTGTTTGACGTCAAGGTTGGTCTGCAGACACAAGCGCGACAACCCGATGATGGCGTTCATCGGCGTGCGAATTTCGTGGCTCATCGTCGCCAAAAGTTGGCTCTTGGCCTGGTTGGCAGAATCCGCGGCAAGTCTTGAGCGCTCCGCCTCGGCTAGCCTCTGGTCGGTCGTGTCAAAAAGCGAGAGAACGGCGCGGAAATGGTGGGCACGGCTCAAAACACGCCGCAGCTCGCATTGAAACCGCCGCCGGCCGCGCTCGGTGTCGATCGACGCCTCAAACGTCATCGTGCACGCCTGCTCTAAAAGCGACCGCCACGTTGCCGCGACGCCGTTGGCAGCGAGAAAGCCGTTGAGGTCGTGCAGGGAATGCTGCTGACTGATGGCTGAAAAGGCTTGATTCGCACTGACAAACTGGCCGTCCATCTCGTAAAGGCCAACCGTCAAGCTGTGGTCGGAGGCAAAGGCCAGGAGCTCCTCCGCCGGAGGCAAGACCCGCGCCTCAATCAACAGCACGTCGCGACCATCGGCAAGTACCATGCGGTGGTGCGTCTGGTAGGTGCGCGTCGTCGCCCCCATGGGGTCTAGCGTCACCCAACTTGCAATGGCCTCCCCCTCGCGCACGCGGCACAGGTAGTCGTTGAGGACTGTGTACACGACCTCGGATTGCGTAGCGGCGACGTCGCGTAGTTGCAGGTCGGCGACGGATTGCGCCCGCCAGAGCTTGAGCCCCGTCGGATTGGCCCAAAGACACTGGCAGCGTTCCGTGTCGAACACCCAGACGGGCGTGTCGAGCAGAGACAGCCCGGCGCACTGGCCCTCGAGCGCCGTCAGAACGGCCCGCCCCGCTGGGTCCGCGAGGCGATAGCGCGGCGATGAGCGCCAATCCGCAGACTGCCCCAGGGGCAAGGCCGCCGCCAAAGGGCCAGCTTCACTCAGCATTGGGTGAACCCACGCCGCGCATCGTGTACCTTGGACCGCCAAGCGGTCAGCGCCGGAAACGGCGACAGTAGGTCGGTCGGGATCCCCGACAGCGTGCCGTTAACCAGCTTGTCGACGAGGTGCACCACCTTGAGGTCAGCTACCGTCAACGCATTGCCGACCAGCCAACCATGCCCCGCCGCGCCAAGTCGCTGTTCGAGAAGCCCGAACCATTGCGGCAGCCAGCGGGCCGCAAGGTCGGAGCGCAGATGGGCGCGCACGGCTTCGTCCGTAACCCGGATGCTTGTGCTCAACTGGCCGCCGTACTCCTCAGCGCTGTCCAACAGGGCCTCGACCAGGAGTGCATCCGTCCGCGAACCCGGCGTTAGGCCAGCCCGCTCCGCCGCCCAGCGCAAAATCGTGTTGCTTTGTGCGAGGATAGTACCGTCCTCGAGCTCCAAGATCGGCAGCCGGTCGTACGGCAACCGGCCACTGGCACGCATCGCCTGAAACTCGGCGAAGCTGACTCGCACGTCGTTAAACGGCACCCGCCCCCAGCGCAGCGCGTCGCGGATGGCTTCGCCGCGGCCGGCAAAATCAAAGTAAATGAGTTGAATCAAGGCGTACCTCAGAGTGAACGATTTTTGCCCGGGCGGCGCCGATCCTAAACCAGAATGCAGCGCAAGCCCTTGTCATAGCAGCGAAAGTGCGATTCGCGCCAACGGCATGGCGCTGTAGGGTCGCTGCGAGAATCTTCATTGCGCCCACCCCCAGACCACCCGCCACTTTTGAGTTTTACAGCAGGTTTTGAGTTTTACAGCAGGCCGCCTTCGGCCTTTGTGGCGAATTAGAGTTTGAAGAGCGCCAGTCAGACGTCAAGCAATGGCAAGGTAAGCGGCGAGGATACAAGTAGAACTCAGCATTCTCGACGCGAACGGCTCATGAGAACATGGCCGCGTGTTTCGCCGTTCAGAGAAGAGTCCCCTTGGGTGAAATTATCCAGAGTACAGAGGAGAGTCGTGCGGCGAAGCGCCCGCGCCAGCAATGCGTCGGCGAATATGACCGTGGCGCGACGCTCCGACGCCGACGCCCGCACAGAGTCTGCGAACTGCCGGCGCCGGACGCCAAAATGCTTATGAATTAGCTAATATTACAGGGCATCGATGATCGCGTTGTACGTCGTGCTCGGCCGCATCGCCCGGCCCGTCTTCACTAGGTCGGGCAGGTAGTAGCCGCCCATATCGACCGGCGCGCCCTCGGCCGCCTTGAACTCGGCCACAATCGTCGCCTCGGCCGCCGTCAGCGCCGCCGCCACCGGCACAAAGCGCGCCTGCAACGCCGCATCCTTGCTCTGCGCCGCCAAGGCCTGGGCCCAATACAGCGACAAGTAGAACGAACTTCCGCGGTTATCGAGCTCGCCCACCTTGCGCGACGGAGCCCGGTCGTTGTCGAGGTACAGCCCGATGGCCTGGTCCAGCGTCTCGGCCAGCACCGTCGCCTTCGCGTTGCCCGTGGTCGCCGCCACCTGCTCGAACGACGGCACCAGCGCGTTGTACTCACCCAGCGAGTCCCACCGCAGGTGGCCATCCTTGACGAACGCCTCGACGTGCTTGGGCGCAGAGCCACCCGCACCCGTCTCGAACAGCCCGCCGCCATTGAGCAAAGGCACGATCGACAGCATGCGCGCGCTGGTACCCAGCTCCAAAATCGGGAACAGGTCGGTCAGGTAATCGCGCAGCACATTGCCCGTGCACGAAATCGTGTCGAGCCCCTGGCGAATGCGCTCGAGCGACAGCCGCATCGCGTCGTCGGGCGCCAGGATACGAATGTCGAGGCCCGCGGTGTCGTGCTTGGGCAGATATGCCTTGATCTTCTTAATGATTTGCGCATCGTGACCGCGCTTTTCGTCGAGCCAGAACACCGCCGGCGAGCCCGACGCGCGCGCCCGCGTCACCGCCAGCTTGACCCAGTCTTGGATCGGCTCGTCCTTGACCTGGCACATGCGGAAGATGTCGCCCTTGCTCACGTTTTGCGACAGCAACGTGGTACCCGCCGCATCGACCACGCGCATGACGCCGTCGCCAGTGGCCTCAAAGGTCTTGTCGTGCGAGCCGTATTCTTCGGCCTTCTGCGCCATCAGCCCCACGTTCGGCACGCTGCCCATGGTCGACGGGTCGAACTGCCCGAATTTCTGGCAGTCTTCAATCATCGCCTGGTACATCGTCGCGTAGCAGCGGTCGGGCACCAGCGCCACCGTGTCTTGCAACTTATCCTGCGCATTCCACATCTTGCCGCCGTCGCGCACCACGTTGGGCATCGACGCGTCGACAATCACGTTGTTGGGCACATGCAGGTTGGTGATGCCCTTGGCCGAATCCACCATCGCCAGCGCCGGCTGCTCGGCATACACCGCGCCAATATCCGCCAGGATCTCGGCCTTCTTCTCGGCCGGCAGCTTGTCGAGCTTATCGAGCACGCCCTGCAGACCGTGGTTCACGTTCGCGCCCACCGACTTCAGCACTTCTGCGTGCTTATCCAGCGCCTTGGCGTAGTACACCGACACCGCGTGGCCGAACATAATCGGGTCCGAGACCTTCATCATCGTCGCCTTTAGGTGTAGCGACAGCAGCGTGCCGTCGTGGCGAATCTGCTCGATCTCCTTGGCGTAGAACTTGCGCAGCTCGGCCACGTTCATGGTCGCCGTGTCGATGATCTCGCCCGCCTTCAGCGCGAACGCCTGCTTCAACACCGTCACCGCTCCGTCATGCGGGGCGAATTCGATGCGCACTTGCGTGGGCTGCTCGACGGTAGCCGACGTCTCCGTGCCGAAGAAATCCCCTGTATTCATAAAGGCCACGCGCGTCTTGCTGCCCGTCGCCGGCCACGCCTTCATCATGCGGTGCGGGTTCTTCTGCGCGTTCTTCTTGACCGAGGCCGAGGCGCGCCGGTCCGAATTCCCTTCGCGAAGCACGGGGTTAACCGCCGAGCCCAGCACCTTGGCATAGCGCGTGGCAATCGCCTTTTCGGCGTCGTTCTGCGGATCCTCGGGGTACTCGGGCACATCGAAGCCCTTGCCGCGCAGCTCCTTGATCGCCGCCTGCAGCTGGGGCACCGACGCGCTGATGTTCGGCAGCTTGATGATGTTCGCCTCGGGCTGCTTCGCTAGGTCGCCCGCCAGCGCGAGGTAGTCGGGAATCCGCTGCGAATCCTTGAGGTTCTCGGGGAAGTTGGCCAGGATGCGACCCGACAGCGAGATATCCCACGCCGCGACATCGATGCCCGTGCCCTTGGTATAGGCTTGCACGACCGGCAACAGCGCAAACGTGGCGAGCGCCGGGGCCTCGTCGATCTGAGTCCAGATAATCTTCGAATTCGTCATGACATACCTGCAGTTGTACCGCCCTTGCGAGCGGAGGAATGGGCATCGTCTAGCGGTCCGGCGTGGGCGCCCCAGAGCAGCCCGGACCGATTCGCCCCCTTCTGTGCGGCAGAACGCGGCGATTGTCAAACCGGCCCCGTCACCGCCCCACAGATCGATGCACCATCGTTCTACT
>CAISBR010000154.1 GCA_903883645.1 uncultured Myxococcales bacterium | reverse complement strand
TCGGACTCTTTCGTTGCACCGTATAGGTCGTTCGCTCTTTGAAAACTGGATAGCAAGCAAAAGACGCGTTTGTGGGTTCACAACAATGTCGCGTTTCGAACGTAAGTTCGGGGCGTGAAACATTTATCAGAGAGTTTGATCCTGGCTCAGAACGAACGCTAGCGGCGCGCTTAACACATGCAAGTCGAGCGAGAAAGGGGCAACCTGAGTAAAGCGGCGCACGGGTGAGTAACACGTGGGTAACGTACCTTCGGGTGGGGAATAACGAGCCGAAAGGTTCGCTAATACCGCACAAGACCACGGCTTCTGCGGAAGCTGAGGCAAAAGGGGGCTGTCGTGAGGCAGTTCCCGCCTGAAGATCGGCTCGCGTACCATTAGCTAGATGGCGGGGTAACGGCCCACCATGGCTCCGATGGTTAGCTGGTCTGAGAGGACGATCAGCCACACTGGAACTGAAACACGGTCCAGACTCCTACGGGAGGCAGCAGTGGGGAATATTGCGCAATGGGCGAAAGCCTGACGCAGCGACGCCGCGTGAGTGAAGAAGGCCTTCGGGTTGTAAAGCTCTGTCAGAGGGAACGAATCCTGCGGATGACCTCCGTAGCTGACGGTACCCTCGAAGGAAGCACTGGCTAACTCTGTGCCAGCAGCCGCGGTAATACAGAGAGTGCAAGCGTTGTTCGGAATTATTGGGCGTAAAGCGCGTGTAGGTGGTTCGATAAGTCTGATGTGAAAGCCCAGGGCTCAACCCTGGAAGTGCATTGGAAACTGTCGAACTTGAGTACTGGAGGGGGAAGTGGAATTCTCGAGTGTAGAGGTGAAATTCGTAGATATTCGGAAGAACATCAGTGGCGAAGGCGACTTCCTGGACAGATACTGACACTGAGACGCGAAAGCGTGGGTAGCAAACAGGATTAGATACCCTGGTAGTCCACGCTGTAAACGATGGGTGCTAGTTGTCGCGGGTAACCAACCCTGCGGTGACGAAGCTAACGCGATAAGCACCCCGCCTGGGGATTACGGCCGCAAGGCTAAAACTCAAAGGAATTGACGGGGGCCCGCACAAGCGGTGGAGTATGTGGTTTAATTCGAAGCAACGCGCAGAACCTTACCCAGGCTTGACATCCTCGGAATCTGGCCGAAAAGCTGGAGTGCTCGCAAGAGAACCGGGTGACAGGTGCTGCATGGCTGTCGTCAGCTCGTGTCGTGAGATGTTGGGTTAAGTCCCGCAACGAGCGCAACCCTCGTCTTTAGTTGCCATCATTGAGTTGGGCACTCTAGAGATACTGCCGGTGTTAAACCGGAGGAAGGTGGGGATGACGTCAAGTCCTCATGGCCCTTATGCCTGGGGCTACACACGTACTACAATGGCCGTCACAATCCGTTGCGAGACCGCGAGGTGGAGCCAATCGGAAAAAAACGGCCTCAGTTCAGATTGCAGTCTGCAACTCGACTGCATGAAGGCGGAATCGCTAGTAATCGCAGATCAGCAAGCTGCGGTGAATACGTTCCCGGGCCTTGTACACACCGCCCGTCACACCATGGGAGTTGCTTGGACCTAAAGTCGATGTACCAACCGCAAGGAGGAAGTCGCCAAAGGTCTGGGTAGCGACTGGGGTGAAGTCGTAACAAGGTAGCCGTAGGGGAACCTGCGGCTGGATCACCTCCTTTAAAGGAAAACAGGGAGTACTTCGGTACCTTCCCTCAGAGCCCACAGACAAATCCAAGCTTGCTATCCAGTTTTCAGGGAGCGACCCCCGGTGCCCGCCCGCCCATAACGGCACGCTGGCATCGACGGTGCTTCTTGGTAAAACGGGCCACGCCCGACGCGCACAGGCCGCTTAGCGGAAGGTGTCGACGGGCCTGTAGCTCAGGTGGTTAGAGCGCACGCCTGATAAGCGTGAGGTCGTCAGTTCAACTCTGACCAGGCCCACCAGCGTCGGGCCCGCAACCCCGAATCCCTTCAGGGTTACCCCTGAGGACGAACTGCGGAGCAATCCAAAGTTCATCGGGGCTGTAGCTCAGCTGGGAGAGCGGCGGCTTTGCAAGCCGTAGGTCAGGGGTTCGAACCCCCTCAGCTCCACTCGCCTGGGTAGGCCCGCGCGAAACGAAAAGAGCGAATCTCAAGCGGATTCGCTCGATCTTTGAAAACCTGTCAATAACGTAGATAGACACAGTTCCCAATCTGCAAGCGGTTCACGCCGCAAACAGAGTAAGAACGGCGTAATGAACGCTCGCATCGTCGTGTCTGGAGTATACTTCAGTCGGTAAGTCCGGCTGCGAGTCTCTGCTGCAGTCACGAGAGACGATAGGATGCGAATGCGGTGAACACGCTACTAAGAGCAAGTGGTGGATGCCTTGGCGTCGAGAGGCTACGAAGGACGCGATTAACTGCGATAAGCCACGGTTAGCTGTACGTAAGCACTATACCCGTGGATCTCCGAATCGGGCAACCGAACGGCCTAAAGAGCCGTTGCAAAGCGCGAACGTAGGGAACTGAAACATCTAAGTACCTACAGGAAAAGAAATCAACCGAGATTCCCCAAGTAGCGGCGAGCGAACGGGGAACAGCCTAAACCCACCCGTGTGTAAGCGGCAAGCGTTGCCGGGTGCGGGGTTGCGGGAAGAAGTTGGGTCACTGCATAAGCCCAGAGAGTTACAAATCGAATCGATAGCAGAACAGTGTGGAAACCTGGCCATAGTGGGTGATAGCCCCGTATGCGAAATTGATTCGACTCTCATTTCTATCCCAAGTACGGCGGGACACGTGAAACCCTGTCGGAATCTGGGGGGCCCACCCTCCAAGGCTAAATACTACTCGACGACCGATAGTGAACCAGTACCGTGAGGGAAAGGCGAAAAGTACCCCGACGAGGGGAGTGAAATAGTCACTGAAACCGCTTGCTTACAAGCTCTGGGAGCCCTACGCGAAAGCAGGGTGACCGGGTGCCTTTTGCATAATGAGTCTGCGAGTTGCTCTGTCCGGCGAGGTTAAGTCGTGAGATGTAGCCGAAGCGAAAGCGAGTCTGAAATGGCGTTTAGTCGGTCGGAGCAGACCCGAAACCTTGTGATCTATCCATGGCCAGGCTGAAGTCGAGGTAACACGAGATGGAGGGCCGAACCCACTGTCGTTGAAAAGGCAAGGGATGAGCTGTGGATTGGAGTGAAAGGCTAATCAAACTGGGAGATAGCTGGTTCTCCCCGAAACATATTTAGGTATGGCCTCGCATGGTCGACTCCGGGGGTAAAGCACTGAATGGGCTAGGGGTCTTACCAGATTACCAAACCCAATCAAACTCTGAATACCGGACTAGTAGTGCGGGAGACAGGCTGCGGGAGATAAGTTTCGTAGCCAAGAGGGAAAGAGCCCAGACCATCAGCTAAGGTCCCTAAGTGTACGCTAAGTGGAGAAGGTTGTGAGAGCGCGTTGACAGCCAGGAGGTTGGCTTAGAAGCAGCCACCCTTTAAAGAGTTCGTAATAGATCACTGGTCGAGCGAGCTTGCGCCAAAAATCCAACGGGGCTAAGCGTATCACCGAAGCTATGGGTGTAATACCTAGTGTGTTACGCGGTAGGGGAGCATTGTAGCAACCTGTGAAGGCATATCGTAAGGGGTGCTGGAGGAACTACAAGAGCTTATGCAGACATGAGTAGCGATAAGCCGGGTGAGAAACCCGGCCGCCGTAAACCTAAGGTTTCCTCTAGCAAGGATATTCCGCTGAGGGTTAGTCGGACCCTAAGACGAGGCCGACAGGCGTAGTCGATGGGAAACAGGTTAATATTCCTGTACCGCCATGGTCATATAGGCCCGGAGGGACGGAGGAGGATAGGTCAGCTGGCTGACGGTGCCAGTTCAAGCCCGTAGGGGGTCGCGCTAGGAGTCGTATGACACAAACGGCGTGGCATTAACCCTGAAAGGTGATGTGGGAGAGTAGGTTGCTTGCAACCGAAATCAATTGGCTGATTCCAAGCTCCCAAGAAAAGCTCCTGGTCGCGTGAGCGGGCGCCCGTACCGAAATCTGACACAAGTAGGTGAGGAGAGAATCCTAAGGCGTGTGAGAGAACCATCCAGAAGGAACTCGGCAAATTAACACCGTAACTTCGGAAGAAGGTGTGCCTCGGAGAGTCACCCTGTAAGAAGGTCAGCTCTGTGAGGTCGCAGTGGCCAGGGGGTAGCGACTGTTTAGCAAAAACACAGGACTCTGCAAAGCCGTAAGGCGAAGTATAGGGTCTGACGCCTGCCCGGTGCTGGAAGGTCAAGAGGAGTGGTCAGCGCAAGCGAAGCTGCGAATCGAAGCCCCAGTAAACGGCGGCCGTAACTATAACGGTCCTAAGGTAGCGAAATTCCTTGTCGGGTAAGTTCCGACCTGCACGAATGGCGTAACGACTTCCCCACTGTCTCCTGGATGGACTCAGCGAAATTGGAATATGGGTGCAGATACCCATTACCCGCGACTAGACGGAAAGACCCCGTGAACCTTTACTGTAACTTGACAGTGGGTTTCGGTTAGACCTGTGTAGGATAGGTGGGAGACGTTGAAGCCGGGGCGCTAGTTCCGGCAGAGTCGTCCTTGAAATACCACCCTGGTCTGGCTGGGATCCTAACTTAGCTCGGAAGCCCGGGCGAGGACACTGTCTGGTGGGCAGTTTGACTGGGGCGGTCGCCTCCTAAAGTGTAACGGAGGCGCGCGACGGTTCCCTCAGGCTGATTGGAAACCAGCCGAAGAGTGCAAAGGCAAAAGGGAGCTTGACTGCGAGACCGACAGGTCGAGCAGGTGCGAAAGCAGGTCTTAGTGATCCGGCGATCCCGTGTGGAAGGGTCGTCGCTCAACGGATAAAAGGTACTCCGGGGATAACAGGCTGATCACGCCCAAGAGTTCACATCGACGGCGTGGTTTGGCACCTCGATGTCGGCTCATCGCATCCTGGGGCTGGAGCAGGTCCCAAGGGTTTAGCTGTTCGCTAATTAAAGCGGTACGCGAGCTGGGTTCAGAACGTCGTGAGACAGTTTGGTCCCTATCTGTCGCGGGCGTAAGATACTTGAGAGGACCTGACCCTAGTACGAGAGGACCGGGTTGGACGCACCTCTGGTGTACCGGTTGTCACGCCAGTGGCAGCTGCCGGGTAGCTATGTGCGGAAGGGATAACCGCTGAAAGCATCTAAGTGGGAAACCCGCCTCAAGATAAGGTATCTTTGCCGCAAGGCATAAGTCCCCTCGAAGACTACGAGGTTGATAGGCTGCAGGTGTAAGGCAACTAGCCGAGCAGTACTAATCGGACGAAGGCGTGTCACCGCATTGGCATCAAATCGTCCTCGTGGCTGCAGCAGAGACGCGCAGCACAGGATACGAACGAGCGTTCATACTATCTACGTTGTTGTACAGGTCACAGTTTCCGGTGACCATAGCGGAGAGGACCCACCCGATTACATTCCGAACTCGGAAGTTAAGCTCTCCAGCGCCAATGGTACTTGATGGGAGACCGTCTGGGAGAGTAGGACGTTGCCGGAATCTACGATGAAAGGCCCCCGAACTTGCGCATGTCGCTCGTTCGGGGGCCTTTCGCATTTTTGCCACTGCTGGGCCCTGGCTAGGCTGTAAATCCTCGCCCTAGCCCGTAACGCGCCAAACGCCTTCGCCAGCACCGCATTGCAGCCGTTTCGCTCGCCACCAGCCCTCTACCCGCTCGCCCGCATCTGCTCCGCATACATCCGCGGCAGCAGCACGGCCTTGGGATCCGCAATCGCCGCGGTCGCCACGGTCAGCAGCTACCCCTTGGGCCGCAGTACCAGCCGATGCGTCGGCTCAATCAGTCTCTAAAATTCCGCAGCACGTTGGTTCCGCGCAGGCTCTTGCTGCCGCAATGGGTCTTGCGGCCCACGGGCAGCCGCCGCGCGCGGCGTCGTTGTTGTCCAGCGGAGTGTGCGCGTCGCCGAGAAATCGGCCCAGGTCCAGCCAGTTGTCGTCCTTGTACTTTACCGCCCGACCCAGCGCCGACTTGGGCAGCACGTGCAGACTCTGCCGCAACCCGCGGATTTCGCCCAGCACCATCTTGGCCTCGGGCTGGTGCGGCTTGGCCGCCACATACTTGCGGCGATGCGCGGCTCAGCTTGGTGTGGTCATGTGAGGCGTTGGGCGTCACAGTGCCGCGCAGAACGAATGATCCGCTCGGATCGGATTTCTGTGGGCGTTCCTGGCTCTTGGTGGGGCGCAAACGCGCGTGCTACCGGCCGGTTCGCCGTTCACACGCCGCGCCGCGATGCAGATTCCTTGCGGTATCCAGAGTTTCGGGCGCCGCTGTCAATCCGCAGGCGTACAGGGCAGATGCGCTCATGCTTGTGCAGAACTTGCCGGCGGTGCAGCTCGGCTAGCTGCTTCCGGGGCATTGGGTGGCTGCGGCTTAGGGCGGAGGGTACAAACGTGCGGCAAGCCGTCGGAGAATACGCGCCCGCCCACCGCCCCGCTTACTCACGCTGTGCCGCAAGGGGCCTTTGGGCGCGCACCCAGACCCCGGCTAGCCAACAGATACCAAGACACGAGCAGCGGTATGGCCAAAGCGGCCGCGCCCGCGCCTAGCGCGAATGGCTCTGTGACGACAGGTACGCTGGCAGCCGGCCCGAGGAGATTTTCGGCCGCGAGGGCCTCGGTGTCGGCGGCTCGGGCTGCGGCGTGTGGGTCTGGTCGGCCTGCCGTCGTCCAGGGATTTGTTGGGAAGGCTCGTGGCAGTTCCAGATTCAGGGCTTGGATGGCGGTTGGGGGCCACGCCGCCGGAAATTCGCCAGCAAACCATGGGGGCGAGTTGGCGTAAATCAGTGCCACTTCGGGTGCGGTAGGCGAAGTCCCGGTGGCTAGGTGTACGACTTGGGGCTCGATGCGCGCTGCGACAATGGGGAACTGGGTGGCGTAGGGGGTGCGGGACCAGGCTTGCAGCAAGTGTTCAACTCCCTTCTGCGCAGTGGGAGCGAGCACTAGGTCGGTGGATGGCGGGACGTCGAGCGGCATGTGGTCCCTATGGCGCCGCGAGTGGCGGAAGTGGGGGCGTAAGCTCAAGTAGGCAGGGCGGATTGGCACCCCACGCAGCTAGTGGTGAGCACCGACCATTGAAGGTCTTGGCGACAGTCATGGTCGTGGGTGTCGCGGTGCCTGGCAGTAGGACCGAGCGGCGGTCGTCCGAGATTTGGGCGCCGGGGTGGTTGCTGCGCAGCACGGTCCACGGGCATTCGGCGCTGGCGCTGTCGAGCAAGACGACGGTGCGCGAGGACCCGGGGTCGCTGGTGATGGTTAGATCGATGGTGGCCGTGGTGGAGCCCGTGGCGCTGGTGGGCAGTGCGATGGATTCGGGCATGGCGCGGACGTGCCACGGGGCGCCGGGGCGAATAGCCGGGGTGCCGTCAGGAGCTAGCCACAGGCCGGGGCGAATTTCAGAGCAGACACGCGGTTGCTCGCCGACTAGGCACGCGCGACCTTTGCCGGTGTCGAGCCAGAGGCGCTGAATTCGCCACCAGCTTGCGCTCGATACGCGCCTTTCGAGCAGGCTCCAGCCGGCTGGGGTCTCGGCATTGGCTGGCAAGTCGAGAACCTGTATACCGGCATGGCTGGGCACGGTAGGCATCCATGGATGAGTCGGGGCATCAACTTCGACAGCTGCGGCCAAGCGCTTGCAGCCGAAGCCCTGAATGCGGGTGGTGCTAGCAGGGTAGCGGATGCCGGCGCTATCGAGGGCGCGGACGACTTGGCCGACGACAGTCCAGCTGTGCCCCATCGACACATTGCCGGGGCCGAGGCGAAGGGCGCCGCCCAGCGCGAAGACAACGAGTACAAGCGCGACAGGTAGGTTGCGGGGTACGGTGCGCCACGGCAAGCTCGCGAGCCCGATGGTGGCGGTGAGCAAGCAGGGTGTTAGATAGCGGATTTCTATGCGATGGCCGAAGGCGACGGTGCCGGTTGCAAGAAGCGCCGTCGCGCCGAGCGCGGCCGCCAGAGGACCAAAGGCTGCGGTATTTCGCAAGCCGGATGCGAGCCAGCGACGCCCGGCGAAGAGTGCGGCGACCGCGGCGATTGCCACCGCCGTCACGGATGCTGCGCCGCTTAGAAGGTGGAGATTGCGCAGCTGTGTTTGGGGAGCCAAGAGGCCGGTGGTTGCCAGAATTCCGGCGGCGAGCCAGCCGAGGGTGGCGAGGGGCCGAGAGTCGACAAGCGCCGCCACGAAAACCCACGCCGCGGCGCAAGGCCAGGTGGCGGGGTGGCTGTCGGCTAGCAAACCCAAGAGCGCGCCAAAGACCAGCGGTCCCCATGGCCAAGCGGGAGGGGTGAGGCGCCAGTGAAGCCACCAAGCGGAGATGAGGCAAGCAAACCATGGGCTTAGCGCCGGCGACCACACCGTGTTTGGCGTGCGCTCGACGACTAGAAACGCGAGACTTGCTAGGGTCGCGACATGGGCCACCGGCGCGGAGTGCGGTGCGGGCTGGGCAGCGGGATCAAGGGCGCGCGCCGCACGGTCTACAGCTATGAAAACGAGTGTGATGCTGACGGCGTCGGCCAGCAGGACCAGCCACCAGATGGTTGGGCTGGGTAGGTGGGCCGCCCGCAGCATGATCAGGAGAAAAGGCCACAAGGCGCCGTTGTGGAGGTTGGCGAAGCTAGTGGTCGCGCCTTCCGCCGCGCAGTCCCCGCGTTCTACGCAGTCGCGGGCCGCGAGCAGGTCGCGCAGGGTGTCGGGGTGGTCCGAGAACGGCATCCCACAGTAGCCGATTACCACCGCGGCGACGGTAAACCACAGCAGCGGCCCCGCAGCACGAAGCGTTTGCTCCAAAGCCCACCAACGCGCCGTGGGTTGCCCTGCCCCGCCCGTTTGCATGGCGAACTCCGTCCGCTGCGCAACTAGCTTTGCAGTTGGGCCAGAAGGGCGGAGCGGGCGGCTTGCGGGTCGCAGCCCTTGGCCTGGCGCATCAAGATGCCGAGCAACACAGCCAGCAGCTTGATCTCGCCCTGCCGGTAGCGCGCCACTTCGGCAGCGTGCGCGTGCAGCACATTGGCGAGCGCTTCACTCAGCGCGTCGCCCTGCACCCCTGCACCGAGACCCAGCTCGGCAACCAGCGAGTCTGCATCGCCACCGCGCTTTACCCAGGCCGGCAGCAGCTGCTTGGCCGAACCCGGGCTCAGCTTGCCCGCGGCGATATCTGCGACAACGCGGCCAAAAGCCTTGGCATCAAAGGGTAAACTTGAAATAGCTGCGCCGGCAAGGGCGCCCGCAAGGTCGTTTTGCACGAGGCGCAGGGTTAGCGGCCCGTCGCTCGCGACCTCGACCGCCGCGGCGAAGAAGGCCAAGCGTGCCGGGTCGTGTGCCAAACGCCCAAGAGCAGAAACCTCAAGATTATAGCGAGTTTGCAATGCCTGCAGGATCGGATTGCCCGCCACCAGCGCCGCCCAATCTGTCGCCGGCGCTGCAGGCTGAGTCGCTGGAGCGGCCGCCTTGGCCTTGGCTCCACGCGCAGGCTGAGCCGTCTTGGTCCACGAATCCTTGAGCGAAATCGTTTGGTTCCACACCGGAGCGCCGGGCTGGCTGTCTTTGGCATCGCGAAAGAAGTAGCCGACGCGCACAAATTGTACGCGCTCCGGCCCCTCGGCTAGCGCCGGCTCGATACGCGCCTGCACGAGCTGCAGCGAGTCAGAGTTCAGGTGCTGCAAGAAGTCGCCTTCACCGTCAGGCAGTTCTACACTAAACAGGCGATCGTATAGGCGCACTTCGGCGGCCAGACTGTGGCGCGCATCGACCCAATGCAGCGTCGCGGCAGGCTGACGACCATCTTGCGCCTCGCCACCGCGGCTATGCAGATCCACGCTGCAACGCAGACCCGTCACTTCGCCTTGGGGATTGCGCTCAACCCCATCGCAGCGCACGAAATAGGCCCCCTGCAGCCGGACTTCGCGGCCCACGGCCAGGCGCCGCCAATCCGCCGGCGGATCCGCCGAGAAATCGTCGCGATCGATATATAAATGCTTACTAAACGGCACCTTGCGCGTGCCCTTGCTCTGGTCGTTTGGCCACCACGGCAGGTCGAGCTGCTGCACCATGTCGTCGGGCCAGTTGGTCAGCGTCACCGTCAGCGGCTTGAGCACTGCAAGCGCGCGTGGACACTGCTTTTCTAGGTCTTGGCGAATGCTGAATTCCAGCTTACCGATATCGACCAGCGAGTTGTTTTTCGCCACGCCGATACGGTCGGCAAAGTCGCGCAGCGCCTCGGGAGTTACGCCGCGCCGCCGCATCCCCGCCACGGTCGGCATACGCGGATCATCCCACCCCGACACGCGCTTGTCTTGCACCAGCTGCAGCAGCTTGCGCTTACTCATGACCGTGTAACCCAGCGCCAGGCGAGCGAATTCGTACTGCCGCGGCCGGGTTTGCCACGGCCCGGTCTGGTCCAAGAACCAGTCGTACAGCTCGCGGTTCGTCTCGAACTCAAGTGTGCAGATCGAGTGGGTAATGCCCTCGATCGCGTCTTCGAGCGGGTGCGCGTAGTCGTACATCGGGTAAATGCACCACGTATCGCCGCTGCGGTGGTGGTGCGCGTGGCGAATGCGGTAGATCAGCGGGTCGCGCATCAGGATATTGGGATGGGTCATGTCGATTTTGGCGCGCAGCACGTGGCTACCGTCGGCAAATTCGCCCGCCTTCATGCGCCGCAGCAGGTCCAGGTTCTCAGCGATCGAGCGCTCGCGGTACTGCGAATTGACGCCGTGACGACCAAAATCGCCGCGATTCTTGCGCATTTCTTCTACGTCTTGGCTGTCGACGTAGGCTTTGCCCTCTTGCACCAGCCGCTCGGCCAGTTCGTACATGCGGGGGAAGTAGTCGCTGGCAAAGCGCACCTCGCCGTCCCACTTGCCGCCCAACCACTCAACATCGTGCTGAATTGAGCGCACGTAGTCGATGTCTTCGGCCACCGGATTGGTGTCGTCCATGCGCAAGTGGCAGACGCCGTGGTACTGCTCGGCCAGGCCAAAGTTCAGCAAAATCGACTTGCTATGACCGATGTGCAGGTAGCCATTGGGCTCGGGCGGAAAGCGCGTGACCACTTTGGTGTGACGGCCGGCGGCCAGATCGGCATCGATGATGTCGGTCAAGAAATTGCTGCGGCGGGCCGGCGAAACCGATTGCGTCATGGGAACCTCGCACCCGTAGCCGGGCGGGCGGGTAGCATAACGATCGGCGACAAATTCTTCTAGCGACCGTGGAAGTGCGGCGGCCGCTTGGCCAAAAGCGCGTCGATGCCCTCGCGAGCGTCGTCGGTGGGCAAGGTGGCGGCCTGTACAAACGCTTCGCGCCAGGCCGCAGTGCGCGGATCCCAGCCCAAGTTCTGGTAGATCGAGCGCTTCATCAGCCGGACCGCGATCGGCGCCGAGCGGGCGATCTCGTCAGCCAATTGCAGTGCACGTTCGAGCACTTGATCGCCCTCGACACTGTAGTTGAACAGGCCCCACGCCGCGCCCTGCTCGCCCGAGATGAGCTGCCCGGTCATCAGCAACTCCATCGCCCGCGGCACGCCAATCAAGCGGGGCAGCACGTCGCTGATGGCCAAGCCCGCCGAGATGCCCAGCTTGGCAAAATTGGCACCGTAGCGTGCAGAATTATTGGCAATTCGCAGATCACAGCACAGCGACAGACCAAAGCCGCCGCCGACCGCGTGGCCCTGCAAGGCGCCGATCACGGGTACTTCGAGGTCGGTCAAGCTGAGGAAGGGCGCGTACATGGCGTACGAGCGCTCGCCCGAGCTGCGGGCCTGGTCGCCGCGCTGCACGATCGCGCGAAAATCGGCGCCCGACGAGAAACAGCTGCCCGTACCTGTGACCACCACGCAGCGTACAGCGTGATCGCGTCTAAGTTCCTGAACAGCATCCGCAAACGTGTCGAGCAACTCGGGTGTCATGCTGTTGCGGTTGTCGGGCCGATTGAGGCGCAACGTAGCGACATAGCCAGTTTTTTCGATGATCACTGCGGGTTCGATGCTCGACATGGTGCGCTCAGACGGTCGCCGCCGCCTGGGTGTCTCCGTACAGCAAACGGCTGCCGTCGTCGAGGGCGTCGAGCGTTTGATAGCGACGCTGCGCCGGGTCGAGTACCCAGATCCGCCCGTCGCGACTGGCGAATCGTACCCATGCATGACTAAACCAGCCGGCGACGAATTTGCGTTCGAGCGAGACGCTGCCGTGCAGCCAGCCCTGCTGGGCCAAGCGCTCAAGAATGGCGCCGACAAAGCACACCTGGTGCCGGCACACGCCGCCTTTGGCGCGCAAGAAAAGATCGAGATCGACGGGTTGATCGGGCTGCAGCACCCCCTGTCGCTCAAGGCCATGTACCGCCACCTCGTCGTAGGGCATATACATTGCAACCAATTCAGCCACATACAGGGCCAAGTTCTCGCTCAGTTCGCGCCTTACTTCGCCCGCATCGCGACCGCGGACCAGCGCCGCCAGCCACGTTTCGTAGACTTGCAACAGGGCGCTGCCGGGCCGGCGCATGTCGACCACGATCGCCTCGCGCGGCTTGCGGCCAAAATAGATGCCGCCGTCGATGCGACTCCCCGAGCCGATCACCTGCCAACCGCTGTAGAACCCATAGGGTGAGCCAGGTGCGTCGCTTGGTTCGAGCTTGCCGGCGTGGCTAAGGCGCTGCACGGCGATGGCCGTATTGCCAGCCCGGGCGCGGTCGTAGCGATGCAAAGCCTCGACGCGCAACGGATCTTTACTCTCTAGCGCGGGCAGAATCCCCGTTCCCTCGTCGCTTTCGTCGGCGCGGTGTGGGTTGAAGCCGCCCGCCAGCGTCCAACTGCGCAAATTGCCCCAACTGCCCTCGGGTAGGGCGTGGCCAAGGTGCACGTCGTCGTCGCGCTCGCTCATGGCGACAGCCTACGCAAACGGTTGGGCGCCGTCCAATCGCCCGTTCGCGCCTGGGGTGTTGACGTACTGACGCGCCCTTGCCAGCATCGCAGCCGTTTGCGCCCGCGCTGCTGTGCGGATGCCGCCTTTTGCTAGGAGAGTTCACCATGTCGACGGGGAATCCGAAATTCTGTGCGGCGTGCGGTCACGCCCTGCAGCCTGGGGCCAAGTTCTGCCCGGATTGCGGCGAGAAGCTGACGCCCGCGCAAATTGCCGAACAGGCCAAGACTGAAGAGAAAAAGCCGGAGACTGTCGCCGCCGCGCCAGAGCCGGCGCCCGCGCCCAAGCCGGCCGCGCAAAAGGTCGCGCCGCCGCAAAGCGACGTTCACGATCACGACGATCATCTGCCGCCGCCCGAGCACGCCGACGACGCGGATCTAGAGGAGTTGCACGCCAACAAGCTGCAGCGCGGGCCCTCGGCGCCGGTGATTGCCGGTGGTATGGCTGTGCTGGTGATGCTGGGCGCGGTACTGTTCTTGACGACCAACCCCGAGCGCCTCGCCGCCTTCCAGTGCCGCGTGCTCGGCCAGGCCGACAAGTGCGAGACCGAGGCCATGAAGCTGGCCAAGCTAAAGAAGCAGCAGAACGAAGAAGAGCAGCAGCTGATGATCTCGGCCACCGCGCAATTTGATCTGAGCTTTGACCCCAAAGAGTCGTGGGTTACCATCGTGCAGAAGCGTTACGAGGAGTCGCGCGATGACTTCGTCAAGCGTGTTCGCGACAATGGTACCGATAGCCGCAAGCTGGTCGAGACGCGTTTTGGCGACTATGTGGTCAGCAAGGCTAAGGGCGAGCAGGGGCAGATCAAGGGTGCGATCGCCTTTGTGACCGCCGAAGAATGGACCGCCAAGCACGCCTCGCCCGAGACGCAGCCGGCGCTGATTCCCGAGACGCCGCCGCCGCCGCCCAAGCCGGGTGAGCCGGTGCCGCCGCCCCCACCTCCTCCTCCGCCGCCGCCCGTGCCGCCCAAGGGGCCGATCTCGTGGTGGCCCAAGAAGAATCAAGAGATCACCTTGCCGATGGCGGTGCAGAATCTGCCCATGCTCGAAAAAGAGCAGGCGGACGGAGCCGGCAAGCGCCTGACCGCCGAAGCGATTGTCGAGCTGCAGAAGAAGATCGAAGAGGCTGCAAGTGCGGCTGCCGCGCCCAAGAAAGAGGGGGAAGAAGTTAAGAAGCAAGACTTGGGTAAAGACGTGAAGACCGTTGCGGTTTCGACATGGATCTACGAAGTGCACCTGTGGGCGCCCGGCTACTTCCAGCGCGACATTGTGTTCTACGACGATCCGCTGCCGTCCGACCTCGACAAGAAGAAGCTCGAGGGCGACAAGTGGACCGTGCGCAAGTTTAAGAAGACGCCCGAAGGCAAGCTGGTTATCGACAACGCCAGCTTTGATCTGTTGCCCGAGCCGCGCACCCTGCAGGGTCGCTATCTCCGCGTTCTTAAAGACATCTACTGCCTGACCAAAAGCAAGGAATACCTGGGCAAGAGTGCGCAGGGCAAGAAGGACGACGAAGAACTCTTGTGGGAGCAGCAGGCGTTCACCAAGGAAAAGAAAGAGATCGCCATGAAGAATGACGGCGACCCGCAGTTTGAGGCCGACAAGGTCAAGATGTTCAAAGAAGCGAAATGCGAAAAGACCGCGCAATAGCGCGCAGTTGACGGGTTAGCTGAAGTTTCTTGCAAGTCGCATCGGCCCGGCGCAGGATCGCGCCAATGCGTTCTGCCCGCACCAGTGCCAACGTCTGCCTGAAAATCGCTGCGACCTCTGCGGTTTTGTTGGCAATCTTTGCCGCACCGCCGGCCCGCGCCGCCGATGACAGCGAAGATGGTGAGCCCGACGCCTCGCCGGTGTGCGAAAATCCCCCATCGTCTGAACAGCAAGCGGCGCGCGCGGGTCGTATCTCTACCGAAGAACTCTATGATCTGACACCGTTCGACGAGGTCGATGCGGGCTTTAAGGTGCTGCGCGAGGCGTTTACCAAGAAGCAGTGGCTGGCGGTCATCAAGCAGGCGCCCGAGGTGGCTGAGCGGGGGCGGCAAAGTGGCCTGGCCGCGGCGACTTGGATGCTGCGGGCGCGGGCGCACGAGGCGCTCAAGCAGTGGCCCGATGCCGAGCGCAGCTGGCAACGCCTGGCGCAGTCTGGGGTTTTGGCGCAGCGGGCGCGGCTGCACCTGGCCGATCTGGCGCTGAAACGCAAAGATGTGGGCGAGGCGCTGGTGCAGTTGGCGGCGGTGGCGCCGTGGCATGTGGCCCGCGACGAGGCGACCCTGACCATGGCGCGGCTCGAGCTTGAGCGCGATCACGTGGGGCCGGCACGCGACGCCTTAGAGCGCATCGAACAGCATCACCTGCGGCCCGAACAGCGCGGTATGTATTCGTACTTGCAAGGCGAGGTGCAGCATCGCTCGGGCCACGACGACGAGGCGCGCAATCTGTACCGGCAGAGCTGGAGCTTAGATAGCGATCCGTATTCGGCCAAGGCCGGCAAGCGGTTGGGTGAGTTACAGGCCGCGCCTAGCCCGGCGGATCAGATCGAGCGCATCTTGAAGCGGCGCGAGGTCAAGCCGGGGCAGCTGAAGGGCTGGCTGCGCGAGGCCGAGGCCATTACTGAAGAAGACAGCGGTCTGCGGCTGTATGTGCAGGGGTCGCTGTGGATTCGCGATCGCAACAACCGGGCGCGCGCGGTCGAGGCACTGCGCAAGGCGTTAGAATCGCTGACGGATCCGGTGCAAGTGGCGCGGGGGCTGTATGCCTATGCCGATGCGCTCGGCAAGACGGGCGAAGATCAGGCAGGCATCGCGGCGCTGCAACAGATTGCGACCGTGCTGCAGGGGCAAAATAGCCCCGCGGCGGCAGAGGTTTCGGCCCGTTCGCTGGCGCGCCTGCATCGGCTGTACAACGCCGTAGACCGGCCGGGCGACGCGCTGGCGGCCCTGCGCAAGCTGCTGGACCTGCACCCCGATGCCGAAGAGCGCGAGCTGGTGGTCTGGGGTCTGGGCTGGCAGCATTTCTTGGCGGGGAACTACCCGGCAGCCCTGGAATTATTCGTAAAGCTCGAGCGCGAGCACGGCAACCTGTGGACGGGCGCACAGCAGCCGTGGCGGGCCAAGGCCATCTATTGGCAGGCGCGTTGTCTGCAGCAAATGGGTCAGACCGAGGCGGCGCTCGAGGCCTGGGCCAGCGTTACCAACACCTATGCCCAGACGTACTATGGGATTTTGAGCCTGGACCGGATTGCCGAGATCGATGCCGACCGCGCGGTGCGGTTGCAGGGCCCGCCGCCGAGCCCCACGGGTGCTGAGACGCCGCCGGCGAGTCTGGCCCGGCTGCGGGTGACGAGGTCGCAAGCGCTTGACGAGGCAGCGATTTTGCTGCGCGCAGGGCTGCCAGGTGAGGCGAAGGCGCTGCTATCGGAGCAGCTGAGCAAGGGGCTGCCGCGCGACGGTGTGCACCTGCTGGCGACGCTGTATGACATTGGTGGCAATCGG
>CAISBR010000153.1 GCA_903883645.1 uncultured Myxococcales bacterium | reverse complement strand
GCCGGGCTCGTGCGGCACCTGCAGCATCACGATCGCATCGAACGGGCAGACCTGCACGCACAGCTCGCAGAAGATGCAGGCGGTCATGTCTAGGGTAAATTCGTCGAGATAACCGCGCTTTTTGCCCGTGACCGGCGACTCCTTCTTGGTGCTGGCCATCTTGATGATCTGCGACGGGCAGATGCGCTCGCAGGCCAAGCAGCCGACGCACAGGTCTTCGCCGTGCTCGTCTTTGAGCAGCGCAAAGCTAGTGCGGTAGCGCGCTTTGCGCTCGCGAATGACCTTTGGAAACTGCACCGTTACCGGCGCGCGGCCGATGTTCTTGGCGGTGACGCCCAGGGCCCGAATGCTGTCGAGCAGGTATCCCATCTGCGACTCCTACGGCTCGGGCTAGCTCAGCACGAAATGGCGCCAAAGCGCAGCAAAAATCACAAGTCCCACCGACAAGGGGACGAGGTAGACCCAGCACAGGCGCATCAACTGGTCCGAGCGGAAGCGCAGCAGCGACCACCGCACCCAGTACACGCTGGCGAACAGGGCGACGGTCTTGATGACCATCCAGTGCAGGCCCGAGGCGATGTGGAATGGGCCGTCCCAGCCGCCCAGGAAGATGACCGCGGCGATGGCCGAACCGACCATAGTGTGAACGTATTCGCCCACATACAGCAGACCAAACTTCATGCCGGTGTATTCGGTGGTGATACCGGCGACCAGCTCGGACTCCGCTTCGGGAATATCGAAGGGGATGCGGTTCGACTCGGCCAAAAGCGCCATGTAGAACAACAAGAAAGCGATCACACCGGGGCCCGGCGGCCAGAGCGCGAGCCAGCCGTGGGCGATCTGGAATTTCACCATGCCCGACAGGCTCATGGTGCCTGTAAACACCACCGCGACGAGCGAGGTGAGCACCAGCGGCACGCCGTAGCTGATCGACTGGGCGACGGCACGCATGCCACCGATGAGCGCGAATTTATTGTTAGAAGCCCAGCCGGCCATCCACACCGGAATGACCATCAGGCCGCCGAGCGCGAGCACCCACAAAATACCCACATCGAGGTCGGCGCCCACCGCATCGGCCGAGAACGGCACCACCGCCGCCGTGGCGATGGCAAAGGTGGTGACTAGAAACGGCGCGAGATCAAAGAGCAAGCGATCGGCACCGATCGGGTAAATCTCTTCTTTTTGCAGCAGCTTCATCAGGTCGGCGACGGGCTGCAGCAGACCGAATTTACCCACCACGTTGGGGCCAATTCGCGACTGCATGCGCGCCGCCAGCTTGCGCTCGAGCCACATGCCCCATGCCGTAGCGGTCATCAGCACGGTGATGATCAAACCACCGTAGACCAAGCCGCGCAGCAGTCCTTGCATGATCACTCCTTAAAGCCTCAGTTCCCAAACCAACTAGCGATCAACCTCGCCCATAATCGGGTCGAGCGAGCCTAGGATCACCACCACATCGCTGACCGTATGACCCGGCAGGATCCACGGCAGCGCCGACAGCGCGTGCAGACTGGGCGCGCGAATCTTGCAGCGATAGGGCGCAGTACCCTTGTCGCCGCCACCCGCCACCACAAATGTTCCGAGCTCGCCGCGCGGCGTGTCGATGCCCACATAGGCCTGACCCGCCATCGCCTTGAATTGCTGCGGCATCTTGATGGGCTTGCCGCCGTTGATACCACCCGCGGGCAGACCGGCGAGACCGTCGCGAACCAGGCGAATCGACTCGCGAAGCTCGGCCACGCGCACCTGCGCCCGCGCCTGGCAATCGCCGGCCGTGGCGGTGGCCACATTGACCTTCAGCTCGTCGTAGGCGTGGTACGGCGCATCGCGGCGCAGATCGAAGGGCACACCCGAAGCGCGCAGAATCGGCCCAGTCAGGCCCAGACCCAGCGCCAGGTCTTTGTCGATGACGCCGACACCCTTGGTACGGGCCACAAAGATCGCGTTATTGCTGCTCATCGCCTCGTATTCGGGCAGGCGCGACTCGATGAGGTCGAGCACCTTGAACACTTCGCGGTCCCAGCCGGCCGGGATGTCGTGGCGATTGCCGCCGATAGTATGGGTGTTGTAGTGGAAGCGGCCGCCGGTAACCATCTCGAACAAATCCAAGATGTAATCGCGCTCGCGGAAGGTGTAGATGAACACGCCCGAGCCGCCGCCCAGCGCGCCGCCCATGTCGAGGGCGAAGGTGCCCAGCCACAGCATGTGCGAGGCCACGCGCTGCAACTCAGCGAAAATCGTACGCATCCACCGGGCACGACGCGGCACTTCGATCTTCAGCAGCTTCTCGAAGGCCATCACCAGCGCTTGCTCGTTGGTCATGGGCGAGACGTAATCGTTCTTGTCGACGATGGGCACGCCCTGGGCAAACGTAAGCTTTTCGAGCAGTTTTTCGACACCGCGGTGCAGATAGCCGGCGTAAGGAATCGCCCGCACCACCACCTCGCCGTCGAGGATCAGCTTGATACGAAACACACCGTGCGTGCTGGGGTGCTGCGGACCAAAATTGAGCACCATCAGGTCCGCGTCGGCGTCCATCTGCTCGAGGCGGTAGCGGTCGGTGGTCGGGCCGGGATGGCGGGCATTCATCAGCATCTCCAGGCAGTTGCGCGAAACAGGGGCGGGCGAAAGGAACAGGTGCGGAGCAGGGGTCTAGCGCCAGGGCCGGCAAGCGGTATCGGCGGCATAGTCGCGGCGCAGCGGGTGGCCTTGCCAATCTTCGGGCAGCATAATCCGGCGCAAATCCGGGTGGTTATCAAAGGCAACCCCGACCAGATCGTACTGCTCGCGCTCTTGCCAATCGGCGGCGGCAAACACGCTGGCCAGCGAGGCGATGCTCTCGCCGGACTGCAAAATCACCCGCCATTGTGCGAGCTTACCACCCATGCTGGGGTTGCGCAGGCCGTAAGCCACCTCAAAGGTGTCGCCTTCGGGCTTGGGGTAGTGCGTCGCCACAGCGTAGATCAGCAGCGAGTAGTCCATGGCCTTGAGCGTTTGCGCCAACTCGAGGTGACGGTCGCGGGGCACGATGGGCGCATTGTCGGCCGGAAAGTCTTCGATTCCAAAGCGTTCGGCCAGCAAAGTGTTAAAGTCGACCGCAGCTTGCACGGGCACGGGCTCGGCGCCACGCCAGTCTAACTCACCTTCGGGAGCGTCGAACGAGTGCAGCCCAGCCTGGCGCGACTGCTCGGCGCTAATCGCCGGATCGCGCTCGGGATCATCGATGCGCCGCACCGCCGGGCCGTGCATTTTCTCCGTCTCGGGGCGGACCTCGGGGGCGCGCCACGTGCCGGCCTGCTTGGCGGCGATCTTTTCTTGCAGCCGCAGCATGCCGTGCATCAGCGCCGTGGGATCCGGAGGGCATCCAGGCACATACACGTCGACGGGCAGGATGGTGTCGATGCCCGGCACGGTGGGGTACAGGTCGCGGTAAAAGTCGCCCGAGATGGCGCAGGAACCCATGGCGATGGCCCATTTGGGTTCGGGCATCTGGTCCCACAACCGCTTGACCTTTGGGGCCATTTTTACGGTGATGGTGCCAGCGATGACCATGACGTCGGCCTGACGGGGCGTGGCGCGAACGATGGAGCCGATGCGGTCGATGTCGACGCGGGCGGCGGCGGTGGCCATGAACTCGATGCCGCAGCACGAGGTGGCCATGGGGAAGATGTACAGCGCGTTTTTGGCGCCCCAGGTCAGCAGCTGATCGAGCGACGCAACCGCCACGGACAGGCCAGGCACATGGAGTAGGGTCGTGTACAGCGGGTGGTCGTAGGCTTGGCCCGATTCGTCGATTACTGCCATCGCAGGGCCTCCTTCTTGAGCGCGTACAACCAGCCGAGCATCAGGACGGCCATGAACACCGCCATCAGCACCAGCCCGGCCACGCCGAGCTTGCTGAGCACCAGCGCCCACGGGAACAAGAACGCCGCTTCGACGTCGAACAGGACAAAGAACAGCGCAACTACATAATAACGCGGATGAAACTGGATATGGGTCTCGCCGACAGGCTCTTCGCCGCACTCGTAGGGGCGATCGCGCAAACTGCCGGGATTCTTGGATCGAACCGCGAAAAGCTTGGCGGCGCCCAGCATCGTCGCGGCAATGACCATCGAGAAAAGGACGAAGCCGACCGCGGCCATCCAGGCCTGAGCCTGCGTGCCACCCGAAGACGCCAAGTTTCCGTCCATCTCTGCTCCCCGGCCGCAAAATGGACCGATAGCGGCGCGGAGTTTAGACGCGGTGCCGCGCCCCGACAAGCTAAGCGCCCATCGCTTCGTCACGCCTGCGCCATAAGCGCGGTTTTTCGCGTGTTCTTGCGCGGTCTTGCCCAACCGTTTGCGGTGGCGGGTGCGGCCGGCTAGCATCGGGTGATGAGCCAACCCGCCCCCAGCCCGCCACATCGACCTGCCGACCCGGGCGGGCCGCAGCGGTTGGCGCTGGCCCCCCTGCCGCCTGGGCGCTTGGCGGGGCTGCAGCAGGCCTTGCAACCCGCTGGATTAGAACTACAAAGTGGCCAGTGGCGGCCGGGCGAGGTGCGGCTCGAGCTGCGCGCCGGTAGCCAGGTAGTGGTTGCGACTGTGGGTGAAAAAGATCCCGAACGTCCAGCGTTTTTTCGTAGCGAGCGCTTCGACTTGGGCTACCTGGCCGGCGGCGATGCGGCGGTGAGTCAGCGCGTGGTGCAGCGGTTGGGCAAGCTGGTCGACAGCGGCGAGCTGCCCCGCCATTTGCTGGGCGCACTGCAGGGGCGCGAAAGCGACGATCTGCTCGACAACCTTCATGATTTTGTGGTGATAGCGACTGACGAGTTCCACACCTTTGCCGTGAACCGCTGCAGCAAGCGCCCGGACGTAGGGCCACGGCTGGCGGGGCCAGCCCAGCTATGGCTGCAAGAAGGCGCGCAATATCAGGTATTTCGTAGCGAACGTTGCCCAAATGACGCGGCGGTGGCGGCGCGAGTGCGCGGCGGTGCGCTGGGGCCCGATGGGCGCAGGCTTGAGCTGCAGGCACCGTGCCGGGCGTGCGTGCTGCGCAGTGAGTGTGCGGGCTGCTGGCAATCCAATGAAATAACTACGGATCGCCAGGCACAGCTCGCTGCGGCGCGCGCGACGCTGGGTCACAGCGGGCCGGTCGAGGTGCTGGGCGACGAACTGGCAGCTCTGGCGGAGAAGGGGACGAAGGGCGCGCCGATGCTGCTGATCTCGGGCGCGGACCTGAGGCGGCGGGCGGGCCGTTTGGCATTGGCGCGGCGGTTGCGGCAGGCGCCGCTGGCAGCGGGCGTGCTGGTGATGGGGCGCGAAGCTGGGGTAACTTTTGGCGAACATAGCCAGCTGGACCCGGTGAGTGCGGCGCAGACGGCGCGGAGTTTGCTGGGCTCGGCGCTGCAGCTTAGGCAAGCGAACTGGCCGCATCGCGGCGAAAATCTGCATCAAAATCAGGGGCAGTGGTGGCTGTGGTGCGAGCTGCGGCGACCCGGAGAGCCGGAGGGGCCACGGCTCGAGCATGTGACGCTGGCGCTGAACCGACGTTGCGTAACCGTCTGTCGTTATTGCGATCTGCCGCTGCGACTGCGCGAGGACATGCCGATTGAGCGGGTGTTTCGGGTACTCGAAGAAGTGGTGGCGCTGGGCGGGATTTCGCTCGAGCTCTTTGGCGGCGAGGTGACGCTGCGGCCCGACCTGATCGCGCTGCTGGAACATGCAAAAGTGATTGGATTACAGACATTTGTGACCACTACGGGTCTGGGGCTGAGCGAGAAGCAGCTGCTGGACCTGGCGCAAGCTGGCATCGCCGACCTGTCGATCTCGATCGATGCGGCCGATCCGGCGGTGCACGATGATCTGAAGGGCCGGCCCGGCATGTTCGACGCGGCGGTGCGGGCGGCGGGGGAGTTGAAGCGCCTGGGTGCGCCGCACGTGGGTCTGAACACCGTGATTACGCCTGTGAATTTTGAGATTCTGCCGGGTGTGGTGCGGCTGTCGGCCGAGCTGGGTCTAGAGGGCGTGACGATGTTCATGTGCCAGCCGGTGGCCGAGTTTGGCAATGCGACGCCACTACTCGACAAGACACAAACGCTTAAATTAATTCGTGAAATTCTGCCCGAGTGTCGGCGATTGGGCCGCGAACTGGGTGTGCATGTGGGCGTGCGGCCAGCGATCGACACCGAGGGCGATTGTGCCGAGGCCACCGCCGACCGGATCGAGCGCGGCGAATATAGCCGGATTTTCGATGGTTCGGCGCCCTGTCGCATCCCCGACCATCTGGTGTCGGTGCGAGGCGATGGCACGGTGCGCTTGTGCAATCAGCCGGTTATGCAGTTTGACGACTCGTGTTCGGTGGGCAATGTGGCCGACGCCAGCTTGGTCGCCATCTTGCAGAGCCCGCGCGCCGCCGAGTTTCGCCAGCAGGCAGGCAGATTAGAACTCTGTAAATACTGCACTTTTGACCACAGCGTCGCCGGCGCCAATCCGGGTCTGGCCACCCAAGCAGCGGGCGAAGGCGCGGCCGATCAGGGAAAGCGCCGGTGAAGTTGGGACCGGCAGCAGCGCAGCTAGTGGCGCTAGCCATTGTAGAACCCCTTCATTTTGCGTCGTTTTATGCCCGCACGCGCCTGTACCGCGGTGGCCTGCAGGCGGCACCGGCCGAGGTGGTGCTCGACCTGACCCAAGACTGCCCGCTCGACTGCGCGTTTTGCTTGGCGGGGGCGGTGCGCGGTGGCGGCCGGCGCATCGAGCTACCGCAACTGCGCGAACTGGCTGAGCAACTGCACGGGATTCCGCGCATGACCGTGGTGGGTGGCGAGCCGCTCGCCTATCCGCAGCTGCGGGCGGCGCTCGAACTGCTGCGGCAGACGGCGGGCGAGGTCGAAATCATCACGGGTGGTGCGACCTTGCCGCTCGAGAGTGACAAATTTCGGCAGTGGGCCGAGACGCATCTGCGCGGCGGACCGGGGCGGCTGGTGCTGACGCTGTCGGTCGATCACTGGCACCGCCAGGCGGTTGGCGAAGCGGCGTTTGCGCGGCGCGTCGAGCACCTGCTGCAGCTCGAGACGGAGAACATCGACGGGCTGCAAGTGCGCTTCTTGGCGACAGATCCGCGTCTGCACACCGCGGGTTACGTGCAGCGCGAGGTGGTGGAGGGCGTGCTGCGCGACCTGCACCCGGGTCTGGCCGAGCGGTGGCTGCAGCGGTTTGCCCAGAAACGTGCGGGCGAGGTGTTTCGCTTTGGGCCGGTGGTGCGGCTGGGTTCGGCCCAAGACAGCAATGCGGAACCGCTCGAGGCCGGCGAGCTGAGCATGGCGGGCGAAGTCGTGCTGACGCCGCGCGGCGAGGCGGGGGCGCTGCTCGAGCTGCGGGCCCTGCCGGCGACGTGGATGAACAAGGTTCCCAGCGGGTTGCAGCGCGCGACGTTCGCCGCAGGCCAGCTGGCGCAGGCGGTGGAGCAAGGGGTGGTGGCCGAGACGCTTGGCTTTGACCGGGCGCCCGAGCTTTGCTCGAAATGGCAGTCTTTCTTGCAGAATCCGCAGCCGGGGCCCCTGGCGCGCGAGCTGCGGACGGCGGCGGCCGAGCACCTGGCCGACAACTGGCCAAGTATGCGAAGCAAATGGCTAAAACAGCAGGCAGTGCGCCTGCATGCCACCTGTGCGACCGAGCTGCCGTGGACATTTGCCGTCGATCGGCCCTGGCGACGGGTGCATCTGCCGCTGCTGCGCGAGCTGTGGGCGCTTAGGGTCTCTAAAAGTGTTGATTTTGCAGGTCAATTTCAAGTCGAGCTGGTCGCAGCGACGTGGCGAGCGCTGGGGACGGAGCCGGGCTGGCCGGCTTTTGTGGGCTATACGCCGCAACTGGGGCTGCTGTGTGAGCGACCCGATGCGCCGATCGACCTGGCAGAAGTGCCCTTAGACATTGGGGTTGCTACCCCTTACCTCGGCGACGCCTGGCATACGCCACGGCTGGTGCTGCGCGCAGGTTTTGAGCCACCCGCCGGCCATCCGGTGCTGTGTTGGGATGGCTTGGGCAGCGTGGCCTGGCAGCCGGGCGACGCGGAGCGCGCGCAACACGGATTTGGTGAACTGGGGCGGCGGGTGCTGCAGGCGGCGCCCGAGGCCCTGCGCGAGGCAGTGTGGGTGGCGTGGCGGGCCCAAGCCGAGGCCCAAGTAAATCTGTGGCAGAATATGGGGTTGCATGATCTTGCGGCGGCACTGCAGCGTGCGGTGGCGGTGGCGCCGGCGGTGGCGCCCGAGCCGATCGAAAGCCGCGCCGAGGCGCTGCGGCTGGTGGCCGGGCCCAGGGTCGAGGGCTGGTAGGCTGCCATAGCACTAACAATACAGGATATTTTGGTGGATTAGGGAACCGCGGCCGAGAGCTTGACCGGGTCGCCGCTAAAGCCTAGGCCAAACGAATAGGCGTCGAGACTGCCGTTGCCATCGCTGTCGATGTCGGCCTTGCTTTGCTGAAACACTACGCTTTTGAGCGTGGCGGCGTCGAGTCCACCCGCTTGGGCGTAAAAGCCCGGGGGCAGGTTGTCGATCAGAGTTTCGATGTCTGCCTTGGTGAGCCAGCCGCACAGGGTGCCGCTCGGCAAGCTGGCCATGCCGCCGCCGCTTGGCACGGTCGCGGTCAGGCGGGCGCCCTTGAGGGCGAAGAACGATGCGCTGGGCGCCGCTGTCATGGGCAGGCTGATGGTCGCCGAGGGGCCGCCGGCCTGCAGTTGGCCCGCCACAACCTTGGCGTCGAGCCAGCCTGAGGTGGCAGGGCAGGTCGGGGCGCTGCTGCTCAAGTTGTAGCCGCTGAGATCGGGCATGAGCGGGCAGGTCTGGGGTGCAGTGCCGAACGGGTCGCAAGTGGCCCCGCCGGTTACCAAACTGGGCAAGACCTGCAAGGCGAAGGTAGCGCCGCTACTGCTGTAAGCGTCGGCGACCAAGGTGACCACAAACGGCTTGCCGCCATAAGGGCCTTGCCCGCCGGCCAAGGTGACGCCGATCATTTTTTGCAACGCGTTGTCGACCTGCCCGTCGCCGTTCAAGTCGCAGCCGGTGGCGGCGGTGGGTTCGATCCAGTGCATCCATACGGCATCGGCGGGATAGGTCTTGGGTGGCAAGCACTTGGCAGGCGTACAGAGGCCCGCGTTGCAGAGTTGGCCGCCGCACGGCGTCTCGTTCCAGCTCATGCCGCCTGCAGCGCAAGTGGCGACGGAGTTGCCCAGGCAGCCGCCCGTGCCCGCGACGCACAGCTGCGCGATGCACTTGCCCTGGTCGCAAAATAGTCCAGACGAGGCGCAGTCTTGGGCTTCGTTCCACTCTGTGCCGTCGGCGGCGCAGGCCATGACGATGGCACCGTTGCAGCCCACCGCATTCGGCTCGCAGACGGGGTCGATGCACGCGCCGCCACTGCAGACTTGGGCTTTGCTTGCACAGGGTACGAGCACGGTCCAGCTGCCAGCGTTGTCGCATTGCACGAGGTCGGTGCCGGCACAGCCCACGCCGCCGGGTGGGCATGGCGCCAAGATGCACTGGCCCTGGTAGCACGTGCCAGAGCCGTAGGCCGCGCAGTCGCCGCCGTCGACCCACTGCTTGCCGCCGGCGCAATACATCACCTTGTTGCCGTCGCAGACGGACTCGTTGGGCTGGCAGATGGGGGTTAGGCACGCGCCGCTGACGCAGACGAGGCCTTTGACCGTACAGTCTTCTAGGGGGGTAATGTCAGGAGTTGCACCACATTGCACGGCTACATCCCCTTGGCAGCCCACGCCACCGGGCAGGCATGGCACCTCGACGCAGTTGCCGGCGAGGCACGTGCCCAAGCCGCCCGGCATAGCGGCGCAGTCGGTGACAATCTGCCACGCCGAGCCGGTGTTGTTGCAGTACGCCAACTGGGTGCCCGTGCAGGTGCTCTCGCCGGGCATACACACAGCTTCGACACAGGCGCCGTCTTGGCAGGTTTGCCCTTTCTTTGTGCAGTCTTCGATAGGGGTGTAGCCGCTCGCGTCGCACTTGACGACCGACTTGTCGAGACAGCCAAGCCCGCCCGGCGTACAGGGCACCTTCTGGCAGGCGCCGCCGGTGCAGATTGCTCCATACATCGCGCAGTCAAAGAGGATTTGCTGTGAAAGACCGTCGGGAGCACACAGCGCGACTTGGCTGCCCTGGCAGACCGTGGCACCCGGTGAGCACGCTTGGACCGCGCACTGGCCATTGAGGCAGTCCTGGCCCAAAGCCGCACAATCTTGCACAAAGCTGCTCGACAGCCCGTCGTCGCTGCACTTGGCTGCGGACTGGCCATCGCAAAAAGGCTTGCTGGGCGCGCACTTCAAAGCGACGCAGGCCCCGCCGCTGCAGACGGTGGTGCCGCTGCACGCGCTGGTCGTCCACATGTGGCTGATGGGGTCGCAAACCTTTATTTTGCTTAATGATTCGCATTGAGGCGGGCTGCCATCGCAGCTGCCGCCTGGCGCGCACTGGTGGCCTTGGCAGGTGGCGCCGTCGCCGCAGTCGCTGTCGCCCAAGCACGCGACGCAGCTGCCCGAGACGGGGTCGCAATGCAACCCGCTGGCTGTGCACGTATTTTGCGCTAGACAACCGGCCAAGGTGTCGGGGTTGGCGACGTCGCCGGCGCTGTCGCCCGCGCTGACGGTGTCGCTGGCGGTGTCGCTGGCGGTGGCCTTGGCGTCGTCGACGCTGGCGGGCAAGTCGCCGCATGCTGATAGAAACAGGGCGAAAACGGCGACAAGCGCTGTCCGGCCGAGCGGCCAGGCGGTTCGAAACATAGGGTGCCTCCAGCCAGACGGTACGCGAGGCCGGTCACCTGTGCAAATTGATGTGCAAGCGCGGCTACGACTCCGCGGGCGGCGGGGGCGCACGGCCGGGCGGCGGCGGGGGCGGCTGCACCAATGAAGCGCCTGGAACTACGCTCTTTTCAAAGTGGCGCCACAGGGCTCCGCTGGCAAAGGCGCGCCAGGCCCACGGCAGCACCTTGGTCAGCAGCAGCACCAGCCACAGCGCCCAGCCCAGCATCGCCGCACGATAGACCCACAGCGGCAGCGACCACACCTGCGCTTGCGGCAGCGGCCCGGCCGTGCGGTCGACGTACCAGCGCAGCAGGCGACCCGTCGAGTTCATGCCAGCGACCTGCATATCCACGTCGAGCAACAGGTTTTGGTGGATCGCGGCGTACAGAATCACCAGCGCCGTCAGGGTCCACCCGGCCAGCGCCACCTGCAGCAAGTTGTGCAAACTGTGGGTTAGCAGCGGCCCGGCATCGCCCCAGCCCTGAATGCCGTAGCGGCGACGCCAGCCCATGACGACGAACCAGCCGACCACCACTAGTGCCATCGGCGGAGGTAACGTAGCGATACCCATAGCTAAACCCAACCAATGCCGTGTTTGCAGGGGCAGTCCGCGCAGGCGCCCCAGAGCCAAGGCGGCGAGCAAGACCAGCGCGAAACGACTCCAGAAAAGCACCGCTGGCCCCCAAGCCGGGCCCTGGGTCCACAACAGCCAGCGATCGGCACCCAGCTCGAGCTCGACGGTCACATTCGCGGCCGGCCCACCCAAGCTGAGCGCGGGCACATGTTCGCCCGGCGAGCGGTCCCAGGGTTGCTGCCACGTCACCACGATCTGCTGGCGGCCTACGTCGAGGGGGATCTGCAGAATCCCTTTGTCGGGTCGAAGGTTGCGGTCTTTGCCTGCGCACGTCACGGTCTGCACATCGGCCCCTTGGGGCAGGGTCAGCTTCTGCCAGCCGCCTTGCGAAGCGCGCACTTGCATGGTCAGGGTCGCCGACAGCAGCCGCTGCCCCGGCGTGACGTGATAAGTAACCGAATCAATAGTGATACTCTGCCCAGGCGCCCCGCGCGGCCGCTCGACGTGCACGCTGACGGCCTCGCCCGGATAGGGTCGCCACAGCGGACGCAGCACCGCATCGGCCGGGTCGCGGCTGTGGTCAGGGGCGATACCCTGCGACGAACAGCGCCAAATTGCAGAGCATTCTAGGCTCCACGTCTCGGTCCACGGCTCGCCACGCGGCGCTTCGAGCTTGAGGTCCGCGCGCCCACTGTCGGGCATCGGCAGCTGGCCATCGAACTCGACCGCGTCGACACCGCGGGCAAAGTTTACCAGCACTTTTCTACCCTTATCAGGCTGACCGGGCACCACTTCTTCGACGCGCACGCCGTCGGTCAGCACCACCTCGCCGGCGAGCAGCGGCACCTTGACCAGCAGCGGCCGGTCCGACAGCTCGCGCCGCACCACCGTATGCACCTGCCACGGCAGCCCCAGGTGCAGCTGTCGCTCGACGCGGAACCACGGCGGCAAATCGACTGCACTATCAACCCCTTCAGTACCTGTGGCCGCACCTGGCACGGCCACCGGCGTCTCGCGACGGGTGAGCTGGGCACTCTGCTGCGGCACGCCTGCGGGGTCTAAACCATCGATATTCCAATCGGAACTGACAAAATGCACCCGATGCGCCAGGGTGTCGCTACCCAGCTGCAGGTCGATCACCGCCCGCCGCGGCAACAGCGCCTCGACCGTGATCAGGTGATGCCCTGTCGGCACACGCACTTGCAGCAGGCCATCGTCGCCGCGCCGCAGATCGCGGGTGGCCTGGTCGTCGATCAGCACGCGCCGCACATCGACCGCATCGCCCGGCCCCGGGATCGTCCAGGCCGCCGGCCGCTGCGCCGAAACATCTGCGATCATCTTAAGTTGCTGCCCATCAGCCCGTAACTCAAGGTGCGACGCAACCAGACACGGCCCCTCGCACTGCTGCGCCGCCACCAGGCGCTTGTGCAGATTGTCGAGCACATCGGTCGCGGGCACTTCGGCGGCGTGCACCGGCCGGGGCGCTAGGGTCGGCAAAAGCAGCGCCAACAGCAAAACCACCTTCTCGGGGCCTACTTGCAGCGAACCCAGCCACTTCTTGAGCCGGCCGAGGTCGAGCAGCCGCCCCGCCAGCAGCAGCACGAGCAGCGCCCGCAGCACCGCCAATATCAAGTTAATACTCGGACTTAGCAGCCATAGCTCGATGGTGTGATCGGCGCGCACCGGCCCCGACCAGCCCAGCTGCCACGTCGACCAGCGCCAAGTCGGCACGCCGGGCCCCGTCTGCACCACGGCCTGCGGGTCGATTTGCGCAATACTTTGGCTAGAATACGAGCCCCACTTCGCCTTCTTGCCCATGGGCCGGTCGTAGCTACCACCGCGGACGGTCGCCTGCGCCGCCCCCCTACCCAGGCTGGTATCCTTGTCGCCATCGCCGGCCAGCTTGCCCGCCGCGGCGTCTTGCTTTTGCAGCGCCTCGCCCTTTTTCTCTGCAAATTCTTTGGTCTGCAGCTGATCTTGCACATCGGCCGCCGCCGCGGCAGGCTCGGGCGCAGCGGCCGCAGGCGCCTCGTCGCGCTCGCTCTGCAGCAAGCCATCGATCAGGCCAACGTTGTCGCTGCTCGCCACCTGCGGATACAGACCATGCCGCAACTGCCCGGCCGCAAAGGTGATCGCCACCGACACCAGCGTCAGCAGCACAAGCGCGTGCCCCACCGTCACCACCTGGCGAAAGCGCCCGGCCGGCAGCACCGCCAGCAAGCCTAGGCCGATAAGTGCAAAGATCCAAACCACTTGCGGGGCATCGAGCTGATCGTGGCACAGCACCAGCGCCACCAGCCACAGGCCGCCCCACAGCCAGCCGAGCAGGCGGCCAAAGCCGATCGTGACCAGCAAGATGAAGAAGAAATCGAACAGCGTCCACGAATCGAGCCAAGTTCTGGGAAGTTGATCGACGCCGTGGGCGCTCAGCAGCGTCCAGCCCGGCGGCAAGTGCAAGGTGGTATGCAGCGACTGCACATCCGCATTCCAACCCACCGCCTTCAGCTCACCGAGCGCGCCGGGCATCCGCAGATCCGCTTCGACACTCAGGTTTCCGCTGCGGAGCTCCACGCCCGACAGCGCCACCGCCGTAGCCCCTTCGCCCAGCGTCACGAGCTGATCCTGCCCCGAAACGGCCACATGGCCCAGCTGCCAGCCCGTACCCGCCTGCAGCTGCCAGCCCTGCTGCATCGCGCCGGTGAGGTGATCGCGACTGGTCAGGCCCTGGCCGTCGAGATCGAGCCACCAATCACGCTGTAAATTCAGTTGATTCGGAGCCGCTTGCTGCTCACCGCGGCGCGTCACCGTCAGCGCCAGGCTCTGCCCGGGATTGGCCAGCAGGCAACGGCCCTTCTTCCAGTCATCGGCCAGTTGGGTGCGCTCGGGATCGACGGCGGCAAGGCCAGCTAACTCTACGGATCGCAAGGATTCATCGGGCTGCCATACCCACGTTTCCGGCTGCTCCCACATGTCGCCAGCCAGGGTGGGCACGGTGATCGCCGCCGTCGGGAACGCCAGCACGCTGCGCACCTCGACGGTGTGAGTCCCTGGCCGAACGTGAACGCGCAGGGTGCCATCTCCGCCAATTTGCGCGGGAATCGGGCTACTGAGTTGGGTCGGGCGAAAGCCCGTGGGCAGCACCGCCCCCAGCAGCACCTCGCGCGCCTTGCCACCAACCCGCAGGGTCATGCGAGTCGTTTGCCGAAGCGGCACGCCATCTTCGAGCCGCCGCGCCACCGTGATCGACAGCGAGTCGGTCTCGGCCGCCGCCGCGCCGTCTTTTTGCACTAGCAGCCGGCCCAGCTCGTCGCGCCGGGGATGCTCGACCGCGGCACCGCGCAGCGTCAGGTCGACCACCGCAATATCCTTAGGCAGGGCAAGGAGTTCAGGCATGTCGTGCCACGGCAGCGTGCCGGCGAGCTTGTGATGACCCGCACCGATACGCAGCTCGGGCGCACCTTCGGCATTGGTCTGCACCAGCGCAGGCTGCCCGTCGAGGCGAACCTCTTGCGGCCACAAGGTCTTATCGCCCGGCAAGCCGACCAGCGCACTGTGGTCGAGCCATACGTCTAGCTCAAAGTTGCCCGCTTTGTCGGCCGCTTGCAGCGTAAGGTGCCCCGGCCAGGCGCACACCCGCCGCTCGTTGCCCACCGCCGCGCACAGCAGGTCGGGCTCGTCGTGCAGCACCCACGGCTGCCACGGCTCGAGCAGCGCGGGCACCTCGGGCGGCGGCGGCAGGGCCAGCACAGGCAGCGCCCGCAGCGGCGCCGCCAGCAGCACCCCAAGAAGAATCAGCTTCAGTTTTGCTAGGTTTAGCGGAATCTGCCGCATACGCGCCTCCATAGGCCCAAGGCCCCCGGCTTAGACGTGCCAGCTGGCCGCAGGATTCGCCGTGACGGATCGTCGCAACGCGGCTACCATGATGCCCGTTTTTGCGAGGAGTTGAATCATGTCCGCCAAGATAGCCCGCCCGAGCGACCCGGCTCGTTCGACCGATACTACCCGCTCGACGGATGGCACCCACATCCGCTGGCACCGCCTGGGCAACGGCCCGCGCCGCTGGCTGCTGCCGCCTGGGCTGGGCACACCGCCGTCGGCTTGGACGCTGCTCGCCGAGCATCTGGGGCCGGAGTACTCGATTCTTACCTGGGAAATGCGCGGCTGTTACGACTCGGGCCGGCCGGCGGATCACCGTTGCTACGGGGTTGTGCACCACGCCGACGACGCGATCGCGGTGCTGCGCGATGCCGGCTGGGACGACAATGAGCCATTAATTCTTGGAGGTTGGAGCCTGGGCGTACAGATCAGCCTAGAGACCTACCGCCGCCTGAGTCACCGCGTGCGCGCGTTGGTGCTGCTGGGTGGCCCGTTTGAGCATACCCTGCAGGGGGCACTGCCGATTCCCTATGGAGATCAGGCGATTGGACCCCTGCTGCGCGCCCTGCGCCCCGGTGGCAGCCTGCTCAATCCACTGGCGCGACGCATCTTGGCGCATCCCAAGGCTCCGCACGCGCTGCACCGGCTGGGAGTCGTCGCGCACCGCCACCCGCATCTAGCCAAGGTGCTTGCCGATTTTTCGCACTTGCACCTGGGCACCCTGATCGACTTGTCGCGGGCGGCGCACCACCACTCGGCGCGCGACGTGCTGGGCCACATTACGGCGCCGACGCTAATCGTGCACGGCGACCTCGATCAGTTGACGCCACTGCGGATAGGTCGCGAGATCTTTGCGCGAATTCCGCGATCGCGGCTGCACGTCGTCAAGGGTGGCACGCATTATGCGCTGCTCGAATTCCCCGAGCAGGTCAACGGTGCGATTGGCGACTTCTTGGCGGAGCTATTTACCAATATAGACAAGTAGTTTACCGGGCTACCAGCGCGCCAGGTGCTGCTCGGTCACGCCGACGGCCCCAGCGAGAGTCAGCACCGCATCGCTGCCGGGCGGCCGCAGCGTGCCAAAGAAGCGCCCATACGGCTGCACATAACGACTTACAATCGCTAGCAAATTCAAGTTCTGCCGTCGCGCACCCCAGGGCTCGAAGCGCAAGTCGAGTTCGCCGGGCTGCTGGCTGACGATGTGCCACGGCTCGCACTCTGGCTCGAGGGGCAGCTCAAAGCGCACCCCCGCCAGAGGCCACACATGTCCTTGCCACCACAGAGCATTTTCTTGCGAGGCGCCTCGTTGGTCGTCGTAGACGAGCGCCGACAGGTTCAAACCGACGGTATCGCCACCGGGCAGTTGCGCGGCCAGCGAGGCCCAGAGCCACTCGGTGCGGTGCAAATGGTAGCCGCGGGTCCAGTCGAGCGTCGCCAGACCGCTGGCCTTCCAGGTCTTTTCACCAATAGTTACTGTGCCTTGCGCCACCTGCGCCGCCTCTTTGTGCGTGTACACCCGGTGGCGACCCAGCAGGGGCCAGGCCAGCGCCAGCGCCTCGCCACCCTGCACAGTAAAGTCAGCCTGCAGCCTGCGGATTTCTCCACCAGACTGCAGCGGCAAGTCGAGCTGCACATGCCAATGCCCGGCGCCATCAACGCCCGACTCACCCGTAATTTCAACAGACTCTGTAGGGGTATGCCAGCGCGTGGTCCCCGCCAGCGACGACAGCGCCACCGACACGGCCCGCGCTAGCGGCGACAGCGCCTCGACCTGCCAGATTCGCTGCGGGTCGGAAAATTCGAGAAAATAGCCAAACAGATTGCCAAGATATCCAACATCAACTACGGCGGTGACCAGCATCCACTCGGGCGTCGTCCACGCCACATAGTGCCACTGCTTTAGGCGCCCGGCCGGCGCATCCAGGTTCGGGTCCGGCACACCGTAGCGAAAGCGCCCCGCGGCAAAGCGCTCGCCGTCGACAAGGCGCTGCGGCGGCAGATCGAGAAGCGTGCGACCGGTCATGGCAACCACACTACCGAAGTTGTTGCGTGCACTGTTACTTCAATGGCAATCGACCACGCATCGGCCTTGCCGTCGCTGTTGGAATCGAAATCGGCCGGCACCTGCTGGGCCAGCACGGTCGCAGTCGGAATCGGCTGGCCCATGGCCCCCAGCGACTGGCTGAGCACCGCTTGCACGGCCTCGGCAGTCACAAAGCCACAAACATACTTCGCCGTGTCGTACGTCTGAAGACTAGGTTTGCTAACCCGCAGCTCGGCGCGCTCAAAGTCGCTGTGCACCGGCAGGGGCGCCCAAGTGCTGCCCGGCTCGAAGCGATAGCTGCACACTCCGCCGCCCGGCGTATCGACATCTAAGTTATCGTGCCGACTCAGCTTTAGTGCACAGCTCTGGCCCTCGCCACAGTCGCCGCTGCGCCGGCCGATGACGAGCGCTTCGCCGACCGGCAGGGGGATCCAAGCCAGCGTCGTGCCACCGCTTTTGACTGTTGCAGCGCTGTACAGGTCTTGCCAGCCGTACTTAGCCAAAAGTGTGGTCGCCGCACCTTTGTAGCCATTGCCGCACGCGACCTGCGCCATGCCGCCGGTGGGCCAGTCGATGGCCGTGGCCACCGCTGCAGTGACATCGATCGGCGCGGTGCAGGCCATGGCGGCGCACGAGCCCAAGGGGTCTAAGCTATTGGTTTGGCAGTGTTGCGAGGCGAAGCAGGCGTTGTCGCACAGGTCGTGGCAGGCGCCGTTGGCGCAGCGTTGGCCGGCTTGGCAGCCGATGCAGCCCGTGTCTTCGCAGGCGTCGATGCCGGTGCAGGCTTGGCCGCTTGGGCAAGTCCAGCCGCCGCACGAAAAACCGCTAATGGTTTGAATGGTATCGCTACCCTTGCTGTCGGTCTTGGTGCCCGAGCTGGTGTCGCCGCCGCTGCTGACGGTGTCGCTGGTCGCGGTGCTGCCGTTTAGGCAGCTGGTGATGTTCAGACCCGAGCCGTCGCTGACGACCGCGCACGTGGCGGCGCCGCACGACTCGAGGATATGCCACTGGAAATCGCTCTCGCAGCGGGCGCGCGGGTGGCCCGACTCGAGCGAGCAGATCTCGTCGCCTACCGTGCTGCACGCCTGCCCTTCGACCGATGCGCTGACCGTTGGCGAGCAGGCCGCGAGGATCAGCAGGCATATCCAGGCGATTTTGCCGCTCATGGCGCATCCCACCGCGCGGCACGGGCTAGGCGGCGCTGTTCAGCCACTTCCAAGTCCAGCTTACCCTGCAACTCGCCGACCTCTTGCAAACCCTTGACTAATTTCTCCGTCAAGGTGGGCAGATACTGGCGATCGATAAAGCGCGCCGGCGGCGTGTAGCCCAGCGGACTGCGGTCATCGCCCGGCAGGCCGTAACGCGCCGCCGCCGTTTCTACATCCGCATCGATGCGACTCACCACTTGCCAGACCAGTGGCAGGTCGGTCAGCGCCGGCTTGCCGCGCACGTCGCCCGGCGCCGTCGGCAGCTGCATCACCGACAGCATCCACGGCCCGGGAAAAGCGAGTTCCTTCTCGATCCTGAGTACATGCGTGGCACCCAGGTCGCGCGACACCTGCCGCAACTCGGCGAGCTCCGCTACCGACAGCTGATCGGCGCCGTCGCTGCCTACAAAGCGCCGCCGCAGCTCACGCGCGGGGTATCCCGCCAGGTCGTCGGCGAGCAGCCGCACAATCGCATCGACGGTCTCGCGCAGCTTGCGCTCTGCCTGCTGAAGCATCTCTTGGGTCGCTGACATCATTCCCCCTGTTATTTAGCGGCGATACAGCCAGGTAATCCCGGCATCGACGGCCTCGGGCTGGGCGGTATAGAGGGTGACGGGCAGCTGCACCAACATGTCGAGCGCACGCATGAGCTCGTCTTGCGCATGATCGTCGCGGCAGGTGGCAAAACACAGACCGTCGCTGTTCCAGCCAATGGGCACGAACTGCCCGCGGCGACACATGTCTTCGGTAAACAGATGGCGCGGATCGCCGGCGGCAAACGGCTCGGGCCACGCGGCCTGGTCGCGCATGCGAAAGAACTCTTCGACCGACAGCTCGTCGGGCTTAAGCGCATCTTGGTACAAAACCTCAAGAAATTCGGCGACACTAAGACCCAAGACCGCCGGCGACAGGGTGGCATCGCGGGCAAAGATCTCCGACGGGATCCGCTGACTCTGCCGCGATGTGGGCCGATGCGATCGCTCGACGGCAAGATTGGGCGATGGGACAAGCACGGCCGCCGGAGCCAGTGCCGCCGCTATCGGCACGGAGGCCGACGCAGCCGCTGCGATGGGCGCCAAATTGACGGGGCCCGGCGCGAGCTGTGCACTCGAAGACAATGTTTCTTCATGAAATTTCTTCTTAGGACGACTTGCTGGTCCGGTCGGAATGGCCACGGTTGCCTCGGCTGAATGTGCGTGCGCACCAAGTCGCATCGTACACATCTTGCGCGTGCGCGGAAACAGGCTGGCGCAGACCGGTGCCCCAGCTTGACTTTCCCAGTTGTCAGGGCAAGGTGCATGGCGCAGGACGCGATCCGTCCGCAGTGCGAGGCAGCGATGGGATGGCGCTCAGCAAGAAGCAAGGCAGGCACGCAGCGGTGGCGCGGCGCACTGCTCGCCGTGGCCATGGGTGGCTGGGTGGTGGCGTGCGAGCCCTTCGCCGTCGAGCAAAGCAGCGACCGTGAAAAGGTGCCCGTTTTCAAGAGGTCCACCGTCATCGCCCCCGCCGATCCGGGCCAGCCAGCGCACCTCAAAGTGGTGGCGTGGAACATCAAGTACGGCGCCGGCCGCGTGCCGTTCTGGTTTGACTGCTGGGGCGACAAGGTGCAGCTGCCGCGCGCGGAGGTCGAGGCCAACATGGCCAATATCTACAGTCTTATCAATGAGCTTGACCCCGACGTGCTGATGACCGAAGAGACCGAAGTCAACTCGCGGCGCTCGGCCTACTACGACATGGTGCAAGGCATCCTAGAGCACACCAAGTTGAACTATGCCGCCTATTTTCAGACCTGGAACAGCGAGTACGTGGCGTCGGAGGGCCTGGGGCGCATTGACCTGGGCAACGTGATCTTTAGTAAGTACCCCATCAAAGCGGCTGAGCGGATCAAGCAGCAAGATCGCACCGATCAGAGTGCGCTGACCAAGCTGTTCTACATCCACCGCGCGATTGGCCGCGTCGAGATCGAGGTCCGCGCCGGCCAGCGGGTGGTCGCGCTGGTGGTCCACACCGAGGCGTACGACAACGACGGCACCAAGCAGAAGCAAATCCAGCAGATCTATGATGTTCTCAAGGCCGAGACGCTGCCGTGGGTGGTTGGCGGCGACTTCAACGAACTGCCACCAACCGCCACAAAACTTAGCAACTTTATGGATGAACGAACTTCTGAAGTGTGTTCGAGCGACTATACGCAACCGCCCTATACGCCGGTGGTCATGCAGAAATTCTACGATAGCTTTGTGCCGTTCATTGCGCTCGACCGCTACGGGGTCAGCGAGGGCGAGCAAATGCGCTTCTATTCTCACTCGGTGCTGGGGCCCGACGACATCAACGACCAGGGCGAGCATGGGTTTTGGAATCGCACGCTTGACCATCTGTTCGTGAGCAAGATGAGTGGCTGGGTGACGGGTTCGACCGACGTAGTGCAACAGGCCGGACAGCGCGTGGGTGGCGACACCGGTCTGGGGCCCGTGGTCAAAAGCGACGTGCTGCGGCTGTCGGACCACGCGCCGATTACCGGGGTGTGGGAGGTGAAGCCATGATGCGCAGCCATGTTGTGGTTTGGGCCCTGCTGGCCGCTACGCTGACGCCCGGCCTGGCCGGTGCCGACCCGCTCCTGCCACGCGAGACGGCGGATGTGCGCGGTGCGGACAGCGGCTCCGTGGGTCTATTCAACCCGCTGCGCCTCGGTTTTTCGCACGCCGAGATCGAGTTGCACCCCGTGGCGGCCCTGGTGGCTCCCCATGCCGACTTGCGGATGCCGCTTTTGCGCGCCCAGCAGCCCGGGGATTGGCGGACCACCGCGATCTTGGGGCTGGCACTGCCGAGCCCGGCGTGGCGCATGGAAAAGCCCTTTGGCTTTGCGGGTGACCTGGTACCTAGCTGCAAGGTCGCCGACATCGACCCCAAGCTGGCGAGCTGGTGCGACCGGCCCGGCTGGATGCTGTCGCCCAAGTTTGGCGTACAAGTATCCAAGGGTTTGGCGATGAATGGGGCGGTCGAGCGCGGCGTGTTGACGCTGGCGGGCGAAGTCGCCACGGGATGGCTGTTGTCGGGCAAGGCGGCGCGGCCGCTCGATGCCTGGGCGCCTGCAGCCGTGCAATTTGCTCCTTATATCGGTCGTTTTCGTGCCCAAGCGCGCGCCGCGTACGACCATGCGGTCACCGATTGGCTGCGGCTGCGCGCCGAAGTGGCTGGCTACTACGTCGAACGACCCGCCGACGACCCTTTGTCACCATGGTACGCCAGCGTGCATGTGGGCGCCGATGTGCAGACCAGCGAACACACCCGCATCGCGCTGGGCGCAATCTATTGGAATTACGACAAACACCAGCGCACAGTCGCGGTTGGCGCCGATGGCTATGCGACGGCCACCTACGGTCGCTCGCACGAGGTGTGGCCCGCCGTCGACCTAGTGTGGCAATGGGGAAGTTCGGCGCCACTGGCTGCGCGACGCGCCGATGTGCCAGCTAGCGAGAGCCCGTAAAGACCAGGGCAACTTGGCATTCTTGGCTAAGGTGCTTGGCGCTAGACAGGTACTAGCGTCGTCGCACTTGGGTCCCACACCTCGGTCACGGCACAATCGCAACAGCTTGAACTTGCCGGCTGGTCTTAGGACTGTCCCACTTGTTTCACACTCGCGCCCGAAACTCTGGATACCAGACGGGATCTACGTCGCGGCG
>CAISBR010000152.1 GCA_903883645.1 uncultured Myxococcales bacterium | reverse complement strand
CCGGCGACTTGCTCGTCGAGGTCGAGGTCCTGCCCCATCCGCTGCTCAAGATCGAAGGCAGCGACCTGCTTTGCGTGGTGCCGTTGCCCTGGAGCCGGGCCGTGCTCGGCGGGCCCGTCGATGTGCCGACACTTGAAGGCATCGAACGCCTCACCCTGCCGCCGGGGTGCCAGACGGGGCAAGAGGTGCGCGTGGTCGGCCGCGGCTTGCCAACACCTAGTGGTCGCGGCCACTTGCGCGTGCAGCTGCATGTCGAATTGCCGCGCGACTTGGCGCCGCCACAGGCCGAGGCCATTGCCGCGCTCGAGCGGTTTATCGGCGATGGCCACTACCAAGCGGCGAGCCGCTACCAACGCGAGTTGGCGGCCTTGCGCGGCCCGGCAGAGGCGGCTTGATGCGCCCCAGGGCTCCAACGGTCGCTGAACTCGGCGAGACGCGACTGGTGCGGCTGCTGCGGCGCATGCTCGACCGACCCGGTGCCTGTGCGGTGGGCAACGGCGACGATGCGCTGGTGTGGCAGCCGACCGGGCAAGTGGTCGCAACGGTCGATAGCGTCGTCGAAGGTGTGGATTGGCTTGCTGATCAGACCCCTGCTGAGGCGATTGGCCATCGCGCGGCGGCAGTTAACCTGTCCGATTTGGCGGCGATGGGTGCCGAGCCAAAGCTGCTGCTGCTGGCGCTCGAGTGCCGCGGCGAGATTTCGTCCGAAGTGGTGTTGCGGGCGGCCCGTGGCTTGGCGGCGCTCGCGGACCGCTGTGGCTGCAGCGTCGCGGGCGGCGATGTCGGCTTGAGTCCAGGGCCCATGCGCTGGAGTGTGACCGCGTTAGGGCAGCTGCAGGGCCCCCCGCTGCTGCGCTCGAGTGCCCGCCCCGGCGACCGCGTGTGGCTGATTGGCCAGGTGGGCCTGGCTGCGGTGGGGCTCGCCTGGCTGCAGCGCCATCCACGGCTGCCCGAGGCGGGGCACTGGGCCGAGCCGTTTGTGCGCGCGCACCTGTGGCCCGAGCCGCAACTTGCCGCGGGCCGGCATCTGCAGCAGCTGGCTTGTGCGGGTGCGCGCCTGGCCTGCATCGACGTGTCCGATGGCTTAGCACTCGATGCGGCGCGGTTGGCCGATGCCTCGCGCGTTGGCATTCACCTGCAGCTCGACGCGCCCGCGTGGCCGACGGAGGCCTTGCAATGGCTCGAACGGCAAGGCCTTTCGCCTAGCGAGCTGGTGGGGGCCGGTGGCGACGACTACGCCTTGCTGGTGAGTGCGCCGGCTGAGCTTGACCTGGTCGCGGCTTGGCCTTGGCCCGAGTTGCCCTGCTGCGCGATCGGCCAGGCTACGGTCGGTCCGGCGGGCAAGGCCTTTGTCGCGGTGGGCAATCAGGTGGTGCAGGGCGCCGGCTGGCTGCACGGCAACTAAGATTGCTATCTAAGTCTATATTTTAACTCACGCTTGTCGGACCACGGCGCCCTTGCTATTGTCGCACCCATGGCCCTTGCTCCCGCCCTTTCTCGCCGCTCGTTCTTGCGCCTGCTGGTGGCCACTGCGGCGGCTTCGGTCGCGCCCAGTGCTGCACCGCGCTGGATTGCCGGGCGCGGTCTTGCGCATCACCCTGGCGCGCGCATCGACCTGCAATTGGCCGCCGCCGCGCCCGCCGAGTGCAGTGTGCGTCTGAGCGTTCGCCATGCCGGTCAGCACCATCCGGGGCAGGCTATCGCGGCCGGCCCTGGCCTGCTGCGCACGCTTGAAACACCCTATCCGTATAGCGACTTAGTACCCGGTCACTACCAGGTGGTCGCCGAGTTGCTCGACCACAGCGGGGCCGTCATCGATCACATCGGCGTCGGCGATTACCGTGTGCGCGCCTATCGGTTCAGCGCATGACGAAGCGCACGCATTGGCCATGGGCTGCGGCAGCAGTGGCGTGCTCGGCGTTCGCGCTGCTGGCGTGGTCCGCGACCTCTGGCCAAGCGGCACCGGCTGCAGTGGCTGCTCCGTCGCAGTTGCCGGCCGTATCCCTGCCGCAAGTCCGTATCGATTCGATGGATCTGAGCGGTTGGCCCCACGTAAAGTTGCTGGCCACAGTGCTCGATGGCCGCGGCGCGCCGGTCGAGTTGAAGCACTTGCTCCGCCTCGACATTCTCGACGGCAGCAAGAAGGCCTCGGTCGCCAGCAAGCAGAATCCGGCGCTCGTCAGCTTTGAGAAGGGCGTGGCCCTCGACCGCCGCAAAGATGCCAAGCTGGGGCCGCGCGCCGAGGCGGGGGTTGGCCTCGATTTGGTCTTGGTGGTACAGGGTTACGCATCGACCGTCGAGCCGCTGATGCAGCAGCGCATTCGCGACGCCGTGGCTGCGGCCTTTAAGCCCCTGGGCAAGGGCGACCGCGTCAACTTGGTGTGGTACGGCGACCGCGTGTACCAGGCCACGGGTCTCAAGAATTTCGACACCCGCCTTGTCGATGTCGAAAAGCGCGAAGTTCTTGATAAGTGTAAAGAAGCTCTACTCCAGGCCCACTCAGGCGGGCCGATTACCCTTGGGCCCGCGGCGACCAAGGATAATCCAGCCCCCGAGCCCGGTACCGACCTGTGCGGCCTGCAAGGCGACGCGGGCAAGCTGGCGGCCCTCGCCAAGAATGCGCCGTTCGAAGGGGCCTTTCCGCGCCTGTTCAATCTGGGGCCGCCGTTCTACGAGCTGACCCGCTACTGTGGCACCCCGGGCGGCGCGCTCAGCGGTTTTGGTAATTTTACCAAAGAAGAATATAGCCACGCCAAGCAAGAGCGCGAGGATGCAGCGCTGCGCGGCGAGCCCGTCGACTTCGACACCTCGGCCATCGATCAGGCCCTGCAAGTGCTAATTCGTGACGGTAAACCTGCAAATCGCAAGGCGATTGTGGTGCTGTCGGATGGGCGCGACGGCTGGGTGTGGGACTACACGACCTGCGCCGAGCACCCGCCGGCCCCCTGCAATGCCTATGATCCCGCCGGGTCTGCCAATACCGGTCGCCTCGCCGCGATGACCGATCGCCAGCAGCTCGTCGAGCGCCACCGCCTGCAAACCGAGATGCGCGCGTGCATGGAGCGCGACCAGCTGCTGACCCGCCGCGTCGGGCTCATGCAAAAGCTGTTTCACGACAAGGCGGCACAGTGGATTGGCCTGGCCCGCGCCGCCGACATTCACTTTTACGCCGTGGGCATTCACCGCACCGGCTTGCCCACCAGCCCGTTCGACTTGGATCGCCTGCACTTGCTCGCGGCCCGTACGGGTGGCACCTATCGCGAAGTCGACGACAACATGCCGGCGATCGCGGCGGTGGGCCGCACCATGAGCGAGGTGACCGGCCAGCTCGCGATCGAGTTCACCCACCAAGCGCCCGACGATGTGCCAGAAAAGTTCAGCGCGCGCCTGTCCGTGCGGCTTGACCCCAAGGTCGAAGCGACCGAAAACCCAGGTACGCAGCTGGCTTCGGAGCCCTTGACCCTTGCCCTGCCGCTGCACAAGTCCATCCTGCACCAGTTGATCGATGTGGGCTGGTCGCTGCTGGTCAAGATCCAGATGCTGGTCGGCTACGAGGTCTATGTGATCTTGGGCTGGATTGTGACGATCGGCGCTATGTTGCTGAGCCTGCTCGTGATTGTGCTGCTCGCTAAGAAACTCTTTGGGCGCAAGCCCGCGGCCGGCAAGGCCTAGGCGGTCATCATGAGCCAGACGCCTACACCACCCGGCGCATCCGATGCGCGCATCTTCTCGGGCATGCAGGGCCCCGCCGTCGCTGGCGCCAAGAATTACATCATCGTCGGCGGCGAACCGCTGGTGATCGATGGCGCCAACTGCATCAGCTTCAAAGAGCCCGGCGCGCTCAGCTTTATGGCCGGCGGCGGCCCCGACGGCACGCTCATCGAACCCCGCCGCTTCAAAGGCAAAGAGCTCGCCACCATCGAAGAATGCGCCGACGTGGTGCGCGGCATCCTCATCCACTCCGACATCACCGCCGACTCGGCCGGCTGCTTCCGCGTCCTAAAAATGCGCGGTCTTTCTACGCACTTCATGGTCGATTGGAACGGCACCATCCACCAGGGCACGGACCCGCTGATGAGCGCGTTGCACGGTGGTGGCGCCGATAATACCCTGCAAAACACCAACTTGCAGACGATCGGCATCGACATGAATTGCATGCTGGTCAAGGTGACTGGCGATGCGCCGCCCTCGGGATCGCAGGGCAAGCGCCGCATTTTCGAGGCGACCATCAATGGCGAGCCCTGGCGCTCGATCGGCTATACCGACGCGCAGTACGACGCACTTACCAAGCTGATTCGAGCACTTAAGCAGCGTTTCCCGAAGATCATCTTGATGCCGCCGATCGGGCCCGACAAAAAGACGATGCTCGAGCAGACCGAGATCGACTTGGGCAAGTGCGGCATTTTCGGTCACTTTCACCTCAACGCGCAAAAGATCGACCCGGGACCCGGTTTTGAGTGGGAGCGGCTGATCGCCGATTTGAACCGCCAGGCCAACAGTTTTCCGGCGATCATCGATTGGGCTAAAGACGGAAAGCCCAAAAATATCGACACGGTCTACAGCGAGCCCGAGGTTACCAAGCTGGCCGAGGCCTATTTTCGCAACACCGAGGATCCGCAGGGCGGCGTGACGGGTGGCTATTATCCGGTGGGCCAGTCGGGGCAGTGGCACGGCGGAATTCACCTGCACTTACCCAAGGGTGCGCCCGTGCTGGCGATGTTTGCCGGCCAGGTGGTCGCCGCCAAGACCAGCACGCCGGGCAAGGTCGAGCCGCCCTTTGGCTCCAATAATTTTGTGCTGCTCCGCCACGAGATCGCCGTCGACGAGACCGATGCGGGCAGTCGCAAGTTCAAGTTCTATTCGCTTTACATGCACTTGCATCCCTACGACGCCACGGTCGACAAGACCGAGGTGCAGGCCGAGATCGACAACCCCAAGTTGAACGACGACGATCGCGCGACCATCGCCCCCGACTGGGTGCACCTGCTGCGCCTGGCCCTGGCCGGCATCAAGCCCGAAGACGAGGCCGCCGGTGCCGCGCCGCCGCTGCCGCCCACCAAGGCAGAGAAGAAGGCCGACAAGAAAAAAGGCAAGAAAGACGAGGTGAAAGATAAGGGTAAGGCCAAGAAGGCTGACGACGACGACGACGAGGCCAAGCCCGCCGAAGATGAGGCGCTCTTTCTGGATATCGGCAAGAATCTTGAGGCATTGCAGAACGAGCAAGTGGCGCTGATCGAAGACCGCTACCCCGTATGGGTCAAGGTCGGCGACCGCATCGGCCGCTGCGGCGAATTTGGCGACACCGACAGCAAGTCGAGTCTCGTGCACATCGAAGTGTTCAGCGACGCGGGCTTCCGCGAATTCGTAGACCTTTTGGGCGCCCACGCCAACGACTGGTACGAGGTCAACCCCGACTCGAGCGACGACCTCAACTGCGACGACGGCGAGTTGCTGCGCACCATGTTGCCCGACCTAGCCGGGCGATCCCGCAGAAGAAACAGCAACTTCGTCGATGCCGGCCGCCGTATTTCGGGCGATCAAATCGTCGACTTCTTCAAGTCGCTGCCCGGCGACAACCCCGCGGTCGAGCGCGTGCGCAAGGGCATCTCGTACCACGTCTCCGAATGGAGCGACCAGGTCGACTGGTTCAAGTCGCTGAGCAAGGCGCAAGACTGGCCCGGCCGGCAAAAAGACATCACGGCGCTGCTCAAAGATAGCCGCCAGGGCTGGTCCGATCGTCTGTTTGCCCAGCAAATTCGCCGCCAACTGCCCTATATCTGGCTGAATCAAGAAGTCGCCCTGCACATCGGCCTCGACAACGCCAAAGGCAATTGGGACGGCCACCTGTACGAATTCCACCCGATCAACTTCTTGATTTGGCTCACGTTCCGTTTTGGCACCAATAAGATGAAGACGCGCGCCACCGCCGACAAGCTGAGCGAGTCGAAGCAGAAGGAATACCGCAAGAAGCAAGAAGAGGCCCAGCGGCAAGAGCGCGAGCGCGGCGAGCTCGAATTTGGCCAAGATGTGATGCCGGGCGGTGGCGCCGAACTCGAGCCTCCTGCCGACCAGCTGCGCGACCTGTGGGATGCGCCGCGCCAGCCCGATGAGTGGAAGCAAAAAGAGTAGCCCCAGCCGCTCCCCAACTTGGAATAGCCCCACCGCCCGCGGCATTGTGCCCACCCCAAGCACCCTACCCAGCGGCCCAGCGAGGAAAACGTGCCCCAGACCATCGCCTTTTATCCCGGCTCCTTCGACCCCTTGACCAACGGCCATGTCAATCTGGTGCAGCGCGGCCTGCGCATGTTCGACCGGGTGGTGGTGGCGCTGGCGCATAATGTCAACAAACAGGCCATGTTCACCCTCGATGAGCGCAAGGCGATGGTCGAGGAAGTGTTCGCCGGCGACGACCGCGTCGGTGTCCACGTGTTCGAGGGGCTGATGGTCAAGGCCGCTCTCGATCTGGGGGCCACGGCGGTGCTGCGCGGTCTGCGCGGTGTGGCCGACTTCGAGTACGAGTTCCAGATGGCGACGATGAACAGCCTGCTCGTCGACCAAATGGAGACCTGTTTCTTGATGACTGAAAAGTCTCACTTTTTTGTGAGCTCAAACCTGGTGCGCGAGGTGGCCAGCTTGGGTGGCGACGTGGCCCAGCTGGTGCCTGCGCCCGTACTGCACGCGCTCAACCGCCGCTACGGTCGCTAGACTTTGCCTATGCTGCCCAAGCTGTTGCTAGGCCTCGCGCTGCTGCTAGCGCTACCGGCACCGGCGCACGCCGCCCCCCGCTGTGACCGCGGTGCCACCATGCTGTCGTGTCAAATCGACGGCGACGAGCGCACCTTTAACCTGTCGGCCTCGCAACATTACCTTTCGGACAAGCGGGTTTGGACGGCCTCGCGCCTGCGTTCGCGTTGCCGCGTCGTCAGTGCCACCCCCAGTGGCTGCGATTGGATCGGTGCACTGGCCGGCTCGCCCGCGGTGGCCGTAACCATGCAACCTATCGGAAAGGCAGAGGTTATCTCGACCAAGCCCGCTGCCAAACCTGCCGGCCTGCGCGATGCGCCGGTGCTAGCCACCCCCATTCGCACCGCCAAGGGCAAGCCGCCTAAGGCGACCAAGCCGGGCGCCAAGTACGCCGCCGCGCATTTCGCCGTGCCCAATCCCAAAGCCTGGGCGAGCAAAGACTGTGCCTGGCGCAGCGACGAGGTCGATACCACCCGCCTAGCCGCCGCCATGAAGGCTCGCAACTTTAAGCCGCCGCAGCACTTTCGCGCCTTTGCTGCCGTCATCGATCTCAAGGGTGACGGCGTCGCCAGCCTGCGGGCCTTTGACTACGACGGCCACGGCGACGACACCGGCGGTTGGAATCCGGCTTCGACCGTCAAGCTGTTTACCGCTGCGGGAGCGATCGAGTTCGCGCGCTCGCAGGGCTTTGCTACCGCGCCGCTGGTGCGCCTGAAATACCCGCGCGGCGAGGTCGAATTCTCGCTATCGCAGCTGGTGTGGGCGGCGATCTGGAAGTCGGACAACATCGCCCACGACCGCTTGACGCAGATCGCCGGCTTCGACGAACTGCACGGGTCCTCGGGCATACTCGCGCGCGCTGGCCTGCAAAACAGTGCTGTGATGCGCGCTTACATGGGTACGCAGTGGGAGGCCGAGGGCCACGACCGGTCGCTGCGCGACTCGCCTGCGCTGCAGTTGCGCGCCGGCAAGCGGGTGATCGACGTGCCGGCGCGGCCCGGCATGGCCAAAAGCAGCTGCGGCGGGGCGGCCTGCACCTCGCTGCAAGAGCTGTCGAAGATGATGTGCGTGGTGATGCTCCACGAGCAGCTGCCGCCGGGGCGCCGCCTGGCGCTGGGCACTGGCAAGGATGCGGCGATGTTGCGTCACCTGCGCGAGGCGCTGCGGGCTAAGCGCGACAAGGGCCCCGACCCGGTGTGGGAGGCGCTGGTCGCGCAGTTCCCCGGCAAGGGCAGCGGCGACACGGCCACCTATCCCCTTTGGCGCAAAGGAGGATTCTCAGAAGACTGGATCAGCGACAACTTCTTCATCCGCGGCAAGGGTTCGCGGCGCTACCTGCTCAGCATGTCGGCCTATGGTGGGCGCGGCGCGTTGACCGGCGCGGCCCAGGTGCTCGCCCAGGTCCTGCGGCGCGACGAGTTGACCGCCAAGAAAAAGCCCGCGGTGCCTGCCAAAAAGCCGGCTACACCCGCCGCGGCACGGCCAGTTCGTCCTTGACAAGCCGCGCTACCCCGGCGACCGTACGGGGGGCGCTAGCGCCAATACGGAAAATCGTTTGCTAGTTCGTTATCTATCGCTGCTCATCGCCTTTGCCGTGGCCGTTTGGCTGCCGCGCAGCCTGCTAGCTGACGACGACGGGGACCCAACGGGCGACGCAGATGGGCCCAGCGAAGTCGAGGCCGCGCCGGCGGACCCCCTGGCTGCTGACCTTGCCGGACCGCCCACCGCGGCGGCTTGGCCCGGCGTGCCAGTTGGTTACACGCTCACCTTTTACCGTGGCGACGAGTGTGCCCCAGCCCAGCGTATTCGCTTTGTGCCGCGCTGGGTTCGCACCTGCAAGTCCGACGCGCGTGTCAGCATCCAAGCCGCAGGCGCCGCGCCCGCGCGGGTGCAGACCCTGCCCAATGTGCCATCGCGGCTCGTGCAAATGCCCACCGAGCTGGCCCGCCAGTGGCGTACCTGCCCCTACAAGCCGATCCCCGCCTTTGAGGTGCCCGGCTCGCCACTGGTGCCCTACGAAGACCCGCAAATTGGCCGCTGCTACCTGTGGCGCCCCCTCGATGTGGCGGCCTGGCAGCGCATTGCCGCACAGGTGCACGGCGACCGGTTGCAGGGCGCGCATCCGTACCTGGCCTCGGTGCTCCGCGAGCTGGCGGTGCGCGGCGCGGCCCAGGGCATCGAGCTCTACGTCTTGCGTTCGGTTGCCGCCATGGCGATCCACCGCGACAAGGGTGGCCACAGCGGCAAGCATAAGGGCAAGAAGCACAAGGTGAACACCAAGCATTATCACCACGCGGGGGGCCGCTACGCGTTCATGCATCCGTGGGGGCAGGCCATCGACCTCACCTTGGGCTGGAAGCGCCCCGCCATGGCGCCCGACGCTCACTACCGCCCGGGCAGCGCTGTGTGGCGCGGCTTTCGCAGCCTAGGCGCCTGGGCCGACGAGATGGGCGTGGTCTGGCTCGGCGCCCATATGCGCGGCGAACTCGGGCACTTTGAGTGGCATCCCACCACCTGGGGCACCATCGACGGCGCCGATCTGAGCCGCCGGCTGGCGTTGTACCGTCAAGGCGGTGTCGAAAAAGCCCAAGAGGCGCTGCGCTACTCGCCCGAAACACCTTCGCCTTTCAACGCATTGCGCGACGTCGGACCTTGGCCATAGACCGCAGGGCGTCGCGGAGCGACCGCCGAGGCATCACAGAATTCGCAGTCACAGCGCGCAATTGTTTGCCGCCGCCCCCATCCAGCGCTAGGCTTCACCGCCTTTTGCGGCGCTTGTCGGTCGCGCGTGGCTGCTCTCATGAATTTGCCCCGTTCGCTGCCCTTGCGTCTTTCAATCCCCATTTTGCTCTCCGTTCTAGCTACTTCGCTGCTGGTGCGCCCGCTCGCCGCTGCCGAGCCCGCGCCCATCCAGCCCCTCTCGGCCAGCGCCGCCGCCGCGTTTTGGGGTTCCGCCGAAGACACCGAGCCCGAAAAGCGCAACACGTTCAAGTCTGAAAACGAAGGCCAGCACTTCTTGTACTGCGACGAGCTGCGCCTTGATCTCTTCGAGCCCGCGCTGCGCAACCTCGGCGGTGGCTACGTCGGTGTCGGCTCGGACCAGGCGTATCTGTTTATCGGCTGGATGCGCCCGCAGCTGGCCTGGCTCAGCGATTATGATGGGCTCGTGGTGCGTATTCATCGCATCTACCACGCTTTTTTTGCCGAGGCCGACAATCCGCAAGCCTTTGTTGCCCTATGGCGCGATGCCAAGAAGGGCCGGGCCGTCATCGAACAGCGCCTTGCCAGCGACCCCGAGCTGCCTCGGCTCTTGCGTCTCTACGCTGTGCAGCGTCCCTACGTATTGCGTCGTCTCGGTTTTGTGATTTGGCGCGCAGGCAAAAGCAAAGTGCCCACGTTCCTTACCGCGCCCGACGATTACAACTACGTTCGCCAGCTGATCGCCGCCCGCCGGGTGCGCCCCCTGCTCGGCAATCTCTTGTCCGACAAGGGGTTGCGCGGCATCGGCGAGGTCAGCCGCAGTCTCGGCGTGCCGATTCGCGCCCTCTACATCAGCAATGCGGAGCAGTATTGGGCCTACACGCCCGGCTACCGCGCCAATATCAGTTCCCTCAATTTCGACGCCCAAAGCTGGATCGTCCGCACCAACGCATCCAAGCCGTCGAACGGCGACTACCGCTATTTCCTCGAGTCCGCACAGCGCTTTGTCAGCGAACTGTCTGACGCCAAAATCAAATCCGTGGGCCAAGTTGCACCCATGGTGGGCATCGATGATCCGCACATGATTCCGCTCGTGACCATCGCGCCCGACGGCAAGCGCAAGGTTCGCTGGGCCGACGATTACCACAAAGTACCTAAAACCCAAAGCGAAGCTGGCACAACAGCGCCCGCACCTGCTGCACCATGATCGCCCTTTTCATCGCCCTGGCGACGGCTGCCGCCACTCCCCCCGTGCCCACCACCGCCGCCGACGGCACCGCCACTTGCAGCTACCACACCTACCAGTGGAGCGTAGAGCGCCGTCGCGCCGAAAAAGGCCAGGCAATCTCAAAACCTTACAGCCAAGTTGTGGCCGACGAGCGCGACCCCAGCGACCCGCGCTGCAGCGTCTGCCGCCAAGACCAGGCCCTCGTCGAGCCCGCCAAGCTCGGCCTGCCCGGTGTGCCCGCGTTCCTCGCCTGTGCCGCCCACGTCGCCGACCTGCGCGCCGCGCTCGAAAACGTCGCCAAAGACGGCAAATTCAAGGTCATCGACATCGTCGGCTATCGCGTGGGGCGCACCCGCGGCGCCGTGGTCGCCGGCCTTCGCACCGAGTGGAGCAACCACAGCTTCGGCGCCGCCATCGACGTCAACGCCCGCCACAACGGCCTGTACGATGGCTGCGATGTCATTGAAGTTACGGGCAAAACCATCGCAGGCTGCCACTTGCGCGTCGGCGGCGGCTGGGACCCCGACAAGCGTCCGGCCAGCACCGTCACCAAAGCGACCAGCATCTACCGCGAAATAACTCGATTTTGGAAGTGGGGCGGCGAGATCCGCGGCGCTATCCGCGATACCATGCACTTCTCGCCGACTGGGTACTGACCGCGCCAAAGGGGCAACTAGAACGGCCGCTTCAGCGCACCCTTGACGATCCGATCCGTAAAATTCTGCTTAAAATCAATACCCTGGTAGGCCACGTCGCCGCGCACGAGCACAAAGAACACGCTCGGCTTGTAGATGCGACCTTCAATGTTGGCTACGCCCAGGTCTTCGATGCCCGCGCGATCGGCCGCATCGACGGTGATCTTACCGCTGCTGCCCTTGATCTTGCTGGTGCGCTCGCCGGCCATAGCCGTGCCGCCAACTAGGCTCGTGGTCGCCACAATCACCATCAACCATCCGATTTTGCGCATCATATCCCTCTCGGTTTGGTGTCAGATCGCTTGCGTATTAGCCCGGCGGCGGCGGCGGTGGAGTATCGCCATCGGCCGGCGGCGGCGCTGGCGCGGGCTCAACGGGCTTCTCGGGCGGCGGCGGCTCAGGCGGCTTTTCCGCAGGCGGTGGTGTCGGCTCAGGCGGCTTTTCCGCAGGCGGTGGCGTTGGTTCCGGCGTCTTCTCCACAGGCGGCGTGGTCGCGCCATCCGTCGGTGGCGGCGTCGGCACGGGCTCCTTGGCCTTCTCTTCCTCAGCCTTCTTGCGCGCTTCCTCGTCGAGTCGCGCCTTGTCGTCGTCCGCCTTCTTCTTGGCATCCTCGTCTTGGTGCGCCTTGTCGTCGGCCTCCGCCTTCTTTTTGGCGTCTTCCTCTGCCTTGGCCTCGGCCTCCGCTTTCTTCTTGGCGTCTTCCTCGGCTTTCTTCTTGCTCTCTTCTTCCTTTTCTTTGGCGTTCTTCTCGGCGTTGACGCGCTTGGTCTGCTCTTGGGTCAAGAACAGCTTGGCGTCGGTGATGTACTTCTCGATCGGGTCAGCCGCCTCGATCGCACCTTTGGTTTCTTTGTACGCCGCAAAGTAGTCGAGCGACTTCTGGAAGCGCGCCTCGTCGCTGGTCTGATCCGGCATCTTATTCTCAAGATACAGGATGCCCAGGTTAAAGTTCGGCTCGGGCCGCCGCGGATCTTGCTTCTGCGCCGCTTCAAAGGCCTCGCGCGCCTTCATCGCCCGCTCGATCTCGAGCCGCGACTTCTCAGCATTTTGCGACGCCTTGTCGGGGAACTTGCTCTCGTCGATCTTGGGCAAGCGCTTGACGCGAATCGCCGACCCCAGGTTGATGCGCGCCTCGAGCATCTGCGGTTGCAGCTCAAGCGCCCGATTCAGGGCGACTTCGGCATCGTCGCCATTGCGCGCCACCACTAGCGTAAGGCCCAGATTGTTCCACGCCTCAGCGTAATCCGGGCGCATTTCAGTGGCTTTGCGGAACTTATCGCGCGCCGTCAGCCAGTCCTCTAGCGAACCGTCCATGGCGTCTTTCATCGCCAGCCGACCGTACAGGTAGTGCACTTGCGCCAGCCCGGCCTCGCGCACCAAGGCTTCCGCCTTTACGCCGCGCCACGAGCCGCCACCCTGGGCCATCCGCACATCGTACTGCCGCTGCGGCTTGCCCCCGACCTCGCCTTCGCCCTTGGGCATATCGCCTACATACACCGTCATCGCCCGCTCAAGGGCCAGCTTGGCCAAGCCCGTGCGCCCCAGGCCCAAGTACGCTTCGGCCATGTAGCGCATCAGCTCGGGATTGCTGTGATCCAGGCGCAGCGCCGCCATGCAAGTATCTAAGCCCTGGGTAAAATCGCCCGAGGCCACCTGCGCGCGGCCCTTGGCGCCCAGCAGCATCACATCGGTCGGCCGGGTCCGCAGCGCTTCTTCTACGATGGTCAGCGCCTGGGTCGCCTGCCCCTTGCGCTCGAGCACCACGCCCACCAGCACCACCGCCTTGCTAAAGGTGCTGTTGATGGCGACGGCCTGCTTCGCCGAGGCCAGCGCATCGTCGTCCGAGCCCATGCGGAACTGGCACAGCGCTAGGTCGTACCAAGCCGTCGCCGACTTCGGGTCCTGCTTGGTCGCGTTCATCAGCCGCTGCTGCGCTTCGACCAAGTTGCTGTCATCCAAGAACTTTACCCCGTCGGCGATCATCGACTCGGCCGGCGAGGTGGTGTAGCGAACGTCGGGCGCCAGCGCCGGCTTGTCATCCTTGGCCGCAGTTGCTGAGGGATCGCCCGCCGGCTTGACCTCATCGGGCTTCTTGTCCTCGACCACAGGGGTCGGCTCGGTGGCCGGAGTCACCGCTTCGGTCGCGGCTGGGGGCAGATCCGCAGGCTTCGGCTCGGGCTTCGGCTCAGTCTTTTCGGGTACTTTCTCGGCCACGGGCGCCGAGCACGCCGTCAGCGTCAGGCCCAGAGCCGCCGTCAGCGTGGCAAGCCGGTTCCAGCCGGTGGGGTGCAGCGTCTTCATCAGCGCAGCTCCTTTTCCACCTGGGGCAGGGTGCCCTCGGGGTTGGCATCGACGCGCATCTCGTCGCGGAGCAGTGGGTATTCCTTGGGCTTGTACTTGTTCATTTCCGAACGCAACTCGGTTACCCAGTTGTTGACCACGCCCTTGGTCTCCGCGTCGAGCAGGGCAGCGCCCAGGTCGCGGATGGCGCGGTTTTCGTAGGTGGCGCCCAGCTTTTCCAAGAACTCTTCGTAGATTTCTACCTCGGCGTCCGTCATGTCGGCCGGGCGTGGCGCCTTATAGATGGTCTTGGCGAAGTGCTTGAGCATCCGCGCGCGGTACAAGAACGCGGCGTACGACCAGTTTTGCGAGTTGTAGCTCGCCACCGCGGTGTAGTACTCGTCGTACAGACCGTTGGCTTGGGCCTCGGGCTTGCACACCGACGCGCGACACGGCGCCATATTCGGCCCGGCCATCGGGCATTCGCCACAGCGCATCGAGGCTTGCGAGCCGTCGGGCGCCTTGAACTTGACCTCGGGGCCCTGCAGCACATCGAGCATCTTCTTAACCTGAGTTTGCAGGTCGCCCATGCGCTTGGCCGCCGGCAGCTTGGCGTTTTCGAGCAGTTTCATGTCCAAGAACCCGTCGAAGCGCGGCTGCATGAGCATAAATGTCGCCTGGGCTGCCGCCGAAGCCGCCGCCGTCGCCGCGGTCCGCTGTTCGGCCGTGACGCTGGCATCGCCCTTGACGGCGTCGTTCCAGCGCTTGATGTCGTCTTTATTGGCGTTGTACAGGTCGATGATGCGGTTGAACGTGCGATTGGCGCTGCCCTTGTCGCCGTCGCGCCGATAGATCTCGGCGACCATGCCCATGGCGCGGAACACCTTGCCCAAGGTGGCCTTGTCGCTCTGGTAGCGGCCGATAAAGGCGTCTAACGACTCGATTTGCTTGGCGGTATCGGTGCGCGCCTTGTCGAGCGACTTCGCCTTGCTGTCTTGCTCGTACCGCGCGCGCCAGATGGTCTGGATCTGCCACAGCGCATCTTTGACCGTCAGCTGCTTCTTGGCGTCGGCCGACTTGTCAAAGCGGCTGATCATCTCGCGGTTTAGCTCAACAGCCTTGTCCCAGTTCGAGTTGTAGAAGGCCATCTGCGCCGCCGACTGCAGGTACTCGTCGGCGCGCGGGCCGTCGGGCTTGTTTTGGTAGAGCAGCACAAAGTCCTTGATCGTTTCTTCGATCTTGAAGAACTTGTAATTGAGATCTGCGCGAATCTCCAAGACTTCTTCAAGGCCCTTGACGATCTCTTCTTTTTCCTTCGACTGCGCGTCTGCCGCCTTCTCCGCCGCCTTGGGGTCCTTCTTGGCGCCCTTGACGGTCTTGGCCTCGACTGGCTTTTGCTCCCACTTGGGGTCCTTTAGGGCTGCGCGCAGAATTTCTTCGGCCATACCAAGTGTTTCAATGCACTTGTCCCACTTCTCGGCCTTGTAATAGGCGTTGACCGCGTTGACCAGCGCGAGCCGCTTGGTCTTCACATCGTCCGTATCGTCGCGCAGCTTGCGGTACTCATCGCCGGCCACTTCGTAGATGCTGCGCGCCTTTTTCAGCGCTTCGCCAGCCTGATCCGGGTCAGTCAGTGCCATAGCCGCAGCTTCTTGGCTTTTCGCATCGCCAAACTGCGCCATGGCCCGCTGCGCCAGCTGGTCGAGCTTAAAGTCGCGGATTTGGCCGCGCAGGATCTCCGTGTCTTTCTTCGACAGCCAGCCTTTCTTTTCAAGCTCTTCGGTAAAGCTCTCGAGTGCGGCCATGTCCTTTTCGATACCAAAGGTCGTCAAGATGTTCTTGACCGCCTCAGCTGCCGCAGCAGTGCCGGGGAAGTCGTTCAAAATCTTGCGGAAACGCAGCCGTGCCGACCAGAAGTCGGGCGGGGTCTTGGGCGTTGCGCCATCGAGCCACGGGTCGAAGTGCCGATTCTTATACAGCAACTCTGCGGCCTTCAGCGACAGCTTCTCGGACCGCCGCGGATCTTCGGCGCTCGGGTACTTGGCCGACATCGCGACATAGCCGTCGGCGGCCAGAATCCACTCGACCGCCACCGGGTCGATGACCAAGCGCGTCACCCGCTTGGGTTCTTTCAAGTTCAACGCATCGGCGGCGGCGATATCGGCCTTGTCTTGATCGCCCGACGGGCGGATCGACGGCAGACTCATCACCTCCATGTACTCGGGATCACCCTTGGGGAACGAGGCCTTGGCCGACAGCACGCGCTCGGCGGCGTCGATCGACGACCAAGCGGCTTCCTCGGTCTTTTCCATGACCTGGCCCTTCTCGTCCTTGCTGTGCGGGCCCTTCCAGTCGCGGACCATGCCGTAGTAGTCGATCGATTTGTGCATGTTGACGCAGGCTTGGCGCACGGTCGGCAGCTGATCGGGCAGCGTCGGCGCCAACTGGCCGTCGACCACGATGAGCTCACCATCCATGCGCGCCGCGGTGCATTGCACACCCGCCCAGTACCAGCACTCGGCCAGGGTCCAGGCGATCTTGTAGGCATTGGGTGCGTCGGGGTCGGCCTTGAGCAGCTCTTCGTAGGCAGCGCCCGCCTCAGCGTACTTCTTAAACGCCTCGTCAAACTTGCCTTCGAGCTTGAGCCTTTGCGCCGCCGCGTGGTTTAGCAGTGCAAACTGCCAGCGGATCTGCCCGGTAAAGTCGTCGACCTGGGCGGCTAAGTCCTTGTCGGTGCCCCACTTGGCGTACCACTCGCTTTTCTTACCAAATTTCTGCAGATACACGTTGCGTTCGTCGATCTGCCACAGCTCGGCCTGGCGGGCCATTTGCAGACCGATGCGCGCACCGTCGTCTTTGGGGTCCTTGGCCAGCAGCAGCTCGTACGAGGCGCCGGCGCGGGCCAAAATATCCAGCGATTGAATAACCTTGCGCTGCATGTCCTGCGCGTCGCGCGCCTGCGGCCACTTGCCGATCACATAGCGCATCACGCGCACGGCCTGCCAGTAGTAGTCGTCTTCGCGCTGGTTAAACAGGGTCTCGCCGTACATCTTCAAGATGTCGTACACATACGGCTTGTCGGTAATCAGCGACTTGCGCACCGACTCGCGCGACTCAAAATTGCGCTTCAAGCCGTCCGAGACCTCTTTCTTGTCGCGGAAGGGCGCGGCCCACTTGGCCATTTCGGGCGTGCTTTCGGGTTCGAGCACGCAGGCGGTGTACAGAATCGGCCGTGCGCGCGGGTCGACGATGGCGCACTCACCCTTGGTCGTTTCCGAGCCAAAGTCGTCGCAGGTGTCGTCGTCCCAGCTCGGCTCAGCCAGCGATTTGGCAAGGTATTCAATCGCTTCTTTGCGCAGATCAAAACCAGCTTTCTTCTTTTTCGACTCGTCTTTTTCTGCAGCATTGGCCGCGGCGACTTCGTCTTCAAATTCGATGAGTTGCTGGAAGTAGCGCACTGCATCGGCGTACTTGTACAGCTGGAACATCGACCAGCCCAGCTTGTACAGCGCCAGCGAGTAGTTCTTGTTGTCGCCTAGCTCTTTGGCCTTGGCGGCGGCGCGACCGTAGGCCTTGGCAGCCTCTTCGTACTCGTTGTTGTCAAAGTGGATTTCGCCCACACGCAGCCATGCCTCGGGCACGTACTTGCTTTTGGGGTAGTGGTCTTCCATGGCGCCCAGGGTGTCGACCGCTTTCTTCTCGAATTTGGGATCGGCCTCGCGCATCTCGAACTCGCAGAAGCCCTGCAAGTACATCGCCACATCGCTCTGCTTGTGGTTGAACCAACGCTTTTCAAGAATGATGCCGGCCAGTTTACCCGACAGCGGCTCCATGGGCGTGCCCTCGGGCGCCCAGTGCAGGTATTTGTAGATGGCGATCGACCGCGAGAAATCGCGCTTGGCGTCGGTCGGCATATCGAGCAATTTTCCGCGGTTATACAGGTCCATCTCGCGCGAGAAATTGTCGCTGGCGCGGTTGTAGGCGGCGATGGTGTCTTCGTAATACAGCTCGGCTAGGCGAAACAGCGCGTCGGGCGTGTACACATCGTGATCGCGGTGGCGATAGATGAAGCTCTCGAGCCGGGCAATCGCCTCGCGGCGCAGGTCAAACTGCTCTTGGTCGAGCTTGTCGATCTGCGCTTGATAGCCAGCCGCCAGCGTGCGCTGCTTGCCGGTTACCTGGCCCGAGATGTACTCCTTGACCTCAGTCTGGTACTCGGATGCGGCCTTCTTAAAGGTCTCGTACGCCGTCTCAAACTGCTTGCGCTCCTGGGCCATGCGCGGCGGGTCGGTGACCTCGTCGCCCACGATCTGGTACTTGGGCATCTTTAGCACGGGCTGCGGCGCGGCTTGCGCTTCGCTCGCACCGAGGCCAGCGGTCAACACCGCCGCCACGATCGCCACCAGACCGAGCCCAAGGCTCAGACCAAGGCGGAACTCTTGTCGTCGCACCGGCGCCGCCATCATTCCTCCTCGCTGCCGTCGCCACTCAGGTTGTTCATCACGTCGCCCAAGCTTTTGATCCGGCCGGCCCGCTCGTCTTGCAACTCGCGAATAGCCGTAGCTTTCTCTTGCTTGCGCTGCCATGCGACGTCGACCAAACCCAAGTCGGCTTCCAAAATGATTTCAGACAGGCGGTTCTGTGCCGCCCGCACCAGCGTGTAGCCGACCTGCCGGGCCAGCGAGCGCGAGTCGTCTTCGTACGCACGCACAGACACCTGGTATTCCGAGATGTTGCGTTGCTCTTGCGACAGGACCTTGCGGATGCCGACAAGGCGCTCCGACGCGCGGTCCTGCACAATGCCTTGATCGACAATGATGTCGCCCATCAGCTTTTCTGCAGTACCCCGGGCCACTTGCAGCCCCGTCGTATCGCCACTGGCAGCCCGCTGCAGCACCGATACGTAGAGCTCCGACTCGGCGCGCTGGGCGGCCAACAGGCGTTGGCGAATCACCGCCTCGTCGCCCGAGACCTTGTCGCCTGCGCCCACGGTCTGCGACTGCACATCGACCTGCACAGCTACCTCTTCCAAGTCGCGGTAAATACGCCGCAACTCGTCTTTCTCGTTTTGCAGACCTTCGCGAATCTTCTTTTCGTCGGCCTTGCTCAGGACTACGCCTTCGCCGCCGAACACGCGCTCGTTGAGCATCTTTTCAACGCTCAGCAGCTGGTCCTTCACGTTGGCGAGCTGGGCCTTCAAGAAGCCGACGTCGCCAGCCAAGCTAGCGAAATCGTTGGCGACACGGTTCTGGCGCTTGATGTAGGCGTCGGCGTTATGCGGTACCTTGCCAAACGCCTCTTCCAGTTTTTTGCGCGCTTCGTACAGCAGCTCAGCCCGCCCCTTGTCTTCGGGGGCGAGGAACGGCAGTGCTTGGGCACGCAGCGCCTCGACGATGCGCCTACCCACATCGACCACGCGATTCTGATTCTCGTTCAGCCGTACCCACGGATCTTTCAGGTCGGGGAACATGTCGAGGCGGGCGCCCTCGCGAAGCGCCGCGTCGAGCGTGGCGGCCAGCTTGGCACTCTCTTTCACATCGGCCCGCTCGGCGCTCATGTCGTCGAAAAGGCCCACGACCCGCGACATATCCTCGTCTTTTTCGACATAGCGGGCCACGCGCTCCGACACGGGCCGCACGACCGAGTAGTCATCGCTACCGCGCGCCAACAACCAGGCAAAGAACTGCTCTAAGTTCTTGTCTGACGAAGCAAAGCTGCGCAATTCGCCTTCGATGGCCGAGTAGCGCTCCACCACTTCTTTGTACGCCGCGTCGGCCTTGTCGTACTGCTTGTCGAGCATGTTGATACGACCGCGCAGCACGGCGGCCTGTACCGCCACGTTGTCGTCGCTTACCGTCAGCAGCAGCACATCCAGCACTTCGATCGCGCGCTTGGGCTGGTTGTTGGCCACATAGGTGGCCGCCAGCTCGAACAGCGCTTCTTCAAAAATCGGCGAATTGCGCTCGATCGCTAGGTAGTATTGCACCGCCTCGTCGTACTTCTTCTTGTTCAGCAGCAGCCGGCCCAGGGCGATGTTGACGTAATCGGTGACCGTAGCGTCGAATTTGCGCTTGGGGTCGTTTTGCGCCGCCACGCCGGCCTCGGCTACGCGCTTGTACTCGGTGATCGCATCGTCGTTGCGGCCTTGCGCCACTAGCACAGCGCCCAAGTAGAAGCGCGCTGCGGGCCAGCGGGCATCGCCCACCGACACTTGCTCAAGATAAGCCTGGGCTTTGATGTTATCTTTGGCGGCGAAATACGACCGGCCAAACTGGTAGAACAGCTCGCTTTTGCGGTCGCCCGGAGGCACGGCGTCGAGCCGCTTGGCCAAGACCGCAACCTCGTCCATGCGGTGCATGCGCACGGCGATGTCGACCAGTTCAGCCAGGGCATTTTGATACCACTTGGTACCGGGCGTATTCAGGACCTTTTCGAGATAGCGCCGTGCGCCGCCATGGTTGCGCTGCCGGTACAGGGCATCGCCCAGCATGAACAGCGCGTCGATGTAGTCGCGGCCGAGCTGGAACTCCGAGTTACCCACCAGATCGACCAAAAGCACAGACGCCGTGGGCAGATTCCCGCGCTCGTAAGCCAGGGTTGCGTCGACGTAGCGCCGGTCGAGAGGGTAGCGGCGCTCTTTGTCGCGAAGGCGCTTCAGATCGTCTTCGACTAGGGTGACGCTGCTGCGAATGTTATTGATATCGTTGTTGATGGCCCGATCTGCTTCACCGGCCAACGCGCAGTGTGGCGACAGCAGCCCGGCAAAAACGCCGCTCGCCGCGATTCCAACCACTTGCGAAGTGGCCAGCGCCGCAGCCAGCGTCCGTCGCAGCGCGCGCGACGTTGGCCCCACAGGCAGGGGCTGTTCCGGGGTCTTGGTCACTTGCCGCCCCCTTCTTCCTTGTCCTTCTTGTTCTGAATCAGCTTGACCTCGTACTTGATGTACGGCTTGTCCTCGAGGTCGGTGCCCACACCGCCGCGCTCGTAACCCACGATATTAACTTCGGTAATCCGGCCCTTGGTGGCGTAGAAAGTGTACGCGCTCTTCAGCTTGAAGACGTAGCCTTTCAGGTAGCTGAACAAGTCCGAATTGCCCTGGTAGACCATCTCGACTGAAAGCGAATGGTTGCCGGGGATTACCGAACCATTGTAAATCTCGAACTCTTTGCGCTGGCTGAGCAGCCCATTGGCGTTGTCCTGGTAATAGATCTTCTTGCCATCTAGGAAGTACGTGACTTCTTTGAGCAAGAAGAAGTTGCCCATATCGTTCTTGTGCACCAGCACGGCGCGCGACTCGGCGATCACCTGCTCGAGAATCTGCTCCTTGAGCAGGAGTAGACGGGTTTTTGTATTGAAAATGCGGTCCTTAATGTTGACGACGCGCTCTTCGATGGTGCGCAGCTTGGCCTCGTACTGGGCATCGCCCGACTGCGGCACGGGGCTGTCGGCAGCCGGCTTGACGTTGGCGGCAGGCTGCGCTGCGGCGGCGGGGGTTGCTCCTGGGGCGGGGGTCGCTGCGGCTGCGGGCGCCGGGGCAGTACTGGCTGCGGGTGGCGTTGTGGCGGCGGGCTTGGCTGCTTCAGGGGCGGCGAAGGCCGCGGCGCTAACCAACAGGCCGGCTGCCACGATCGCGCGGAGCGACAGCAGAGGGCGGCGCGGCAGGATCGGGCTCAGGTGGGTCGTGCGGTGTGCCATGGTGTGCTCACTTGCTGCAATCGGGGTGGTCGGGAGTGCGGTTCGGTCGTCACCGCCGCAGCCCTCGGCCGCAGTCTCGGCGGTAGGGAGCGCCACTGCGCCCGTACCACTGGTTGCTAGGTGCCCCGCAGGGCACTGCAGTCTCTTCGACGCGCGTCCGCGTCTGTCGTTTCGGGCGCCTTGTTGCGGGGCGCCGCCGTTGCGTGGCACGGACCAGCGTGCTCACCCTCTGTAGCCAACTGCGACGGAGGTCGCGGCGAGCCTGCCCAAGCTAGTTGGGCAACGCCGGTCGCTCACACCCGCCTGGGCACGCGCCGGCCAGCGCACTATCTTGCCACGTTTGCCCGGCGGCTGTCACCACCTGGGCAAGACCAAACCCAGGGCGCACCTGGGGCCGCGGTCACGGCGTGCAATTGCGACAAGAAAGGAGCGCTTCAGCAAATAGCCAGCACGTTATTGCATTGCGGCCAGCGTGGTTGCTGAGGTGGCGCACCGGGCCAGGATAGAATCTGCCGACCTGTTGGGTCAAATTCTCTACACATTCCTTAGCAAGGGGCTGGGCGCGGCCCCCTGCCGGCCGGCCTAGCGCTAGGGGTCGAGCGGCGACCACTCGCCCACGATCGGCTCGATGACCGGCACGAAATGGTCGGCCATGTGGTTGAGAAGCGCAGCAATTCCAGCTCCCGTGATCGGCGAGATGGCAAACACCGGAGCGGCCAGGTGGCGGCTGAGCTGGGCAGCCAGGGCGTCGGCGTCGGGGCCCAGCGTATCCGCTTTGGCAAGGCAATAAATTGCCGGCCTTTCGGCCAAGTCAGGGGCGTAGGCCGCTAGTTCGGCCCGCAGAATCGCCAGGGCCTGCAGCGGCTCGGGCTCCGCACCGTCGACCAGCAGAAAACACAAAGCTTTGCACCGCTCGATGTGCTGCAAGAACCGAATGCCCAGGCCCGCACCGTTCGCTGCGCCCTCGATGAGGCCGGGAATGTCGGCGACGGTGAAGGTGCGGCCGCGATGGCGAACCACGCCCAGGTTGGGAACCAGCGTAGTAAACGGGTAGTCGGCCACTTCGGCGCGCGATGCCGAGATCGCTCGGATCAAGCTCGACTTGCCCACGTTGGGGAAGCCGACCAGCGCCACGTCGGCGAGGAGTTTGAGCTGGAGGCGCAGGCGCCGCGTCTTGGTGGGCTGGCCGGGATTGGCCCGGTCGGGCGCTTGGCGGGTGGCGGTGGCAAAGTGCACGTTGCCCCAGCCGCCGTTGCCGCCGCTCAAAATGACGAGGCGCTGGTCTTGCTCGATCACGTCGCCCAGCAGCTCGCCGGTGTCGGCGTCGTAGACTTGCGTGCCGGCCGGTACGGGCAGGAGCAGGTCTGCGCCATCGCGCCCCGTCTTGCGCGAGTCGGCGCCCGGCGCCCCGTCGTCGGCTTGGTAGTGGCGGTTGAAGTGGAAGTCGAGGAGCGACCGCGAGCGTTGATCGCAAACGACCACAACGTCGCCGCCGCGGCCACCGTCGCCGCCGTCGGGACCGCCCCGCGGGATGTACTTCTCGCGGCGAAAGGACTTGCTGCCATGGCCGCCTGCGCCGGAGCTCGCGAAAATTGTTGCCTGATCAATGAATTGCATGTTGTTCCTGGTGCGCCGGCGCAGACCGCGGTGGCGCAAACAGTGCCAGCATCGCCGGTTCGGCGCGCCGGTTCAAGCGCGTTAGCAGGGTGGTGCGAAAAAGACTATAGAGGTCAGAGAGATGCGGAATTCAATTGCAAGGTTGGCGACTTGACGGTTGGAGCCCGCCGGTCGCGGTAACGGTGATCAGGCCGTTTGCGGTGGCGAACTGCCCCTCTGTCGCCGGGGTCGTGGGCACATTTCGATCTAAATTCACTGAGTCTGGGGTGCTGCCGCTTGATCGTTTTGGCTCCTCGGTCGCGACGTCGTCGTCGGCTTTTTTGCGGCCGTCGCAGCGCCAGAGACCTGCGCCGAATTGCGCGACCGCAGGTCGTTAAACCACTACCGGTAGTATTCGATCGCTTTTTTTGACACCGCCGGTTGTGGTGCGACGCTCACGGGAGAGTTGACCACCCGGGGGTGACCGGGATACCTTTTGAGGTGCGACATGCAGCGGATACGGTCGCGACGCACGGACGACAACCAGCGGTTTCTCGACCCGGCCACGCCACAGAGCAGGCCATCGGGTGGGGACATCGCCAGGCCGCCGGTGCGGCGCAGTCGCCCGACGTCTTTTCGCACCCCAAATTCAGCGCAACTTACCCCGGCAGCGCAACTTACCCCGGCAGCGCAACTTACCCCGGCAGCGCAACTCACCCTGTGGGAGCCGTTTGGCGAACAGATCGCTGCGGCTGACGGCAGGGGGCCGCCCAAGCGGCGCGACGGCTCGCGGGCAAAGTTCGCCACTTCGAATCGAATATTGAACAAAATCGATAGGGACGCGGAGGCAGACATGGACGGAATCAACATGGGCGGCGACACACTACGTACGGCGCGGATAGACGGGTTGGGTGATGGGCGGAGCGGAACTGTTACCCTAGAAGACAAAGGGGGCCCGGTGCAGGCCAAGCTTTTTGACGAGTTGACGATGGAAGAACCCACTGAAAGTGTGACAGTCGCCCCGGGGCAGTTTGCCGGCCGCCGCTTGCCCGCCAGCCACAAGGCCGACCGCGGTGCTGGGCTGAGCATGGCGCGCCGCTTCACCCGTGCCGGCGTGCATCCGTTCGACGAGGTGGCCTGGGACCGGCGCACGGCGTCGATCAGCAACACCCGCGGCGAAGTGATCTTTGAGCAAAAGGGTGTCGAGTTCCCCGCATTTTGGTCGCAAACGGCTACTGCAGTCGTGGTGTCGAAGTACTTCCGCGGCACGCTGGGCACGGCGGATCGCGAGTCGAGCGTGCGCCAGCTCATCGGTCGCGTGGTAGGCACCATTGGAGCATGGGCACGCCAGGCTGCGTACTTTGCCACCGAAGACGACGTACAGACCTTTGAAGGCGAGCTGACTTGGATGCTGTTGCACCAGCGCGTGTCGTTCAATTCTCCGGTGTGGTTCAACGTGGGCGTCGAGGCGCAGCCGCAGTGTTCGGCGTGTTTTATCAACAAGGTCGACGACACGATGGAGTCGATCCTGACGCTCGCCAAGACCGAGGGCATGCTGTTCAAGTTCGGCTCGGGTACCGGCAGCAACCTGAGTCCGATTCGCAGCTCGCGCGAAGTGCTGGCGGGTGGCGGCGAGGCATCGGGTCCGGTCAGCTTCATGAAGGGGTTTGACGCCTTCGCCGGCGTGATCAAAAGCGGCGGCAAGACGCGGCGTGCGGCCAAGATGGTGATCTTGAACGTTGAACATCCAGACATCATGGAGTTTATTCGTTGCAAGGAGAAAGAGGAGAAGAAGGCATGGGCCCTGATTGAGGCCGGCTACGACGGGCGGATGGACGGCGAGGCCTACGGGTCGGTGTTCTTCCAGAACTCGAACAATTCGGTGCGGGTGAGCGACAACTTCATGACCGCCGTCGAGACGGACGGGATGTGGGAGACCAAGGCGATTACCAACGGCCGCACGGTCGACACGTACCGCGCGCGGCAAGTCATGGACGCCATCGCCGAGTCGACCTGGTGGTGCGGCGATCCGGGCATGCAGTTCGACTCGACCATCAACGCCTGGCACACGTGCCCGAACACGGCGCGGATCAATGCGAGCAACCCGTGCAGCGAGTACATGTTCCTCGACGACTCGGCCTGTAACTTAGCGTCGCTGAATCTGATGAAGTTTGTCGGCTCGCGCGGCGACTTCGACGTCGAGGCGTTTAAGCACGCGGTCGATGTGACGGTTACGGCACAAGAGATTCTGGTCGATTTCGCGGCGTACCCCACCGCGGCGATCGAGAAGAACAGCCATGCGTTTCGGCCACTGGGCGTCGGCTATGCGAATTTGGGTGCGATCCTGATGAAACGCGGCCTGGCCTACGACAGCGAAGAGGGGCGTGCGTTCGCGGCGGCGATTACGGCGCTCATGCACGGCGAGGCCAACCTGCAGTCGGCGCGCATGGCCGAGCAGCTCGGCGCCTTCCCGGGCTATGCCGAGAACCGCGAGCCCATGCTGGCTGTGATGGAGAAGCACCGTGCGGCGGTGGCGGGCATCGATGCGCTGTTCGCTCCTGGCGAGCTGATGGACGCCGTTGGCAGCGTTTGGGACGAAACCTTGAAGCTGGGCAGCAAGGCGGGCTTTCGCAACGCCCAAGTCTCCGTGCTGGCTCCCACGGGCACGATCGCCTTTATGATGGACTGCGACACGACCGGCATCGAACCCGACATCGCGCTGGTCAAGTACAAGAAGCTGGTCGGCGGCGGTACGCTGAAGATGGTCAATCAGTCGGTGCCCGAGGCGCTGGACCGGCTCGGCTATTCGCCCAAGCAGATCGAGGGCATTACCGCCTATGTCGATCAGAATGACACCATCGAAGGTGCGCCGGGCCTGCTCGACAAGGACCTGCCGGTGTTCGACTGCGCCTTCCGGCCGGCCAATGGCTCGCGCTCGATCCACTACTTGGGCCACCTCAAGATGATGGGCGCGGTGCAACCGTTCTTGTCGGGCGCGATCAGCAAGACCGTGAATCTGCCGAGCGAAGCGACTTCGGAAGAAATTGCAAAGACGTACATGGCCGCGTGGCACATGGGCGTCAAGGCTGTGGCGATCTACCGCGACGGCTGCAAGCGCATTCAGCCGCTCTCGACCAAAAGGCAGAACGAAGACGGCAGCGACAGTCGGCCGCAAGACGCCCCCGTTTCGCAGAATCCGGCGCAGATTGTCGAAAAGATCGTGGAGCGCGAGGTGTTTCGGTCCTTCCGCAAGAAGCTGCCCGATGAGCGACAGGCGCTGACCCACAAGTTCTCGATCGCTGGCCACGAGGGCTACATCACCGTGGGTATGTACGAAGACGGCGGCCCGGGCGAAGTGTTCATTACTATGGCGAAAGAGGGGTCGACGCTGTCGGGTCTGCTCGATGCGTTCGCCACGGCGATCTCGCTGGCGCTGCAGTACGGCGTGCCCCTGCAGGTGCTGGCCGACAAGTTCACCGCGACTCGCTTTGAACCGTCGGGCTTTACGGGCAACAAAGACATCCCGATGGCCAAGTCGATCACCGACTACATCTTCCGCTGGATGGCGTTGAAGTTCTTGGACCGCGGCGACGCTGAGCTTGAAGGCGGCGAAACGGCTCATGCTTCGAGCGGCACCAGTGGCTCGACCGGCGCCGTCATCAGGGTCAAGGTGCTCGACCCGGCCAAAGCCTTGGGCACCGGCGGTGGTACCGAGACCCAAGCTGAGACGACGCGCGCCACCGACCGCCTGTATCAAGCTCGCTTAGACGCGCCGCTGTGCTCGTCGTGTGGCCGCATGATGACACCAGCCGGCAAGTGCTACCGCTGTGATTGTGGTCAGACTTCGGGCGGTTGCAGCTAGTCGACCGTATAGAAGCCCTGCAGTGGCGCCCAGCCGTCGTGCACTTGGTCCGGCCGCGGCGCCTGCATCTGCCCTGGTCGGCAGGTGCGCGGATTGCCGAGCAAGTCGATGAGAGCCTGTTGGTCTTTGCCGCGCAGCGTGGTCGCTACGGTCGAAACTTGACCGCGCCACGGCGCCAAAATTGACTCAAGACTGCTTGAATCTGCAAGCGAAACTGCCACCAGTGCACGCGCACCCGGGCCTGGCCACACGGTCTGCAGCAGGTGCGGGGCGGACGCACTGGCCAGCCAGCCGTCTGCTCGCTTATCGAGATGCAGTTGTGCGCCAAGATCGCGCAAAGTTTCAAGAGTTTGTAGGGCGTAGTGTTGCTGGGGCGCTGCGCTCGCGGCGCTGGCGCCGGGCGGCCATCGCTTCGCAGCGCGTTGCAGCGCATGAGCCAGAAGGCGATGCGCAGCAGGCAGTTCGGAGGCATTTAGCCCAAGCCAGAGCAGGGTGCGCAGGCTCATGCAGCCGCGGCCATCGACCTCGAGTGCGTCGTTGGCCAGCAGCCGGGCGATCTCAGCACCACGCGCGCGCCAGCGACTTGCATCAATCACCGCTATCGAGTGCATTTCGCCGTGTAGACGCAAGGTTCCCGTCCAGCCAGCCTTGGCGACCTGAGCTTGCACGGCCTGCATGGCGGCGCCACTGCCCTGTGCCGTGAGTGTGCCGGCGCCCGCGAGCCAGGCCTGCCAGTCGGCATCGGCGTGCGTCGTCGGGCCGCCGATGTGGCAACGGCTCGCTAGCCACGGATCGATAATCTCTAAAGCGCGCAATAGGTTGTGGATGCCTTGGGGCTCGCGACGGCTCGGCCGCACCACGACCTCGCAACCCGCAAGCAGCGGCTCAAGCACGGCCTGCCAACCGGCTGCGGGTACGTTGGCCGGCGCAATTACGGCCACATGGGGCACTGCCGCGCTCGCCCCGCAGCGGCGTGCGACTGTGACAGCCCCGAGCACGGCCGCACGTGTCCAGCCGTTGGCAAACTGGGCGATCATCCGATTGACCGCCGCGTCGGCCAAAGCGGCACCGTCGGCCAGTTGTTCACCTAGGGCACGGTGCACCGGACTGTCTGGGCGCCCGGCTTGTTCAGCGAGGGCGATAATTCCGTCGCTGCAGCGCAAGGGCGCGAAAGTGCTATTGGTCTGCAGCGTCACGACCACCTACGGCGAGCGCTCGGCTGGCCCACCTCGCTGCAGTCTGGCGCCATGGGCCTGCTGTACGCAAGCCCAAGGGGCGCCACGGGGGCTTGCACTGCGGCGAACAACCCGCTAAACTTCTGCCCCACGCTGCCCGGTTTGCCCGGCCAACAGCGCGCGAAACGGACTTTGCGGTCCAGGTTTCCAAAGAAAATCAATAATCTGCGATGCCGCATCTGCTCAACCCCTGTGGTTGCCGCAGGTGCCCAGAGTAGTTGACGAATTTAGCGAACGACGTCTCCGCGTTGCCGCCAAGCGCCCTCAACGGCGCGAAGTCGGCGATAAAAAAGGGAGAGTGGCCGAGTGGTTGAAGGCAGCGGTCTTGAAAACCGTCGAAGTACGAGAGTGCTTCCGGGGGTTCGAATCCCTCCTCTCCCGCCGCGCCGTCGTTGCCGTCACCTGCTCGTCAACGCTATCAGGCTGGCCGGCGCACCCCCCGCGGTCGCTCGCCAGCCGATGACGGAGAGGTGGCCGAGTGGCTGAAGGCAACGGTTTGCTAAACCGTCATAGGGGGTAAACCCCTATCAGGGGTTCGAATCCCCTCCTCTCCGCCCAGACGAGTCTGGGCATCAAGCATCGCAAGACCCGGGTAGACCGCCCCGCGCGGCACTACCGACAACGGGCTCATAGCTCAATTGGATAGAGCATCGGTCTACGGAACCGAAGGTTGCAGGTTCGAGCCCTGCTGAGCCCGCCCCTCATTTTAGCGCGTCTACTACATGGCTCGCCGCACGCTGTTGCGGGGGGCCATGGTTCTTTTTGGCCACGTCTTGGCGCCGACCGCCGAGAGTCCTGGACGCTCATGTTGCGCGACGATAACGATTTCATGGATATGGCGCTCAGTGTGGCGGCGGATGCCGGCACGCAGGGCGAGGTGCCCATTGGCGCGGTTGTCGTCCATGAGGGTGAGGTTGTCGCCGTGGCGGCCAATCGGCGCGAGCGCGATCACGATCCGACCGCACACGCGGAAGTCCTGGCGTTACGACAAGCTGGGCAAATCCTCGGTTCGTGGCGTCTGAACGAATGTACGCTGTATGTGACGCTTGAACCCTGTCCGATGTGTATGGGCGCGGCGATCAGCGCGCGGGTCGACCGCCTGGTCTTCGCCTGTCGCGACCCGAAGGCCGGCGCCGCGGCGTCGCTGTTCGCCCTGGGCAGCGATGAGCGCCTGAACCATCAGCTGATCTTGACCGAGGGAGTGCGTCGCGGCGAGGCTAGTGAGTTATTGTCGAAGTTTTTTGCGGGCTTGCGAACCAGCCGCCCGTAGCAATCGCAGAGGGAGCGGGTCTTGCAACCCACCCACATCGTCGCTATACTGCTGCCCCCGCGGGACGGCTGCGCGCCACCTCTCGCGAAGACAGCAACAGTTACGGAGAGATGTCCGAGTGGTTTAAGGAGCCTGACTCGAAATCAGGTGTACTGAAAGGTACCGGGGGTTCGAATCCCTCTCTCTCCGCCGCGTTGCGTGCCTACCACAAGTTGAACGTGCAAGAGCCCCACAAGTCGGCCGATATCCTTGGCGAGTCGCTGCCGAGAACGCGGCCGTCATCCCTCGAATGAGTTCAAGGGAGAGATGTCCGAGTGGCTTATGGTACTCGCCTGGAAAGCGGGTGTACTCCAAAAGGGTACCCGGGGTTCGAATCCCCGTCTCTCCGCCCAAGGAGCTGCTGCACGGCACGCAAACAGTGTGAGAAAATCGAAGCTGGTCACCCGATTCGCGGGCAGCGCCAGCGGCAGTGCACGGTGAGAAAAGCCGCTAGCGCTGTGAGAAAATCGAAGCTGGTCACCCGATTCGCGGGCAGCGCCAGCGGCAACGGCATCGCGTAAACCCCGCCAGGTCCGAGAGGAAGCAACGGTAGCGTCGGTGTCGTGTGCCGCTGGCCCTGCCCGCGAGTCATTTTTGCATCATTCGCAATAGGCGCGGTAGAACAGGGGCTTGGCGATCGAGCCGCTCGCGTTGTTGCGGGCTTGGGAGCAGAGACCTAGCCGCCGCGCAGCCTTTCGCGCGGGTGCTCCCCAGGCGTTGCGGGGCGTGCTACAAGCCGCAGGTATGGCTTACCTCGTCTTAGCTCGAAAATATCGTCCCGAATCGCTGGCCTCGCTGGTCGGCCAAGATCACATCGCGCGTGCACTTGGCAATGCCTTGGCCATGAAGCGAATTCCACACGCGCTGCTGTTTTGCGGGGCGCGAGGCACTGGCAAGACGTCGACCGCGCGTATCGTGGCCAAGATGCTCAACTGTGAGCACGGGCCTACCGAGACGCCGTGCGGCACTTGTTCGGCCTGCCGCGAGATCACCGCCGGCAATAGTGTGGATGTTCAAGAACTCGACGCCGCCAGCAACCGCGGTATCGATGAAATTCGTGAGCTGCGGAGCGGGGTTGGCTTTGCTCCCAGTCGCGATCGTTACAAGGTCTATATCGTCGACGAAGCGCACATGCTGACCGACCAGGCCGCCAACGCGTTCTTGAAGACGCTGGAAGAGCCGCCGGCGCACGTGGTATTCATCCTGGCCACCACCGACCCGCAGCGGCTGCCGGTGACGATTCGCTCGCGGTGTCAGCGCTATGATTTCAAGCGGGTGCGTGCCCAAGATGTCGTCAAGCGGCTGGAGTGGATCTGTGGCCAAGAAGAGGTGGCCTGCGATCTCGACGCGCTCTACCTGATTGCCCGCGAAGGGGACGGCTCGATGCGCGATGCGCTGTCGCTGTTGGATCAGGTAATCGCCTTTGCCGGCGCGAAGTTGGATAGCGATACCGTGGCCGGATTGCTGGGTGTGGCCGACCGCGCGCGCACGCACCAACTGCTAAAGGGCCTGATCGATCGCGACGCGGGGCAAGCGTTGGCGGCGGTCGGGGCGGCCCACGAAAACGGCATGGATCTGAGGACACTGGCGCGCAATCTCGCGCTGGATGCCCGCGATCTGATGGTGGTCAAGCTGGCGGGCACGCAGGGTCGGCAGCTTGTCGACCGCTCGGACAGCGAGGTCGAGGACCTGCAGAAACTAGCTGGAAATACGCCGGTTGCTGAGTTGGAGCGCATTAGCCACGTGCTGCTCGAGGTGGCTGAGCAGGTCAACCGCGCGCGTCATGGTCGGCTGGCGCTGGAGCTGGGGCTGGTGCGGCTGTGCCGGGCGCCGCAGCTAATCGATGTGGCGGAACTGGCGGCGCGGGTCGAAAGCTTGCTTGCGCTCGGGCCAAGGGCGCTGGGCGGATCGCGGTCTGGCGGTGGCACGGCGGCGAGCGGATCTCCCGGTGGTGGCGCGTCGGCACCGTCTGGTTCGTACGGACGACCCGGTGGTTATGGGGCCAGCTCGCACCAAGCGGGGGCTGCGAGTCCGGCGAACGCCACGGCGGTGCTGCGTCCAGTCGAGAGTGGCGCGCGGCCCGGCGACCTCCCGCGACCGCTCAAAGTGGTTGGCGATGCGGACTTGGCGGCCTTGCAGGCGACCGTCTCGGACAAGCTTGAAGCGGATATCACGGCGTCGCTGCTGGGCTCTGCGGTGGTGGTGGCTTGCCGCGGCCGAACGCTGCAGCTAGGTTGGGCCAACGAGTTCTTGGCCGAACAGGCCGGTCACCCCGATGTTATCCAGTTGTTTAGCAAAGGAGCGAGCTTGCTTTGGGGCGGTAGCTGGCAAGTGACGACCGGCATCGAGGGTCGGGCGCGGACCGATAGCTCGATCGCCAAGGAAGCGAGAGAGCGCGAAAGTAGCCGTCAAACCACAGAGGCGACGCTACGTGGCTTGCCAGCCATACAGGCCGTCATGTCGGCCTTTGGTGGCAGCATTACCCGGGTGTACTTAGAAAACAGCAACAATCGCTAAGGTTGCCATGGACGCATCGCTGCCGCTGGCCGTAGAACGATTGGCGCGCTTGCTTGGGCGCTTGCCTGGGGTGGGCGAGCGCTCGGCACAGCGACTGGCATTGCACGTGTTGGCGCAGCCGGTGGACTACGCCAAGGGGCTGGGCGAGGCTCTGGCCGGTTTGCACGACGAGGTGCATTTCTGTAATGAGTGCTTTCACTTAGCTGAAGAAGAACTGTGCCGTATCTGCAGCAACCCCCATCGCGATCCGCAGCTGCTGTGCGTCGTGGAGGAAGTCGCGGACCTGCTGGCGATCGAGCGGTCGGGCGAATTTCGCGGTCTGTATCACGTACTTGGCGGGGCCTTGTCGCCCTTGCGCGGGGTAGGGCCGCGCGACCTGCGGTTTGCTGAGCTCGTGGCGCGTATTGCCGCCGCTCCGCCTAGCGAAGTCATTGTGGCGACGTCAATTTCGGTCGAAGGAGAGGCGACGGCTTCGTATTTACTAGGTCTTTTGCGCGGGCAGACCATCGAAGTCACGCGCATTGCCAGCGGCGTGCCCCAGGGTAGCGAACTCGAGTATCTGGACCAAGCGACGCTGGGCCGTGCAATGCGAGCGCGCCTGCCGCTGCGCCGCTGAACGGCAGTGGTGATGGCAACTAGCGTTTTTTGATAGCGCCACCGCCTGGAATCCGTTATTGTGTGGGTCTGCGCGGAGGGTTGCCTCCGCCGACCTCTGCCTCTGCGAGCACCCGCTCCACCGTTCCTGTCGCTCTGGCTGCCGTGTTCGCTCTCCGTGCGGCACTGGCAGCATCCGTCGCCCGCGGCATTCCCATGCCCACTACCGGCCGGCGGCGAGCACATTGCCGGATGACCTCCAAAGGTCCAGAGTTTCACAGAGTTGAGACAAGTCAGGAGATCGCCATGCTGTTCAAGATCGGAGATCGCGCTGTTTATCCGGGCCAAGGTGTAGCCGAGATCACGGCCATCGAGTCTAAGGAAATCGCCGGCAACACCGAGATCCTGTACATGCTGCGGGTGGTCAATACCAATCGCAAGATCATGATTCCTGTGAGCAAAGTTGGCTCGGTCGGCTTACGCAAGGTAATCGGCAATTCTGAGGTGGAGCGTATCTACCGCGTGCTCAAAGAGCGCACCTCGGGCGGCGCCAATGTGACTTGGAATCGGCGTTACCGTGGTTATGTCGAGAAGATCAATACAGGATCCATCTTTGATGTGGCCGAAGTGATGCGCGACCTGTCGGTGCTGAAGTACACCAAGGCGCTGTCGTTCGGCGAGCGCAAGATGCTGGACCAGGCCCGCACGCTGCTGATCAAAGAGCTGAGCGTGGCGCGGGCTCAAGAAGAAGACGATGTGGCCGTCGAGCTCGACGCGATTTTCGCCGAGATCAAGCCGGGCGCTGCCGCTTAGCTTCTAGCGGACTTTTAGAACACGATCAAATACTTCACTTGCCAACGCCGAGTAGTCGCGTGCGCCCGTCGACTCGGGAGACGAGGCAAACACGGTCTGCCCGGCCAGCTGCGCCCCCGGTAGGGCCGTGTTGGTAGCGATCTCGGTCTGCAGCGACAGGCCTTGGTACGACTGCTGCAGTGCCCGCCGAATCGCGGCGTTCTGCTTGGGGTTACGCCGGTCGACGCGGGTGTGCAGCAGACCCAGCAGCGCCGGTGCCCGGCCGAACATAAGCTGCAAATTCTGCAGGGTACGCATCACATCGTCGACGCCTTCGAGCGCCAGCACCGACAGGTCGCACGGCACAAGCAGGTGATCCGCGGCGTAGAGGGCGTTCAGCGTCAGCAGGCCCAGGTTGGGCGGGCAATCGAGCACAATCACATCGTAGCCACCGCGTGCGCTGCGCAGGGCGCGGGCCAGGATCATCTCGCGGCCCATACGGGAAGCTAACTGAGCTTCGGCGCTCGCTAATTGCTTGTCCGCGCCGGTCACATGCAAACCGGCAATGGTGGTCGGCAAGGTTGCGGGCAGGATGTCGGGGTCCAAACCCAGCAGCGACTGCGTCAAGCTTTGCTCTGCCGTGGCGCGGACATGCGCACGCAGCGACGAGGCGACGTGGCCTTGCGCGTCGAGATCGACAAGCAGCACCGAGAGACCGTGGTTCAGCGCGAGCCCGGCCGCGAGGTGCACGGCGGTGGTCGTCTTGCCCACTCCGCCTTTTTGCGCTGCAACAGCAATGACTTGCGCCCTCTGTGGCGCGGTCTGGGCAAACGGCACCTGCGCTGGGGCACTCGGCCAGGTTTGGGTGGGGTTCGCCACCATGCCGCCCACCACTTGACGCAGACGTTGACCCAAATCGTGCACGACGGCCATGAGCTTGCTCGCGCGCCAAAGGGCGCAGGCCAAGGGTCGCCCAACGCGCACTATCGTCAACTTTTTTGCACGACTCCGGCGCCGGCGGATGAGTATCTCGCAACAGAATCAGTAGTTGACGCTGGCCTTGCGCTCGCTGACCGAGACGCCTAGGGTGGCAACGGTGCGAAGACCACGGCTGGGAGCGGAAATGCCTGAAATCTTGCAGATGCGCGGCGGCCTGGGTGGAGCCGAGGACCTGGACACCTGCGTTGAAGCGCGGCATCCCTGGTCGGCGATCGCGGTGCGCGATGGCAGGGTGGTGTGGCAGACCGGCGACGATGTGTGGACCACCTGGCGCTCGGCCGCCAAGCCGCTGCAGCTAGCATGTTCTTTAGAAATGCTTGGTTATCCTAAGGTGCGCAGCGAGGAGTTGGCGATTGGCGCCGCCTCGCACTCGGGCGAGCCGGAGCATGTGCATTGGGTGCGCGAGGTGCTGGCGCGTTTTGATGTGGCCGAGCGCGGCCTGCTGTGTGGTACCCATCCGCCCGTACATGTGGCGAGCGCGGAACAACTTCTTAGGCAGAACAAGGAGTTTTTGCCCATTCATAACAATTGCTCGGGCAAGCACGCCTTTATGCTGGCGGCGGCGGCGCGGCGCGGTTGGGACGTCGATTATCGGCCGCCGGAGCATCCGCTGCAGCGCCTGATCGCCGAGCGGGTGGCCGAGTGGACGGCGGCGAGTCCAAAGCTGGCGCTCGACGGCTGCGGTGTGCCGACATTTTGTCTGCCACTGAGCGCGATTGCCCACGGTTGGTGGCGCATGGCGCGGGCGATGGAAACCGCCGACGAGCCGACGCGTTTGGGTGCGATTGGCCGAGCGATGGCCGAATTTCCGCAGCTTACTTCGGGTACGGACCGCCTGGACGCGTCGGTGGTGCGCCATGCTCGCGAGCCCATGGCGGCAAAGGTCGGTGCGCAGGGCGTGTTTTGCATTGCGCTGCCGAAACGCGACATGGGTCTGGCCATCAAGGTGCACAGCGGCGATAGCGACGCGCTGCCGGCGGCGGTGGTCGAGGCGCTGCGGATGGCGGCGGGGCAAGCCTGGCAACTGCCGCTCAACTGGCGATTTTTGGATGTGCGCAACGTGGTGGGGCGACTGGCGGGGCGCTATGTGGTCGGTTGACCCGCGCGCTCGCCGGTGTGCAGGTCGATGCCGACCAGTGCCCGAAAAACTGCTGTGATCGCCTGAGGATCGAGCCCATGTTGCCGTGCAAGTTCGACGATCTCGCCCAGCATGGCAGCCTCGCGGGCAGGGTCGGCCAGGGGTACGCCCTGTCGGCGCTTTTCTTTCCAAATTTCAGCTACTACTGCCGCTCGCTCCGCCAATAGCTCGACAAGCTGGGCGTCGATGGCGTCGATGCGGCGGCGATGTTCAGTTCGCGACATGGCGGCCCTCCATGGCCCGCATCGTGCCCGAAGTTACGCCAAATTGCTCGTGTACGCCGACCTGCGCCAGCAGCGCCTTGGCCGGCAGCTCGCCCGTGAGCAGTGCCTGGTAAGCCTTTAACACTGCGAGGGTTGTTGCCCGATCCTCGCGTACGAACTCGGTGCGGAAATGCTGTACGCCGCGTTTGAGCAGGCCCGCGACTGCGCCCGCCGCCGACTGAGCCTGCGCATTGAACACCGTGTTGCGGCAACCGACATCGACCACCACCGGATGGGCGCGCCCCTGGTGATCTTGCAGACTTACCGCGTGTTGCTCGCATGGACGGCCACAGGAGTGGAAATCCTGCCCTTGGCTCAAAAGATGCGCATATACGCAGTGTTCCGTGTGAAAAGTCGCCATGTGGTGGTGAATTACCACTTCGACCCGCTCCGCCGGCACATGTTCGAGCAGGTGCTGCAGTTGGGCCACATCGAGGTCGTGGGCGGCGCAAAGCGTATCGGCGCCCAGGGCCCAGAGGTGGTGCGCGGTGACAGAATTGGTCACATTCAAGCTAAAATCGCCGTGAATATGGGGTGGTTGAGGAAGTGTGGCAAAATGCATCAGCCCGCCCCAATGCCTGACCAGCACTCCGTCGGGTTGTAGCCGCGCTAGGCGCCGGTCAAAGCCTTCTTCACCCGGCTTTTGGATTCGCGGCGTGGCTAAGACCACCTTCAGGCCCGCGGCACGGGCGCGCTCGACGGCGCGGGTGAGGCCCACCAACTCCATCCAATCCAACGCAACCTTGGGCAGTTGCGCATCGATCACGGCCTCAAGCTGCGCCTCTGTGCGAACGAGCGGCAGCAGCTGCGGTGCGTCGAGCTTGGGCCACGGCCGGCGTGCGTGCAGAGTCGCGGCCTGACGCCGCACTTCTTCTGCCACCGGCTGGGGTTGCAAGGCGTGCACGTGGCGCGCGTTTACCGCACTATCGAGCTCAGCCGCCAGCTCGCGGCGCAGGCGCTTCAGCTCCGACACGGGCAGATGCAGACCACTTTGCAGATTCGCAAGCTGCAGATCGCCCAGCCGCCACGGCGTGCCACCCAGCGCCAGCAATTTGCTAGTAATCATAACCTGATCGAGCCCCTGGCCGGCGGCTGGCTGCAGCGCCATAGCACTTTGGGTCTGCACCTGGGCGTCGCGCCCGACCGGCCCGCGGGCCGTCCACGTCACTTGCAGCGGTTGTCCGGGCTGGCCCGACACCGTCACATCGACCGCCACCCGCCCCTCAGGCTCGGTCGCAGCCACTAGCTTGTCCGTTTCTCGAGTTAAAATAGGATCTTGCGTTAGCCAGACCCGATCGCCTGGCTGCACGCGACGCAGATCGACCGCCTGCGCACCCTGGCCCAGCCGCAGCCACCAGCCGTCGTGGGTGGCCTCGACGCCGAACAGCGAGCCGCCTGGCTCATCCGCCTCGGGCCGCCCCAGATCGAAGCCGATGCCCATGCCGGCCCGCAGCTCGGGCGCCTGGCCCTGATCGACCGGCCGCGCCGCGCGCACCACCCGCACCGCCGCGTCGCGCACCTCAGCGACATCGCCTAGCAACACGCCGCGGTGCTTGGGGAAGCGGCCTTCGACCGTGTCTTGGTGGTGCGGCCCGCCCAAGAACCCCAGCGACAGCCCGCGACTATACGACAACGCCATCGCCGTTTGATCCGCCTGTACCCGCGCTTGCGGGCTGTGCGGCCCTGCGGACAGGTGGTCGAGCTGCCGCCGGTAGGCGTTCACCGCGGTCTGCACGTACTGTGGGCCCTTTTGCCGGCCCTCGATCTTTAGCCCCGCCACACCCAACTGCGCAAGGTCACTTACTTTTTCTAGGCCGCTCAGGTCCAGCGGCGACAACAGGTAACGCACGTCGCCCAGGTCGCGCTGTTGGCCATCTACCAGTAAATCATAAGGCATTCTGCAGGATTGTGCGCACTGGCCCCGGTTCGCCGACCGTCCGCCCCAGGCCTCACTCGTCAGGCATTGCCCCGACCACGACACGCACAAGGCCCCATGCACAAAGACTTCGAGCTCAAGTGCGGTCTTCTGCGCCATTTGGCCGATTTCACCCAGGCTCAGCTCGCGCGGCACCACCACCCGCACAATGCCCAGTTGTGCCGCGAATTGACTGGCTTCGGGGCTCGAAATCGTCATCTGCGTCGAGGCGTGGACATGCAGCGTGGGCGCCAGGGCCCGGCAAAGCAGTGCTACCGCGGGGTCTTGCACGATCACCGCATCGACCCCCGCCGCCGCCACTTGCCGCAGCACGGTCTCTAAGAACGGCAATTCATTCTCGAACACCAGGGTGTTGAGCGTCAGATAGGCCAACGCGCCGGCGCGGTGGATGCGCGCACAGGTCGCCGGCAGATCGCTCAGGGCGAAATTGGCAGCGCGGGCACGGGCATTGAGGCCATCGTCGAGGCCAAAGTAGACCGCATCGGCGCCGGCTTGGAGTGCGGCTGCCAGCGCGTCGCGATCGCCGGCGGGGGCGAGCAGTTCAGGAACATGGGGCGGTTGCTGCGACACGGGGCCTTCTGTGGCCATCAGCGGTGCGGCCATCGGCTAGGGTAACGGCTCGCCCCAGCCGTGGTCCAGTGTCTGGGCTGGCTTCGGCGCTGGCCGTCGCGACAAGTCGGTGACGATAGGCCATTCTTTCCCCTTTCGCCGATAGTCGCCGCGTCCGATGATGCGCGCTTCCTGCAGCGGGTCTGGGTCCCGTGCCGGACAGCTACTCATCGCCAATGCGCCGAGGTTGCCGTGGAGCACCGTTTTTCGACTATCATTGAACCATTCCGCATTAAGACCGTGGAACCATTGGGGATGACTACCCGCGACCAGCGCCTGGTTGCCATCGAAAAGGCCAACTGGAATGTGTTCAAGCTGCACGCCGAAGATGTGCTCATCGACCTTTTGACCGACTCGGGCACCGGGGCCATGAGTGCGGCGCAATGGGCGGCGATGATGATCGGCGACGAGACCTATGCGTGCTCGCGGTCGTTCTACAAGCTCGAAAAGGTGGTGCGCGAGCTGACGGGTATCCATCACGTGATCCCCACGCATCAAGGGCGGGCGGCGGAACATATCCTGTTTTCAAGTACCTGTAAGCCGGGCGATGTGGTGCCGTCGAACTCGCACTTTGATACCACCCGCGCCAATGTTGAATTCTTGGGCGCGGAGGCGGTCGATTTGCTGTACGACGGCGCGGGCGATCCGCGTACCGACATGCCGTTTAAGGGCGACCTCGACGTGCGCAAGCTGGGTCAGCTCCTCGCTGATCGCGGTGCCGACGTGCCGATGGTGCTCGTGACCATCACCAACAACCGTGGCGGCGGCCAGCCGGTGAGCCTGGGCAACCTCAAAGCGGTGCGGGCGTTGTGCGATCAGTTCGGCGTGCCGATGTTCCTCGACGCCGCTCGCTTCGCCGAAAATGCTTGGCTGATCAAGATGCGCGAGCCCGGTCAGGGTCACCGCAGCGCGGCTGAGATCTCGCGCGAGTGCTTCGGCCTGTGCGACGGCTTTACCATGTCCGCAAAAAAAGACGGCTTGGTGAATATCGGCGGTTTGCTGGGCGTGAACGACAGCGCCTTGGCCGAGCGGTGCCGCACGCGCCTGATTTTGACAGAAGGCTTCCCCACTTACGGAGGCCTGGCGGGCCGCGATCTCGAGGCGCTGGCGCAAGGCCTGCAAGAAGTGCTCGACGAAGACTACCTGGCCTATCGCCACGCCTCGGTGCGTTATGTGTTTGATCGTCTTGATCAAATGGGTGTGCCGATGATGCGTCCGCCCGGTGGCCATGCGGTCTACATCGACGCTGCGGCGTTTGCGCCGCAAATCCCCGCCTGGGAGTACCCCGGTGTGGCGCTGGTCAACGCCATGTATATCGAGGGCGGCGTGCGCGGCGTCGAGGTGGGTACGCTGATGTTTGGCCGGCCCGATCCCGATGGACATCATGACTTTACGGCGAATTTGGAGCTCGTGCGCCTAACTTTTCCGCGCCGCACCTATACGCAGAGCCACATGGATTACCTGATCGAAGTGGTGGGTGCCGTGTGGAAAGATCGCGAGAAACTGCCGGGTTACCGCATCACCGACCAGCGCGACGTGCTTCGCGGCTTTACGGCGGCGCTACAGCCCATCGTCTGATCAAGCCACCAGCTGCACCACGGGAACCTGAGGACCGACGCTCACTTCCAACTCGCTCAGCCCCCAGAATAGCTCGCCGTCAATCACGGGGTCGAGTGAGCGCCCCTGCAGCGGCTGCACCTTGAGCGTCTGGGCCCGCTGCTGTACAAAACCCTCGACTTCCATGGTCTTGCCGGCAAACACCCGCGGCAGATTGCGCACGATCTCGGGTGCGCTGATGTCGCCGCATTGCACGTGCAGCAGCCTACCCTCGGCCGCGTATGGGAAGCAGCGGAACACATTGGCTAAGTTGATGTCGATCGAGCCGACGTCGAGATCGCGGAACAGCGGAATCGGCAGCAGGTTGCCGTCGAGCCACACATTTGCCGGCAGTGGCTCAAATACCGGTTCGGCAAAGTACCGAAACTCCACAGGAATTGGTAGCCACTTGAGCGGTGCGGCCCGCGTCGCCTGCGAGAGAATGATCTTGCCCACGAGCAGGGCGATGCCCGCGGCATCCTGCTGATCGCCGGCATAGAACTTGTCGAAGAATCGCTGCGCCACGCCAGCTAAAGCACAGGCAAACCCAAGTTTTTCGAACGACTTGCCGGGTCGGTCGGCATCGGGCCCATAGACGCCGCGCAGGTGGCACGTCGTCAAATCGACCGTACTTGGAAACTCGCCAGCGCGGATCTTGCGCACGAGCGCCGGCAGAAGCGTGTCGCAGTGCCCCACCACGCCGGCCTTGCGCCCAATAAAGTCGATCGTGCCCGCATTGGTTGGCAAAATCGCCGGCCACGGCGTCCCCGGGCGTTCGGCCAGCACTTCCATCACCACGTTCATCAGCCAGTGAAAGGCGCCGTCGCCGCCGTCGGCCACAAAATAGCGCACGCCCAGATCCAAGAACTCGCGCACCACTTCGGCGATCGCCGTGACGTCTTGCGTCCGTCGCACCAGCCCAAGCGCGCCCACACTCTCGCGCATCTGCTCATACCGCCCAGGATTTAAACGATTCTTGCGCGAATTAGGGTTGGTCACCACGCCGATGATTGGCTTGCTGCTCGGGTTGCTGCTCAGGTTATTCATCTGTTCCTCCACGATTTTGACGCTCTAGGGCACCAGTAGCGGCTGGGCCAGCGCCCGCAACACGATCACCAACACCCCAGGCAGCTGAGCGGCCAGCGCGGCACCATCGCTCCCCACCGCCACCACGACCGTCGCACCGCAAGCGCGAACCAGCGCGGCCGCCTGCTCGCCGTGCAAAGACCGCGTGAGTGGCAGACGTTCGACCCCTTCGGGCAGCCCGTGCGAGGCGTCGCCCACGAAAAAGGCCGCGGAGGGCGGCGCGTCGCCCAGCAGGCTAAGCACAATTGGGTCGCCTTTACCCTTGGTCGCACGCGGAGTCAGGTGCCCCAGTCGCCGCCGCCACGCCTGCGCCAGTCCTTTGGCCCCACGCCAGGGCCGACCCAGCTCGCTGAGCGCCGTCGCCGCCGCAAAAGCTAGCAGCGGGTCGTCGAACACCACCGCGGAGCTAGAAGGTACGTTGCTTAAGAATAGACGTAAATGCGGGGCATTGGCGCAGGCTCGGCCCGCCAGTCGCGCATTGATCACGACAACATCGGTCCGGGGCACTTCCGCGGGTGCAAAACCCGGCAGGGGCTCTAAACAGGCTGCTCGCGCATCGAGCCAGTCGCGCCCAGCCGCGTGCACCCGCGCCAGCGCTGTCCCCGGGCCCGCACCAGCCGGACTCAGCGCCACCGCCAAGCGACCGAGCGTTAGCGCCTGCTGCCACGGCACAAACAGCCCGCGCTGCATGCCCGTACATAGTGCAAGCTCTTGACTACAAAGCAGATTAGCGTGTGCCCGCACACCCTTGCGCGCGTCGCACAGCACGCCCACGCCCCGCCGGACCTCGCCGTCGAGCGACACGCCACCTAGCCACAGCCCGCGCGCCGTGACCCGTAGCTCCCCATATTGATCGCTCGCCTGCAGCATTTCACCCCGCCGCGGCGGTTGCCGGGCCGTGTTGTAGCGCAGGCACGGGGCAAAATGCACGCTCTTGCACCGGCGCCGCGTTCGGCTCAAGATCGCCGCATGTCCGACGAGCAACCTGTCCAACCCACGGATCCGGTCGCAGACCCTGCTGCGGTGCGCCACGCCCTGACCCCCGTGGGTGTGCCCGCGCAGTCTGCGGCCGACCAGCTTCAATCACGCGACCTGCTTCACCCCTCCGCGATGGTGCCGCGCCTGGGCTGGCTCGCGCGCTGGTTTGCGCGGGTGTTCTTTGCGCAGGTGCGGGTGCCGCAGCGGTATAGCAGCGATTGGCAGGCCTTGGCGCGCGAGGGCGGTCTGGTGGTCGTCATGGGCACCATCAGTCTGCTCGATTACCTCTATTTCAACTGGCTCTACAACCGCGAAAAGTTACCCCTGTCGCATTTTGCCAACGGCGTGTCGCTCACCTGGATGCAGCCCTGGCGGCGCGCGCTGGTAGGGTGGTTCCGCCGGCGGGTGCTACGGGTGCCGCAACTGCCTGAAGATCAGCTGCTTCGCGGCCTATTGCGCCGGCGCACGCCGATCACGCTGTTTCTAAGGCGCGGCTTCTCGCTGCTCGACCTGCTGACACCGCGCCCGCAGCAGCCCTACTTGCGCGAACTGATCGCAGCCCAGCGCGAAGTCGATTTTTCGCTGCAGATCGTGCCGCAAGTGTTGGTGTGGGAACGGGATCCCGACCGCGCTCGCTCATCGATCCTCGACGAGTTCTTTGGCGATCCGGGCGCGCCGGGCCGCTTGCGCAAGTTGGTCTCGTTCGTGCTGAACCATCGCCGTGCCCACGTGCGCATAGCAGACCCCATCGATCTCCGCATCTTCTTGGCCGAACACGCCGAGTTCAGCGACGACACGGTGCTGGCCGAGCAGCTGCGCCTGCGCATCACCGCCGCGCTGCATCAAGAAGACCGCGTGGTGCGCGGCGCGCCAATCAAGCAACCCGACGAGCTGCGTCGCGAAATCTTGGCCGACCCCGCCGTGCGCGAAGACCTGCAACGGATCGCCACCGAGCTCGGTCGGCCGCTCGACAGTGTGCTGCGCGAGGCCGATCAAAACCTCAACGAAATTGCCGCGCGCTATCGCATGGGCATGGTGGCGGCGTTCTCGTTTTTGCTGACCTTCTTGTGGGCGCGCATTTACGAAGGCCTAGAAGTGGACGAAGAGGGCTTAGAGCGCGTGCGCCAGGCCGGTCGTACCGCGCCCGTGGTGATCGTGCCGAGTCACAAGTCGCACATCGACTATCTCGTTATTTCGTATGTGTTTTATCGCCACGGGCTGATTCCACCGCACATCGCGGCCGGCGCCAATCTGTCGTTTTTTCCGCTGGGTCCGCTGTTTCGCCACGCCGGTGCGTTCTTTTTGCGCCGCTCGTTTCAGGGGCAGCCGATCTACGCCGCAGCATTTCGCCACTATTTCAGAAAGCTTTTGGCCGATGGCCACTGGATCGAATTCTTCCCCGAAGGTGGTCGCTCGCGTACGGGCAAGCTGCTTCCGCCCAAATTCGGCTTGATCAAGCATGTGTTAGAGACGGTGGCCGACGGCTTGCGCGACGACGTGATGCTGGTGCCCACCAACTTTGGCTACGAGCGGCTGATCGAAGAGAAATCGTATCGCAAAGAGCTTGAAGGCGGCGAAAAGAAAGCAGAGTCGCCGGTCGAAGTGCTCAAGGCCACCAGCGTGCTGGTGCATAAGTATGGCCGTATTCGCATCCAATTCGGCGAGCCGATGTCGGTGCGCGAGCTCTTGATCGAGCAGGGCGCGCTGGCCCCCGCCGCCGAGCGCGACCCCAAGGCCTTTGAACGGGCGCTAAAAGTTTGTGGTTATCGGGTGTTGGGCCGCATCAACCAAGCTGCCGTGCTGACCCCCACGGCGCTGTGCTCGGCGGTGCTCCTGACCAAGGCGAACAAGGGCATTTTGCACCGCGATCTGCTGCTGCGCGTGGGCTACTTGCTTGACCTGGCGATGCGGCGCGGCGCGGTCCTGTCTGAGCCGCTGGTCACTGCGGTAAAGGTGCGTCGGCAGGCCGTCTTAGAGGCGGAGACCCGCGATCAGGCCCGCTATCTCGAGGCCGAGGGCGCGCCCGATCCGTTTGGTCTGCAGAGCGAGCGGGCGCGGGTGCTGGGCGAAGCCGTGGCGCCGATCGTGAGCAAAGCGCTTGATTTATTTGAAGAGGCCCGCTGGGTGCTGCGCCGCGATTTCGACGGCGAGACGGTCTTTATCGTGCGGTCCGAGGGCCGTATGCACCTGGATTACTACAAGAATAACATGCTGCACCTGCTGGTACCCGAAGCGCTGCTGGCCTGCGCCATCGTCGCCAAGCTGCAGTCGGGCAACGAGATCTCGCCCGATAGCTTGGCCTCACTCACTAAGTTCTTGTCGCGCCTGCTTAAATTCGAGTTCGTCTACGAGCCGGGGCAGTCGTTCGAAGACCTGTACCACCGCACGCTCGACGATTTTGTGGCCGCCGGTTGGCTCACCCGCCACAGCGACGGCAATCTAGTCGTTGCGAGCCTCGTGCGCGGTGCCCTGCGCCTGTATGCCCGCCTGCTGCAAAGCTTTATCGAGTCCTATGCCCTGATGGCGCGCTCGATGCGCCTCCTCGACGGCGGGCCGCTGGCCGAAGCCGCTTTTTTAGACCGCGTGCAGATCAACGCACAAAAAGCCTTCGACCTGGGTCACGTCGAGTGTTACGAGGCCATCAGCAAGGTCAACCTTACCAACGCGCTGCAGATTTTCCGCGAGCAGGGCTTTGTAGAACAGCGGAGCGAGAACCACGGCAAGAAGCGCGTCAAAGTCCTCGCCGCCATCCATACGCCCGAAGTAGACCTCAAGTTCAGCGCATTTTCTGAGCAATTGCACCAACTCGAATCGCCGTGGACGGTCGATCGCCTGTAGCCGCTCCAATGGCCACGTTGGCCGCCGCCATGCCGCGTATCACGAAAAAACGCGACGCTGCGCTTGTGGCCGGTGCCCTACCTGTGCTAAATCGTCGCGTCTACTACGGGCCTGGCGTCGAGCGGCCGGGATCGCGCGCGCCCGGTCCGCACGCGAATTTCCGCTCCTGCGGCACGCCAAGAGGCCCTCATGAGGTTGTATCCAGGCAAGGTTTCGAACATCGCACAAGACATGGTTGCGTTGCTCGTCTCCAATCAAGACATCGAAGTCGACACAGAACTGGTCGGCGAAGTCATTCTCGACATCGAAAGTGTGCTGCGGGAGTACATTCGCGCCGATCGCGAAATTACCGACAAGGCCCGCGAGCGCATCTCGAAAGATGGCATCGAGTTTATTCAACTCAATAAAATCAAGCAGAAGCTGGCTGAAGAGCGCAACTTCGGCGTCGGCGATCGCGCGGTCGAGTACCTGACCAAGCAGATCATCGAGGCGTTGTTCCACAGCCGCCACGTCGAAGAGGTCTTTGCCGAGGATCACACGCTGCGCAAAACCCTGCGCGACGTGCTCAATCGTCACACGCATGTGGATGACGACCTGGATCAAGAAGTCCGTAAGCGTATCAAGAACTTGCAAGAGGGTACCCAGGGCTATGACATCGAGTATCAGAAGGTGATGGCCGACCTCAAGCGTTTGAAGGGCCTCGACGGTTAGTCCGAGCACGCGGCGAGCTGCGCGGCGGTTGACGCCACCCGGTCGCCACCGGACAATCGCCCTTGCGGTGCTGCGCAGCGTAGCCCTGCGCAAGCGTTGACAGTCCCACTTGCCCCGCGACCTGCACCAATAGGGGAACCCACTGGAGCCGACGATGTCTTTTCAGCTTCACAAGAACGGTCAGTATATTCCGTGCGATCTTCCCACTTTGCGGGAGATGGCCCGCAAGGGCGACCTTGCGCAAGACGAGTACGTCTACGACGAGCGGATCAAGCAATGGGTCGGCGCGGCGCAGATCGCCGAGATGAAAGACGCCTGGAATATCGGCGAAAACGAAGCCACGGTTGCGATGGAACTGACGCCAGAGATGCTGGCGATGTTTGATGGCAGCCAGGGTGGTGCGGCTCAGGTGCAGGCCGCCGCGGTCAAGATCGAAGCCCCGGCTCCGCAACCGCCGGCAGCCCGCCCGGCGCCGCGCGTGTCAGAACCGGCGCCGCGTCTGGTTGAACCCCGCCACGAGGCTCCTGTTTCGCGTTCGGCTTCGGCTTCGCGCGGCTCCAGCCGCCCGGCCGGCAAGATCGACGACCCAACCATGTCGACGATCAAGAATGTAATCTGCTTCGTCTTCGCGATATTGTGGATCATGCGGACTTTCGACGAGGCCAACAACTTCTGGGGCGAGAAGCGCTTTACCTGGTGGCACTTGCTCATCCCGGTCTACGGCATCTTGGTGCTGTGGAAGTTCTTCAAGAACGTCAGCGAGATGGCCCAGGCGGTCGGCGCCAATGTGCCGGATCGCGCGGTGATCTACTTGGTCGGCCAAATGTGCACCAGCGGCCTGCTCACCTTTTACCTGGTGCAGACCGACCTGAATGCCATCTGGCAGCACATGGGTGCCAAGCGCGCCTAACCGCGCCACCGGACTGTTTCCGCCGCTCGCTCCTACGAGGAACTCATGAAGAATCTTCGCATTCCCGCCGCCGTTACCCTCTGCGCCCTTGGGTTGTCGGTGACCGGTTGCTACAACACGTACCAGGTGCCGCAAGAGGAGTTCCGCCGCCTGCAGTCGGTGGCCGCGCTCGAAAACGACGGCAAGCTGCAAGAGCAGTACAAAGACACGCCCGACGACCTGACCAAGCTGATGAATCGCGGCGAAAACGATGCCGTGGTGGTGCAGAGCGTCAAGAACGATAAGGTGGCTGTCGGCCGCGATACGCGTCTGTATGTCGCCAGCGAGGGTGGTCGCCGCTTTCAGCTGACGCCGTTTAACTTCTCGATGTATTCGAGCCAGTTGGTGGCCTCAGACCGCGACACACTGCTGCCGTTGGCCAACATCAAGGCGTACGAAGTCGACCTGTTGTCGACCGGCAAGACCGTAACGCTGATTGGCGTGGGCGTGGCATTGGCCGCTGGCTTCATCTACGCCATCTCGGCGAGCGCCGGCTCGAAATCGTTTGGCGGCAAGTGAGCCACTCGAACTAGATGCCGCGCGCCCTTCGCATAGCTCTGCCGCTGCTGGTCGCGGTGCTGGCGTTCCTCGCCGGGCTGGCTTACACGGCTGGGCCGCATTGGCTGGCGGGCACACTTCGCAGCAAACTCGTTGAAACTGCAAAGAAGCGTGGGCTCATCCTCGAGCTGGGCGACGTCTACGTTGACCCTACGCAACGGATCGTGCTGCAAAAGCTGGTGGTGCGCGATGCCGCGCTGCCCGAGCCGCCGCTCGCGACCGTTGAGCGCATCGACCTAGACTACGAGATTGATGGGCTGTTCACGCCTCGTCTTTACTTGCAGAACATGCTGGTCGTGCGGCCGGCGCTGCAGGTCAAGCGCATGGCGAGCGGCCAGCACAACCTGCAGGCGGTGATCGCCCAGCTTACCAAAGACAAGAAAGACACAGGCGAGACGGGCGGTTGGCGCAAGTACCTGAGCAAGGCGGTGCCGGCGACCCAGGTGCGCGGGCTTAGCGTGGCGATCGACGACGACAGTGGAGGGCCGCTGCTGCTTGCGGGGCTGGATGCGCGGCACCTGCGGCTCGAGGCCGGCGCGGCGGATGTCGATAACACCTCGCCCGTGCAAGAGAAGATCAAGATTAAGCTCCAGTCGTCGCTGCGCGTGCAGGGCCTGAACCAGCCGCTCCGCCTGGATGCCCAGCTCGACTGGCCCGAGAAGCAGGGCGAGCTGAGCGTGCGCCTGCCTGGCGATGTGTCGCTGACGGTGGGCGACCTGAGCGTGCAGCTTGGCGAACTGACCGTGCGCAGTAGCGGCGAGCTGGCGCTGGGACACGTGCGGGTGATCAAGGGCGGCAGCGGCAGTCGCTACGGGCTCGATGTGCGCGAAGTGGCCGCCAGCTTTAGCAAAGAGCCCGGAGCGCCCCTAGACCTACCCGAGGCGCTGACGGCGAAGCTGCCCGCGGTGGCGCGCCAGGCCCTGCTGCACATCAAGCAAGTCGTGGTGCGCGAGCCGGTGATCGTGGTGCAGCGGCCGCGACCGGCGCAGGCGGTGCCCGAGGGCGACGACGACGACGAGCCGCCCGTGGGCAAGGTCGATGTCGCTGACAAAGCGGATAAGACCGAAAAATCTGTGCTGATCGTCAAGAAAATTAAGGGTAAACCGCTGCCGTCGCCGCCTCCCGAGCCCAAGAAGCCCGACCAGCCCGACGGCGAGATCGTGCGTACGGCGCTGTCGGGGTTGTTTGGCAAGACTGCCGACCGCCTGCAAAGCGAAGTGGCGCGGCTGCGCACGGGGCTGGGCAGCGTGCCGGTGCCGGCGGTCGTGATCGAGCACGGTTCGGCGCGGTACGACGATCAAGAGCGCGGAACCGCTCGCGAAGTCTCGGATTTCTCGGCGACGATCGAGCGCAAGCCCGGCGACGGCGTGGTCGCGCTGCAGATGTCGTTCAACGTGGCGGGGCGGCAGGCGGTGAACCACGCCTCGGGGCGCTTTGATGTCCGCACGGGTGAAGGCGAGGTCAAGGTGCAGCTCGACGACCTGCCCCTGCAGCCCTATGCCGCCTTGCTGCCGCATATGCTGGTGGCTGGGGCCACGACGGCGCTGCGCAGCCTGAATCTGACGCTGCTGGTCAATGCGCCGGCCGGCAAGATGACGCTCGAAGGCAAGGGCACGCTGGCCGACGTGGCCATCGAGTCGCCGCGTCTGTCGAAGCAGCGGGTCGAGCATGTGACCACCACGGCTAGCGGCAAGCTCGACGTCGATCTGAATAGCCAGCGCATCGAGCTGCAGCAGGGGCACCTCGAGATCGGCAAGGTGGGGGTTGAACTCGCCGGATCGATTGACCGCTTCCGCACGGCGCCGCTGTTCAAGGTGCACGTGGCGGTGCCCACCGTGGCGTGCCAAGACGTGGTCGAGTCGGTGCCGCCCGGCTTTGCCGACACGCTGGCGGGGATGCGCTGCGAGGGCCGGCTCTCGTACGAAGTGCGCGGCTCGCTCGATACCGCAGACATGAACAGCCTCGAGTTCGACTTTCGGCCGCTGCTGGGCGAGGTCAAGATTAGCTCGCTGGGCGACAAGGTCGATTTTGGCAAATTTGCCGCGCCCTTTGTGCACGAGGCGGTGCGCTATCGGCGCCATCCGCAGCCCGGCGAGGCCAAATTCGACACCATTCGCTTCGAAACCGGCCCCGGCAGCGACAATTGGGTGCCTTTCGAGCAAGTTAGCCCCAATTTCATCAAGGTCATCACCACCACCGAAGACGGCGGCTTCTTTGGTCACAAGGGCTTCTTGGTCGACGCCATCAAGTCCGCGGCCATTGCCAACCTAAAGAAGGGCCGTTTCGTGCGCGGCGCGTCGACGATTACCCAGCAGCTGGTCAAGAACCTGTTCTTTGTCGAGCGCGAAAAGACCATCTCGCGCAAGATCCAAGAAGCCGTCATTACTTGGCAGATCGAGCGCACCCTGACCAAGCAGCAGATGATGGAGCTGTACCTGAACATCATCGAGCTCGGGCCGGGCGAGATTTACGGCATCGGTGCGGCCTCGTGGCATTACTTCAACCGCGCGCCCATCGAGTTGACCCTGTTGCAGACGCTGTGGCTGGGCTCGATTATCCCCAGTCCGCCCGGTTATTACGGCGAATTCATGGCGGGCAAGGCCAGCGACAGCCACCGCACCATGCTGTGCTGGGTGGCCGACGTGATGATCAAGCGCGAGAAGATCACCGCCGAAGAACGCGCGCGCCTGGGCGATTGCAGCGTGGTATTTGGCGGCGCGCCCGATGGCAGCGAAGTGCCTGTAGATGCAGGGCTTGGTCACGAAGGCGACCCGACACTCGGTACCGAGGCGCCGCCGGTCGATCCGCGGCAGCGGGCCCCGTCGGTCGATCCCAGCCAGCAGCCCTAGCCTCTGCCGGCAACTGCCCAGCGAGCAATGCGGCTAGACCCGATAAAGCGCTTTGAGTTTCAGCGGCTTGGGCCCAATCTACGGCACCGCGCCTAGCTGCGTCGCTTGCCAGAGCACCGCGGAAGGTGCGTGCAGCTAGCTGTTGCTGCCCGGCGGCTCGTCGCCCACGTCGTCGGCCTTGTTGGGGTCGCGCTGGTAGCGGTACTGGTAGCGATAGCCGCCGCGCCGGTAGCCCTTGGCGTAGTAGTAGCCGTAGCCGCCGGCATTTTGCGCCACGCGCGACTGCACCACGCCCAGAATCGAGGCATTGACGGCGCGCAGGCCCGCCAAGAAGCTCTTCAACTGGTCGCGACGCGCGCCCTGACTATGGGCCACCACCACCACGCCGTCGACCATCGAGGCCAGCACCAGCGGGTCAGTCACCAGCGTGCCCGGCGACGAGTCGAACACCACGAAGTCGTACTTGGTGTTGACCTCTTCGACCAGCGTCTTAAAGCGTTGCGCGTGCAGCAATTCTGACGGATTGGGAGGCACCGGGCCACACGGCAAGAAGTCGAGGCCGGGCACTTCGGTGTGCACCACAAAGTCTTCGATCGGCCGGTGGCTTACCAGGTAGCTGGTCAGGCCGCCCTCGCCGCCGGCCAGGCCGAACAGCCGGTGCAGGCGCGGCTTGCGCAAGTCCGTGTCGATCAAAAGCGCATTGCCCGAGGTCGCGGCGAGCGTCACTGCCAGCGTCGTCGAGGTCGAGGTCTTGCCTTCGCGAGCCGAGGCGCTCGTCACCAGCAGGCTGCGAATCGGCTTATCGGGCCGCATAAACAGCAGGTTGGTACGCACGGATCGCGCCGCCTCGGCCGCCCGCGAGTTGGGCCGAAAGTGCACGTATAGGTCAAGGCGATCCTCGGGCACCGGAATGCCTTCGCCCGGGTCGCCCGGCTCAAACATCGGAATAGCGCCCAGGTAGGGCACGCCCAGCACTTGCTCCACGTCTTCGCGCGTGCGGATGCGGTTGTCGAGCAAGTCAACCAAGAACGCCGCGCCCAGGCCCAGCAGCAGTGCCAGCACGCCGCCCAGAGCCAGACCGCTCTGCACATTGGGCCGCACCGGCGCTTTGGGCGTCACGGCCAGGTCGAGCACATTGACGTTGTTCACCCCAATGTCGCGGGTGATATCGGCCTCGGTGATGCGCTTGGCCACCTTGTCGTAGAACATTTTGTCTTCGTCGAGGCGCACTTGCAGCTTGTCATGCTCAATCTTGGCCAAGCGGATCTCGGCGTCTTGGGCGCGCCCCGCTTCAAGCTGTCGCTCAAGGTCTGTCTCTTCGGCAGAGGCATTTTGGTACTGTGTGGTCGCGGAGTCGGCAAGTGCCGCAACATGGCGTGTCGCCAGGGTGATCAACTGTTCCATCTGCTGATCAACGGCCTGCAGCTTGGGGTGGTCGGGCAGGTAAGACGTCGCCAGCTCTTTGCGCCGCACGCTGAGATCAAGGTAGCGCCGCTTGAGCTCGCCCACCAAGCCATCGCGCATGAGGCCCGGCGCCGACGCCATAAAAATGTCGCGCGTGCCTTTGAACTTCCGCAGTTGGTTCATCTCTTGCTGGGCCCGCAACCGCAGCATGTGCACTTCGCGCAGCGACCGCGACAGCGCCAAGATCTGCTCGTTGACCATGGTGCGCCGCGCTTCGGAGAAGTCGTGGTCCTTCTCGAACGAATACAGCGCCATAAGGCTAGTATCCTTGTCGCCCTCGAGCCTTTTAAAGATGGCATTGAGGTCCGAAGTCGCCTCCTTGACGACCCGTTTCTTCACGTCGATATTGCGATCGCGGTAGGCCTTGACCACGGCATTCGCCAAGTCGCGGGCCATGTCGGCGTCGGCGTCTTCGATCGACACACGCAGCACGCCCGAGTCGTCGGCCGCCTCGACCACCACCCGCCCGGCCATCATGCCCACCACGTCGGCCGTGGCCATAACCGCGTCTTTCTGGGCGCGCGTCAGCGGCTTGTCGCGGCGATTCAGAGACAAGAACCGTTCATCGCGCGACAGCCCCAAGCGGTTGACTACGATCGCGGCCAAGTCGCGCGACTGCAGGATCTGCCGCTGCGCCTGATAGAATCCGCGCTGCTGGCCAAAGCCGCTACTGCCCAGCGGTGCCACTTCAAGGTCGGGGCTCAGCACGCGGGGCGCGTTGGTATCCACCATTACGATGGCGGTAGCGCGAAAGATCGGCGTCTGGCGCTTCACGACCACAAACACCACCACCATTGTCAAAATGGCGGTGAGCAAGAACCACCACAGCCGCTCGCGTACGACCCGCACCACGCGGTTCAGCGGTTGTTCACTCGATCCGTCGCCAGACCGGCTGGGCAGTGTGGGCAGCATTTCGGCCATGGGCTACAGAATCGTCTCCGGAACGAATACGATATCGCCGGGTTGCAGCAAGAAGTTTGCTGCCAAGCCCTGCATGATCTTTTCGACCGGCACCGCCACGCGGCGCGTTCCGGCCGCCTCGCCGCGAGTGACGATCGCATAGTTGCGCTCAGCCAAAGTCGTAAACCCGCCCGCCAGCGTAACAGCCTCGACGATGGTCATACGGTCGCCGTAGTTGAACCGGCCGGGCGACTTGACCTCGCCGAGCACAATAATCTTCTTGGAGTTTAGCGTCTTGACCTGCACCACCACGTAGGGCTGCCGCATATAGCGCGACGCGAGCCTTGAGCGAATCAGGCCGGCAACCTGCTGCGGCGTCAGGCCTTCTACGGTTAGTGAGCCTAGCAGGGGGTAGTCGAACTGGCCCGTTGGCGAGACGACGAAGCTGCCAGACAAGCCCACCTCCTCGTACACGCGAACTTCGAACTCGTCGCCAGCACCGAGAGACGCCGCCTGCACCGCCAAGCGACTGTCGACAGGCACATTGTTGTAGGTCGAAGGCGCAGTTGTCGAGCAGCCCATCGCGGCCGCAAGCACAAGTGCGGTCAGCAGCAGAGCCTCGGCGAGGCGCCAAGCCTTTGAACATTCATTCGAAGTGGTGACTTTCGCCATCATACGGCGCGGCGCCTTGCGTCCCAGGTGGGCTCAGAGAAGGGCGGGTTGCCCGCCCGCGCGCGGACGAGGTCGCGGCAGGGGTACAAACGCGCGTCTCCTTGGGGGGCTGCGACAACTGCCGTCGGGCGAGATGCCATTGCGGCGAAGGTAGGCGCCTCAGTTCGTCGCGAACGAGGTCGCCGCCTAGTACCGCGCAAACAGCGTGGCAAAGATCTCGTGCGCCGTGTACTCGCCGACATCGAGCACCAAGCTCGGATTTGCGGCACTCAACACCTTGAAATTGGTGATGACCTTGCGCATGTTCCAGCCGACGTTCATGCCGACCAAGCGGTGCAACTCAAAGGTCGCCATCAGCGACGCGTCGAGGCCGGTGTCGTTGCGGCAGCCACTCTTGCCGGCCAGCGCGCCACTGCACGAGGCCGAGAGGCCGCTAGCGAGCACGCCCTTGGGCTCAACTACGCCAAAGGTCATCAGTCGCGTGCCAAACGAGCCCGTCACATCGAGCACGTTGCCAAACCGCTGCTTGAGCGAGAGGCCAATGCGGTTGTACGACACGAAGTTGCCAAAGAACGAGTCGGAGTAGTCGTGGTCGAACGACGCATAGACTCGCGTGCTCTCCGAAGCGCGGAGACCTAGGCCCACGTTGGCCAAGAAGCTGTTGTACGACGAGCCTTCGGCGTGCGTCGACATGCCCCAGCCGCCCAACGCTTGCGCGCTGATACGCTTGGTTAGGGCGCCAGTTAGGCCTACACGGGCCCGGAACGGCTTGGAGTCCGACGCTAGGCCAGAGGAGGCCAGTGAGCTGACTTCGTACTTGCGAAAGTCCCATGTGCTATCGATTACCGCGGCGGTCTTGGGCAAGAACCGCCAGGAGCCCGCTAGCTTGGTGCGAATCGTGGTGGTGTTGCCGGCCTTGAAGTCGTCGAACGCATCGACCGCGTACGAGGCCGCCACGGCGAGATTGAATGGTCGCCGCTCGGGAATGTCGCCCGGGTGGAACTCGATGCGCGCGCCCACGTCGTTGGCCACGCGGTTGAGCGTCTGAATGGTTTCCCAGTTGTTGGCGCGCAGAGCCCTGTTGAAGTAGTTGAACAGAGTCAGCGACATCGCGCGTCTCTGGCCGAAGGTGACGTCGACGTTGAGGTTGCCGCCCACGGCGGTCTGCTTGGAGACGATGTCGTCGCTCGAAAGATACAGTCGCGCGTCGCCAGTGCCCGCGAACGAGAAATTGACGTTGCCATTGCCATCGTTGACGAGCGACAGCCGCGGAATGAAGCGCAGCGAGGTGGCGCCCACGGGGACGTTGTTCTCTTTGTCGCTGCCGTTGAACAAGTTCGTGTCGTAGTGGGTCATCAGACCCAACGACGGGTACAGCGTAAATTCGCCCGTACGCAGGCCGCGATCCTGGGCGATCGCTGGCAGCGCCATCTCGGCGCTCTGGGCCAGGGCCTGGCGCGTGCCCAGCAGCGAGCCGCCAGCCACAGTCACCAAAATCGCCACAGCGGTTAGCCAGCTTCCGCCGGTCAGCCCTGCGCGCTTGGGCCCTGAGCCGTCCCGACGCTGCCGCGGCAACTGTTCGTCCATGGAGGTTGCGTCCATCTGTCCTCGCTGACCGAGTGCCCGGGCCGATCGCTGCCGAGCCGAGTTCGATTCGTTCAGATGCGCTGGCTACCCCTGCAGACTCGATCGAGCCCGGCTGCGGTGGCCTCGCGCTGCGTTCGTCAGGTGCCCATCTTGAAGAAAACGCTAGCCGATGGCGGCGTTTCGAGCTTGGGCGACAGGTCGGTAAGACCTTGGGTCGGGTTCATGTCCGGAAGATCTTCGACCACTTTCTCGATCACGGGTCGGCCGTCGATGGCCCCGTCGATCGAAGGTCCGCCGCAGCCCTTGAGCTGGCCTTCCAATTCTTCGCACTTGTTGAAAGTAATTGAGATCTTGACGTACTCGCTTTCAGTGCACGCGCTGTCTTTGCGCGACGCGCACTCTTGCATGGCCACGTACATGCTCTCGCCGATCTTGAGCATACCTTTCATGGTGCTCAGGGCTTCGCTCACGCAGTTAACCCGCGAAACATTTTGCGAATTGCGGGCTTCTTCGCGCTCGTTGAAACCGGCCTGCACCATGGAGCGGATGCGCTCGACATAGTTGTGGGCCTGATCGACTTGGCGCTCGATCTGGTTGGCATCGCCCTTGGCCGCTTCTTCGGCACCCACCCAGGCGGCGATCCCGAGGCAGATCGAGCCGATCGCTGCAGCCGCGAGTACACGCAGGGGCAATTCCATTGCGGTGCTCCGCTTCTGGCCAGTCAACAGTCGCTTTGCGTTCAACATCAGTTGCTTGGCATGGTACAGAAACTGGGCTGCCCAGCCCTGTTGGGCCTGAACGCTCCCGCGCAGTTGGGCCTGAACGCTCCCGCGCTGTTGGGCCTGCCCGCTCCCGCGCTGTTGGGCCTGAACGCTCCCGCGCTGTTGGGCCTGAACGCTCCCGCGCAGTTGGGCCTGCCCGCTCCCAGACGAAGCAGACGGAGCGAGCTCCATACCGTGCTCAACGCTGTGCGTGTTCATCCTGTGCATGTCCATCCCTCGTCGACGTCGCTCGCAAGCTTGCAGAACTCGAAACTATTTTCGCCAACCGATTTCGCTTACTCGAACCGGTGCGCCCGCCAACCCTGTTTCGGCTACACGCGCTTGCATCGCGACATACGCCTAAGCGACCACACTTTAGAAGCCTCGGCCCTCACTGTCAACCAGACCAGCCTTCTCGATCCACCGTGTTCGGGCCCAATCGCGGTACTGAGCGGCCCTGCGGTCGTCTCGTTGGGCTTGGGCACAGAAGGTGCGAAGAGGGTCATGGGCTCGCCTTGGTGCGGGTGCTGCCACTTGCGGTCGCCTGCTCGAGCTGCGCCCCGTTGCGCACTCGAAGACTTGGTTGCCGGTGATCAGGCCAAGGTTCAGCGCATACGCAAAATAGCTCGTACAGCCCGAGCGGCGCGCTGATGCAGGGGAGGTTTCGTCATGTTGACAGTGCAGCTACTAAGGGGCTGGATCTTCGCGCCAGCCGCACAACAGCGGTGCGGAGCCGGGATTGGCGGCCAAGCGCCCGTCGCGGCGATCGCCCCGCCAGCGCACGAGCTGGCCATCCTCGACCGATATGCCACAGCCGGGCTGAAGCCACGAGGTCAGGTGTGCAGCCAAAAGAGCTTGAGCAGCACGGACTTCGCGATCGGCAAAGGCGTTGACCCGCAGCTCGCGCAGGTACAGCACCGGACCGCGCCAAACGCCGCGCGTCACCGCGAAGAAGGGCAAGCGCCAAAAGATCGCCGGTCGGTTGAGTCGGCGGTGGATGCGCTCGAGCTCGTCGGGGCGCAGTCCCTCCATGGCCGCGATCACCCGGTCGGCGCGGAGCAACGCTTCGGGGCAATTGGCACGACAGGGAAAAAAGCCAAGCAACTCACCGTCTGCCAACGGATTTAGCTTCCACGGAGCAAAGTTGGGTGGCGCGGCTTCGGCGAGCATGCGGCGCACGGCGTCGTCGTTGATCGTGTCTTGGTCAATGCGCGATCGCTCGAAGTCGGCGCAAAAGGCATCGACACAACACTTTGGAAAACCTAGTAATTGGCCCGCAGTTTGTGCGTCTTCGCGGGCCGTATTCTCGAGCTTGGCGAGCTCGGCCGCTTGCTCGCCCGCGCTGACAAAGACGCAGACCAGGGCGTTCGGATCGTCGGGGGAGCAGGGGTCCGAGCGCAACAGCAGGTAGTCTTTGCGATAGGCCTCGCCAATGACCACCTTGCGGCCAGCCGATGTGCGGGCGGCAAAGCGGCGCGCCTGCTCGATCGGAATATCTTCAAGCTTGACGACGGGTTTTAAGTCCGCGACAACCATGGTTAATTCTGCGGGCTTAAAGCCTCGGTAGCTCAGCTGGCGCACCAAGTGGCTACCGGCGGCGGCGGCGATCTCGGCCTCGGTCGGCTGACCCGGCAGTTCCATACCCAGCGCTTGCGCGAGCAGGTGACTGGCTTCGGGCCACCGACGCGACCGCACCGCACGGCGCAGGCCCGCGTAGAGTTGTCCGAGTTGATACTGCGACAGCACGGCAGCGCCCTCCGGTGCACCAGGATGGCGCAGTTGCGCGACGAATGCCAGATCGCGCGGGATCGCTTGCGCCGCGGGCCAGGGCCGGCAAGACTGTGGCCGCGCGAGGCGCCAGTAGGACGCGATGACAGGCAAGCGGAATCCACCACCCCAAGAGCCAGGCAACGAACTGCGACCAGTGCGCGGGACATGGCCCGAGCTGGTGCGGCTGTTTGCACACGCCAGCCCGGTCAGCATGAGCCATTGGAACCCGACTACCGGCGAGACCTTTGAGGCGCCGCGCGGCAAGCAGCGGGCGATCACGGTGCAGCGGTTTGAAGAGCGGCTGTGGCGCGACACCCAGTGGATGGAGATCCCTTATCAAGAGAGCGATGAGGCCTTTGCTCAGACGGAGCAGTTTGTTGCGGACCTGCGCGCTGGCAAGGCCAAAACTCAGCTCGCCGCAGCGCTTATCGGGCCCAAGCCATTTCGGGCATTTCGCGCGGTGCTGGGGGCGCATCCCGGCCTGCAGCGGCGGTGGAACGACCTGCAGGCGCAGCAAAGTGCCGAGCGCTTGGTCGAATTCTGCTTGGCGCAGGGCTACTTGATCGAGGACCCTCGCTTTGAGCAGGCCCTAGAGGGGTGGCTCGACGCGCGCGAGGCCGAAGACGACGAGGACGACGACGAGGACGCGCCGATACCCGCGGTGCCGGCAGCGGCGCGTCGCGCAATTGGCAGTTTGTCGCTGGGGCGAAAGCGCGAAGATCCGTCGCCAGACTAGCCAGTTTGCTCGCTGTGGCAGTTGCGGGGCGCGGTGAGGTGGCCGACAATCGGCGACCCAGATGGACCGAGCGGAGGCGCGGTGCGGCAAGGCAAGCTTTGGTGGAGCTTCAGTATTTTTCTTGTGCTGGTGTCGGCGCCACCGCTGGCCTGCACGCGGCCGCCGGCGCCCGTACAGGGTGAGAAGGCGGTGGATGCCGTGCACAGCGACCCCGTGGCTCCGGTGGCGGTGGACGATGGGCTGCCGGCGGGGGCGATTCATCAGTTCAGTGGCGGTGGCGAAGTGCGCTTGGATGAACGGGCTGAAGCGCCTGTACTGCTGGTTGAAGTGGCGCGGACGCCCGCCGAGCGCGAGCAGGGGCTGATGTATCGGCGGCATCTGGCCGATGGTCACGGGATGCTGTTCTTTATGCCCGAGCTGCGAACCTGGAACTTTTGGATGCGTAATACGCTGATTCCGCTAGATATTATCTTTGTCGGTGAGGATTGGCGCGTGGTCGGCGTGGCGGAGCGGGCGGTGCCGCTGACCGAAACGGGCCGAGGGGTGCCGATACCGTCGCGCTATGTGCTGGAACTGGGCGCCGGGCAAGCGGAATTCTTGCACATTGCCACGGGAACGCACCTGCAATTTAGGGCGACCATGGGCAGTGCGGCTGCGGGCCGCGTGGGGGCGCCGTGACGGGGGCTGCGGCGGGTGACCGCGCTGCGGCGCTGTTGGCGGACGCCGGCACGCTAGCGGAGTACGCCCGCGACCTGGCTTTGGATAGGCAAATTCGTCAGCAAATTCGTGATGTCTTGTGGCGTGTGCACACGGCGCTGCAGCCGCCCGAGCCTGAGCCCGAGGCGGAAGCCCTGCGCGAGCCCGACCCCACAACGCTGCCCACGTTGCTCGCCCAGACCGAAGCGCTACTGCGACTGGTAGGCGATGACCGCGGCAAAGGGGCGCGCCGTCTCGCCGAAGTGCGCATCGCCAAGCCGTTTCGTGATTGCATCATGGGTCCGCCCTCGGCGCGGCAGACCGAGAAACTGGCGACGCGGGTGCAGCAGCATTTTCGCGCGCGGATGGCCGTGACGGATGCGCGGCTAGCATGGTTTGAGCAGCGAACGCAACAGAATTCACCTACTTCGGTGGCTACAGTCAAGCAGCCCGCGGGCGATACGGACCGACTTTCGCTCGAGTTGTTGCGCAAGGCTGGCAAGTCGAAGTTTACTTGACGGACCGCGCCCAGGGCGTTCTTGTCGCGATGGCCGCACGCCGCTATGCTGCACGGCCGTGGGTTTGATGGCGCGGCGCCAAATCGTCCGCAGGAGCAAAGCAATGCACAACATGGCCTGGAGCGGCGCGATCGCCGGACACAACGCGCGCGCATGGCAAATCGTCGCCGCCGCAGCACTGGCCTTGACGATGGCCGCGTGCGGCAGCGACAGCGCTACCAGCACAGCCAGCGACTCGAGCGGCAGCAAAGACTCCGTTGCCGATGTGCCCCTGGCCGATGCTGCAACCGCGGATGTGGCCCAGCCCGACACGGCTAGCAAGTGCGGAACTTTGCCTGCATGTCTGAACGCGCAGGGCCAAGACGACCTGAGCCTGTGCCCGAAGCCGGTCAGCGACTACGAGTGCGTGGCGGGATGCTGCTCGGTCAAATTTGTCTGCGAAAAGAACGCGGACTGCGTCACCAAGAACGGCGTCGCGCCGGGCTGCCCCGACAAGGCGTTTACCTGCGGCTGCGACCCCGACTCGGGTCAGTGTATCCAGACGATGTGCGGCGCGGACGCGGACTGTGACAAGGGCTTGGTTTGCTCGCAAGGTGGCTGCGTGGCAGCGCTTGTTGACACGAGCCTGAGCGCGCGGCTGCTGCGGCCGGTGTGGATTACGGTGCCGGGGGCGACCTTGGCGGCAGCGAGTGGCCTGGGCGCGCAAGCGGTCGATAAGCTGGGCAACGTCAAGCCCGATGCGGCCTTTGAGTGGACGCTCGTGGCCTCGGACGCATTTACACTGGCTGATCAGACGCTTACGGCCGGTACCAAGGCGGGGGCGACCACGATCACGGCCAAGGTAAAGGGCGCCAGCACGGGCGCGTCGAAGCCGGCAACGCTTTGGAATTTAGGCGCGATCGCCGATGGCAAGAACCTGCGCGTCACCGCGATCGACGAGCTGTCGTGGCTGCCGGTCAAGGGCAAGGTGGTGGTGATCGGTCTCGCGGATGCGGCGACGCCCGAGGCTGCGCAAGTTGTTGATATTACAAATGGTCAGGCCAGTTTTGCCGGCGTGAAGTTCCCGGCCGATATCCATGTGGTGGCGACGGACCACGCGGCGGTGTCGGTGCTGCGCTACGACCCGGCCGGCAAGACCGCGGATTTGCTGTTGCCCACGCCACTGCACCACTATGCCGAGCTGACATTCGATGCGGCGGGCAAGGTTGTTCCGGCGGAAACTACGGTAATCCATGGTGATGCCGTGCGTGGTGAAGTGAATTACCCCGGCATTGGCGAAGCGGCGCTGGGCCTGACCGCGCTGGCGTTTGATTCGCAGCTGCTCAATTTCTCGGTCGATTCGATCCTGGGGCCCAATGTGAAGCGGCCGTTTGACGCGCAGGCGCCGTCGATGATCAATCCCGATCCGGGTAAACCGCAGCAGATCCCGGGTGGTGTGACCTTTACGCTGGGTAAGCCGGTGGTGAATCAGTACATCATGGCGGGTCCGCCCGGGGCGCATACGCAGTGGACGCTAGCGGGGCGCCTGTCGCTGACGACGGTGATCTCGGAGATGGGCAAGATCTTGTCGGCGGTCGACGGCGGAATCGACATTGGTCGGGTGGTGTCGGTGCTGCTGCCTTACCTGGCGGGTTTTCGCTCGCACGTGCAGTTCGACGTAATGCTGGGCGAGACGATGGCCGACCCGATCAAAGACCTGGTGACGATCGAGCCGACCTATCCGCTGCTGATCAAGACGCTGGTGACTGTGCCGCCGCTGCCCAAGACGGCGACCGGTTGGGCGGACGTGGCGTTCGTCATTGGTGGTGCGCTGCTGCCGATCGGCGAGATCGTGCCGCTGGGTCTGACGGCGGGTTCGGACTCGTCGGTGGCGGAAGATGTGGCCGACGGTGTGGTCGATGCGGACTACAAGACGCCCGGGGCGGAGCCGCTGTCGCTGTCGGTGGGGCCGCTCCACAGCGGTCTGCGCTACGGTACCGACAACCACGTGCTGGTGACGGCGGCGATCGTGCTGGGTGGCAAGGGCAAGAAAGAGGGCGGATCGCTTACGATTAGTGCGCCCGCGGCGGTGCCGGCCGAGTCGAAGCCCGCGGCCTTTATGGACTTGCCGATCGGCTCGACGTTTGTGCCGGATACCGCGACGCTGACGGTGAAGTCGGTGACGGGCGCGATGGCGTATCGGCTGAATCTGCAGGGCGATAACGGTCTGAAGTGGCTGGTCGTGCTGCCCAAAGAGCAGGCCGACAAGCCGCTGGTGCTGCCCGACCTGAGCAGCTACGGTGCCGAGATGGTGGCGAGCAAGGCCAAGCGCGCCTATGTGGCGGCGTTTGAGTTCAGCAAGGCCATGGATGTGGTGGGGCTGACCGCGCCTGGCGGGGCGCTGAGCGACTTGGTACGGCTGGTCACACGCACGGCGTTTACCGACGCGATGCCTTAGAACACAGAGAGATAGCTCCTTTGGCTACGCAAGGGGGCGCTCCGCCCTCTGCGACCCCTGCGTGCGGCTAGCGCCGCCTTGTACACCGAGCACAGGTCGCGCAACCCTGAAAGGACTTGGGACTTGGTGTACTAGTCGCTTGTGGGCCTTACTTGCGCCGAAAGGCCGGGCGGTCGACCTCGTCGATGTTGTTGGTAAAGGGATTGTGCACCACCGGCTCGCGCTTGGTACCCAGCAGCGAACCGACGGCGGGCAGGCCGTAACCAGGTGTATTCTTGCGCATAAACGCCGGTTCGTCGAGCTCGTGCTCGTGGCGCGGCAGCGGCGGCGGGTCGGACTGCTGCGGCTGGTTCGGCATCTGCAGCGTGCGGGTGGTCGCGGTGTGTACGGCCACCGACGCTGCGCTCTGGGCGTGCTGGGCCATGGCGGCGCGCTCGTGGGCAGCCACGGCCACGGCGTACACGGGCGACTCGTCGGCGTGCGAGCGCTGCACGGGCGGCGGCGGCGGCACCACCTGCAGATTTGGCCGCTCGGCGGTGGCGCGCTGCGAACCGTACGAGCGGGTGTGCTGGCTCTCTTGGGCGCGAACGACTGCGGCGCGGTCGAAGCCGGTGGCGACCACCGTGACCTTGATCTCGTCGCCCAGGCTTTCGTCGACGGTGGTACCGAAGATGGTGTTGGTGTCGGCACCGGTGGCGTCTTGGATCAGCATCATGGCGTCGTTCAAGTCGGTGATCGACATGTCGGAGCTGCCCGAGATTGTGACCAAAAGTCCGGTGGCGCCCTCGATGCGAGCGTCTTCGAGGAGCGGGCTCGAGATCGCCTGCTTGGCGGCGATAACCGCGCGCTCTTCGCCGGCGCCGCGGCCGGTGCCCATCAGCGCCATGCCCTTGCCCTTCATGATCGCTTTGACGTCGGCGAAGTCGACATTGATGAGGCCGGGGATGGCGATCATGTCGCTGATGCCGCGCACCGCCTCGACGACCACCGAATCGACCAAGCGGAAGGCCTCTTTGATGGGCATGCGCGGATTGGCGATCTGGAAGATGCGGTCGTTGGGGATGACGATGAGCGTGTCGACGGACTGGGCGAGCTCGCGCAGGCCCTCTTCGGCTTGGCGGATGCGCTGGCGACCCTCGAACGAGAACGGCTTGGTGACGACGGCGACGGTCAAAGCACCAGCGTCGCGGGCGGTCTGGGCAATGACAGGAGCCGCGCCCGTGCCCGTGCCGCCACCCATGCCTGCGGTGATAAACACCATGTCGGTATCGGTAAAATGCTGGCGCAGGGCTTCGATGTCTTCGAGCGCGGCGCGGTGGCCCACCTCGGGATCGCCACCGGCACCGAGGCCGTTCGTCAGGCCCGCGCCGATCTGCAGCTTTACGCCCGCCAGACTGGCATCGAGCGCTTGCTGGTCGGTATTGGCGGCCAAGAACTGAATGTGCGGCAGATCCGAGCCGATGAGGTTGTTGACGGCATTGCCGCCGCAACCACCGACGCCGACCACCTTGATACGGGCACCGGCGGTCTGCGGCCGGTCAAAGCTGATCGATTCGAACATGGGGAGCTCCTACGAAGGGTACAGGCTGAGAGTCAGAGGGAAGGGTAAAGTCCGGTAGCTTCTAGTTGATTCCGAGATTTAGACGACGTCGCGCACCCAGCCGACCAGGCGGTCGAACCAGCCGTTCTTGTTGCCTTGGCCGCGCCGCAGCAGCTTGCCGTCGGCCTTGCGGGCCAATTCGGCTTCTTCGGCAGCGCCTTGCATAACCAGGCCGAGGGCGGCGGAGAACACGGGTGAGTGCACCATCTCGCGCAAACCGCCGACTTTCTTGGGGTAACCGATGCGCACCGGCATGCCCAGCAGCTCTTCGCCCAGCTCGGCCACGCCGGGCATCAGCGAACTGCCGCCGGTCAGCACCAGGCCCGAGCCGATCACGTCTTGGAAATTGCTGGCCTGAATCTCGCGCTCGATCAGGCGAAACACTTCTTCCATGCGGGGTTCGATGATGTCGCACAGCAGCTGGCGCTTGCGGACCACGCCTTCGCGGGCGCCGACGCAGGCCACTTCGATCGTCTCGTCGTCGCCGACCATGGTGGATTGGGCGCAGCCGTGCAGGAGCTTGATGCGCTCGGCCTCGGCTTTGGGGGTGCGCAAACCCACCGCAATGTCGTTGGTTATGTGATCGCCGCCCACGGGCAGCACCGCAGAGTGGACGATAAAGCCGTTGTGATAAATCGCGATATCGGTCGTGCCCGCACCAATATCGGCGAGGACCACACCCAGTTCCTTGTCGTCGTCTTCGAGCACGGCGCGCGCCGAGGCCAGCGGTTCCGCAGACGTCTTGAGCACATGCAGGCCGGCCCGCTCGGCGCATTGCACCACGTTCTGCACGCTCGCGTTCAGCGCCGTAAGGATGTGCACATTGACCTGCAGCCGCTGACCGCTGATGCCGATGGGGTGCACGATGCCGTCGTTGTCGTCGACCACGAATTCTTGCGGCACGGTGTGGATAATTTGGCGATCGGCCGGAATCTGCACCGCTTTGGCGTTGTCGAGCACGCGGTCGACATCGGCCTCGGTGACTTCGCGGTTCTGCACCGCGACGACGCCCCGGTTATTGAACGAGCGCAAGTGCGCGCCCGACACGGTGACGTAGACCGCCACAACCGTGCACCCCGCCATGGTTTCCGCTTCGTGGATGGCGCGTTGGATGGCTTCCATGGTCTCGGTCACGTTGACGACCACGCCCTTCTTGATGCCATTTGAGGCCGCGGTGCCGACGCCGATGATGTCGAGCGAGCCGTCGCCCTTGACCTCGCCGACGACGGCCACGACTTTGTGGGTACCGACGTCGAGTCCGGCGATGATTTTGTCGTTGCGTGGCATGGATTCCTCTCCTTGTGATCTTGCTGGTGCTGCGCGTGCTGGTGCGGTGCGTGCCTGCGGTGCTGTGTACGGTCGCCGAGGCGACTAATCGGGTTGCGTATCGCCATCTGCGGCGGGTTGATCGGCGTCTTTCTTGTCGGCCGTGGGCGATTTGGGTAGCGCCGCCGCACCCGCACCACCGGCCATCGTGCCGGGCGCTTGCGTGCGCACCACCACGCGGTCGGGCCGCAATTCGTCGTCGAGCAGCGCATAACGCAGCCACTCGCCCGAGTGATCGGCCTGCGCCAACACCCGCGCCGCCACGGCAAGCGCGCGATTCGGATCGCTGCCCAGGGCGAGGCCCAAGCGCAGCTCAGCGCCGTCGCGGGCCGACACCAAGGTGATGCCAAGCACTGGATCCCAATGCACTTCAGACAGGGGGAACCGCTCGACAAGCTGGCTCTGCCCGTGCGCTTCGATTAGGCGCAGAACCGTGCGCAGGCGCCGCCGCTCGGCCACTTGGTCGGTGGTCGGCTCGGTGGTGGGCAGGCGAGCGTGGGCGTCGCGGGTGACGGTCGGCGAAAATCCGGTAATCACAGGAAGATCGCCAGCCTCGCCCAGCTCGGCCTCTTTAAACACGAAGCCGTCTTTGTCGACGATCATCATCTTGTCGTGGCCCAGCAGCAGCGCGTAGGGCACATATTCTGTAACGTGGAAGCTGACTTTGTTGGGCAGTTCCGCCTCGACTTCGGCTTGACGCACCCACGGCAGCTTTTCGATAGCGCGACTGACCGTGTCGCGATCGATGGCGGTGAGCGGCGTGCCCCAGCGAACCCCGGATGCGCCCAAAACTTGCTGCTGCGACACGCGCTTGGAACCCGCCACCTCGAACTTGCTGGCCACACCCGTCTCGATGCGGGTCTGGAAGTCGCGCAGGTTGAGCATGCCCAAGCCCACGATGCCCAGGCAAAGCGCCGCCGTGCCCCAAATGACCCACGACCACCAGCCGCCGTCGCCGTTGTCGTCACTTTCGGCTTCGACCTCGACTTCGTCGCTGTCGGGCTCGGGCGGGCGTTCGCTGCCAAGACCCTGCCACCACGCGCGCGAACGCTCGCGGAGGCTGCCCAAACGCTCGCGCAACGGCACTTGGGCCGCGCGACGCTGGTTGACCGGTTGCTTCTTGCGTGAGCCGATCATGCCTTCACCTCGCGCCAGGCCGGCACGCCGACCCACTTGCCACAATCCCGCACCACGCTGCCCGCGGCGTCTGGAAGCGCTACCGAGCGCGCCGAGGCAACGCATTGATTCCACGAGCGTTCGCTGCTAAAAAGTGCAGTTACGGTCGAGGCCACATCGTCAGAACGCCACGCGGACTGCCGCACCCAAGCGCCGCTGCCCGGTTGGCAGTAGGCCTGGGCATTGGCGGCTTGGTGATCGCCCGCGGCGAACGGAAACGGCACAAGCACCGCCGGCAGAGCCGCCGCCGCAAGCTCGGCCACCGTGCCCGAACCCGAACGCGTCACCGCAAAATCAGCCCACGCGTAGGCGTCGGCCATGTCGTCGATGAACGCCGCCGTGGTCGCCTGTAGCCCGAACTCGGCATAGGCAGCCTGCACCGGCTCCGCCGGCAACTTACCTACCTGATGCCGGATTTCGATCTGCAGCCCGCCCTGCTGAACCTTGCTCAGCATCTTGGGCACGTGCTGGTTTAGGAACTCGGAGCCCTGCGAGCCGCCGATTACCAACACATGCGCAGGCCGGTCGCCGCGAAAGGACCGCAGGCCGCCCACAGCCGCAATCTCGGCGCGAACGGGATTGCCAGAAACTAGGCTCTTGCTCTCGCCAAACGCGCTGCGGGCCGCGGCAAAGCCCAGATATACGCGGTTGACGATCAGCCCCAGCACCTTGTTTGTCAGGCCGGGTACTGCGTTGCTCTCGTGCACAGCGCAGGCGATGCCCATGCTGCGGGCGGCCAGCAGCGCGGCACCCGAGGCATAACCGCCCACACCCACAACAAGTTTGGGCTGCAGTTGCCGGAACAGCGCGCGCGCCTCGCCGATACCGCGCCACAGCGCCCGCAGCCCGCGCAGCTTGCCCGCGAGCCCACCGCCGACTAGCCGCGAGCCCTGCACGGTATGCAGCGTGTAGCCGCGCTTTGGCACCATGTGGCTTTCGTACCCCTGGGCCGTGCCCACAAAAACTACGCGCGAGCCGGCAGCTTTGAAGGCATCGGCCATGGCCAGCGCCGGCACGACATGGCCGCCAGTGCCGCCGCCTGCGAGTACAACCATCGGTGCGGAGTCGCTCATTGCTCACCCCCGCGCACGACTTTATTCTTGCTGGAGCGCTGGTTGCGCGGCATGTCGCCTTTCGGCTGGCGGCGCATGAACGCGGGCACCTCGGGCCAAGCGAAGTCGGGGTTGCCGCCGCGGCCCACGTTGAGCAGCACGCCAGCGGCGAGGCCGAGCACGATCATCGACGACCCGCCGTGGCTTACGAAGGGCAGCGTCAGGCCCTTGGTGGGTAAAGTGCCCATTACGACGCCAAAATTGACGGCGGCCTGGGTGCCCAGTAGCACCGTAATGCCGGCGGCGAGCAGGCGGCCAAACTCGTCGCGGGCGCGCAGGGCGATGCGCAGGCCGCGCAAGATTACGAAAATAAAGGCTAAACCGACGAGCGCTACGCCTAGGAGGCCGAGTTCTTCGGCGATGATCGACAAGATGAAGTCGGTGTGGCACTCGGGCACGAAGCCGAGCTTCTGCCGCGACAGCCCCAAACCATTGCCGAAAATGCCGCCGGTGGCGACCGCGATCTTGCTGTTGCCCAACTGAAAGCCGGTGGTGTCGAAGTACTTGAACGGGTCGAGGAAGGCCAGGACTCGCTTGCCACGCATTGGGTTTTTGTAGATGAACGACGCGAGCGCCAGCACGCCAACGCCGAACGCAAACATGACGTAGGCCATGTTGGTGCCGGCGATGTAGGTCATGGTGAACAGCAGCACGGCGAGCACGATGCCGGTGCCTAAGTCTGGCTGTTTCATGCACAAACCGAAGACGACCAGCCAGGCCAGCGCGTGCGGTAAGAAGCCGACGGAGAACTTGTGGACGCGTTCGCTCGAAATCTTCTTGGTCAGCGAGTGGGCGAGATAAATGGTGAAACACAGCTTGGCGAGTTCGGACGGCTGGAACATGAAGCCGGGCAGGGGCAGCCAGCGCCGCGCCTTGTTGACCACCACGCCAAAGGCCAGGGTGGCGACGAGCAAGGCTACCGAGGTAAATAGCCCAAGATACGCGACCTTGCGCCACGCCTGGTAGGGGATATGCGCGCCGACCAACACCATGACGACAGCAATGCCGGCGTGCACCAAGTGCTTGTTCAAGAACAGCTGGTCGTCGCCGCGTCCGATATGCAATGCCGCGTAAATACTCGCAGAATAGGCCATTACGATACCCGTGGTCAGCAGCGCCAACAGCACGGAGAACAGCGGCCAGTCCATGCCCACCGGCACGGGCACCAGCGCCTTTTCGGAGCGCGGCGCGTTGAGGCCGTGGGTAACCAAGGTGGGGCTAAACTCGGCGTCGACCTCGGCGAGATCCGCTGTGTCGAGAACCGGTTGCAGGTGGTCGAGGGTGCTAGCGTCCGACACGTCTCACCTCAACTTTAGGCTGGCCAGCGCGACCAGCGACAACATGACCGAGACCAGCCAAAACCGCACCGTGATTCGGCTTTCTGGCATATTGGCTTTTTGAAAGTGGTGGTGCAGCGGCGCCATGCGAAACAGGCGCTTCTTGGTGCGGCGGTAGTAGTAGCGTTGCAGCACCACCGACGCGCCCTCGGCGACGAAAACACCGTTGACCACTAGACTTAGCAGCTCATTCTTAGAAAGCACCGCGACCATGCCGAGCGCGCCACCCAGGGCCAAGGCGCCGACATCACCCATGAAAACGAGGGCAGGGAAGGCGTTGTACCAGAGGAAGGCGAGCGTGGCGCCGACCAGGGCCGAGCAAACCACGGTGAGCTCTTGCACACCCTTGATCTCGGGAATCAAAAGGTATTTAGCGACCTCGAAGTTGCCGAACTTGGCGCCGGTCAGGTAGCACAGCAGGCCGAAGGTGGTGGCCGACACGGCGGCGGGCACGCTGACCAGACCGTCTTGGCCGTCGGTGAAGTTGACCGTGGTCGAGGTGGCAAAAACCACGATCGCGGCAAACGGCACGTAGAAGAATGGCCCAATATCAATGGCAAAGTGGTGGGTACTGGCAAATGGCAGGTACAGGTGCGTGTCGGCCAGCTCTTTGCCGAACAGGCCGAAGTACATCGCGCCGAATACCAGCATCGCGCCGCCGAACTGGGTTACCAACTTCTGGCGCTCGGTCACGCCCTTGCTGCTTTTGTCGCGGATTTTCAGCCAGTCGTCGACAAAGCCCACGACGCCATAGAGCGCCGTAACGACGCAAGTTAACCACACGAAAATATTGCTCAGATCGGACCATAGCGCCACGGCGAGCAGCATCGCCAACAGCAGCAACACGCCGCCCATCGTGGGGGTGCCGCGCTTGCTCAGGTGGGCCTCAGGGCCGTCGTCGCGGACTACCTGGCCAATCTGCTTGACTTGCAAGAGCTTAATGAAGCGGGGGTACAGCACCAGCGCGATCACCAGCGCCGTCACCGCCGCGCCGATGCTGCGGAAGGTGACGTAGCGGAACACGTTGAGCGCGCCGAATTCGCTCCGGAAGGTATTCGATAGCCAAAGGAACATCTAGCACCCCCCTTGGGCGGCGTGGGCGTTTTGGCCCAGATTCTGGCGCATTGCGCTGACTACATTTTCCATACGGGCGCCGCGCGACCCCTTGACCAGCACCGTGCCGCCAGGCTGGTGACGAGCCAGCAAAATCGCGGCCTCGGCATGATTTTCGCAGGTTAGGATACGTGTCGTTCCAGAACCTTCTGCCCCATGCTGGTAGGCGGTGGCCATTGGCCCCACAGCGATCAGCAGGTCGACGCCGCGGCGGGCGGCATGGCGACCCACACGGGCGTGCAGTGCGAACTCGTCGGGCCCCAGCTCAAGCATCGAGCCCAGCACCGCTGCGCGCGGGCTAGGCAGGCAAGTTAATGTATCGATAGCTGTTTCGGTCGAACGCGGATTGGCGTTGTAGCAGTCTTGCAGCACCAGCCAGTTGCCGATGCGCTCGGGCAGCATGCGCTGGCCCACGGGGCGATAGGCTTGCAAGGCCTTGGCCGCACTCGGCAAATCGACGCCAAGCTGCCAAGCCGCTGCCAGGGCGGCCAGGGTCAGCTCGGCAAGGTGCACGCCCAGGCCCGGTAACCGTATTTCGACAGCCTGCTCGCCCACTTGCACGGTGAACTGCTGCCACGGCGCGTCGCTTTCGAGCCCGCCCACTTCGACGGCGCTTGCGAGCTTGACGTCGCCGTGATGACGGCCAAAGCGGATGATCTTACAGGACAACTCGCCCAGCAAGCTCTGCAGCAGCGGCTCGTCGGCCGGCAGAATCGCCACACCATTTGGCAGAAGGGCGCGCACGGCATCGAATTTTTCGTTAGCGATGGCATCGACGGTGCCCATACCCAGCAGGTGCGCCTCGGCGACGGAAGTGATGATCGCCAGTTGCGGCCGGCCCGCACGCGCCAACTCGGCAATTTCGCCCGGGATACTCATGCCCATCTCGACCACAGCGACGGCGTGCTCAGCGGTCAGCCGCGCCAGGGTCAGCGGCAGGCCGATGCGGTTATTGTGGTTGCCGTGGGTGGCTAACACCGCCTGAGCGGCACCGGCCATCGGCGAAAGTGCCAGTGAAGTCAGCTCTTTGGTGGTCGTCTTGCCGTTCGAGCCGGTGATCGCCACGACCGGCATGGCGAAGCGATTGCGGTGCGCGGCCGCTAGATCCGCCAAAGCGCGCAAGGGGTCATCGACTTCGAGCAGCCACGCGCCGTGGCCGACCGCGAGCGCCGCGTGGGGCAAGCCGCGACCGCGAGCGCAGACGATACCGATCGCACCTTTGCCAAGCGCGTCGCCGACATACAAGCCGCCGTCGAAGGTGTCGCCGGGCAGGGCTACGAACAAATTGCCGGCTGCCACGGCGCGGCTGTCCGTGCAGAGCTGATTGGTCCAGCGCTCGCTGCCGCAGATGAGCGTACCGCCGGCTACAATCACGGCAGTTTCACTATCAAACGCGAAGCCTTGCGGGGCATCGAATGGCACTTGCCCAGTGGGTTGCAGCCAGCGAGCCGCTTCTTGCACATCGTCGAAGTGGCGAAGCTGATCACCAATGGTTTGGCTTGTTTCGTGCCCTTTGCCGGCGATGCACAACACGTCGCCGCGTCGGGTCAGGGCCACAGCGCGGCGGATGGCCTCGGCGCGATCGACGCAACTCCAATAGCCCCTATGATCCAAAAGGTTAGCTAGCGCGCCCAGGTGCGGCTCGGCCACAGCCACCGCGCCAGCCGCCTGCAAGCCGGCCACAATCGCCTGCACAATCGCCTCGGGTATCTCAGAGCGCGGATTGTCGGAGGTGGCAATGGTAAAATCAGCAAGTTCGGCAGCCACTTGCCCCATTTGAGGCCGCTTGCCGGCATCGCGATCGCCGCCGCAGCCAAAGGCTACAAGCAGCCGATGCCCTGGTGCGACCAGGGGCCGCAGTGCCCGCAGCACCTGTACCAAGGCGTCGGGGGTGTGCGCGTAATCGACCACCACCAGCGCACCGCGATCGTTTTGTACCGGCTGCAGGCGACCCCGCGGGGCCGTAAGCGTGCGTGTGGCCTCTTGAATCGCCGCGTCACCCATGCCCAGCGCGCGCACCACCAGCAGCGCTGCGGTAAGATTCTCCGCATTGTGGCGGCCAATGAGCGGCGCCCACACGGGCAGGTCGCGCTGCCCCGGGCTGTGCAGGGTAAACTGCAGCCCTTTGGCGTCGCAGCGCAGCGCCTGAATCTGGTGCAGTGCCGCGGGGTTGGCGCCCATGCTCCACGCCTGGGCCTGGCCGCGGTGGTGCGGTTGGCTGGCGCGCGCGTCGTCGCCGTTCACAAAGGCGCGCTCGCTGGGGATGCGATAGTCACTGAAAAGCTTGGCCTTGGCTGCGGCGTAATGATCTTCCGTGCCGTGGTAGTCCAGGTGATCGCGCGACAAGTTGGTCCAAGCGGCGGCCGCGAACTGCACACCGGCGACGCGGTATTGGTCGAGCGCGTGCGAACTGACCTCGATCGCCAAGTGAGTAAAGCCCTCGTCGCGCAAATCAGCAAGGATCTTCTGTAGATCCTCGGCATCCGGCGTGGTCAGCTTACTCGGCCGCTCGCCGCTCGGCGTCCACAAGCCGATCGTGCCGAGCGCCGCCGCTTTATGCCGCGCCGCCGTCAGCAGTTGGGCGATGAGTACCGTAGTGGTGGTCTTGCCGTTTGTGCCTGTGATGCCAATGACTTGTATGTCGCGGCTGGGGTGGCCATACAGGGCACTGCACAGCGGCCCTACGGCGGCGCGGGCGTCGCGCACCAGCAGTATCGGCACGTTCCAAGACTTGCGCTGCTCAGCAGTGGGCGCGCTGTCGACGACCACGGCTATCGCCCCAGCTTGCAGGGCGGCGGGCACAAAATCGATGCCACGATGCCGAGTTCCCGATACGGCCACGAACAGCGACCCCGCCTGCACGCGCCGCGAGTCTGCCGTGACCGCCGCCACCAGCACCGACAAATCGGCGCGGGCAGCCAGCTCGGGCAGCAGCTCACTTGCAGCGATGAGGGCACGCAGGTCCATGATCATCCTAAGGCTTCTTGGCGGCGGCCGGCTTGGCCACGGGTTTATTCGCGTCGGGCTTGGCGGCGACAGGCTTGGCCGGTGCACCCTTGGCCGGCGCAGCCTTGGCCGGCGCAGCCTTGGCACTCTCGACCTTGGCGCCGGGCTTGCCGGCAACCGGCTTTGCAGTTGCGGGTTTGGCGGCGTCGGGCTTGGCCGCAGGCTTGGAGGCAGCGGCTTTGGCCGGCTCCGGTGCTTTGGGCGGTGCTGCGCCGGCCGAGGGTCCACCGGGCTCGGCTGTGGCGGGCGGCGTCTCGGCTTCGATTGCATCGCTCAGCCGCGCAAATTCAGCCTTTACGTTTGTGCCTTTGGCCACCTGCTGGCCCGCCGCCGGCACCTGCTTGACCGCAAGTCCGCTGCCGGTGGGCAGCAGGTGCAAACCCGCGACCGCCATGCGCAAACGGGCCACGCGCATCGGCAAAGTGCGCACGTCCGGCACGGTGGTCATGTCGCCGGGCGTGTCTGCTGCGGCCGTAGCGCTGGGCGCCACCTGCAGGTCCATTGCCAGCGCGGGTGGCATGGTCGCGCCGCCGGCCACTGCTAGTAATTTCTCAGCCGCCTTCTTGGCTTGGCCGGCATGGGCCGCGTCGAGTTGCCGGGCCTTGTCGGGGTCGTCGCGGTCGAGGTACGGCGCGCCCGGGCTGGGCGGCACGCCAAGGTACGGCAGGGCAAACCGCGCGATCTCGCGAGCGACTGGCGCAGCCACAATGCCACCGTAGCGGGCGATCTTGCCCAGCCTTTCGTCGAACTTGGTCGGTGTGTCGATTGCGACGAACACCACGAGCCGCGGCTTCTCGACGGGCGTCACGCCAATGAATGAGCCGACCCAGTGTGTGTCTGAATAGTGACCATTTTCAGCTTGTTGAGCCGTTCCGGTCTTGCCGCCAATGCTGTAGTTGGGCAGCCGTGCCTTGGTCGCCGTACCCGACAGGCTGTGCGGGTCCTTGGGGTCGCGGGGTTGCGTCACCGACGCCATCGCCTCAAGCACCTGCCGCGCCGTCTCGGCCGAGAACACCCGCCGACCGGGATCCTGAGGAATTTCGCGATCAATCTTGCCATCGGCACGCACTTCTTGCTTGATGAGTCGCGGCCGGCGGAACACGCCACCATTCGCCACCGCGGCCACTGCGGAGACCATCTGCATCGGCGTCGTCGCAATGCCCTGACCAAAGCCAATGTTGCAGAACTGCACCAAAGACCACTTGTCGGGCTTGGCGAGCTGGCCGTTGCTCTCGCCGATGATCCCCAAATCGACGCGCCGGCCAAAACCAAGTCCAGTCAGGTAGTTGTAGTAGTGTTCGCGGTTGACGCGCATGGCGATCTTGCAGTTGGCGATGTTGCTCGACACCTGCAGCGACTGCTTGCCGGTCACCTGCCCGTGCGGGTGGTCGTCTTTGATCACCTTGCCGGGCAGGGCAAATCCGGCGCCGGCGGGGATGATCTCGTCGAGCGACACTTTCTTTTCCTCGATGCCAATCGCCAGGTTAAAGATCTTGAACGTCGAGCCCGGCTCGTACTGATTCTCGAGCGCCGGGTTGTGCCAGCCGTACTTGGGCGGATTCTTGCTGTCGTTGGGGTTCAGCGACGGCGAGGTGGCAAGCGCAAGAATTTCGCTGGTTTCTACGTCGAGCACCGCCGCAATGCCAAAAGCTGCGCCGAATTCTTGCACCGAGGCGTCGAGGTGATGCTCGGCAACAGCCTGAATCTTCTCGTCGATCGTCAGCACCAGCGACTTGCCGCCATAGATCGCCGGCTCCGGCGCACCGTCGAGGTACATCGGCGTGGCCGACGAGTCTTTGTACGTCCGCATCTCGACTTGCTGGCCCTGCAGCAGCCCGTCAAAGCTCGATTCGATGCTTCCCGTCTGGCTCGGTCGGCCAATCAACGGCCCCGCGAGCATATTGTTGGGGTAAAACCGCTGAAATTCGCGCTCAAGCGTCACGCCCTTGGGCAGCTTGCCCTCGTTCAGCGCAATGCGCACGGCCTCGGCCTGGGCGTAGCTAATGTTCTTGGCCAAGTACACAAAGCCGGTGTCGCGGTTGATGCGCTCACTCAACTCTTCTGCGGGCTTGTCGAGCAGTTCGCCCAGCGTGGTCGATACCTTCGCGCGGTATGCCTTGGCGTTCGGCGAGTTAAAGGCCCAGTCGTCTTTCGGCTTCTTGCCGCCGGGCAGCAGCCAGCGCGGATTGACCGACACCGAGTCGGCGCGCAAAGAGGTGGCCAGCGTCACACCGTTGCGGTCGACGAGATCGCCGCGGCGGGTCTCGACGCGGGTGCGCAGCATCACATTGCCTTCTGCGTACTTGCGCACGCCGTCGACGTTGATGACCATCACCACTGCGGCGCAATAGGCGACGATGATGTACAGGCCCATCAGGATCGCCACGGATTTCAAGCGGCGATTGGCCCGCAACGCGCGCGCCGCCGGGCTATTGCCGGCCCGGTCGACCAAGTGAAAGACCTTGGTCTTCAAGTTTTGGATCGAGCGCTGCATGGTCTAGCCGCCCCCGCCTGCTGCGCCGCGCAGTCTGGCCTTGCAGCGCCGACCGATCGGGGTATCCCCGGCCAATTCGGCGCACTTCTGGAAACTTTTGTCGGCCTCGTCAAAGCGGCGATCCGCTTCTAGGGCCTCGCCCCGCTGCAGGTGCAGCTCGGCATAGCGCGGACAGCGGGTCACCGCCTCGGTCAACTGCTCCACGGCGGCGGCGTAGTCGCGCTGCGCCACGTGGACCAAGCCGAGATTGCGATAACCTTGGCAGAACTTGGGGTTGTGGAACACCGCCATACGGAAGTTCTTCTCGGCCTGCCGCAGGTCGCCCTGGCGAAAGTAGGCGAGCCCCAAGTTGTTATAGGCATGAAATGGCGTGGTATAGCGGGGTTCGCGCGTCAGCGGCTCGAGTGTTGCCACGGCGTCGTAGTAGCGCTCAAGCTCGATGTAGGTCGCGCCCAAGATGTTCCGCGCCGCGTAGAAGTCGGGCTTGCTCTGCAGCGCTTTGCGGAAGTGCTCGGCCGCCTCTTCGTAGCGCTTGCGGCCAAATAGGATGAAACCGTAGAGATAACGGCTGTCGGCGTGGCTTTGCTCGATCTCGAGCCCCGAGATGAGCTCGCGAATCGCCAGATCGACGCTGCCGGCATGGAAGTAGCCGTTTGCCAAGCGATAATGAAAGTCAGCTTGCTCTAGCCGCTGTTGTTTCTCGACTTCAGCCGACGAACAGCCACTCAGCAGCCCCGACGCTCCGGCCACCAGGGCCAGGGCGACGCCAGCAAAACGCAGGCGCAAAGCGGGGTTGCGGTGAGCCATTAGTCGACTTCCTCTTGGTCGCCCGCCGCGGGCGCGTGCATGTCAAAGTGCTCGGCCGCTTCTTTGCGCAGCTCATTGGGGTTCTTCAGCCCCGTCAGCCGCGCTTCAAGCCGGCGATTCTCTTCGAGCTGCACGCGCAACTCCTCGGTTGTCTTGACCAAGTCGTACGCGGTGCGCACGCCCTTTGAGGTCTGCTTGACGCGCAGGATGCCTAGCGCGGTCATGCCACCAAAAAACACCAGCAAGACCACCACGCGCAGCCAAAAATGCTGTTCGGAACGGTGTGCGCGCTCGGTCTGGGTCGGCGCTGGCTTGAGCCACATCTGCCAAATCCGGCGCAAAATCGAAACTTTGGCGACGGTCTCGGCCTGTTGCGGCGCCGCGTCCTCGGCTTGGCGATCCACCACCGCGAATTCCTCGGGCGGGTTATCGGCCGCGTCGTCGCTGTGGATCGTGGTCTCGCTCATGGCGGTGTCCCCAGGGTTATGCAGCAGATCACTCGTATCGCTGCGCACTTGCCGGCCGTGTGGTAACCGGTCTTCTCGTTATCGGTCGTTGCGCGATCTGGTCAAGAAAATCGCGACTTTGCTACAAACTGTTGACAATAAGTACCTTTTCTTAGCTCTCGTCTGCGTCGTCTTCGCTGTCGTTGTCCGGTTGCTCCGGCACCGTCTCATCCAAAGTTTTCTTATGCATCACACGCAGTTTTGCGCTGCGCGACCGCGAGTTCTGCTGCTGCTCCTGCTCACCCGGCAGCACCGGCTTGCGCTGCGGCAACCAAAAGTCGCCCCCGCGCTTGCCCAATTCGGCCATGGCCCGCTTGACCGGCCGGTCCTCGCCCGACTGGAAGCTGATCACCGCGAGCGCACCGCCAGGGGCCAAAAGCCCGGGCGCCTGCTGCAAAAGCGCCTCGATCTGATCGAGCTCGCCGTTGACCCACACCCGCAAGGCCTGAAAGACCTGGGTAGCGGGGTGGATCGAGCGCGTCCGGCCCAAGCGCGCCGCCAAACGATCGGCCAGCTTGCCCGTCGTTACCGCGCCCGCGTGCACTTCTTCGAGCAGAATGCGCGCCGTACCGATCGAGCGTTGGATATCGCCGTACGCATAGAGCACATCGGCCAGATCCTCGAGCTTGATGTCGCCGAGCAGGTCCAGAGCGGTTGGGCCGCGGCTGGGATCCATGCGCATATCGAGCGGACCGTCGAGCCGCAGCGAAAAGCCGCGTTCGGCTCGGTCGAACTGGTGCGACGATACGCCCAGGTCGGCCACCACCGCCAAAAGCGGAGGCAGCTGGCGGCGCTCGCACACCTGCTGCAGCTGGGCGAAGTCGGCGTGCTCACAGACGAAGCGCTCGCCAAAGGGCGCCAGTCGCTCGCTCGCGGCCTGCAGCGCAGCCGGATCGCGATCCAGGCCAAGCACATGAACCAGGGGCAGCGCCTGCAGAATCGCCTCGCTGTGCCCGCCGCCACCCAAGGTGCAGTCGACGACCCACAAGGGCTCGCTGGTGCACAGGCTCGCGGCGCGCTCGACCGCGGCCACCACTTCGCGCAGCAGCACCGTAATGTGCTGGAACGGCTTGCTCTCGCCGACCTCTGCGGATTGCATCGATTGAGTTGTCAGCGGCGTCGCAACGTCACGACGGGTCGGCGGCGTTCCAGGCCGATGCGGTCGCTTCTTGCCCACGTTACAGCCCCAGGCGCGCCAGATCGGCGCTCCACTGCGGCAGGTCGTCGGCGATCTGATCTTGCTCGGCATTCCAGCGCGAGCGCGTCCAAATCTCGAAACGGTTGATCATACTGGCCACCACCACCTCGCCACTCGGGTCGATACCGGCATACGCGCGCAGCGTTGGCGGCAGCACCACCCGTCCATGCGAATCCGGCTCTACTTGCGCATTGCCGGCCACCTGGAAACGCAGCAGCTTGAGCGCAGTCGGCTCGCTGGCTGCCAGGGCAAGGATTCGGTCTTCGTAGGCCTCCCAATCGGCTTGCGGCCAGGCTTGTAAGCACTTGGCCGAGGTCGACTTAACCAGGATCAGCCGGCGATCGCCCGCTTGGTCAAGGGCTTGCCGATAGCTCGCAGGAATCGCCAAACGCGCCTTGTCGTCGACGCGCAGTTCGTATTCGCCACGAAATCGGATGGCCATTGCCAACCTCGACTACCGCACTGCTGAACCATTGCCGCGTTTCTGCACCGTTGGCGGGATCTTGCTGCAAGACCCCGCCTGCTGCGGGGGTAGCCAAGGCCACCGGTCCGCCGCTGGGCGCTGCGCGCTGCTGGTCAGGAATGCCGAGTAGGAGGGGTAGATGGTCCGCAGCGAGCCACTTTGATCCGCTTCGATCCACTTCCTCCCACATAGCGAGGATAGGGAGAATAGGGGCAAAGTGTCAATCGTAAGCGAGCGTTTGGTCGGTTTTGCGCGGTCGGCGTTTGGTCCTGCGGCCGGCGACTGCCCACCCAAGCAGGCAAACTCACACAGGATCGCGCGCAGTGTCGCATTCAGCTCTGTCGGATCGGCTGAGCGATCGGCATCGCCAGCGCGCCCATACGTTTCGGCCCAGCGATCGACCGGGGCGGTGCTGCGACGGCGGAGCGTACACCAGAGCGTTATTCCTGCAATTTTTTCGACAAACGCGATCACGCCAGAGGCGCCTGGCCGTCTGTACGAGGTGGCGCGTCGCAGGTACACTGCCTGGGCGGCACAAACCCCGTGCCGGCCGCAGGATTGCGCGCCATCATGAACGCCTCTGTTTTTGCTCGTCAGACGATGAACTCTTTAATTTTACTGCTTATTCTGGCGACAGCCTCCGCGTGTGGCTCGTCGGACGGCACAACTGCGACCGCCAGCCCCAGCACGGGCGCCGATACCAGCAGCGGCGGCGGCCAAGACACCGCTGTAGTGGCGGCTGCCAACGTCACCTCCGAGGTGATTCACGTGCAAGCAACTGCACTTAGCATTACTTCGGAAGCCTTGGGGGTGGTGCTCAAGCCCGACAGCTGCACCGCCAGCCACAAGTGCCCGCTGGTGGTGGTGGTGGGCGACTCGGCCACGCCGCTGTATCCAAAATATACCAATGGTGCGAGTCAGTTGGCCGGTGCGCTGGGTGTTGGTATGGTCATTTTTAACCTGCCGGGCACGGGTGAGGCGCAGTACATCGCCGGCCAGAAAAGCGACAACGACATCGGTGGGCCGCTGCACCAGGCTGCGGTCAAGAATGTGTTGAATTTGAAGTCGAAAGCCGACTGGGTCGACCCGGGCAAGCTGGGTTTTGTTACCATCGGCAACGGCTTATCGCCCACGGTCAAGGCCATCAAGACCTATGATGCCCTGAAATCTATTCTGTTTCTTATCGATGTCGAGGGCCCCATCGACCGATGTGCCTACAGCCAGGCCCCCGCCGACCCCGACCTGCAGATCGGCCCCGACGACGGCCCGGGCGCGACGCCCTCGACTTGCCATATCACAGATTCGTCACCGCATTCGGCCATGTACCCAGCAGCGCACGACGGACTGCCCGCGAGCATCGTCTGCTCGGAGGGCGCGTGGCCGATCAGCAAGACCGCCAAGAACTGCGCCGACAACGCTTGGTGGATCGAGCGCGAGGCGTACGGCTACCTCAAAGACGCCACCTACCGCTACCAGCGCCTGCAGTTCCAGTACGACCACAGCCAGCCGAGTTACTGGTCGAGCCGCAAGGCCATGGAGGCGGTGATTAGTAGTAAATCTCCGTATTTCCAGCTCAACGACATGCCTGCTTGCGGCGCACCGTTCAGCGACGCCGATTGCAAGGGGCTGCCCTGCTGGTTGAGCGGAGGCTATGGCAACGGCATGGCCCCGGCCCCTTACGCGGGCAAAAACTTGATCCAGGTCACGCCAGATGGCTTGTTTACCCAGGTGCTGGGCGGCTACCTAGTGCGCATGCTCGACACCGTTAGCTACCCCAAGTGCCACGGATGATAGCTGTCGCCCCCGCCGCGCCCCTGCTGGCATCGACCGTGGTCTTGGTCCGCCAGGGTAAACAAGTTATTGAATTGCTGATGATTCGTCGCCACGCGCACAGCGGCTTTATGCCCAACGCGACGGTGTTTCCGGGCGGCAAAGTCGACGAGGTCGACGGTGATGTGCCGATCGTGGGGAAAATTCCGCACCTGCCCGGACGCGACAAGGAGACAGCGCGGGCCTTTGCGGTGGCGGCGCTGCGCGAGTTGCACGAAGAGGCGCACGTGCTGCTGGCGGTGGATGTGCGCGGCGAGCCGCTGCAGCCCGAGGAATTGGCAGAATTTGATCGTGAGATTGAGTCGTTGCGACAGGGGCGGCACTTGGCGGCGAGTGCCTGGCACGCGGCCTTGCGCGCTAGGAGTTGGCGACTCGACGTACGCTCGCTGTGCGTGTTTGCCCATTGGCTTACGCCGGTAAATGAGCCCAAGCGCTTCGATACGTACTTCTTTGCCGCGCCGCTGCCCATCGGCCAAGAGCCGGCGCTCGATCACCACGAGACTACGGCGCTTTTCTTCGTTGAGGCGCAGCACGCTCTGCACGAGCACCAGCAAGGTGGCGAAACGCGACTGCCGCCGCCCACGATTCACACCCTAGAACGCTTTGATATGCTTGCCCAACGCTGCGATCATGCGCTGCCCGCCGTGCTCGACCAGTTGCGCAGCGAAGGCGTGGGGCCGCGGCTGATGCCCGTGCACTTTGCTGTGGGTACGCCGCAGTGGACCGTGGCGCTGCCCTGGGACCCGCTCGTCGAAAATGCGCAAGAATTCATCGATCAACACGGCGATCAGCTGCAGGCGATGACGGCGGTGGCGCATGTGCGCGACGGGCGGCCCACGTGCGACCGCTTTGTGCTGGCGAATGAGCGGCTGGTGCGGCTGCGGGACTAAAGCCTAGGTCCGCTCGCCAAAAAGCGCCGTGCCGATGCGAACATGCGTGGCCCCTTCGGCGATCGCCACCTCAAAGTCGCCGCTCATACCCATCGACAGCAGCCAGTGGCCCGGCGCCGGCAGGCTGGGGTGGCTGCCAAAGTGCTTGTCTAAGTCGCTGGCCAGCTGGGCCAATTGCTTGAACCAGGGCCGCACCAGCTCGACATCGGCGTCGTAGGGCGGCAACAGCATCAGGCCCTTTAGGCGCAAACCCGGCGACTTCTGTAGCACTTCGACAAAGAGCTCGGCATCGGCCGCGCCACAGCCGCGCTTGCTCTGCTCGTCGGCCAGGTTGACCTGCAACAGCACATCTTGCTTCAGCTTTCCTTGCCACGCCTGCCGCGCCATCTCGTCCAAGCCCAGCATGTCGTCTAGGCTGTGCAGCAGGTGCACGCGGCCCAGCACGTGCTTGAACTTGTTGCGCTGCAGGTGGCCCAAGAAGTGCCAGCGAATATCGGTAAGATCATTTAGCTGTTCGGCTTTTTCTTGCCATTCCTGCACATAGCTCTCGCCAAAATCACGCTGACCGGCTTGGTACGCCTCGCGCAGCGCCGCCGCCGGCTGGCCCTTGCTCACCGCCACCAGCGTCACGCCAGCCGGATCACGCCCCGCTGCGAGCGCCGCAGAGGTGATACGCGCATGAATACCTTGCAGATTCTCGGAGATCATTGGGGTCTAGTCCTTCGCGCCCCACGGCAGCACATCGCGGGCGCCCATGGCTTCCATCATCTCGACCACCTGGCACAGCGGCAGGCCGACCACGTTGGTGTAGCTGCCCTGCAAGTGCTCGACCAGGTACGAGCCCACGCCTTGCACCGCGTAAGCCCCGGCTTTGTCCATACTTTCGCCGGCTGACACGTAAGCGTCGATCTCGCCGCGGGTCAAGTCTTTAAAACGCACCACCGTGCGCACCGCCTCGATCCCCTCGCGGCTGCGGCGCAGGTCGTACAGGCAAAATGCGGTGATCACTAGGTGTTCGCGCCCACTCAGCCGGGTCAGCATCTCGCGCGCTTCTTGCACATCGGCCGGTTTACCAAAGATGACGTCGTCGACCACCACCACCGTGTCGGCGCCCAGCACCCAGCGCAGCCCCTCTTCGCCGCGCCCCGGGATCGGCGTCGCACCGGCCGCAAACTGGCGTCGCGCCTCGACTTCGCTGGTATACAGCGTGGCCTGGATGCGCCGCACCGCCACCAGCACCTTGGCCCGTGCCACCCGCTTGGCGTAGTCTTCGGGCAGCTCGTTGCCCACTTGCGACTCGTCGATATTGCTTTGCAGCACGCGGACTTGAAAGCCAAGGCGCTCAAGCAATTCCTTGCGCCGCGGCGAACTCGAAGCCAGTGCAATCGGTTGGGCCATGCTTTCCCCAGTAATTTCAGAGCAGACTTACGCCCCTGGCGTGTCGTTGCCCGATTTGGCGCCCAGTCGAGCGGCGACGCGCGCAGCTTTCTCAGTCCTTTGCGCTTGTTTGCGGGCCAATGCCGCGGCGCGACGGTCCGCGCGTGCGTGCGTCCAGCGCTCAAGCAGCGGGTCTTCGCCCAAGAATAGCCGCCCCAGCAAATTTCCTAGCTTGGGCAACAACATCCCCAGCAGCGACACCACCACGGTCAGCGCCACTACAAACCAATCGAGCGCCGACAAGTTGGCGATGGCGTCCCAAACCGACATGCGCAGGCACTCCTCTGTCTCTGTGTTATAGGCCCTTGATTTTCATGGCGTCTTTGGCCTTGTCGCCGATCTTCTCAAGGTCTTTGGCCTTGTCGACCGCGCCCTTAGCCTTGTCGCCCACACCCAGCACGCGGTCTTTCATCTTGCCCACTTCGCTGATGGCGCGGTTCGGCGAGTCGAGCACCTTATTGACCTTGCCGATCGCCTGCTCGGGCTGTGCTAGGGCTTTATTCTGCTTTTTCCGGGCATTGGCGATCGCTTCGTCGGCCGTCTCGGGGCCCAGATTGGTCGGCTTGCCCTTTTCGTCGAGCGTGGTGCCCCAGCGGATGATCACATCGTACTTCGAGTCGCCTGCCAGCGGCTCAAGCTTCGTTTCGGGATCGCCTAAAAGCTCGGCAATCACGGCCACTTGCGCCTTGCTGTGCGCCTTAAATACCACCGTGGGATGCGGCTGCGGCGTCGCCTCGTCTTCCTTCTTGTCGGGCTTCTTCAGGCTCAGCTTGTCGAACAACTTCATGATGTTTTCGACACCCGGGTCGCCCGGATCGCCCACCGTGTTGATCACTTGCGCGCGCATGTAGCCGGTAATTCGCTTAAAGTCCGACTCTTCGCGTACCGGCTCCATGTCGGCGTCGGTGCGGGCCTTGATCAGCAGCTCCGACGAGTAATCCGTGCCCAGATCGGCGAGATTTTGCAGGTGCACAAAGCAGGCCTTCTTATCGTCGAAATTCGCCTCGCCGCACGCCATGTTGTACAGAATTTTCTCGCTGCGCGGGTCCTTCTCTAGGCCCTTTTGCAAGATGCTCACACCGTCTTTCCACTTTTTCTTCTTCAGCAGCGCCACGCCGTCTTTGTACGACTTTTCAGCGGTTTTCTTGTCGTCAGCCTTGGCCTCGGGCGGGTCGTACTTGGGGCGCGCTTGCTCGGCCGGACCCGCCGCCGCTTTGGGCGCGCGCACCGGCAAGTTAATACCCAGGCGCTGCAGGGCCACCCGGGCCACTTTCGCGCCCTTGTCCGAGCCGTGCTCATACAGGTAACGCAAGCCCTTTTCAGCCGTTGTGCGGTCCTTGGCAGTCAGTTGGTCGATCACCGCGTCGCCGGCAAAGTCGTCGGCACAGCCGAGCAGCTTCACATCGTCGGCTTTATCGGGGGCACCAAACAGGCCCATGCAGGTGGCCTCAGTGGCCTTCCAGGCCGAAGGAGCGGCCCACGCTGGCGCTGCGAGCGTTGCAGCGGCTGTGAGTGCCACAGCGGCCACTACTAGGGAACGAGCAAAATCAAACATGGTCCTCTCCTGCTGCGGCGCACAGGCCCGTGCCCGTTGCGGCGCACTGGCGAGTCGTCGATACTACGTTTGGCAGCGGTCGGGGGTCAAATCGGCCCGGCAACGACCGAGAACTCAGACACAATCCAGTCGTGTTGGCGGCCACCCGCCAGTGCCCTGCGGCTTTAGACCTGCACATGACAAGCGCAAACCCGCCACCGAACGATTTGCCGCCGCGTCCAGAAGGGCCGCATGACCGGCGTTTTTTGGCCTTGGCCTTGGCGTTGGTCATCATCTGTGTGGCTGCCTTTGTCGCCTCGCGCACGGCGCCGCCGCCCGAGTCGCACGACGATCGACGCGCGACTGCGGCAGACGCTTCAACTTTGGCGCCGCCAGCCCCCGCTACGCCCACCCAAGCGCTGGCCGAGTCGCCCACGCCCGCGCTCGCCGGCGATGCCACGCGCGACCAGGCCGACGAGCCCGCGCCGGCCGATAGCGGTCCGCTGCACATCACCGCTGAGCCCGATCAACTGCGCGTGTGGTCGAACACCAAGGTGCGGCTGAAGATCGAGGTGGCGGGCGATCAGGAATTCAGCAAGTTCGTTTGGCATTTTGAGGATGGTGCCGAGCCGGTGGTGGGCACGGAGGTCGAGCACGTGTTCGCCGAGTCGGTGCGCGACCGCCATGTGACGGTAGAGGCTTGGCGACCTGGGCTGCCGCCGCTGGTGGCGACGCATCGGCTGCCGGTCGAGCGGCTGGCCGTGGCGCCGTTAGATGGTGGCGAGGCGGCGCAAGAAGGGGGGCTACCACCTCGATCGGGAACGCGAATTCTGTGGGTGGCGGGGGCGGGTGACAGCGCGGTGCAGGCTGCGGTGGCGCAGGCGGCCTCGCAACTCGAGGTCGACGCAGTGGTGATCGCCGGCGATGTGAGCGATACCGCCAGTCTCAATGCGCAGTTGGCCAACGAGGCGCCCCAGGCGGCCGTGCTGCTCTGGTCGGGCGATACCCAGGCGCTGCCGCTGTTGCAGGTGCTGCGCGACCCGGCCGGTGCGGTGGTCGATGTGCAAGTGGCGGACCGCTCGTCTGGCGTGCTGGCCGTGCGCGACATGGCGCTGGTGGCGGTCGATACCCGTGGCCAGACCATCGACGAGAGCGAGCTGAAGCGGGTGCGCGCGGCGCTGCAGGCCGGATCGGCGTATTCGGCGACGCTTTTGGCCTCGGTGCGGCCGCTGACCATGCTGCGCGACGGCGAACTGATTGCCGACCGTGCCTATCGCCTCTACGAATACGCGCTGCGTCAGGCGACAAATGCTGTAGTTTCAATGACGTCGGAGGTGTTCTACGACGGACGGTTTGGCGGCTTGGCGGTGGTGGCTGTGGGGCGCGCGGAGGTGACCGGCTGTCCGCGCCTGCTTGGTCACGATGCCTGTCAGCCCGCGTCGATCACGCTCATCGAACTGGGTGACCATCGGCTGGTGCGCGCGCTGCACCTGCTTGGACCCGACTTTGATCGCGCCGCCGGCCCAGCCGAGATGCCGCCCGAAGTGGGCAAGGTGCGCCGGTGAGTCGCGCGCCCAAGCAAGAAAACTGGAGCGTGTACATTCACTTCCCCTGGTGCCTCAAGCGCTGCGCGTATTGCGATTTTGCCACCGCTGTGGCCGCCGAGATCCCCAGGCAGCAGTACCTCGACGGCATCTTGCGCGAGCTGCAAATGCGGACGGTGGACCTAGAGCCGCGGCCGATCTCGACCGTCTTTTTTGGCGGGGGCACGCCGTCGCTGTGGGGTGCGCAGCCCATCGGCGCCGTGCTCGACTGGCTCGACCGCTGGGGTGGCCTGCAGCAAGGTGGCGAATTTACAATCGAAGCCAATCCGGGGGCCCTCGAGCACGCGCCGCTTGCCGACTACGTGGCGGTGGGGATCAACCGTATATCAGTGGGAATTCAGGCCCTTGACGATCGCCGCCTGCAACGCCTCGACCGACTGCACGACGCGGCCACTGCCCGGGCGAGTCTGGCCGAGCTGCAGCGCCTGTTGGGGCAAGGGCAGTTGCAGAGTGCGAGCGCAGATTTGCTATTTGGCGCGCCGGGGCAGGGCATGGCCGAGCTAAAGTCCGACCTCGACGGGGTCTTGGCCTACGATCTGCCCCACCTTTCGCTGTATTCGCTCACGGTCGAAGAGGGCACTCCGCTGGCCAAGCGCGTGGTCAAGGGCCTGCAAAGCCCGCCCGACGACGACTTGCAGGCCGACATGCTCGAACAGGTGCCGCTGTGGCTGGCCGAGCGCGGTCTGCACCGTTACGAAGTTTCGAATTTTGCACGCGATCAACATCAGAGTCGCCACAATCTGTGCTACTGGCACGGCGGGCACTGGCTGGCGGCGGGCGTGGGCGCGCATGGGCACTTGCCCGGCTTGCGGGGCGACCTGCGCTACGGCAATCACCGCGATCATCGTCGCTGGTTTGCCGCAATCGAAACGGGTCAACTACCCGAAGTCTTTCGTGAAGATATCGATGGGCCCACCTTGCTGACCGAGCGGATTCTGACCGAGCTGCGGCTGAGCGAGGGTATCGACCTCGAGCGACTGGCGCGCGACGTGGGGCCTGTGGCTGCGGGCAAGCTGCGGCAACGTGGACTGCGCTTGGCCGCACACGCGCCACTGACCGTCACCGCTCGGCACCTGCGGCTGATGCCGCACGCATTTGCCCAACTCGACCACTGGGTGCGCCAGCTCGCCCAATAAGACGTTTGCATGTTGGCTAGTCCGCTACTTCTTGGCGAGCAATTTCCAGGCGACGAGCGCGGCTACGACCAGCACGGCCACCACAACGGCAGCGATCTTGGCCGTATTCGAGCTCGCGGTCTTGCCGCCGTGGGCCGCTGCCACCGGCATCCGCCGCGACCCTGAGCTGGCCTGCGACAGGTTCTTGGCCCCACTCGCGCCGCCCTTGCCGCCAAGCGCAGTTGCGTCGGGCTTGGGCTGCTGGCCGGTCAGGCGCGGTCCGCGGTTGCCGTCTGCCTTGCCACCACTGCCCAACTCTGTCGCCAGCTTGCCGCTGGACATGCGCGCGCCCGCCTGGGCAGAGGCCGCCGCGGCAGCTCCTTGTACGGCACCGGGGGGCAGCGCATCGTCGTAAGCTTTGGCGGCCACGACGCCGGCGCGGTACGCGGTAAAGAAGGAGTCGAAATCCTTCCAATTCTTACCGTCCATCGAGATCTGCATCGCTTGGCCGGCTTTGTTGCTCGCCCAGCCAATCAATGCGTCGAGGCCGTGGAAATTGTACGTCAGCCCGATGGCCTTGAGCTTCCAGTCGCGGGTTTCGGCGTCTTCTGGCTCGCCCTCGCCTTCGGGGAAGTCGGCAGGGGTCGGCTCAACCGTATCGCTGGCCATTTCTTCTTCGCCGGCATCGCCCACTACGTGGCCCGCGCTGATGCCGCTCATGTCCAGCTTGGGCGCCGCTTTGACCGTGTCGGGCACCTCGGCCGTCGCGCGCACGGCTGCCAGTAGACCGTCGTGGCTGACATCGGGTCGCATTGTGGCTTCGTTGAAGTCGAAGTCTTCGAAGTCGTCGTCTGGATCGCCCACCACAAAGCCCGCCGGCTCGGCTGAGCGGGCTACATTCTCGTGCGGCAACCAGCCAAGCGGCTTGCTGTCGCCGATCGGCAGTTCGTCGTGCAGAAGGGGGGCATCTGCGAGGTCGGCAAAGCCATCGCCGTCGTGGTTTGCCGGCGCATTGCGCACAGCCGCCAGCGGGTCTGCTATGAGGTCTGCGGCTAGTGCGTGACCGCAATGCGGGCAGATGAGGCGACCTGCCTGCTCCACGCCGGGATCGTTCCGGCTAAAGGAGCTCCAGCAGGTGCCGCACACGAAGTCGGTGACATTGGTAATCGGACGTGCGTCGGACACCCTTGCATCCTCCCAACTCGGCTGCGAGCGGCCAGAGCCCGGGTTCTCGCGAACCTGGTGTCGAGCTCGATTCGGCTGCGCTTGCACCACTGCCACTTGCGTGGCCAAGCTCGGCTAACGCCGTCAACGACCCACGAAGGCGGTCGCGTGGCTCGCGTCCGCCTGGGCGGGGTGCACCAACGCACACCGTCCGCGACGTGGCCGCCAAGATAACAGCGCCAGCCCACTCTGGTCAACGACCCCCCCGCGCTTCGCTAAGTGATTACTGAAATTATGCATGTTTGACGGTGTCTTCGCACTCGGTTGGCCAAAGCGCATCGGCGACGGCGGGGCGGAGTGTCCGAATCGCAGTCAGGGCCTCGCGACTGGGATGTACGCGATTAGTAAGCAGGATTATGGCCTTGTCGGCACTTGGCGATAGCCACACGCTGGTGCCGGTAAAGCCGAGGTGACCAAAGGTATCGGCGGGCGCCCGCTGACCGGCCGTGGAGGTGGGCTTGCTGGGGGTGTCAAAGCCCAGGCGCCATGTGGTGTTGGGAGCCACGGCGGTACTTGTCCAGGCCCGCACCAGCCCGCTCGGCAGCCCAAGCGCGTTGCTTTGTCCACGGCTGCCCCGCAGCCACGCCCGCGCCCACAACGCCACATCGCGCAGCGAGCCAAAAAGCCCCGCATGCCCCGCAACTCCTTCCAGCGCGGCGCAATTATCGTCGTGAACCTGGCCGTGCAGGGGCACGCCCTGCGGGCAGCGTGGGGCCCAAACTTCGGTGCGGACTACGGGCTTTGCCCAGACGGTGCCCGGCCGGGCAAAGCGCGCCGACAGGCCCAGCGGGGCGGCGACGCGCTCGGCAAATAGCTGGTCGAGAGGGGCGCGCAAAGCGGCTTCGAGCACCCAACCCAGCAGCATGAAACCCAAATCGCTGTAGACAGCCTGCGTGCCCGGCGGCGCTTGCAGTGGCGTTGCTAGCAGCTGCCGGCGAACGGCGGCCGCGCGCAGGTGCGGGTTCGCGAGGGCGGCTGTACTGGCAAAAAAATCATGCCACGCGGGCAGTCCCGAGCCGTGGCCAAGCAGGAGTCGCAGCGGCAGGTCGGCGAGCGGTGGCGCGGCATCCGGCAGGTAGCGACCCAGGGGATCATCAAGCTGCACAAGACCTTGTGCAACGGCGAGGGCCAGAAGCGTGCTGGTTGCCAGCGGCTTGGTCAACGAGGCTAGATCGAAGTGCGTGTCGAGGTCGATGGGGGTGCCGGGCCAGTCGAGCGGTGCGCGGCCTACGGCGGTAATCCGCTCGGCGATCCGGCTGGTGCGACCTACGGCCAAGCCGGACCACGGGCCTGCGCTGCCAATCACGCCCAGCGCGGCTGCGGAGCCCATGCCGTCAGCTACGGCTTCGCGCACCTTGTGGCTGGCGGCGGCAAAGCCGTTCACGCGCGGGTCGCCTGGCGCAACTGCGTTTCGCGGTCGACGTTGTCGTTCAGGTCGCGCAATTGGTTGCGCATGCCATCGACATCGCCGCGCAGGGCATCGACCTGCTTGCCGGCCCCTAAGCCGCTGCGAATACTGGCAATCGATTCTTGGGCGCGCTTCTTTACCCGCCCGTCGACAGCCCGGTCGCTCACGGCTTGCAGCAACGGCAACGCGCGGCCGTCGCCCAAGCCGCCCAGGGATGCCGCCAAGTTGAAGGCGAAGCGGAATGAGGTGTCGCTGGTCCAGGGGCGCAGGGCATCCGTGGCCTTGCCCGGCTCGGAGGCAAAACTGCACAGGCAACGAATCGCGCCGCAGCGCAGTAACGTAGCGTAGTGCTTGGCTAAATAGCTTGCGGCGACTTCGATAGCGCGCGGATCTGCCAGCGAGGCCAAGCCGTCGAGGATGCCGATGCGCACGGTCTCGTTCCAGCTGTCGCGATGAAGCGCGGCCACCAAGGCGTCGAAGGCGAGCGGGCTGCGAGTGGCGCCAAGTGCCCGCGCAGTCTCAGCTTCTACGTTTACGGAGGCATCGCCTTTGGCTAGCAGCGCCGCCAGCAGCTCGGCCGAAGCCGGTGTGGCGAAGCGGCCCAGACCCTCGCGAACGGCGCGCCGCGCCTTGGGATGGGTGATTTCGACCGCCGCGGCAAGGCCCGCAAACGCCGCCTGCGAGCCGATCTTGGCCAGCGCGCGCGCCGCCTCGTCTTGTACCATCCAGGGGGCGTCGCTCTGCAAAATCGCCGACAGCGCCTCGGTATTTTGGTTGTTTGGCTTCTTGCCTAGGGCGATCGCCGCCTGTACCCGCGCCATCGCCGTGGGCGCCTGCGTCAGCGCCGCCCGCAGCAGCGGCTCGCCAAAGCCCAAGTCCCAGGTCGCCAGCAGATCGCCCCGCGGGTCAACCAGCACCAGCTTGGGCGACGCCGGCAGATTCAGGTAGAAACTCTGTTGCTTTTTGCTGACCTTGAGCACCATCTCGACCGGCGCTTGCCCTTCGAACTCAAAGCGCACCGGCACCTGTAGCGCAAACAGCGGCGCGTGATCGGTGTCTTGCGTTTGCTCTAGGCTCAGCTTGAACAACTTCTCGTCGCCATCCCAGCCGCCGCTGGCCTTTAACTCGGGGTGGCCCTTGCCATTTTCGACCCACTGCGAGAAGAAAAGGCCCAGATCGCGACCGGCATAATCCTCGAACGCCCGCCGCAGGTCCGGCGTCTCGACGACTTGGTCGGCATAGGTCTGCAAGTAGCTGCCCACCGCGGCAAAGAACGTAGAATCACCCAGTTCGCGCCGCAACATGTGCAGCACCGCGCCGCCTTTTTCGTATAGGTGCGCGTCGAACACGTCGATCGGCTCGTCGTACTTGTGGGTGACGATGGTGCGGCGGTAGCGCCCGGCGTCTTCGGCCATGTAGCGGCGCATCGCCAGTTGGCGGTAGTAGTCAAATTCGTCGTTGCCGCGGGCAGTTTCTTCCCACAGTTGCTCAAAGTAGGTGGCAAAGCCCTCGTTGAGCCAGCCGTGGGCCCACTGCCGACAGGTCACAAGATCGCCAAACCATTGGTGAGCCAGTTCGTGGCTGACCAGTGGCTCCGACGAAAAATCGAGGTGCGCCCGCTCGTCGTGCAGCGTCAGATCGGTCTGAGTCGTCATCGATGCATTTTCCATGCCGCCAAAGACGAACTCGCTAACCGCAACTTGGGCATACTTTTCAAAGGGATAGCGGACGCCCGTGCGGCGCTCGTAGTCGGCAATCATCGCGGGCGTGCGGCCAAAGCTTCGTTCGCCATCGGCCTCGCGACCCGGCAGCACGTAGTAGCTAACCGGCACGGGCTCTTCTTGCTGCTTGACCTCGACGAAGGGCCCGACCACCAGCGTCAGCAGGTAGATCGGAATCGGCCGGGCGATCTGCCAGTCGTAGATGCGCTTATCGGCGTCGGCAGCGCGGTAGATGTTGCGCAACACACCGTTCGACAAGGCGATCATTCCCTCGGGCACGGTGGCGATTAGGTTCAGGCGCAGCTTGTGATTCGGACTGTCGTGGCAGGGGAACCAGTACTTGCTGTCTTCGTCCTGGCCCTGCGTCCAGGCGTGGGCGGGCCGGTCGGGGTGATCTGCATCGGGCAAGATGAAGTAGAAACCGGCGCGGGGATCCACGGTTTCGAAGTCGATCGCCACGCGCACCGCATCGCCGCGATGGCACGGGCTACCCAGATCGAGCCAGAGCTCACGGCCATCGTGCTCGAGCGCCAAGCGCCGGCCATCGCCACCAAAAGCCCGCAGCACTTGGAACGAATCGGCGTCGAAGCGGAGGCGCTGCAGCTCACTGCGCCGCACCGTGCCGTGCCAGGTTGCGGTGCCGCGCACGCGCTTGCCATGCACATCGACATCGACGGCTAGGGTCAGCTCGTCCCAACTTACGGGCACATCCGGGCTGAATTGCTCGGGTGTGTCGGCCCGCGAAAACTCTTTGGGCGCCCGCAACCCATACAGGCCGGCCTGCTCGACCGCGCTGATGCCCCAAAAACCGTGCTCTCGTGTCGACATGCTGTAAATCCCCCTGGCGCAAAGGCTACGAGTCGGCCGCGGCCTAGGCAAGGCCCCAGCGCCGCCGCAAGAACCACTCGCCGCATAACAGCGCGACCAGCAAAAGCAAAACCTCTGGTCGGCTCCAAAGATCGGTGTGTTGCTTGTCGGCAAGCATTGCCCCCTCGCGGCGGTCGACCGGCGGCACCGGCAGGCCTCCACTGGGCGCGCGGCCCGCATAGACAGTGCCAAGACTGGCCTTGGCGAGCAGTTGCAACAGGCGATCCGAGGGCTGCACCTGCGCGGCCTCGATGCGCTCGGCAGCAACGATCACCGCGGCCGAAGCGCGCTGGCGTCTCCCGTCTACTTCTGCTTCAACTACAGCCAGATATGCACCTGCTTCTAGACCATCTAAGCGCAAAGTCGCCAAGCCGCGCGGGTCCGTCGTTGGGCCATTGTGATCGGTGGCCGCCTCGCCCTTGAGCTCGGCCAGGGGCACTACTGCGTAGCGCAGTGCAGCTCCGGCCTTGGGTTGCCCAGCACCGTCGCGCAGTTGCACCCCGACCGACAGCGGCTTGCCGGCGGGCACAGGCTCGCCCGGGGCATCGATGCGCAGTAGCTCCAAGTCGGGATCGCGCAGCAGCCATGCCGACAACTGCTCGAAAAGACGATGGTAATGACTGCGCTGCACTTCGCGGTTGCTGTCACCTTCCGTGTCGACGTCGGCGCCAAAGGCCCACATCCACAGAGAATCACTGGCAAGCATCGCCGTGCGGCCCTCGCCCAGTTCGCCCACAGCCAAGATCGGCTCGCCGGCTGGGTCCGTGACCAACACGTGGCTGCCTTGCCGCGGCCGCAGTGCGCTATTTCGACCAACTAGTCGATGTTTCTGCCAAATCGCAGTGCTTTCTTGGGCATCGCGGCCCAGTAGGCTGGCCGGATGGCCGGCACCGATGGGGGTAACGGTGAGCTTCTGGGCGCCGCCGACCCAGCCGCCATCGTTGGCCGTGCGCGCCACCTCGACCGGGAGCAAATCTGCAAGCCCAGTGCCGGCATAGCCCCCAGCGCCAAAGCTTTGTGGCCCGCCCAGCACGAGCATAGCGCCGCCACCTTGCAGGTACTGCGTCAGCTGCGGCAGATACTGCTCAAGGTTAAAGGGGCCAAAAGGAAAGTCTTGTAAAACAATAAGATCAAAGCCCGAGAGCGACTCCTCAAAGATCTCTTTGGCGGGGAACGGAATGAGGGTCGTGTCTTCGGCCGACACCATACTTCCGGCGCCTTGGCCGACCATCACATAGAACGAAACTAAATCTATGGAACTATTTCCCTTTAGATGAGTGCGCAAGAAGCGCGTATCCCAGCTGGGGTGGCCCGCAAGGTGCAAAACCCGCGTACGATCGCGAACGACCCGCATACCGACATGGGCGCGGTTGTTGGCGATGGTCACCTCGTCGGGCAAAGGCACTACCGCGGCTTCTAAAATGTGCGTGCCCACATGCAGCGGCTGGAACTCGAGCTCAACGGTGCGCCGCGCCGGGCCGGCGATCGGTACTTGCTGCGTCACCATCGTCTTGCCGTTGTCAGAAAGCTGCAGGGTCAGACTGCCACTCACGTCGGCAAGGCCCGACACTTCGAGATCGACGGCAACGGGTACATAAGTGCGCGTATAACCAAACGAACTGACACGTACTGCGGCTACGGCCACATCGCGCACGGGTTCGGGGTCATCGACGTAGATCGCGTGCAACGGCGCCTGCAACTGTCTGAGATCGGACAGGGTATCGGCGTCGAGGCTGGTCGCGCCGCTTGGATTGCGCGCCCGCACGCCGGCGTTGTCGAGCCCGTCGCTGATGAGCGCCACCGCTTTCCAAGGCGCCGTGCGGCGTAGCGAGGCCAGCCCGCGCAGCACCGCGGCCAAGTTCGTGCCCTCTGCATCCGGCCGCCGCTTGGCCAATTCTTGCCAGTTCTTGGCAGGTTCAAGGGTCTCGCCAAAGCTGTACAGATCGACCGAGCCGTCGCCAACGAGCGCCTTGGCGGCCTGCAGCGCCCGATCCCAGCGCCGCGCATCGGCTTTACCCAGCGCCATCGACGCCGAGCGATCGACGACCACCGCCGTGCGCGCCGAAGCCAAGTGTTGAGATACGCTGACCCAGCTAGGCTGCGCCAAAACCAGCAGCAATAGCACCACCGTCGACCCGCGCAGGCCCAGCAGCACCGCCCGCCGCCGCAGTGATGCCACCTGCCGGACGTTCAGCCAAGTCAGGCCCAGCACCGCTGCCGACAGCAGCAGCACCGCCACGCGTGCGCTCCACGGCCACGACAGCGCCCACTCGATGTGATCGTGCCAGACCTCGTTCACGGGCCATCCTCGCCGCGCCGATGCCGGAGCAGGTAGAGCACGTGGGTGTGATCGTCTTTATAATCAAGGCATAGCGCGTACATGAGCAAGTTGACCGCCAGCCGCATCGCCGACTCGCGCTGGGTCTCGCCACCGGGTACCACCGCCATGGCAAAACCGCCAATGCTTTGCCGGGCTAGCGCCCCTTGCAGGTCGTTGCGGGTGTACAGCACTGCGAACTGGCCCCCCACGCGCAGTCCTTCGAGGTCGCGGCTGTCGGCGCGCCGGCCCAGGGCCTGTTCTAAACGATAAAAACTGCGAAAAATGACATGGCCCGGCGGCACCTTTTGCAGGGGTTGCGGAAAGATCCGCAGCAGCTCGCGGCGCACGGCGCTGTCGAAGGCAGCCGAAGCCTCGGCCCGACCCACGTTGTCGATAATCAGCGTGCCACCGGTCGACAAGTGCTGGCGCAGGTTGGCCACGGCCGTGTCGCTCAGGCGCGGCGGCGCGCGGTCACCGGCCCAATAGAGCAGCGGAAAGTGAAAAATTGCGGGGTCTTCTGGGCGGACGGCAGCCGTATGCGGATCGGCCTGGATGCTGGTGCGGAGCCGCACTTCTTGCACCCACGACTCGAGGGCGGAGGTGGGATCGACCGTGCTCGTCTTGAGCCAAGCGAGGCGCACCGCTGCCGAGGGTAGCTCGCCGGCCACCGCAGGCCCGACCAGAAGGGTCGCCAGAACCAGCAAACAGCCAGTAAATGCCTTGATAAACACGGACATCGGAGGGTCAACCCAGCCCCAGCGGGCCCAACAATCGGGCACTATAGCGCACCTCCGCGACATCGCGCGAGGGCAGCCGGTCGGCAACGCGGCGAAGTTGCGCCCTTCGGTGCGAAGCGGGGGATCGACTTGTCGCGTCCGCTCCCCTAAACTGACGGTCCGACGGCGGCTTGCCCAAGGACGACCAGCCCATGACCGCACACACGAATCTGCCCTTTGACCTCGCCTATCCGCAGCTGCGCGTGACGATGCTCGCGCTAATGGCGGCCGCGCTCCTTGCCAGTTGCGGCAAGAAGCCTGCGCCAATCGACGATAAGCCTGTATCTAATAAGGTAAATGAGGCCATCGCTGCCCCGCTTGCCGCCCCGGCCTCGCCCACTGCAGCGCCCGAGTTGCCGCCGCCTGAGCTAGGGGTGCCGTACAAAGACTACCTTCAGGCGCGGACCCTCGAAAAATGCGCCGTGGCCCACTTCGAAGACCCGATCGTGGCCGAGACCCATGCGGTGCATCTGCTTATGGGCCAAGCGTTTCCGGTGAATATGGAGCATGTGTTCGATGCGCCGAAGCCGGTCGGCAAGTCGGGGGCCAAAGTGCAGGGCGCCAAGAGCGATGCCGTCAAGACGCCTGTGTTGCCTCCGGATACGGCGGAAGAGTTCGCCTTGCGGCAGAAATACCGCACCGCGAATGCGCTCGCGGAGGCCCATACCCCGACGCAAGCTGCGGTGCAGAGTGGCCTGACGGACTGCATCTATGCCTCGGAACTGGGCTTGATTAAGCCGGAATTGATCGACCGTTACTTGCAGGCCTTTGTCGAGATCGCTTGCTTGCAGCGCAGCATGGTGGGTCCTGACGGCAAACTCGACCCCCTGGCCCACGCGCAGGCCGCGGCCGCGGTGTTTGCCAAGGTCAACCTGAGCGCCGCCGAGTTCGCCCGCATCGGCATGGTGTTTGGCCGTTTCCCCAAGATTCAAGCCAAGCTGCACACCGCGAAAGCCAGCAGTTGCCCCGACCCGCGCATCGCGGAGCAGGCCAAGGCCACCACGGGCGAATGGAACGGCGAGATGAAGGGCGATCGCAACGCGTCGCTGCATTTGAACGGCACCATCGGTACGGTGCAGGGTGCGGTGCAATGGCTTGGCGCCACCGTACGCTATGCCGACGGCGCGGCCGAGACGCAGGCGGTCCCCATTAGCGGCAGTATCAGTTCCGATAAAGTGTCGCTTTTTGGCCAACTTGGCAATGACTGGGTGCGACTCGAGGGCAAGTTCGCCAGCGACCGCATCGAAGGCACGTGGACGGCCCAGCGCGCCGGCACGCAGTCGTTCAAGGGCACCTTCAAGGGCGAAAAAGTGCCAGTGGCGGCCCCAGCTGCGGCGACCCCGAGCCAGCATTAGGCTCCCGAGCGAGGATTCGATGACCATCAGCGAGACCGGGCAGATTTCGGCCAGCGACGGCGTGGTGCTGCAATACCGTATCCATGCTGCGCAAAGCCCGCGGGCGTCGCTCCTTGTGATCCACGGCTTTGCCGAACATGGCGCTCGGTATGGCCATTTGGTCGATGCGCTCGGGCCCCACGGAATCTCGGTTATGGAGTGGGATCAGCGCGGCCATGGCAAAAGTGGCGGTCGGCGCGTTTTTGTCGAGTCGTTTGACCAGTATGTGGCCGATGCCGAGCTAGCAATCGACCTGGCCGTGCAAAAGCTGCCCGCGCCGCTGTTCGTCGTCGGTCACTCGATGGGCGGGTTGGTGGCGCTGCTGGTGGCGCGTAAAAAGCCTGCTGCAGTCAAAGGTTGGATCCTGTCGAACCCGGCGCTGAAGAATGCCGTCGTCATTCCGGCGTGGAAAGAGGCCCTGGCCCGCGGTGCGTCGAAGCTTTTGCCGCAACTTGCCGTGCCTTCGGGGATTCCGCCCGAGCACACGAGCCGCGATCCGGCCGAAGTGGCGGCGTATGCCCACGATCCGCTGAACAGCAAGTCGGCGACAGCGCGCTGGTACACCGAATTTGTTGCGGCGCAGGCCGATGTGTGTGCCCATCCCGAGGCGCTGGCCGGGCTGAAAGGTCTGGTGCTGCTGGGTACCGGTGACTTGATCATTGACCACCAGACCACAAAGGCGCTCGTTGGGCGGATTCCCAATCAAAACATTGAGTTGCACAGCTACGACGGTTTTTACCACGAGCTCTTCAACGAGCCCGAGGCCGACCGCCGCACCGTATTTGCCGATACCGTGGCCTGGCTCCAAGCTCAGCTTGCTGGCTAGGTTCATCTTTATTTCCGGGTGTTTGCACCCGCGAGTCTTGCCGTGGCCCCCTTGCCCCCTACTTCTGCCCACGCGGCACCGCTCGAGCTTGGCCGCTACCGCTTGGTGCGCCGGATCGCTAGCGGTGGCATGGGCGATGTGTACCTGGCCGAGGCGGGTGGTGCGGCGGGCTTTGCCAAGCGCGTAGTGGTCAAGGTGCTGCGGCCCGAGCTGGCCAGCGACACGCAGCTGGTGGGGCAGCTCATCGCCGAAGGGCGGCTGCTTGAGGCCTTAGACCATCCTAATATTGCTCAGATTTTGGATATTGGCCAAGACGGTGAGTCGTTTTGGCTGGCGATGGAGCATGTGGATGGCGCCGACCTGCGCGCCCTGCTGCGGGCCCTGCCGCCGCACTTGGGTGGTCTGAACCTGAGTGAAGGCGCAACCTTGCATGTGATTGTGGCGGTGGCGCGGGCCCTGGAGCACGCTCAGCATCGCAAGGGGCCCGATGGTCGCGAACTCCGCGTGGTGCATCACGATGTGTCGCCGTCGAACGTAATGGTGCGCCGCGATGGCCATGTAAAGCTGATCGATTTTGGTGTGGCGCGGGCTGCCGTGCTGGGCAAACTTCCGCCCGGTGCGCTGCGCGGCAAGCTGCCGTATCTGAGCCCCGAGACGGCGGGCCAGCGGCCAGTCGACGGTCGCGCCGACCTGTTTGCGTTGGGTCTGCTGGCCTTTGAACTGCTGACCGGCGAGCGCGCCTTGGATGTGAGCGAGCCCAAAGAGATCGAGCGGGCCCACAAGAAGCTGCCGGAGCGGCTGGCAAGTCTCTGTATTCGCGGTGTGTCTGTGCCGCTGGCCGAGCTAGTGCAAAGGCTGGCGCAGCTCGACCCCGCCGAGCGCTTTCAAGACGCCAGCGAGGTGGCGCAGGCCGGCGAGCAGCTGTTGGTGGCCATGCAAGTGGGCTCGCCAGCGCGCCTTTTGGCGGGGGAGCTGACGCCGGCCTTCGACCGCATCGAGGCGCAAAAAGGCAGCTTCGACGCGACCTTAGCAGGTATCTTGGGTCTGGCCGACGGCGAGCTACCCTCGGACCGTACCGGCACACTGAGTTTGCCCGGGCTCGATGTGGTGGCGGTGGCGGCGGCGAGCGCGCGCGACGAGGGCGGCACAACCCGGCGTGGTTGGCGCAAACGCTGGATTTCGTTGGCAGTAGTCGTGCTCGGCGGCGCGATCTCGATCGGCTTTTGGATGGGGCGGCGCAACGTGAACCCGCCGCTGAGCGAAGCCGCCGGCATGGCCCAGCCCGTGGCGGTGGTCGAGGCGCCGCGCGTTGAAGTGCTTGAAAATAATGATGCTACTCCGGTCAAGGTGACCTCTTTGCCCGAGCCGCCTACCCGCATGGTGGTGATTGGTGGGCCATCGCCTGGCACGCTGACGGTCGAGCCGGAGCCGGTGCCTGTCAAGACCGCCCACGCCAAAGAGAAAGTGCCCGAGCGCACGTCGGTAATTCGCATGCGGGTGCTGCCTGTGGCGTGCAAAGTTCGCGTCGATGGCGAACTCCGCAAGCCGGTGGCCGGCGGCGACCGCTACGAAGTCCGCGTCACTGCTGGCGATCACCTTGTCCGCATCGACGACCCCGGCAGCGGCGCCCACCGCGAGATCCACGTGCGCGGCCTTAAAGACGGCGAAGAGCGCACTGTTCAAGGCGCTTGCTTGGGCGAAGGCTGCCCCGCGACCGGCGAACCATGACTGAAATCAATACATTGACGCTAACGGGCCTCAGCCTAAGCGCTGCGACCTATGCCGAGCGCTATACCCTGCCGACCTTTCGCCTGCGGGTGGTGAGTGGCCCCGATGCCGGCACCGAGGCTACGTTTTCGCGCCGCGCGGTGGTCATCGGCAGCGGCCCAGACTGCGACTTGGTCCTGGCCGATGCGTCGGTGTCGCGCCACCATCTGCGCATTGTGGGTGAGCGGGCGGGTTACCGCGTGATCGACCTTGGCAGCAAGAACGGCACGTGGTTTGCCGGCTCACGGCTGGGCGAGACCACCGCGGGCGCGTCTGCGACCTTTCGCCTTGGGCAGACCGAGCTGCAGTACGAGCAGCAGGCTGCGCTGCACGAGATCGCCCTGTCGCGCGAGACGGAATTCGGCGCGCTACAGGGTCAAAGTGTCGAGATGCGCGAGGCTTTTGCGCGGCTAGCAGACCTGTGCGCGGGGCGCGAGCCGGTGGCGATCGAGGGCGAGCCGGGCACTGGCAAACGCGCTGCGGCTCGGGCCGTTCACGCCCGCTCCGAAATGGCCGACGGCCCGCTGGTGCCCCTTGACTGCAGCACCGTTGATCCTGGCAATGTGATCGCTGTAGCGCGTGAGGCACTGGCTGCGGCGCGCAACGGCAGTCTGCTGCTGCTCGAATTTGACGAACTGCCGGCACCCTACCAGCCGCAGCTTCTTGATCTGATTGCGACTGAACAGCCGGCGGCGCCGCGGCTGCTGCTGACCCTGGCCGTGCCGCTCGAGCAGTCGGCGCGCGAGGGTCGCTTGCATAAACAGGTGCAGGCGCTGCTGAAGAATCGCCGAGTGACGTTGCCACCTCTGCGGCACCGCCCCGACGACATTGCCTTGCTCGTCGATGTGTTGCTTGACGCCATTCAGACTCAGCTCGGCGATACGCGGCCGCTGATTTTGTCGCACCGCACGATGGCCGCGCTGATGGCGCACGCCTGGCCGGGCAACGTGCGCGAATTGCGACGACATTTGGAGCGGGCGGCGCAGATGGCCAGCTCGCGACCGGCCGAACTAAGCGTGCGCGCGCCAGCCGTAGAGGTGTCGAGCGACAGCCGTGTCGAGGTCGCCGACATCCCCTACAGCCTGGCGCGGACTCAGGTTCTGGCCCAGTTCGACCGCGCCTATTGTCAGCAGCTGCTGCTGCGCGCCGGTGGTCAGCACGCCGCGGCCGCGAAACTGGCCGGGTTGCCGCTGCCGAGCCTAGAACAATTGCTCCTGCGCGCTCTGGGCGACCCCGGCGAGGCGAAGTAGTGCACGGTCAACCGGCGGCCGCTAGGTGCGCATTGCGCCGAGACAAGCCACCGATAACCGACTGCCAACACCGCCTAGATCGCACAAATTGCACAAAAAATTTGCGAAACGGCCGGGCCGAAGTACCTTGATTGTGCGGACAGGGAGCGGCGATCGCTGCCAGGTTCGCGGAAGTCTGGCGTTGGGCCAGCATGTGGAGTGCGTTGTGATCAGAACCAAAACCGAGACGCTGGTGCGTACGCGCACGGAGTTCGATCGAGCTCTGCGGACGGCGAATCTGAGCGCCGAGGAAGAGAACGTGTTGCGCATGCGCTATGGCGTAACGGCGCAAGACGACATGGTGCTGTCTTTTCGCGGCGATGACCAGCCCGAAGTGGCGGCGCAGCTTGCCGATTTGGAGCAGAAAGCGCTGGCGATGCTCCAGAACCAGAAGGTCGACGACGGGCGCCGTGCTTCGATCATCGCGAGAATGAAGCGAATCTGAATGAGCCGCGGCTGCACGCAGGCCTTGGCATAGGGGCCGCGGGCAGCCCGGCGGAACGGGGGGCCTGTGCACGCCTCGATCAGCTTGTCGCCATCACCGATGGCTCCTGATTTCGCTGTCCTGGTGCGCAACGGGCTTGCCCGCTGGTTCCAAATACGCCTTGACGCCGCGTGGCCATTCTGGCATGGTACTGCCCCCGTCGCGGTCCATTCCCAGCGAATTGGTCCAGACCGGCAATGCAATTTTGACTTGACCTCGCGGCCCGCCACACTGGCATCGGGTCGCGGTCCATCGCAGACGAGCGCGCGGATTGCTGACTTAGAATCAGTAACTTACGACGCGCCCTATTTAGAGAGTTCACCATGGCTTCCAACTCCCGAGTCGTCAAGCGCATCCGCAAGGCCAAGAAGACTGCCATGGGGCAGCAGCGCAAGCGCGAAGTGGCCCGCGCCCACCGCATCCAGTCCGAGAAGAAGCTCGAAGCTGCGCTGGGCGAGCACATCAGCCTGCCCACCATCCGCTGATTCGGCACCCGCCAGCAGCCGTGTATTTTCGGCAGCTAGCGCGGTTTTCGCCATCCCCTTTGCAAAGTTGAGTGCTCGTCGCTCGGCCAAGCGTGCGGCGGCCCCATCGTCAGACTCCGGGTCTGCGCCCAAATCGGGTCGCGGACGCTGGAGTTTGGCTGTTTTTGCCGCCGCATTGGCACTTTGCGCGGGTACGGCAGTGTGGCTCGGCAGTGGCCGTGGTCCAACGCCGCCACCGTTTCTACAGCAGTGGGCCGGCGCCTTAGGCTTGGCCGTCCACGCTGACCTGCCCAGCGAGTGGACGCTGGAAGGACAGCCCCCAGAAAAAGCCAGTGATCTTGCGCTGACACAGCCCCTTGGTGCGCTGCCCGAGCCGTTTGGCAGTCCGCAGGCGCTGGCCGCGTGGAAGGCTTGGCAGCAGGGCAAGTTGCAAGAGGCCAGCAAACTCGCTGAAGATGCTTGGAAAAAGCTCGAGACGGGCAAGCGCGACGATGAGCGGCAGCGGTTGGCGATGCTGCTGACGCAACTGCGCTGGATTCAGGGCGACAAGGTGGGCGCGCTGCAGATGGCGCGGCTGGCAGCGGCGCATCCAGCCTTGGGTATCGCGGTGTTGCGTTGGATTGTGGCGCGGGCGGACGAGGCGGGCTTGTCGTCGGTGGCGTTGACTCTAGTGGGCGATCGCGCCGAGCCGGGGCTGCTGCTGTACAAGGCTAAGGCCCTGCGCCGCAACGGAGATCGGGAGGGCGCGGCCCGTCTGCTGGCGGCGATCGATGCGCCCATCGGTACGGGGTTAGGCAAGCGGTTGCTGGTTGAGCGCGTGCGCGCGGCGCTTGCGGCCGGCGACGACGACAAGGCGATGGAGCTGCTGCGGCAGGGCATAGCCAAGGCCGGCAAGTCGACGGCGGCGGAAGAACTGGTCGATCTGCTGCTAGGAAGTACAGATTCCACCTGGCAAACACGGCTGAAGACGCGCCCGCAAGACGGGGCGGCGGTGCTCGACGCGCTGGTGTATTCGGCGCAGCGGCGGCGTTATGCGCGGGCCATGCCGGCTCTAGAGGCGTTGGCGGCCCAAGCGAGCGTAAGCAAAGCCGTTCGCTGCCATGCGCTGAGCTGGGCGGCCAAGTGCCGCGATCGCCGGGCCGAATTTGATAAGTCGCTGACCCTGCTCGAAAAACTAGACAGTGAGTGCAAAGGCGACGCGGATGGCACGGCGCTCGTCGTCGACGAAGACCCGCTGGGCAAGGGCGATATCGCCTACCGCACGGGCCGGGCGCTGGCGCTACTGGGCAAGGCGGAGGCCAACAAACCGCTACAACGGGCGCTTGATCAAGGGCTTACAGGGCTCGACGGCGACGATGCCAAGACGCTGCTGCTGCTGGTGGGGAGCGCAGAGGCGCTCGCGGTGCTCGAAAAGCAGGGGCCGGTGGCGGCGCAAGACTATGCCGAGCGCGACATGGTCGATGTGGCGGCCTGGCGGGTGGCGCTGCAGCGAATGATCGATACCAAGTGGAAGGATGCACTGCTGATTTTGGATCGGCTGGCCGAGGTGCGCGACCGCGATCCCGTGCCTAAGGGCGAGGCGGGCGAGAGTGTGCGCTACGATGACCGCGACTGGGGCCGTGGCCGTGCAGACTACTTTGCCGGTCGAGCGCTCCACGAACTGGGCAAGCACGAGGCGGCGGTTGAGCGATGGAAACGGGTCGTAACTAGGCACCCACTAAGCTACTATGCGTCGATGGCGATGGCGCAGCTGCAGACGCGCTCGAAGCTGGCGCCGGCCGATGTGCTGGTCGAGCGCAACCTTGAGGCGGGGCCGCAGGTGACCGACGCGGTGCTGGCGGATGCAGGGGTGCAACGTGCGCGACTGCTTGGTCAATTGGGCTGGCACGACGAGGCGGGCGAAGAGCTCGACGCCGCTGGGCTGGGCCGCGATACCTCGGCGAACTTGAAGTGGCAGGCCGGCGATCCGGGCAAGGTTTGGACACGGGCGGCACTGGATGCTGAAGCAGGTCGCTGGGTTAGTAGCCATGCGGTCGGTCGCGACGTGCTGCGGGCTTACGCCACCGCTTATCCCGGTCCGGGCAATCGCTTGGCGTGGGAGGTGGCGTTTCCGCGCGCGTACGCCGAGCTGATGCAGGCCGCGGCGACGGAGTTCGATCTGCATCCCTCGATTCTGTATTCGATTTGCCGCAGTGAGTCGGGCTTTAATCCCAAGGTCGAGTCGTCGGCCCACGCGATTGGCCTGCTGCAGCTCATCTTGCCGACCGCCAAAGAGATGGCGCGGGGGCTGAGTCTCGACGCCAACGAAGCGACACTGCGGCAGCCGGCGGTGAACATCCGCTTGGGGGCGAAGTACTTGAAACGTCTTCTTGATCGCTTCGAGCGCGAGCAGCAGATGGCGGCGGGCTACAATGCCGGCGGCGGCGCGGTGGGGCGGTGGCGCAAGCAGCGCGGCGACTGGCCGATGGACCTGTTTGTCGAGACAATTCCGTTCCGCGAGACGCGCGACTACGCCAAGCGGGTGACCTCGAGCATCGCCACTTACCGGGCGCTGTACTACGGCGAGCCGCTGTATGCGCTTGGTTTGACACAGAAATCGTTGCCGAGTGGCGACGAGCCGGCTACCGAGCCGCCCAGCAAACCGGCCCAGAGCGGCCAGAACGCGCCCCCTGCGGCGCCCGTGGATGCCGACGCGGTCGAGACGGTGGGGCAAGGTAAAATTGCGGCTAAGCCTGCGCAACTGAGTAAGAATGCGGAGCAACTGGCGAAAATCCTGGTCGAGCGCAATGCACCGCGCCAGACTAGCCAGGGCCGCACGGGCAAGGCGAAGCGCGACAAGGCGGTGCTGGTCAGTGCGGTGCTGCGCAAGGCGCCCGAGGCTCTGCGACCGGCGGCCAAAGCCGGCAAGCACGTGGCCAAACCGCCGGCGAAGACTGCGGCTAAGCCAGGTGCCAAGCCCGCTCACGCCAAGTCCGCTCACGCCACGGCCAAGTCCGCTCACGCCACGGCCAAGTCCGCTCACGCCACGGCCAAGTCCGCCAAAGCGGTACCCGCTGCCAAGGCGGCGCAAGGCAAGTCGCACCGTCATCGCTGAATCCTCGCGAGCACTGGCGCGTCGAACCTTTGGGCCGCGGGAACACCCGGCTCCGCTGCGGCGTTAAAGACCGCACGCGCCCCGCCTGCTGCACTTGGAGTGAATCGCCACGCCACCAACGCTCGCCAGCCTTGCCCCCCATGTCGTTGTGCAATCGGCGGTGCGCCGCGCTCGGTGGCGGCTTTGGCGGCAGTCGGCGGCGCAGCGTCTGTTGCGAGTGTTGCCCTACTGGCTGGTTATACTGAGTGTTTGGATTTTTGCGGTCCGTCTGGCGCTGTGGCCGCAGGCGTGGGACATGGCGGCCCTGGCCGTACTGGGGGCAGCGGTCTTGGGTGGGCTGGCTCACGGGCTGTGGCACTCGCACAGCGATATGCAGCTGGCGCGGCTTTTAGACGAGCGGGCAGGTAGTTACGACGCGCTCGCCACTTCGCTGTGGCTGGCCGGGCAAGCGCGCCGCGACGGCTGGGTCGAGGTGCAGGCGGCGCGGGCGGCAGAGGTCGCAAATGCACTTAATCTCTCTGAATTGCTGCCCTGGCCGCGCCTGAATTGGCGGGGTGGCGGGGCGATGCTGGTGGTGCTGACTGCGGCGGTGTTCGCGCCGGTACCGACAGAAGGTGGTGCCGGCGAGGCTGCGGGGATCAACCCCGAAATACCCAGTACCCACAAGGGTTTCGCTACAGCCCGCGCCGCGCTGGGCGACGATGCGGCGCACCTGCTGACCGCGGATGTGCGCTTGCTGCACGAGCTGGAGCAGCAGGTCGACGATGACGCGACGCGCAAGTGGCTGGGCGACCTGCGGCAAGTGGTCGAGGCGGTGCAAGAGGGGCGCATCGATAAACGCCAGGCATTAGAGCAACTTGCGGCCCTTGAGGCGGCGCGGCCCGCCAGCGCTGACCTGCCGACCGATGCGAGTGCCAGCCAAACCCCAGGCGATGCCGACGAGGCCCAGCGCCAGCGCGATGTGGCGGCGCGCCATGCCGTGGCCGATGCGGTGCAAAAGGCGGTCGAGCAGGCCCCCGATGGCGCGGTGAAAGACGAGCTAAAAAGGGCGGCGGAACAGGGTGACCTGGGGCTGATCGCCAAGGCGCTCGAGAAGCTGGCCGACAAGGACTTGAGCGACAAAGACATTGAGAAGTGGCGAAAGACGCTCGAGAAATTTGCCGATGCGCTGAAAGACACCAAGGTGCCCGACAAGCTGAAAGAGCTGGCCAAGAAGGTGTCGCGACTCGAGCAGCAGCGGGCCGAGCAGGGCGGGCTGAATCCCGAGCAACAGCGGCGGCTGCAAGAGGCGCGCCACGACCTAGAACAGCTGCGCAAAGAGACGGGCGATGCCGAGGGCGCGCAGCATCAGGTGCAGCGGCTAGAACGGCAAGCGCGCATGGCGGCAGACGAATTGCGCCGGCAGCAAGAACAGCAGGGCGGGCGGCTGGGTCAGAAGGGCGAGCAGGGCGACAAAGGTGCTGACGCTCAGAGCGGTAAAGACGGCGGCAAGCAGGGCGAGAAACCTGGCGAAGGTAAAGGGCAAAAGGCCATGCAGCAGGCGATGCGTCAGGCCGCTGGCGAATTGCGTCGTCAAGACAACGAGCAGAAGGCCCGGCAGGCGCAGCGCATGGGGCAAGAGCGGCTGCGCGATGTGCGGCAGGGGCTGTCGCGCGGTGGTGGCGACAAGCAGCAGGGGCAAGGCGACAAGCAGGGGCCAGGCGAGCCGGGCGACGAGGGCGACGAAGACGGCGATCAGGGCGAGCCCAGGGATGGCAAGGGCCAGAAAGTACAGGGTAAAGGCGATGACGGCGACAAGGGGCAAGACGGCAAGAAGCGCCCGGGAAGTGGTAAGAAGGGTGGCAAGCAGAGCGGCGAGCAAGGGCACGACGGCAAGGCCGAAGGGTCGCAACCAGGCGGGCAGAAACGCGGTTTTGAGCTGGGGCAGCGCGGGCTGGGCGGCAAGTCGCGCACGGACCTGATCAACGACGGCTACGAAGAGCGGCAGCAGGGCGGCGGCAAGGGCGGCAAAGAGGCCGGCACGGGCAAGGGCGACGCGCGGCAAAACGGTAAGGACCCCGGGATGCAAGCGGCGCGTACCGAGAAGGTGAAAGGCCAGCAGGGCGATGGACCGGATGTGAAGAAGACGTTTATGGACACGGCAAAAAAAGGTTTCGCTAGGCAGGGTTGGCGCGATGTGTACGTCGATTACAGCCGGGTTGCCGAAGAAATGGTCGACAAAGAGGGGCTGCCGGCTGGGCGCAAGGCGCTGGTTCGTCGATACTTTGAGCAGATTCGCCCGCGCGACTAGCCGCAGGCAGTAGGGGTGCACATGGCCGAAAGCCTGACCACGCAGCAAGTTAGCGAAAAGATGGCCTGGATGGCCGAGCGCTTGGCCACGCTGCGCAGTGAGCTCGCCAAGGTGATGGTGGGGCAAGATACCGTAATCGAAGCGGTTATTCTGGGCATGCTGGCTGGTGGTCATGTGCTGCTCGAAGGTGTGCCGGGCCTGGGCAAGACCCTTCTGGTTCGCACCCTGGCGCAGGCCCTGGATCTGCAGTTCGCTCGGGTGCAATTTACCCCAGATCTCAAGGCGTCCGACGTGCTGGGCACCCAGGTGCTGGTCGAGGATGGCCAGGGCGGTCGCCAGCTCGTCTTTCAGCAAGGACCTATTTTTACACAGGTTCTGCTCGCCGACGAGATCAACCGTGCTACACCCAAGACCCAGTCGGCGCTGCTCGAGGCGATGCAAGAGCGCTCCGTCACGATTGGCACCAAGACGCACCTGTTGCAAGAGCCGTTCTTTGTGCTGGCGACGCAAAATCCCCTTGAAATGGAGGGAACTTACCCCCTGCCCGAGGCGCAGCTCGACCGCTTTGTGTTCAAGATCGAGGTGCCGTTTCCAACGGCCGAGGAGCTGCACGCCATTGTTGAGCGGACCGTGAGCGGCTACGTGCCCAATGTGCAGAAAGTGCTGACGGGGCAAGAGATTTTGGCGATTCACGACTTTGCGATTGGCAGTCCGATTGCGCGGCATGTGGTCGATTATGCGGTGCAACTGGTGCACGGCTCGCACGGCTCGCTGCAGTCGGTCAAGCGGTGGATTCGCGCGGGGGCCTCGCCGCGGGCCCTGCAAGCCCTGGTGATGGGTGCGAAATTGCGCGCGCTGCTGCAAGGGCGGCCGGCGGCGGCGATCGACGATGTGCGGGCCTTGGCGAAACCCGCGCTGCGTCACCGCCTGCTGCTGTCGTTTGATGCCGAGGCCGAGGGCGTGCGTGCCGATACGGTGATCGAGCAGATGCTGTTGGAACTCGACAAGAAACTGCGTTAGCGAGGACCGATGGCCGACCGCCCGCAACAGCCAATCAATGGGGGGCCGCACGTGCGCGCCGACCTGTTTGATGCGTCGTTTTTGGGGCGTGTCGAGCAGTTGGCGCTGCTGGCGCGGCGGACGGCGACCTCGGGGGCCCAGGCGCATCGCCGCAGCAAGAAGATCGGCGCGGGTCTCGAATTTGCGGAGCATCGCGACTATTCGGCCGGCGACGACATGGCGCAGCTGGATTGGGCGCTGCTGGCGCGTTCGGATCAGGTGCAAATTCGCGAATACGAAGAAGAAGAGGACCTGTCGGTCTATTTCTTGGTCGACCACAGCCAGTCGATGGCGGTGGGGGCTGAGGGCGAGATCAGCTTGCTCGACCGGGCCTTGCAGGTGGCGGCGGCGCTGGGTTACATCGCCCTGTCGAACCTAGACCGGGTGAGTGTCGTGCCGTTTGCGCAAGGGGCCAGTGCGCCGATGCGGGCGGTGCGCGGTCGCGGCCAGTTTTTTGCGGTGTTGCGAGCACTTTCGGCCATTGAGCCCGCGGGCAAGACCGATATTCGCCAGGCGATCGACGATTTTGTGCGCCATCAGCCGCGGCCGGGTCTGGTGGTGTTGGTCAGCGATTTCTTTGATCCGCAAGGGCTTGGCGATGCGCTGCGCCTGCTGGCCTACCGTGGCTTCGAGCCGATGCTGCTGCACCTGTGCGACCAGCAGCTGCTGCAGGCGGGAGCGTACGGCGATGTGACTCTGGTCGATAGCGAGACGGGCGAGCTGTGCGAGCTGACGCTGACGCCGGCGTTGATGGCCGAGTATCGTCATGCTTTTACGGAGTTTTCGGCCGAGATCGAGCGGGCGGCGCGGCAGGTGGCGGCGCGCTGCCTGCAGCTCGACGTGGCGGTGCCGTTCGACGAGGCGGTGCTAAAAGTCTTTCGCCAGGGGGGCTTTCTGGGGTGATGCCGACGAGCGAACTGCAAGCGTGGCTGACGCGCGCCGTGGCGGCGTTGCTCGCGCTGGTGCTGCTGCATCTGCTGCGGCCGCGGCGGCGCAAGGTCGAGGTGCCGTTTGGCGGGCTGTGGCGGCGTGTACTGGGCTCGGTCGAGGCCCGCAGTCTTGGGCGGCGCTGGCAGAGACTACTTAGCTTCTTGATGTTCGTGGCTTTTCTGGGTCTGCTGCTGGGCGCGCAGCTGGGTGACTTGCTGCACCCCGAGCGGGTGGTGCGGCCGCGGCGGCAGGGGTCGACGGTGCTGCTGATCGATCGCTCGGCCTCGATGGCGACCCGCGATGGTGCGAGCGAGGCGGGGCCGGTGGCGCGGCTCGACGAGGCCAAGAACCGCGCGGCGCAGTGGCTCGACCAGCTGCCCCCCGACGAAGATGTACTTTTGGCTGTAGCTTCGGGCAGTTTTGAGGTGTGTGCCGGTTGGGGTAGCGATCGCCAAGCGATTCACAAGGCGCTAGAAAGCGTGACGGCCAGTCAGGGCGGTATGGACCTAAACCGGGCCGTGCGCAGTGCCGCGCAGATGCTGCAGGGGCGGCCGGGGGCGCGGCTGCTGGTGGCGAGCGATGGCGGGCTGCCCTTGCAACCACTTGAAACGGCGCCAGTTCCGCTGCAGTGGCTGTGGGCGGGGCCGCTGGGGGCTGCGGGGTACGACAGCAAAGTGCCCTACGTGCTTGCGAATTTGGCGGTCGAGCAGGCGGCCATTCGCGCCCAGGCCGACGACCCGGACCGCGGCGTGTTGACCGTGCAAGTGCGCAACGATACAGGTAAGAATGTGCGGGCGCGCCTGGCGATCTTTGCCGCCGATACGGGCGAGACGACGGGCGATTTGGCCAAGGACCGCAACCTGCGGCGGCTGGTCGATGTGCAGCTGCCCGCCGGGGCGACCACCGTGCAAGTGCCTGATCTCGAGCTAGTCGATGCCCGCTTTGCCGTGCGCGTCGAGCCGCAGCACCCCGACCTGATCGACCTCGCCCACTGGGACGATTGGGGCTTGGCGGTGGTGGCGGCGCAGCGGCGGCTCAAGGTGCTGTGGGTGGGCGATAAAAATCACTATCTGGATGCGGCGTTGGCGGCGACGGGCCGCGCGGATGTGCAGCGTGTGGCGCCGGCGGACTACCACCCCGAGGCGTGGCGGGCGGTGGACAGGGCGCGGCACGGCATCGATCTCGTCATTCTTGATGGGGTTTTGGCCGAGGCGCCCGACGGTCTGGCCACGTGGCGGCTGGGCCTCGACCTGGCGCGCGATGCCACCCAGCTGGCACATAACCCCGAAGTGCTGGTGCGGGCTGCGGATCATCCGGCGATGCGCGGCGTCAGTTTTCAAGACACCAATTTTGATGCGGTGCGCCTGCTGCCAATACAATCCGGGCAAAAGGTGTTGGCTGCGGCGAGCTTAGGTGGCGGTCGCAGCGCGGCGGTGATGCTGGCGAGCGAGGTGCCGGTGCGGCAGCTGACCTGGGGGATCGACCTGCGCGAGACCGACCTGGTGGGCCGCTATGCGCTGCCGATTCTGGCGAGTAACGCGTTGGCGTGGCTGGCGGGCGAGGATCAACCCCTGCTGCAGCCTCTGGAATTGGGCCGGCCCTGGGCGGTGGATGCGCCGCTTCCAACCGGCAGCTGGCAGTACCGCGAGCCGGGGCAGCCGCCGCGGCCGGCGCGGTTGTCGGCGGGGCAGTTCGTGGGCAGCAGCGAGGCCTTTGGCCTGCATCAATGGACGCATATATCTGGTGAGACGGTGGTGCGGCCGACCAGCCTGCCGCCCAGCGAACGGCCGACGGCGCTGCTGCACCAAGGCGAAGGCGTGCGCGATCGGCCGGTGCAGGCAGCGAGCGACACGGGTAACAACTGGCCAATCTACATGGCTTATCTGGTCGTCGTGCTGTTTGGGCTGCTCCTCGAGTGGACGGCGTACCTGCGGCGGAGGACGGTATGAGCCGCCGCGCGAAACAGCTTGCCTGGGTTGGGGTGACCGCCCTCTTTGCGGTGGCGACACTGCTGGCTGGCTTGCGGCAGTGGCCGACGTGGGCGGCGAACCTGGCCGTGCACGGCGTGGAGCTGGCGCGGCCGCAAGCGCTGTGGCTGGCGGGTCTTGGCTGGCTGCTGGTCGTGCAACTGCCCTGGCGGATGACGGACTTGCCCCGCTGGCAGGTGGCGCTGCAGACCCTGGTGCGCGCGCTGCTGCTGGCGGTGCTGGCGCTGGCTTTGGCGGGGCCCGAGAGTGTGCGCGCGCGGCCGCGGCGCCCGCAGGTGGTGCACTTGGTCGACCGCTCGGCTTCGGTGCCCGACGGGCTGCTGCGCGCGGCCGAGCAAGGGGTGCTCGAAAGTGCTAAGGGCTTGACGGCTTGGGATAAGTCTCATCCCCGCGACAGCGATACCGCCGCCCCGCCGCTTGCGGTAGTGGTCTTTGACGGTGTGGCGCAGCGGCTGCCGATCGATGCGACCTTGCTGACTTTGCCCAGTTTTGTGCGCGCGCCCGATACGCCCACCGCCACCGACTTGCAAGCCGCGCTGGCGCTGGGCCTAGGCCTGCTCGATGGGCATACCGTGCCGCAGTTCGTGTTGTGGTCCGATGGCTTACAGACCCAAGGCGAGGCCCTGCGCAGCGTGCCGGTGCTGCAGGCGGCGGGCGTGCAGCTGCACTTGCCCGAGCTGGCGCCGCTGCCCGCGCAGCCCGAAGTGCTGGTAGAAAAACTCGAGCTGCCGGCCAAGGTTCGCACCGGTGTGCGTTTTGCCCTGGCCGCGACCGTGCAAACCAACGTGGCCATGGCGGTGCGCTGCGCGGTCAAGGGTCCGCCCGAGGTGCCCGAGCCGGTGGTCCAGCAGCTGCAAGCGGGTTCGCAGCGGGTTGATCTGGGGCAATTGCGTTTAACAAAGCCTGGTTATGTCGATCTGGCCGTCGAGTGTACCAGTGTAACGGGTCAAGACCGCTTTGCCTCGAACAATCAGCTGCGGGCGCGGGTGGCCGTCGAGCAGCGGCCGCGCATCCTGTATGTCGAAGGGGGTGGCGAGCGCCAGGCTGTGCCGTTAACCAGCGCTTTGCAAGACGATTTCGAGGTCGATACCCGCCCGGCCGACGGTCTGCCGCGCAGCTTGGGCGGGTTGCTGCCGTACCAAGCGGTGATCTTGTCGGATGTCGCCCGCATCGACCCGCTGGGGGTGCCGCAGCTGACCGATGGCGACATGCGCAATCTGGAGTCGTATGTCCGCCAGGGCGGCGGTTTGCTGGTGGTGGGCGGCGAAAATAGCCTGGGGTCAGGTGGTTACCAAGACACGTATCTCGACAAGCACGTCTTGCCTGTGCATATGGACGTGGAGTCGAAGATCGAGCTGCCGTCGATTGCGCTGATGCTGGCCGTGGACCGCTCGGGGTCGATGAGCGGGCCCAAGATCGAGCTGGCCAAAGCGGCGGCGCTGGCGACGGCAAAGGCCTTGGCGCCCGACGACTTGCTGGGAGTGGTGGCCTTCGACTCCGAGGCGCGGCTGGCGGTCCGGCTGCAGCGGGCGGGCAACAGCTACCGGATCGAGAGTGATATCGGCAAGTTGACGGCTTCGGGCGGCACGCACATCTACCCCGCGCTCGACATGGCCTACCAGCAATTGTCGAGTGCCCAGGCCAAGATCAAGCACGTGCTGCTGATGACCGACGGGCAGGCGCCGCGTGCCGGCATCGATGCGCTGGTGCGGCAGATGCGGCGTGGCAACATCACGGTGTCGGCGGTGGGCGTGGGCAGCGATGTCGATCGCAATCTGCTCGAAAGTATTGCGGATCGTGGCGGTGGGCGCTCGTACTTTACCGACCGACCCGAAAATCTGCCGCGCATTTTCGTGCGCGAGACCAAACTGCTGCACGGCGACTCGGTGGTCGAAAAGGCGGTGCAGGCGCGGCTGGCGCCGGGGCTCGGTCGCGTCGATCTGCTGCGCGGCGTGCACATCGATCAAGCGCCCAATCTGCTTGGCTTTTTGCCCACCCGCACCAAGTCGGGCGCCGAAGAGATCCTGCGGCTGAACAACGGCAAACCCTTGCTCGTCCGCTGGCGGCTGGGGCAGGGCAAAGTCAGCGTGTGGACAAGTGATTTAAAGAATCGCTGGGCGCAAGCGTGGACGCGCTGGCCCGACCACGCCCGCCTGTGCCGGCAGATCGTGCGCGACGTGCTGCAAGAAGAGCTAGGGCTCGACGTGGCGGTGCGGTTGCTGCGCGAGCGCGACCGGCTGCGGGTGGCGGTGGATGCGATCGACGACGACGGCACGTGGCTGCAGGGCATGGTGGGCGAGGCGAGCCTGCGCGGGCCCGATGGCACGGTGACGGTGCTTCCGCTTTCTGAAGTGGCGACGGGGCGTTACGAGGCTTTGGCGCCGCTCGGCGCGGTGGGTGCCTACGACGTCGAGGCGCGGCTGCGGCCGCCGGGCAGCACGAAGGTCTTGGCGTCGGGGCGGGCCAGCGTGGTGCACCCGTACCCCGACGAACTGCGGATTACGACTGGCGAAGTGAGCGTGGGCCCCGAGCTGGTGCGCGCGACGGGCGGCAAGCTGGGCAGCCACCCGACCGATTGGCTCGACACGCGCGGCTTGACCCACCAGGCGCGGGCGCCGCTTTGGCCCGAGCTGGTCACGCTGGCGGCGCT